>JAEWRL010000013.1 GCA_023398955.1 Pseudomonadota bacterium
CGTTCGACGGGATCACCGCGACACAACCCTGGCTCTCAAGTGCTGCTCGGAAGGCTCCCGAGTCATACGCCTTGTCGGCAAGCAGGCAGCGCGAAAGAGCTCGTGCAACGAGCGCTTTCGCAGGACAAATGTCGTGGCGTTGGCCCTCGGTGAGCTCGAAGGTGAGCGGCAGGCCGAGCGCATCGACAACAAGGTGAACTTTCGTGGAAAGGCCGCCCCGCGAACGACCTATCCCCTGCGTCAAGGCCCCCCTTTACCGCCCGCCGCATGCTGGTGCGCCCGATGGATCGTACTGTCGAGACTATGCCATTCGTCATCACGGTCCACCTGCAACGCCGCGAAGGTGCGCTCCCATTTTCCCGTTTTCGACCAGCGATCGAAGCGATTGAAGACCGTCTTCCACGGTCCAAACTCTCCCGGTAGATCACGCCATGGTACCCCCGTGCGGCTCCACCACAGAACCGCTTCGATGAAGTTTCTATCATCCTTCGCCCGGCGCCAGCACAAGAGCCAACTTTGACCACTGACCGTCGTTCAGTTGAAGTCGAAGCATGCTGCGCTCCCTGGAGCATGCCTCAAGCACCATGCGCCGGGCACAGGCACGGGCACGGGCACGCATTCAGGGACAGGCCCTAATCCACTATCCCGAAATCGCGGCGAAACTCGCGGCACTGCGGGCTTCCGGCTTCGAACTCCCGGCATGTGGTGCCGCGTACCTCGTAGATCCGACAGGCGTTCGGGTTCCCGTCGGAGCCGAGCCAGACGCAGCTGCCATCCTCACGGGTGGCGAACGCTGCTTGCCCAAAGTGACCCGGCTGGAGGCGCTCGGCGATGTCCGCACGCCCGAGCCGGCGCCACCGAACCAGGTCTTCGGGGGGCACCAGGATGCGGCCGTCGTGGCCCGCCCGACAGCATGCGCCGCAACTCAAACAGTCGGGGCGCTCGTCGCTCATGTCCATGGCGCCCACGGACGGCCAGGCGCTGCTGTGGTGCACTCGACGATCATGGGAGCTCGTATAGCTGGCAGACGGCTCACTCTCAAGGCCGCGAGGAAGCCCCCCGAATCCGCCGGGAGACGGAATGGACACCTGCGGGAAAACCCGGAGCACGTAGCCTGGCTCGCCATGCCGAAGACCCTCATCGCGCTCGCCGCAGCGTCGCCGAGACGTCCGTGAGCCTCGCTGCAGCCTTCCGCTTGCTCCAGCGCGCACGTCGCGATGCGCAGCTCCGGGCGCGGCTGAACCGCGCCGCCGACGAAGACGAGCGGAGGACCATCTTGGAAGAGGTGCAGTGCGACTGCACCCTGGAGGAGTTCGAGGAAGCCTGCCGCGCGCTCCTCGTCCAGTGCCAGGACCGAGAGCAGGCCGGCGCCCTCGCCGAGCTGCGTCTTTGGTGGATGCTGTTGAGCCGCTCCTGACGCACCGCCGCTCCTTAGGTCTCCGCGCGCACGGGGGCAAGGGGGTGACGCGCCAGTGAAACAACATGACGGGGCAGTCTCATTACGACCACCTCATCCCACACAGTCTCGTCTCGCGCCGCCTCATCCGACGCAGTGGGCGGACCGCCCCTTGGAGGGTAGGTGCGTCCACCTGTAGGAGACCCAAGCAAGGCCCCCTACCGCCCCGGGGCGAGCAGCAAATCTGCCCAGCAAATCTGCCCCAGTTAACGAAACGCCTGGGGCGAGCAGTAGGGGGTCCAAATCGGTAGCGGTCTGATGTATAAAGCTCGACGCTGGATGATGGTCGCGCCTGTCGTCACATCCAGCACGGCACCCAACCGGGTAACTATGTCCAAACGTCCTTGGGCCGCGGGGGGAAGGAGTCTCAGTGCTACCGCCGCACCTACAGGATCTGCTGAAGGAATCGAACGTCGAGCTTCCTGATGCACCTCAGACACTTCTCCTCGTCGACGATGAACCCGAGAACCTGGAAGTCCTCACGGCCCTGCTGGGCGATATCTGGAAGGTCGAAACCGCCACGAACGGCCTGCACGCGCTCGAGAAGATAGGAGCTGGGCTCAACGTCGACCTCGTCATTGCCGACCAGCGGATGGCCGGCATGAGCGGCGTCGACTTGCTGTCCATCCTTGCCAAAGACCACCCCAGCATTACTCGCGTGGTGCTCACGGGTCACAGCGACGTCGGCCCCATGCTGGACGCCGTGAACCGCGCCGCTGCCTGGCGTTTCCTCCTGAAGCCGTACGAGCCGGAGGAGCTCCGCGCCACTGTGGAGGAGGGCCTTCGGCTGAAGAGGAACCGGGCCTTGCTCCAGACGCTCATCGGAGCCATGACCCAGCGGCGCAATGCCCTGGCCGCGACCCTCGATGAGCTACAGAGCGCCCAGGCGCAGCTCTTCGCTGTGGAGCGCTTGTCCACGGTGGGCAGCGCTGCGGCGGGCATCGTCCACAACCTGAGGAACCTCAGCACCATCATGAGCATGCTCATGGCCGAGTTCTCTCGACGCGAACCGCCTCCCAGCGTCCGCGCTGCGACCGAGACCGCACAGACGGAGATGAACAGCCTGGTCCAGCTGCTGGAGAACCTGCGGCAGTTGGCCCGCGCTCAGGACGCCCAACCAACCGTCACGGAGGTGCGACTGCAGCCGTTCCTCCTCTCCACGTTGGAGCTTGCCGCGCTGCAGCATGCTGGGCGCCCAATGCGTGTCGACGCCGTGGGCGGTCCGCGGACCGCGAAGCTGGACAGTCGGCGGATACAGCAGGCCCTCCTCGCGCTCATCGACAACGCCGTGCGGGCCAGCCATCCCGACGCAGAGGTCACCCTGGGAGCGCGCATCGAGCTGCGTCCCCAGAGCGTCGGCTCCCACGTCGCCGTCGAATGGCTGGTCTTGGAGGTCACGGACAGGGGCAGCGGCACCAGCCGAGAGGCAGTCCAAGCCCTGCAACAGCCCTTCGCGGGAGACCCAAAGGGGGCCTATGCGGGCCTGGGAATCGAGATCGCGCACCTCGTCGCCAGGGCTCACCAAGGCATCCTCGAGGTCGCGAGCGAGGCGCGCCGCGGCACCAGCGCAAGAATCCTCATCCCCACGGGAGTTCACTATGCAGAGTCCGGCATCCGCGCGTGAACCAAGGTATTCGGCGCCGCCAGCGCCGCTCCGCTTGTGGCTCGGACCGGTCGCGCGTTCCCAGTGCGAGCAGCTGCTGCGGGCCAGCTTCCCGCGTGCGGAGGTCGTCGCCGTCCCCAGCGGCGATGTGCCGCTCGCGGGCCCGGCCATCCTCGTGCTCGATGCCGACGATCTCACGGGCGCCGCGCGTGAGCCGTTGCGCCGCCTCGCCGAGCTGGCCCTGCCGGGCCGCCCGATCATCCTGGGCGGTACGGCCAGCAAGCACACCCTGCTCGACGCCATCAACACATGGAGAGCCGTCCAGCTGATTCGCCGGCGCGCGATACGCTCGACGCTCCTCGAGGCTCTCCGGGATGCCTACAGTGCCCTGGCAGTGGAATGCAGCATCCACGAGTGCGTCGAGATGCTGCGCAGCGAGTGCCAGGAGGTCGCGCTGGCTACCCTCGAGCTGCAGGCGACTCAAGAGCGTTTGCTCCATGCCGAGCGGCTGGCGGCGGTTGGCCGCATGGTGGGTTCATTGCTGACGCACACCCGTGAGCGCTTCGGCACCCTCGAGCGGATCCGCGCCGCTCAGCATGACATCCCAGAGAACAGCCCGCTTTCGAGCATCTACGACTGTGCGGTCAGTGGAATTGACAGCTTTGGCGCCTTGCTGGAAGACATGCTGGCGCTGGCCGACGAGCGCGACATGAAAGGAGAGCCGCGCGTCGTGGAGCTCATGCCCCTCATACAGCGTTGTGTCCGCCTTTTCGCTTTCGACAGCCTGGGGCGCCAGCGTGACGTCCAGATAGCAGATCCGCAAGATCTGAGAGTCAAGGTGCGCGTCGATCCTCATCGCATCTGTCATGTGATGTTGAACTTGCTTCGGAACGCAGCTCAGGCTACGGAGGCCCACCAGCGAATCATCGTACGGGCCTCGCGAGCCGGCGATTGGACTCTCGTCGAGGTCGAGGACTTCGGCCATGGCATGAACGAAGAGGCGCTCGCCAATCTTTTCCGTCCTTTCTTTACGACAAAAGGGGAAGCTGGGATGGGCCTCGGTCTTCGGCTCGCCAAGGGCGCCATCGAGAGCCACGGCGGCACCCTCACGTGCACCAGCAAGCTCAACGAAGGTTCCTGTTTCCGGATACAACTCCCCGCGGCCTCGGACTGACCCCCTCAAGGCCCGGAGCCGCTGCGGGAGGTGCAGACGCGGTGCCGTAGCTGGCACGGCATCATTCACTTGGAGCTAGCATGTCTCAACGATCTGCCACCCACGATCGGCTCGAAGAAGCCCTGCACGACGGCGTATTCGAGGTCAGTCCGGAGTCGGGGGCCCGCTTCTCGGGAGCCATCCTGCTTGTCGGGGCGGGCGCCGTCCTCACGAGCGTCGGCGCGCTCCTGCTCGAGCAGGGCCTGCCCGTGGAGCAGTGCTCCCAGACGTCCGAAGCCGCGGCGCGCCTGCGCACCGGCTCCGTCTGGGTGGTCGTCATGCTCGACCACTTTGGCGACGGCGCCGGCCTCGATGTGGCGGTAAGCTCGCTGGTCCGGGGCAACGGGGCCGCCGTCGTGCTGCTTTACGGCGACGAGAGCGTACCGGACGTCGTGCGGGCCATCCGCAGCGGCGCGGATCTACGCCTCTTCTCGCGCTGTGCCAACCCAGAGCTGGTAGCCGATTGCTCGGTGAAGCTCTACCGAGCGCGCCTGCAGGAGGAGACGCTGCGGGGGGACCGGCGCGAGTTCCCAAGGGTACTTCCGGCAGGTGTCTCCATCGAGGCACCTCCGGACTGTGAGCTTGTGGACCTCGCGCCCGGGGGGCTCGCCTTCACCTCGGAGGCGACCTTCGTCCCCGACGCGACGGTGGAGGTGGTCCTGCGCATCGGGCGCGGCGCCTGCCTGCGGGTCCATGGCACCGTCGCGCGCCAGAGTTGCGACGCGCCGGGCCGGCAATGGGCGGCCATCCGCTTTGGGACCCTCTCGGAACGCGTTCAGCGCATGCTCGTCGGGCTGACCCGACGACACCTGGCCGCTCGAGGGCCCCGCGAGATGCAACGCCGTTTCCGGGAGGCTTCGAACTCGGACGTCGTTCCCATCGCCAGCGCCGAGCGCATCGCTGCGTTCTTGCAGCAAGCGGCGAGCGACCAGCTTCCCTTCACCATCCAGGGCGCCACAGGGGGTAGCGCTTGGCAGAGCGCCATCCTTCCGCTGGCGCCCGGCGCGGGGCTCTTCGCCATCGAGCCGCCTGCGATTGGTGTGGCCATCGCCCCCGGCCAGACGCTGGACTTCCTGCTCTTCCACGAGTTCGAGAGCTATCTCTTCGAGGCCGTCATCCGCCACCATGCCGCCAGCGGGTTTCAGTGCGAGTTCCCGCGCGTCATCTACTACTCGGAGAAGCGGTCGCGGATCCGCCACGAGCTGCCCTTGGCGGATCAGCTCACGGTCCGATTACGCGATCCGCGGCGACACGACAGCTGGCTGACCTTCCCGCTCCTGGAGGTCAGTTCGACGGGCGCGTCCTTTCAGGCAGACCTGAGCACGACCCTCATCCTACCGGGGTCGGTCTTCGAGGCCTTCGCCGTCGGGGTCGGAGACACACGCGTCCTCAGCGAACGCGCAGAGGTGCGGCACGTGACGCCCCTGGCAGGGACCAGCGACTTCAAGGTGGGCGTGCGCTTCACGGCGAAGGGGACACCGCGAGCACGCGAGGCCAAGCCGACGCTGCGAGCGACCCTGGACGAGGCTCCGGCGAGCGACGCCTCCCGCCGTGCCCGTCTCCTGAAGTTCCCGAATGGGGACGGAGAGGTCCTCACCGCGCTGCTGAACCAAACGACGCCGCACGACCAGTTCTCCGGGCCCGTCGTGTTGCTCCTGCCGTCATGGGGCCATTCCAAGGAATCGTTCTGTGGGTACGCCATCAACCTGGTGGAGTCCTTCGAACGGGCGGGGGCGGAGGTCGCCGTGGTGCGGATGGACTACAGCCATCACAAGGGAGAGAGCCACATCCCCCCGCAGAACCGCACCCCCGGGAAGGAAGCGCTGCGCTTCACCTTCTCAGGAGCGTTGGCAGACGCGCAGGCAGCCATCGAGTACTGCTTCAATAACCCCCTCTTCGCGCCCACCACCCTCACCCTCGTCGCGCCAAGCTTCAACGGGCAGGTCGCCCTGCGCTTGGCCGCGACCGACGCGCGCATCTCCCACCTGGTGCTGCCCATGAGCACGCCCTCGACGCGCGACGTGCTCAAGAACGCCTCGGGCGGCCTCGACTACATCGGCGGAGCGAGCCGCAAGACACGCTACGGAATCGTCGACTTCCTGGGACTGTTGGTCGATATGGACCGGGTCGCTGCAGACGCCATTTCCGCCCGCCTCGCCTTCATCGAGGACGCTGAGGAGGACATCCGCAAGGTCCGCTGCCCCGTCACCTGGTTCCTCGGCAAACACGACGCCTGGATCGATGCGAGCAAGGTCAAGCACCTCCTCAATCAGGTCACTCACGGGGACGTCGACCTGGTCGTGGTGGAGACGGGGCACCTCCCCACCCACGACGAGAGCTTCGTCGTGGCGGCGGAGGTCAGCCGAGCCACCCTCCACCACCTCGGCATCGGCACTGCCGGCGTCTGCACCTCGCCGCCGTCGCTCGTGCGCGCCGTTCAACAGGACGAGTGGGCTCGCGCGCCAAAGGCCGAGCTGCGCAGCGCGGCCGAATACTGGAAGGGTTATCTGCTCGGTGAGACGGCAGAGGCCCTGGGCTACGACGTGCTCGAGTACACGGATGCCTACGCCGACTTCGCCGCGGCACAGCTCCAGCTCCTGCAGGTCGGCTCTGGGCAGCAGGTCCTCGACGCGGGCGCCGGCACCGGGCAGTTCTCGGCACGGCTCGTGGCACACTCGAGCGACCTGCCCGCCCGCCTCGACCTCCTCGACCTGGTGCCAGATGCCCTCGAGCGTGCGCGCCAGCGCATCCTGGCCATCGAGCGCTCCAGGGAGCTTCGGCTGCATCTTCAGGTCGCCGATCTCCAGGTGAGCCGGCTGGCGCCGGTCCAGCGCTTCCTGGCGGGTGAGTACCACAGCGTCACCTGCCTCCGTCACCGAATCCCGGGCTTGACGAACGACGTCATCGACCGCCTCGAGCGCGAGTATCGGGGCAGCGGCGCCTCCCTCCTGCACAGCGCCCTGCGTGGGGAATCCATCAGCCCGGAACGCCTTGGCTTCCTGGATGCCAAGACCCTGAACGCCGTTCTGGATTTCGGTCGGGCTGCCCGCTTCCTGAGGAGGCGCACCTCGGAGGCCGACCTCGCTCCGCAGCACGCCCTCGAGGGCAAGCTGCTGCTGAGCGGGGACGCCATCTCGGGCTTGAACGCGGGCCATCTCCGCTTCGACAGTCTGGAATTTGGGGCTGCTACTCACCCAGCACGCCTGCCCTTGGTCTCCGAGCGCTACGATCGGGTCGTCTGCAGCCTTGTGCTCCCCTACCTGCTCAATCCGGACGAGACGCTGATGGAGCTCGTGCGAACGCTGCGCCCCGGGGGCATTCTCGTCGTGTCCACGATGAAGCCGGACATGGATATCTCCGGCCTGCAGCTAGACCTCATCGACAAGATCACCAGCGGGCGAGCGACGCTCCCCAGCGGCGCGTCCGGCGACTGGATCCTGGCCGAGCTGCGCGCCCATACGAGCGCCGCCGCGCGCCTCCTGCGCTTGACGGACGAGGGGACGTTCAATTTCTTCGGCCCCGGTGAGCTGAGCGCCCTGCTCGGTGAAGCGGGCCTCGTCGACGTCGAGCTCCGCGAATGCTTTGGGCAGCCGCCGCAAGCATACGTCGCGGCGGGGCGGAAACCGAGCACCTCCTAGGGATCGTGGGCACCTTCTCCCTATTTCCCCGCAAGGCCAATGCCTCCCGCGAGGCCATGGCGCGCTTCCGTGCGCACCTGGACCAGGTGAACACGGATTCCCTTCGCGTCGTGGCGACGCTCGGAGGGCTGCTCGTTCCCCTCTTCTGGCTCCTGGACGTCTGGGTCATCCCGGACCACCTGGACGTGACGTTCACGCTGCGCATGGCGACGGCCGTGGCGGCCGTGGTCCTGCTCTGGGCCATCCGCCGACACCGCGCGCACGTCGCGCGCTACGTCGATTGGCTCGGCTTCGGGTATACGTGGCTCGTCAGCGCGACAATCTCCGTCATGTGCTGGCTGCACGCCGGACTCGTCTCCCCCTACTACGCCGGACTGAACCTCGTCATCGTGGGAGCGGGAGTGCTCTTCATCTGGCCGCTCCGCTGGGGTGCGCTCTTCTGCGCCGTGCTCTGGGGGACGTACATGCTGCCGCTCCCCCTGGGCTGGTTCGGCCGGCCCGAGCCGACGCTCCTGGTGTCGAGCCAGTTCTTCCTCTTCGGCACCATCGTCATCACGCTCGCCGCGCAGCGGCGGCGCTACGACCTCGAGCTCCGCAGCTTCCTCGGCAGCGAAGCCCTGCAGCGGACGAAGCACTCCCTCGAGTCCGCCTACCAGGCGCTCAAGGAGCACGATCGCCTCAAGAGCCAGTTCTTCAGCAACGTGACCCATGAGCTCCGCACACCGCTGACGATGATCCTCGCGCCCCTGGAGAGCTTGCTGAACGGGGAGCTGGCGCACCTCACGCCCCGGCAGCGTACCCATCTGGCGCCGATCCACGCGAACGGCATCAAGCTGCTCAAGCTCATCAATGACCTCCTGGATCTGGCGAAGCTCGAGGAGAGGTACATGCGGCTTCGGCTGGTGCGCACGGACCTCCGCGAACTCCTCACTGAGATCTCCTCCTACGCGCGCCCTTTGGCGGCGAGGAAGGACATCTCCCTGAGGCTCGAGCTGCGCTCCTCCCTCCCCAACCTGTTCGTCGATCTGGACAAGATCGAGCGGGCCGTCGTCAACGTGCTCTCGAACGCGCTGAAGTTCACGGACCCGGGGGGACACGTCACGCTCGAGCTCGACAGCGACGAAGACGGCGTGACGATCTCGGTCACGGATGACGGCCCGGGGATCCTGCCCGGGCAGGAGTCAGCCATCTTCGAGCGTTTCCGGCAAGCGGACGGAGCCGTCACCCGCCGTCACGGTGGAACGGGCATCGGCTTGTCGTTGGCGAAGGAGATCGTCGAGCTCCACGGCGGCCGCATCAGCGTCACCAGCCGCTACGGCGAGGGCTCGACCTTCCGCATCCACCTCCGTCCCGGACGCGACCATTTCGAGGAGAGGGTCATCGACAGGCGCCAGACGGAGGGCGTGAGAACCGCCCCGCGGCGCGGCGAAGACAGGGAGCCGAAGGAGTGGACCCAGCAGCTGCAGGAGCGCAGCGAGTATCGGTTCCTGGACCTCGAGCACGCCACGGAGCGCCGCCTGGGCGAGCGTGGCCCCTCCGCAGCGAAGGCCACCAGCATCCTCGTCGTGGAAGACAACGCCGACCTCTTGCGCTTCATCTCCGTGCAGCTCGCGGAAGACCATGCGGTGTTCGTGGCGCCGGACGGGAAGAAGGGGCTCGAGCTCGCGCTGCGGGCACAGCCGGATCTCATCATCACCGACTACATGATGCCGGAGGTCGATGGGCTGACGCTCATCGGGGAGCTGAAGGACGACCCGCGAACGCGTGACATTCCCATCGTCATGCTCTCCGCGAAGTGCCACGTCGAGGATCGGGTGCGTGCCAGGGGCGCTGGCGCCGACGTGTACCTGGGCAAGCCCTTCAGCCCCACGGAGCTGCGCAGTGCCATCGATCAGCTGCTGCAGCGGCGCAGTCGTGAGGCAGCGATGGTCCTTCGTGAGCAGGTCCGCAGCCTGGAGGTGATCAGCGCGGGGCTGGCCCATGAGATCCACAATCCTCTCTCCTCCATCAAGACGGCAGTGTTCGTCATCGGCGAGCAGATCGACCAGCTCACGGCGCGCCTGCAGCGTGGTGAGGATGCTTCGCTGGACCAGAAGGTGCAGGAGGTCGTGGCGCGAGCACAGCGAATGCGCGCCGTCGCCGAGAAGGGGATCGAGCGCATCCAGCGCATCGTCGAGCTCGTCCGCAACTACGCACGAGAGGGCTACCCGGCGGAGCGCATCGCCGTACGCCTCGACGATGCGGTGTCAGGGCTCGCGAGCCTCATTGCCGCGCCCGTCGATCACGAGGTCAGCGTTCGGCTGGAGCTCGGAGCACCGGACGTGATGGTCGACTGCATCCCTGCCGAGCTGGAGCAGGTGATTCGAAACCTCTGGCAGAACGCGATGGACGCCGTAACGGCAGGCGGGGAGGTCGTGGTCAGGACCCGCCGCGACGGGGATTTCGCCCATTTCGAGGTACAAGACGACGGTCCCGGGATCGCTCGAGAGCACCTCGGGCGTATCTTCACCCCCTTCTTCACGACGAAGGATCCGGGGCGCGGCATGGGGCTCGGCCTGGCCATCTCCCACCAGGTGGTGACGAGCATGGGCGGGGAAATCAGTGTGAAGAGCACCCCCGGGCAAGGCTCCCTGTTCCGCGTCACGGTTCCCATCAGCGGCACGAGAGCCGAGCACGGGAGCCCCGCTCCCCCCATCCCAAGCCCCTGACCCGGCGGGAGCCGGACCTGCCCGATTGGGTCCATCGGGGTGTCTCTCCCGCTGAACGCCCGTGACGCAGAGGCGCTATTCACGCCGTGGGAAGGGTGTCTCTCTGCTACAGCGAGGCGGGTCGCCACACTGTGTCACGTATTTGGCACCCATCGAAGACTGGAAACGTTCGCGAACGACGTCTATCCTTGAGGCGTGCACACAAGCGCCAAGCCTCTCTTCGAGAGCGAGTATCCGACACCCGATGATGCAGCACTACTACGCCAGGCAACGGCTTCCGACATCGACACGCTCATCGAGCTGAACAAGCTTTGCTTCCCGAGCATGGCAGAGGAAGGGGTCGTGTGGACGCGAGAGCAGCTCCAGAGCCACCTGCGGGTGTTCCCTCAGGGTCAGATCATCGTCGAGCGGAGTGGCCGTGTGCTGGGAGCCGTGGCGAGCCTGATCATCGAGATGGGGAACGATCCCTACCGTGCTCACGACTACGAGGGGGTCACCGGCGGAGGCTTCTTCCGAAATCACGACCCAGAAGGCGATACGCTGTATGGAGCGGACGTCTACGTCCATCCAGACGTCAGGGGGCAGGGCTTGGGTCACCTGCTGTACGACGCGCGGCGGGAGCTGTGCCGCTGGCTGAACCTGCGCCGCATCGCCGCGGGGGGACGCCTGCAGGGCTACGCGGCGTACGCCGCGGAGATGACCCCCGCCGAATATGTCGCCGCCGTGACGCGCGGAGAGATCCACGACGCGGTGCTGAGCTTCCAGCTGCGCGAAGGCTTCGTCATCCGGGGGGTGATGGGCCGCTACATCCGCGACCCATTGAGCTGTGACTACGCTGCCTTCGTCGAGTGGGAGAACCCGGACTACCGTGCGCCGCTCAGCAGGCAGGTCGCCAGGCGGCCACGCACGCTCACGGGGCGTCGCTCAGGGCTGGAGCCACGATCGCCCGAGGGCTGACCGCACCCCGACATGATCTTGCTCGCCCTCCCGGCACCGCGCTTCTTCATCCACGAAGCGACGGTGAGCGACCTCGTAGCCATCCCCGTGGTCGAGCGGGAAGCGGCGCGGCTCTTCCCCCGTGAGGACCTCCCCGCGCGCCTGGCAGAAGCCACGACGGCACCCGGCGCACTGCGACGCGCCTGCGCGCGCCGGCGCCTATGGGTCGCCGAGGTGTCAGGGAGCGTCGTGGGCTTCGTGCTGGCCTCCTTCAAAGACGGCATGCCCTATGTGCGGGAGCTCGGCGTGCTCCCCACGCACGGTCGCCAGGGCATCGGGACGGCGTTGATGGCAACGGTGGTAGCCTGGGCGCGCCGGCGCAGGGCCGAGCACCTGCTGCTGACGACCTTCCGACACCTACCTTACAACGCGCCGTTCTACATCCGCCTCGGCTTCGAGGAGGTGCAGCTGCGCGAGCAAGGCCCCGAGCTGAGGCAGCAGCTTCGGACAGAAGCCCAGCGCGGGATCGATCCCGCACGTCGCGTCGCGATGCGTCTGCGGCTGCACAGCCCCCCGTAGGGGCGCCTCAGCCTGGCCCTCCTGCGCCTGCCAGAACCCGCCCGAACGGGACGAGCGCGCCCTCCTCCACGGGCAGGCAGGGCAAGCTCGAGGGACGCACCATCCCCCTCGCGCGGATCGCAGCGAGGAGTCCCTGCCGGTGCGCGCGAGGCTCCCGCAGGTAGTCGCTGAGCCGCGGCGCGTCGACAGCGGGCCCCAGCTGCTCGAAGAGGCGCTCGAGCAGCTCACGTTGTGAATGGTCGGCGAGGCGCCAGGGCTCCGCGCCTCCCAAGGACAGGAACCCGTCCCGGCTGACGAATGCGTAAACGAAGGGAAGCCTCACCCCACCCGGCAGCGTGATGCGGGGCGCCAGCTGCGCCAGGTAGTATTCCGGGCGCTCCGTCGCGATGACGACGTCCAGGTGCGCGCGCGTGTACAGTGCCAGGAACAGCTCGGCGACCGCCGCGGGGTCCCGCTCCAGCGTAGCGGGGATCGCGCCGTACTCCGCGATGATCGCCGCGTACACGGCGACGATCCCACCAGCGCGCACCCGGAGAAACGGTGTTGTGTGTTCGCCGCCGAGGTCGCTGCACTTTCGCTGCACCTGGGCGGGGCAGGCGTTGGACCCGCTGCAAAGAACGGCATACCGCTCCCCGAGGGGCGTCGCGCCGCGGCGCACGAGCCACTCATCGAGCTCGCGGAGGTCCTCCACAGCTTCCAGGAGATGGACGCCCCCATCGTAGACGAAGTGCACGGGAGGTGCAGACCCTGGATAGCACCAGGGATCGTCACGCGGTGCGGGCTGGAAAGCCTCTACGGATGCCTGGACGACGCGCATGGGACGCGGTTCTCGGACCGGTGCTTCAGCTTACGTCATTCTTGGCGCTGCTCGGCGCGGGCGTCGTGTCCACCATGTCGTCATCGGACTCTTCTTGTTCCTCACGAGCTGGCCCCGGCGGGGGCTCTGGGCGAACCGCGGGGGCCTCCGAGCGAACCGCGGGGGCCTCCGAGCGAACCGCGGGGGGCATGGGGGTCACCGAGGGACGAACGGCGGCGGCGCTGCGCCGGTAGGGCGGCTTCACGCTCGCAGGCATCTCGAAGCCCTCTTCCGACAGCCCCGGGACGATGGAGCGCCGCTTGCGCGTCTTCTGCGAGGGTCCCGTGCGCAGGCTTGTTCGGAAAAGGTCGAACTCCTCTATCTCACCGAGCTCCAGGGGGGAGAGGGTCTGCTGGAGCTTGTCGCGAAGGATGCTCCCCTCGCGCCGGGCGTCGTTCACCATCGCCAAGATGCCGTCGGGGAGTTGAAAGGATGAGCAGATCAGCCGCACATGCGCCTGACGCTCCGCTTCCCGGCTCCTGTACACGCCCAGGTAGACGGCGGCGCCGTTGGTGACCTCCTTCAGCTGCTCGTTGAGCTGCTCGAAAACCGAGAAGGGCGTATGCGCCAGCATGGCCTCTGGCGCTTCCACGACGACACCGATGGTGGCGACCTGCTCCAGCGCGTATCCGGAAGGCATCAGGCTGCTCGACTCGAGCGCCTTCCTGACGGACTGGACCACCGACTCCACGGCGACGGAACCCAACGGGTCGTTGGCGTAGTTGATGACGCCGCCGGAGAGCAGCAGGCGCCGCAAGTCCTCACCGTCCAAGGTGCGGATGGGTCGCAGGTGACGCTGATGATTGATGCGGTTCAGCGCGTCCAGGGGTGAGACGATGACCGAATTGATCGTCTCGAAGTAGCGGTCCATCGTCACACTGCTGTGCCCCCGCGCCAGCTGCGAGTTGTCGACGAAGACCCAGCCCGTACCGCCCTGTTTCACGAGGGCGCTCGCCCCGCGCACGGCGTTCACCTTGGCCATCCCGCTTTCGTGCTCGGTCGGGAGCGTCGCCATCACGAGCAGGGGTAGCTCGAGGCTGGCGAGCATCGAGACGAGCTCGCTCGCGGACGACCCGGTCCCACCGCCCAGCCCCGCAGTGATCAGAACCACGTCGGCGTCCTCGGCATGCTCGGAGACTGCTTTGATAATACGGTCGGCGTTCTCCCGGATGCACTCACGGCCGTAGTTCAAGTCGCCACCAGCGCCATCGTAGCCATCGATGCCGATGTAGAGGCGTTGCCGCTCCGGCAGGGCGGAGACGTCCGCCTCTCCGCCCAAGGCAGACAGATCGGTGAGCGCCGTGTTCAGCGCGAGGGCCCGGTACCCAAGACGGGAGAACTGCGCGGCGAGGTTTCCACCCCCCTGTCCCAAGCCGATTACGGCGATATCCAGTGCGCGATCCTCGAACTTCACGAAGGCCTCCTGCGATGGTTCAGGCGCTGGTCCACCCAGCAATGACGTACGACAGCTCCCGCTTCAATACCGCTGCCGTCAGGGGTGCGTCTATGCCCGAAACGACTTTCCGCACCCGAAGCAAAAGTGTGCCCTGGCCTCAAGGCCACGAAATGCCTCCCGCTGTGCTGCAGCGGCCTCTTGCGGTGCTGCAGCGGCCACTCGCGTTTCTCGCGGCACGGGGCGCTCCCTCGTCAAGGGATGCGGGGATGAGTAGCGGTCGGACCGGCTGCGACACCGAGCTGCCGCGCCGTTCCGACCTCGAGCTCGTGGTCGACCATCGCATCCCCGTCGAAGATGAAGCGCCCCCGGAAGCTACGCCCGGCCAAGAGGTGCGGAAACCACAGGGCATCGTCCGCCCACATTTCGCCATAAGGGATGGCATGCCGCGGAGTCCACAGCGGCACCGCTTCATCCGTCTCCCGCGGCACTCCCTCGAACCCATCGGCAGAGAAGACGTATCCGAAGAGCGCGTAGCCGTCACGGAACTGGAAGCTCAGCTCCCCTCTCAGGCAAAGCGCTCGCGGCACGATTCCAAGCTCTTCCCAAGTCTCCCGCACGGCGCACTCCGCAGGACTCTCACCTGGCTCCAAGCGCCCGCCTGGGCCGTTGACCTTGCCGGCTCCGAGCCCCCGCTTCTTCCGTATCAACAGCACCTCGCGCGGACGGAGGACGAAGACGAGCGTCGCGCGGTCGGCTGGTTGCCACTGCTCCCAGGCGATCTCGCCGATATGCCGCGCAGCGGCTGGGTCGGAAAGCATCATGACTCCTGGAAAACCTAACCCGGCAGAGCCGGAACACGAGGACGCTGGTAATCGGCAATCAGGAGTCAGGCGAATGCGGGCCTGGCGGCTGATGACTGGACTCCTGATTCGGCCAACCGGCATCGCAGCGGTGGGTGTCGAGAGCGTGGCACACAGGCCTCACCGCGTCTCGGGGATCTGGGGCAGAATGGCCGGGCGCTGGTTCGGGCGACGCCGCTGCAAGAGGAAATTGCAGCCCTGCACTGTAGCGGCCCCACCAAAGTGGCATCTTGCGGCAAACCGGCGTGGCACGCGACGTGCTTAGAAGACGCCCGTCATGGGCGGATTCGTTCGGACCAGACATCTCGTCACCTGCGCCGGCACTATCGTGCGCGAGTTCGGGTGGCGGGTCTATTTGCGCTGTCTCCTCAACGCGCTGCGGCGTCCCGGCCGCGCGACGTTCCTCGAAGCACTTCGCTGACACGCCGTTCGTCGCAGGGGCCAATCCCCGGATTGTGGCTGCGCTAGAACCCATGTTGACGGGGGCGACCGTTGCGGATACCTCTCGATCTGCCGTGGTCCAGTGCAAGCACAGCGCCCTGTTGTTGATAACCCGCACAGTTTCGGGAACGACAACTAGCCTGGCGCGCGCTCGCATCGAGCTCGTCTGCACCGAACCGGAGGGCCACGAGGGGCCTCACCGGGATCATTGTCATGGTGAGACCTGGGAGGGGCACGAGGGGAAGCTGACGACGCTGCTCCGTCACGAAGACGAGCCGGAGCCAGACACCTGACGGAGCGACGGTCTACCCAGCCATGATCGACGTCCCGGTCCCCGTAGTCGGCGGCCCAGAGAGCTTCCGCGTCCCCAGGAGCTTCGACGCGATGTAACTCAGGAGGGCTGCCGAGAAGGAAAGCAGCGCGCCCATCTTCGCCGAGTCCAAGACTTCGGAGCCCGAGACGGCGCTCGGGAAGGCAACAGTGGCGACGAAGAGCGCCACCGTGAAGCCAATCCCAGCCATGAAGCCGAGCACGATGACGTCTGTCATCTTCATTCCCTCAGGCATTTCCAGACGCAAGCCCCTGACGGCGAGCACTGTCATCAGGCTGATCCCGAGGGGTTTGCCCACCAACAAGGCCGTGGCGACGAGGCCAGTCGCAACTCCCACGTTCCCCAGCAGGACCCCGGCGTTGGCGAGCCCGAAGAGCATCAGGATGAGCTCCACCGGCTTCTTCCACCAGTGTTCGAAGGCGTTGAGAGCGTCCCTGGGGTGGTGCCCGCTGGCGGGGTCGGCGAACAGCCCAGCGTCGCGCTTTGCATGGGGCAGAGTCGGGATGATGGGCACAAGCGCCAAGGCCGGGTGGATACCTCCCTCGTGGAAGCCGTACCAAGAAAGGGGACCTGCTACGAGGAGGTAGCCCCAGAAGCTCCGCACGCCGAAGCGCCGCAGCCCGATGTTGAAAAGGATGGCCCCGAGCACGCACGCGAAGAACAGGCCCAGGTTCATTTCCCCTTGCGGGTAGAACACCGCGAGGATGATGAGGCCAATGGCGTCATCCGCGATCGCGAGCAGCAGCAAGAAGGGGATTGCCGGGTGCCGAGCCCCAAACACGAGGCGAGCAACCAGGTAAGAGAACGCAATGTCCGTCGCGGTGGGCACCGCCCAGCCGCGCGTCAGCTCGGGTCGATCGAACACCACCGTGCCCGCGAGATAGAGGAAAGCAGGCCCGACCACGCCGCCCACGGTTGCCAGCAGCGGCGTGGCCGCCTTCTTCGGGGACGAGAGGGCACCTCCAGGGAGCAGGGCCTCCCAGATCTCCTTGGCCGCGATGGCGAAGAAGAAGCACATCAGGACGTCGTTCACCACAAAGTGAAACGTCAAACCATGCCCCTCCTGGGCTCCGGGAGCTCCCGCCACCAGCGGGCCGTGCATGGCAAGCTCGTACCCGTGGTAGTCCAGGTTGGCCCACAGCAAGGCGGCGAGCGTCCCCCCGATGAGAAACAGAGAGTTCGCGAGGAGGAAGTCGAAGGTGCTGCTGACGGCCGTGCGGATTCTTTGCAAGGTGACCTCGAGAGCCTGGGGGTCGCAACGAGGGGCGAGCGGAAGGTAGCGACAACACTGCAAATGGCAAGACGATCGCCGCGGGAGGCAGCCCGCCGCCCCGGTTCCCGAAGCTCGGACGCGGCGCCGCGCGGGGAGACCGGTCGCGGGGCTCGCCTCCGAGACGGGAAGCGACCGGAGAGCGAGAATTGTCGACTCGATGGCTTTGGTGAGGCATCGTTCCCTGCGGCGCCGTGGCGCGACCGAAGGATGAGGGCAGCCGTGGTTTTCGTTCCGTTTCGCGATCGCTTCCAGAGCCGAGCGCTGCTGCTCTCGGGCCTCGCCGTGGCAGCATGTGGCGGCCGCTCGGGGCTGCTCGAGGAGAATGGGGCCGCGGTCCTGGGAGGCTCAGGAGGAGCTGCGCAGGGTGGCACCCATGACGGGTCGGGCGCGAGCATCGACCCCGCGGTGGGTGGCGCGTGGGTGGGCGCTGGAGGGTCGAGCGGCTCCCCTTGGCAGGGTGCTGGAGGAGCGCAGGTCTGCGGGGACGGCAGGTGCGACCTCGCGGAAACCGGTGAAGCCTGCGCCACCGACTGCACTGGCTCGTGTGCAGCGCTAGCGGACCTCACCCCCTGGGTGAACGGACCTGCTTTCCTCTCGACGGGGTTTGCCACGATCAACTCCGTGCGGCTGCCCTGCGAACCGCACGGGACCGATGGCGCGGAGCTCGCCTTCTACGTGCAAATGCCGACCGGGGGGCGCCTGACGGTGAGCACCGAGTCCCCATTCACCAACTTCGATACCGTCCTCGCCCTCGGCGTTGGCGACTGCCTCGGGAGAAACGTCGCATGCAACGACGACGCGAACGGCTCTCTGCAGTCACGCGCCACCGCCTGGTACGAAGCGAACGAGCGCGCGGTCATCATCGTCGAAGCCTACGACGGCATCGTGGGGCAGTTTGCGCTCACGCTCGAGTTCGAGCCCGGCGGCTTCGGTGATCAGTCGTCGGGAGCCGTCGTCGGCTCCCTCGGCGCGTGCTCCACGGCCAGCCGCGACGTGTGGGGCATCGATCTCGTGAGTGGAGAGCGAGTGAACGTCGCGGTCGACAGCGTCGGCGCGAACAGCGCTGCCGATTTCTCCCTCAGCGTCATCAACCTGACCGAAGGGCGGATCAGCGAAGCTCCCTTCGAGTTTCGCTGCAGTCATGGCCCGCCTGACCAGCAATGTCCGCTGCACGAATTCGAGGCCGCGACGAGCGGTCCGTATGCACTTGTCGTTGGGCTCGAGACGCCCTCCTGTGGACCCGCGCTGCCAGCTTACGAGCTGCGCGTGCAGAGGCAGGGAGGCGGCGTGAGCCTGCGCCTGCTCGAAGACGGATAGAGAGCGCTGGGCTGGGCTGGGGTTGAGGATGGCGACTGGCTCCGATTCGTGGGGTCCCAGTCGCTGGGATACCCGCTTTCGGGATGCACAACGGCTCGACGCACAAGCGCCGGAAGCGGCCCACGTGCGTGATGCGGGTCGTTCCGGCGCGGGGCTCTTGGAGCAAGGTGGGGATTAGAGGATCTTCAGCTTGCAGCCCGCCGTGCAGTTGGTGCTTTCGCCGCGGTCGTCGCACTCTTCGTCGTAGGCGCTATCGATGAAGCCATCCCCGCAATAGTGGGGAAGGACGCAGCCGGGAGCGCAGCTGGACAGGTCACCATAGACGCCCACGTTGTTGCGGCCCAGATCGCACGCCTCGAACCCCTCGTCAGGCACGCCGTCGCCACAGAACGAGGCGTACTTGCAGTCGGGCGTGCACCCGCCGTAGGCGCCCGTGTTGGCCTCCGCCCCGTCATCGCACTCCTCGCCGGTCGCCACGACCCCGTCTCCGCAGAGCGGGATGCACTGGGACTTCGTCGTGCTGAAGCCGGTGAGCGTCAGCTGGTAGTTGGACTCGCGAGGATGGCGGTCGGCGTGGAAGACGGCAATCTCGTAGGTGCCGCCCGGCTCTAGGCCAAGATCCGCCACGGTCCCGCTGTCGACGTCGATGGCCCTGTTCGTCGAGATGTCGAGAGCGCTGATCTCGTAGCTTGCCCCCGTGGGCGTCAGGGTCACGTTGCCCTGGAGTCGCTCGTGGGGCGCACCGAGGTCCAGCACCAGCTTGCCATTGATGAAGACCCAGACGTCGTCGTCGCCGAAGAAGGAGAGCGTCTCGCCACCCTCGTACCGGAACAGGTAGCGCACCTCGGAGGTGAAGTAGAAGTTGCGCTCCATTCCCCGCACGGGCTTCACCGGCCCGCCATCGCCAGCTTGGCCCTCGGTGTACGATCCGAGCGGATCCCACTGCTGGGTCACGGGGTTGCTGTCGTTGGCGACGCACGAGTCGCCGCTGTCGAGCAGCCAGTAGGGCCACAGGTTGCAGAGCTTGTCGCTCCCAGTTTCCAAGGAGTCGTCGAGGGGGAAGAAGCCGCTGTCGAGGGTCCCGGAGCCCGTCATGAAGATCTCGTGGATGTCGTCGTAGACGGTGTCCCCGCCGCTGCTGCTGAACTGATAGAGGTTGCTGTTGCCCTGACGGACGAGCTCGAGAACCCCCGCGACCTTGGCGCTCTTCGTGCTGTCGGTGTACCACTGAGCGAAGCTATCGGCGCTCTCGATGACGCGGGTAGAGGTGGAGAGGTACGTGCGCTGGTTCCCGCCTGCATCGTTGCAGGTGTCGGTACCCGTCGCGCTGCCGAGGATCCCCGTGTTGTCCCAATCGGTGTAGCGGCAGCTGCAGCTGAGGTCGCTCGTCGGATTCACCACCGGCTTCCCATTGGGGCCGAGGGAGGACGCGACCAGCCCGGAGCAGAGATCCGTGGCGTCCGAGGTCCAACACGTGCCGTTGCTCCGGGTGGCCAGCACGCCGCTCGCGTTGGGCACGCAGCGCACGCCGTTCGCGCCCATGAAGAAGAAGTCGTTGTGCCCATCTGCCATATGCGCGCCGTTGAAGTCGCGGAAGATGATCGGGAGCATGAGGCAGGGCTGGCCGCCGCAGGTGCTCGTGTCGTCCTGCTGGACCGTCTCACAGGAGAAGCCCTCCTCGACGGTGCAAGTCGACGAACAGCCGTCTCCGTCGAGCAGGTTACCATCGTCGCACTGCTCGTTCGGGTCGATGTTCGCGTTCCCGCAGACCTCGACACAGCGCTGGGTGTTGCCCTGAGCATCGCGGCAGCTGGGCTCACTCGTGCACGTCTTCGAGCAACCCGAGCCATCGCCATAGAAGAGGCCGTTGGCGGCGCCAGCGTCACACGCTTCGCCCGTCTCTGGAATGCCGCCATTGCCGCACTGGGCCTGCTTGCACTGATACACGCCATCAATGACCTCACAAGACCAGCCCGGCTCTTCGAGGCAAGTGCTGGAGCAGCCGTCCCCGCTCACCACGTTGGCGTCGTCGCAGTTCTCCGGCGGTGTGATGACTCCATCGCCGCAGAGGGGGATGCACGGCGACCCCGCCTTGCGGCACTGCCAGCCCGGATCCACTGCTAGGCAATCCGCGCTGCAACCATCGCCGTTGATGTTGTTGCCGTCGTCGCAAGCTTCCGTCGACGAGAGGCTGCCGTTGCCGCAGATAGCCGTCGACTCACAGGGTTGACCCGCGGTTGGGCAGATGAAGTCGACCTCAAGCTGGCAGGCTGCGGTACAACCGTCACCGCTTTCCTTGTTGGCGTCGTCACACTGCTCGTTGGCGTCCAGCGTGCCGTCCCCGCACGTGTCAGAGGCCTCCCAGTCGATGATGCCAAGCCCGCCGAGCCCGGTGCTACCCCCGCCATTGCCACTGCCACCGCCGACTCCGCCGCCGTTACCGCCCAGGCCCGTCCCCGGGCCGGCATTGGCGGTGCCCTGAGGACCACTGTCTCCCTCAGCCGAGGGCGCACAGGCTACAAATACGTATAAGAGGGCACAGGCCGACGAGAAACGCAGTAAGGACGACATGGGCCAATTCTCCGCTCTAAAGTCGCCTTCGGCAAGGAACTGCTGGTCACTTTTGCTCGCAGACCTCGCGCTTTCCTCGCGGGCTTGGGAGGCGGAACACCCCGGACGTGCGCGCGCTTACGGTCTCGATTTCCCTTGACTCAACTGCTGCCCTGGCGTTTCGGCGGAAGCCGCAGGGAGTTGCGTGGCGTGGCGAATCACTGGAACACAGCGGTAGCGCAATCGCGCTCGAACGTAATCCGAGACGAGGCGAATTTTCCATATCGCAAGACCCGTCCCTTCCGCGGGCTCCGCGCCGCCGCAGGGCAGCCGCGGGCTCGCGTGCCGCGCTGCACGCCTCAGTTCACGGGAGGCAACGCTCGCACCGCTTCAATCTCCAGGATCGCGTCGTTGAAACGGATCTGCTGCTCGCGTACTGCCACGCCGAGCTCCACGGCTCGACGGGTAATCGCGTCCAGGCGAGTCGTCGCGCGCTCGAGCCTCTCGCTGAGCCGGGTCCTCAGATCGGCGGCCTGGGGGTTCTTCTCGACGGCCTCCAGGCTGTCGCGCAGCTGGCCCGTGTGCGTCCGGAGCTCGTGCTCCTCCGTGGTGAGCGTTTCCTTCTCCGCCTCGAGCACTCGCCACGCCTCTCGCAGCTTCCACGCTGCCTCGAGGCGGTCGACCACGGCCTGCTCCGCGCTGGGATCCGTCAGGTATGCGGTGATCGCCTCTCCTGCCAATGGACTGAGCCAGTCCACGGTGAACTGCGCCGGGCGTCGCTCATCGACGACGAGCTTCGTCTTCACGCCAGCCTCGACGAACAGCGGCACCAGCGCGACTGCCGCGCCTGCACTCTCCTCGGTCCCCGGGGCAGGCCGGAAGAGACGAGTCCCCGGGGACCGAAGGTGGCGCACGAGCACCTTGGCGGTCGCGGCGGTTGCGTTGCGGACATGATAGGTGGTCCGTGTGATCTGATCGCGGTCCACCGTGAGCGTGCCCCTCTCGATCCGGTACAGGCGAGCACCACGCTGGTCGTGGTGCGTCTCGCTCACGACGCCAATGCCGCGTTCCAGCGCGAAGGGGACGGTCGCGGTGGCTCCGACGGGCAGCGGCTCCAGCATGCCCTGCCCCAGAAAGGCGCCTCGCTCGTAGACTGCGACGGGACCCCGCTCCAGCAGCCCCGTCGTGGCATTGCGGAAGTGAGCGACCCGAAACGGGTGCGCCATCGAGGCGGAGACACCGGGATCCGGAGCGAAGAGGTAGACGGTTTCTCCTGGGACCTCGCGGCTGGCGAGGAGGACCATCGTCGCGCTCCCACTTGGCACAGTCACTCGATGCGGCGGTGAATAGCGGGTCTCGCCACTTCCCGCCATGGCGACGGCGAGGCCACTCGCCTGCGCAGGCGAGTCCGGCGGTGCGATCCTCGCGCCTACCGGGGCGTCCCCTCCTGACCCTGCCGCGGCGACGTCCCGCGCCGCAGCGGTCGCCCCGCTCGGTCCTGGGTCGCGCGCCACGGCGGTCGCCCCGCTCGGTCCCGGGTGGCGCGCTGCCGTGGTCTCGCCGTGCTCCTGCGTGGCGTCGACGGTCGCGGCACCGACGCGGGCACCGCCTCCCGCGGCATCGCCTGCCGACCCCGGCGCGAGCTGACCACCAGCCCCTTCGCCGGGAGCCCCCGGCGCGGGTGGTGAGAGGTTCGTGACCCCCCTCGGCAGGGTGGCGATACCCTCGCCCGCATCCGTGACGATCGGGCGAGGTGGCGTCATGGGCTGACCCAGGGTCGATCGGAACGCCAGGGGGGCTCCCGCCACCAGCACGAGCTCCACGTCGATCCAGTCCTCTCCCGAGAGATTCTGCACGATGCCCCAGGCCTGCAGCCGTGCCTGGCCGCCGGTGCCGACGACGACCCGATAGGAAGGACGCCAAAGAGGGATTGGAGCGATGTAGCCCACGGCTAGCCGGTGCTCCCGACCATCGAGTCGCAAGGTTACCTGACGTAACGGATCCTCCCCCGGCTCCTGGCATGTCCCACTGGTAGCCTCGAACCCAACGCATGTTCCGAGCGGGGGCGTCCCATCCACGCGCGGACGACAGTGGGGCGCGCCCGGCGCCGGACGCGGCTCATCGAGCTCGACCGGGAAGGACGCCGACCGCACACTGCTGTCGCCGCGCTCCACGATGGCCATCGTCGCCAGGAAGTCCCCAATCGCGCTCTGCCGCATCCGAAAGGTCACCTCGGCGTCGCGGACGTGACCCGCCCTCTCGAAGTACCCGACACCGTTGCGGTAGACCACCACCCGACGTAGTGGCAGCTGCGGCGCCGGCACCGCTGCCGACCCACACGCGGACGCCAACGTGAACACCATCACCGCAAAGCACCGGCACGTCATAGGGACCACATGCTGGACTATTCCTGGTCCACTGAAAAGCCGGACCGCACTGCGTTGTTTGCCACCCAACATTCGCGGCAAGGCGCCGTCCCGGGTTCGCGCGCCCCGCTGCCGTCGCTCCGCCGCGAGTGGGGCAGCCCCCGCTCGTGGACACGCGCCGACGCCAAGCCTCTCACACTGGCCCCAATGCTGACCGTCGCGTCGCGTCGCTGGCGCACGCCCATCCCTAAAGGCGCTCTCCGATCTGCCGCTTGGGCGGGCGACCATGCACGCAGCCACCGCCAACGAGTCACAGACACTACTCGCCGGTAGCCTCGTCGGTGGACAGTTCCTCGTTCAGCGGCTCTGTCACGTCTCGTCGAGCTCCGCGCTCTATGCCGTCAGTCACTCTGCCCTGGGGTACCAGGCGATGCTGAAGGTGCTCAAACAACGCTCCCAGCAGGCCGCCGTCGCAGAGAGCCGCGCACTCGGACTCCTGAACCACCCCGGGGCTCCGCGGTTGTTGTGCCATGGCAAGCTCCCCGCGGCCCAGGGCGGGTACCCTTTCATCGTGCGGGAGTACGCGCCTGGACAGCCCCTGTCGGCGCTCATTCGCACGCGCCGGCGCCTGGAGCCGCTGCGGACGGTGGCGATCGGCATCAGCGTGCTCGGTGTCCTGCGAGCCGCCCACCAGAGCGACATCCTGCACGGGGACATCAAGCCGGACAACATCATCGTCAAACGCACTGGCGCACTCGACAGGACCAAGCTCATCGACTTCGGGGCGAGCCGCTCTGGAATAGAGAAGAGTACCGGCACTTCGGGGGTACGGGTCTTCGCCACGCCCCAGTACGCGGCGCCCGAGGTGCTCCGGGGAATGCCTCCAGACGCTCGCGCGGACCTCTACTCATTGGGCATGGTGCTGTACGAATGCCTCTGCGGCGCGCGCCCCGAGCCCGGCGGCGCTCCCGGCTCCGGCGATGGCCAGCGGGAGCTCCTGCGGGTCGACAAGGTGGTGCCAACGAGCGAGGCGCTCGCCAATGCCGTGGCGAAGGCTTTGGCGTCCGATCCAGAGCAACGCTACCAAACCGCGGACGAGATGCTCCACGCCCTCGAATCCCTCGGCTGCGCGGAGCTCGCCGCCTACCCTGCACTCGCGGGAGACGCTCCCGCCCAGGAGCAGGAAACCTTGGATACCGTCGACGTCACCAAGCAGCCAGCTCAGGGGGCGCAGGAAGGGCTCGCACGAGCCCCGGTGCGCAACGACTACTTCCAGCTACTCTCGACGGAGACGCCCACGGTTTGGGTCCTCAGCGGCGATCCAGGCACCGACCAACCTGCCATCAACGGAGTGATCTTGGCAGCCACGGCCCGCTACAATGTCCGCGTCCTCGATGCCGACGCGCGCAGCGGCGTGCTCCCTCGGCTCCAGAGCGGGAACTGCACGGCGCCCTGGGTGCTCGTCTTCGGAGACCTGCACGTACTGCTGGAGGACGAGCTCCTTCGAGCGCTTTGCACGACGGGAGAAACCTCGCGCCTGCTGGTGAGCACGCACGGCAACTTCGAGCTGCTGAGCAGCACCGTCAACAGCTGCGGCCTTCATGCCCAAGCGTGCTTGCCCGTGGCGCCTGCGGACCTCCATGACCAGCTCGAGCGGATGGTCACGCGCGCGCGAACCGTCCGCCAAGGCTACGACAGGCTCCGCCTGGCCCTCCGCGACGCGCGCGACGACATCGAGGTGCTTCGACGTAAGCTTGCATCCACCGAACGGACAGGGACGAGACCATGAGCATCGACGAAACGATCGACTGCCGGGGCATGCAGTGCCCGGCGCCAATTTTACACCTTGCCAAGGCAGCACGCAGAGCGGCCGGTGCCCCCACGGTGCTCGAGGTCCTGGCCGACGACGCGGACTTTCCGAGCGACCTCGCCGCGTGGTGCAGGACCTCCAAGGCGCGGGTGCTCGACCTGAACGAGACCGGCGAGCTCATCACGGCGCGCATCGCCCTGAACCACGATGAGAGGGCAGCAGTGGCCCCCGCAGAGCTCGGTGAGGGAGCATCCGACGAGCGGCCGAAGGCGACGCATGCCACGGCCGCTGCAAGACCGCTTCGGGCTGCGACGCCAAGGACGCCCCAGCGCGCACCGGCGCGCGCCGAGATGCGCGCGCACCGTGACGACTCCTCCGCGGCCATAGCGCTCGAAGAGCCGGCAGCGGTCACCGAGGTCATCGACTGCAGGGGGCTCCGTTGTCCAGCGCCCATCCTCGCCATCTCCAAGGCGGCACGGCAGTACTCGGGACACCCTGCCTTACTCGAGATCTGGGCGGACGATCCGGACTTCGCCGGGGACCTGGTGGCTTGGTGCAAGACCGCCAAGGCCGATATTCATCAGCGCTACGACGAGGATGGCGTCTGCCGCGTCCTTGTCGGCATCAACGGCGCGGCCGCGCCCGGAGACGACCGCTTGAACCCTCGCCACCACCTGGCGGCGAAACGCACGACCTCTGGCGTCCTCCCCGCCGCGACCCCCAAGGACACGACGTCCCAGGGCGCGGCACCCGGGAGCCAACGACCGCGGGAGGGCGCCTCCCTGCCCGCACCAGCGCCCGTGGTGCTCGACCTGCTCGGCCAACGCGCGCCACAGCCCATCCTCGCCCTCTCTACCGTGTTGGTGGAGCGCCCTGGCGCGCACGTCACGGTGAAGGCCGACGATCCCACCTTCATGAGTGACGTCATGGCGTGGGCGACCGCGACCCGAGTCACCCTGAGATCCCTGCGGCAGGATCCCTCGGCCGGCGTCACCATCGTGGAGCTCACCCTCGGCGAGCCGCGCGAGCCCGCGCCGCCTCCGCCCACCAGCAGCTCCGCAGCACCCCTGTCCGCGGTCGTCCTCGGAGAGAGCGCTGCCAACGCCGTCGCGCCGCTCCCGGACGAGGCTGCGACGGGCGTGCGCGCCTGGGCACAGGAGAACCGCTGCACCATCCTCGTCATCAAGAACGACTTCGAGTCGCTGATGGCCGCGATGATGTGCGCGACGACGGCGGCCGCCCAGGGCATGGAGGTCGTCATGTTCTTCTCGTTCTGGGGGGTCAACCTGCTGCGCGGCGAGCGGCCGCGCCGGGGAGTCGCCAAGGGCCGCACCAGCTTCCTGCAACGAATGATGAAGTGGATGATGCCCAAGGGCCCGAAGCGCCAGAAGATGAGTAAGATGCACATGGGCGGCATGGGGAAGGGATTGATGCAGCTCTTCATGCGCCGCAACAACGTCATGACCCTGGACCAGCTCATGGACGTTGCCGTCGAGCAGCGCATCCGCTTCGTCGTCTGCTCGATGAGCATGGGCATCATGGGCATTCACAAGCGAGACATCGTGGATCTACCCAACATCGAGTTTGCTGGGGTCACGTCCTTCGTCGAACAGGCGTCGCGCTCGCGCATGAGCCTGGTGTTCTGATGAGCCTCGAAACTGCAAGCCGACCTGCAGCCAGCAAGCTTCATCGCATCCTCGACCTGGATCGCGGGGGGATGGGAAGGGTGTGGCTAGCGGCTCTGCATGGGGGCATCGGACTGACGAAGCTCCTCGTGGTCAAGGAGCTCCACCCCCAGTACGCGCGCGACCCGCACTGCCGCGCCATGTTCCTGGAGGAGGCGCGCCTCGCGGCAAAGCTGAACCACCCGAACGTGGTGCAGACCCTCGAAGCGCGGGAGCGGAACGGTGCCCTGTTCCTCATCATGGAATACCTGGAGGGGCAATCGCTCCACGCGGTCCGCGCGCGGCGGCGCCTCCCGCTGGAGTTCGAGGTCGCCATTCTCTCGAACGTTTGCGCAGGTCTGCACCACGCCCACGAGGCCGCCGACTTTGACGGTACGCCGCTCGGCCTGGTGCATCGCGACGTCTGTCCGCAGAACGTCATCATCTCCTACAGCGGGCAGATCAAGGTCGTCGACTTCGGCATCGCGCGCGCGACGGCATCGACTGGTGAGTCCGTGTCCGGCGCGCCCAAGGGGCGGATCCGCTACATGGCGCCAGAGCAAGCGCGCGTCGAGGACTGCGACAGGCGCGCCGACCTCTTCTCCGTCGGGATCTTGCTGTGGGAGGCCCTCGCCGGCAAGAGTCCGTGGGACGGCCTGGCGGACACCGAGCTGTGGCTTCACCTGACACGTGGCACCGCGCCGAGCGTTTCCACCGCCGTCCCAGGGGCGCCCGCAGAGCTGGTCCGCATCTGCGGGAAGGCCCTCGCGCCGGAGCGGGAGGCTCGCTACGGCAGCGCTCTCGAGATCCAGACGGAGCTGGAGATGTACCTGAGCGCCTGCCGAACCCAGGTCACGCCACGCGAGATAGCCAGCCTCGTTGGGACGGCGTTCGAGCCAGAACGCCAGCGCACACGGGCGGTGATTCGTGAGAAATTCAAGGCGCTGGGGCTCGATGCCGGGTCGAGGACCAGCGGCCAGCCACCAGCCTCGGCGGCCAGCGCGAGCCGCGTAAGTCCCCGCTCGTTCTTGGTGGCACCACCATCCAAGCGGGACGACAACGTGTCAAACAGCGGCGCCTACCCGGAAGCCAGGCACCGAAGCCCGCTGCACCCGCCCCCGAAGCCGAGCTCGACCCTCCCCAAGCCGCCACACTTCCCACAGCGCACCAGCCCGCCCTTGCCTACCAGCGTCTCGTCCTCCGACGACGGGCACGCCGCTGTCGGCTCGGCGCCCGCGGATCTCGCGCTTCCGCCGCCCTACTCGATCCAACGGGAGCTCGCGCCAGGCACCGCCTCCGGCGCTCGCCTCTTCGAAGGCCGCCTGCGGACGACGGGGCAAGCTGTTGTCGTCCAGATCCTCGACAGAGAGCAGGACCTCGACTCCATCGCGCGCAAGCTGCGTCCCGGCGCTGCGTTCCGTCATCCAAACGCCGTGGCCCTGCTCGATGTCGGCATGGTCGCGACCTCGGGTGCCGCGGTCTACGTGGTCCGGGAGTTCGTCGAGGGCGAGTCGCTGGCAACCCTCCTCGCACGCGTCCGCCAACTCCCTCTCGCAGACGCTCTCGAGATAGCGAGTCAGCTGCTCGTGGTGCTGGCAGACGCTCATGCGGCTGGCCTCGTTCATCCGCGCCTTACCCCGGATCACGTCCTGATCGCGCGCACGGAGTGTGACGGCGCGCTCGTCAAGGTCCTGGGGTTTTGGCCGAGCTTGGCGAGGAGCACCCGAGCGGGCTCTCCCTATGCCTCGCCCGAGGAGGCGTCTCTGGTGCAGCCGACGGCGCGAAGCAACGTCTACTCGGCTGGCGCTCTCCTCTATCACTGCTGCTTCGGGTCGCCCCCCCCGCTCGCGTCGCCGACGCGGCGGCTGAGCATCCCTGCCGCCAGCACGCCCAACGCCTTCGGGCTCGACGCTCTCCTGACGCGAGCGCTCCAGCTGGATCCTGCCAGCCGCTTCCCGACGGCGACGGACATGCTCGATGCCATGGCGCTCATCGACACGGGAGAGGCTCCTGCGCTGCATGGCTCCTCCGGACCCCTGCAACGTCACGGTTTCGCTCGAGACGCCGCTCGCTGCGCGGCGCTGCCCGTGGTGCGAGAGCCAGCCGGGGGAAAGGCACGCGCCATCTGGGTGCTCGACGACGACCCGGCGCTCGCGCATGAGACGACGCGAGCAGCGCTCGCCGAGCTGGCAAGGGATTTCGAGGTGCGGGTGCTGGGGCAGGCGGATCGGGAGCTAGCCTTGAGCGAGCTACGTTCGGCTCGGCTTCCCCCTCCCTGCGTCGTCGTCTTCGGCAACATGCACGTCCTCCTCGAGGATCCGCTGCTGCTGGCGCTGAGCCCGTGCGCGGAGGCTTCCCGCATGTTGATCGCCACACACGAGAACCTGGAGCTGCTGGAGGCGAGCATCAACTGGGCGGGCTTGGACTATTACCTGACCCTGCCGGCGGAGGCGTCCTCCATCGTCGCGGGAATCACTCAGCTGGCGCGACGCACCCACGTCGTGAGCGAGCACTACGACGGGATCCGTCGCGCGCTCCGTCAGGCTCGGGACCAGCTCGGCGAGCTGAGCCGCGCGCTCACAGAGAGAACCGGCAGCAGCCACTCGCTGCCGCCTGCCCCGTTCGGCTTTGGCATCGATCTGGAATCGCCATGACTGAGATGACGCCCTTCACCGGATTCACCGTCGCGTCCAGCCCGGACGAGCTTGGCCCGGCTGCCCTGAGCGAGCTCCGGAACGTCGTGATCCTCGACGTGAGGGCCGCCGAAGAACGCTTCGGCGAGATGGGCTTCATCCCTGGGTCTCGCTCCTTCCCGGAGGAGGAGCTCCGCAGCAGCCCCGCACGGCTCCTCTCCACCTATGGCGTGGACCAACCCGTGGCCCTCGTGTGCTTGTCGGGCAAACGTAGCCTGCGCCTAGTCCCGATGCTCCGCGGTCTCGGTTTCGCGACCTGCGCGCACCTCCGTGGCGGCGTCCTGGCCTGGCGCGCCGCCAGTCTGCCCGTCTGCGGCGTGGGCGCCGTGCCGGCCGAGGACGTCGTGCCCCTGCGGAGCATCGACGAATTTCCGCGGGCCCTCGTCTCTTGCTTCGTCGCCGAATCGGTAGAAACCCAGCTGAACTCCGGCGACGGCTCCCTCGTCGATCCCAAACCGATCGTGGAGCGTATCTGCGCGGAGATGCGTCCTTCCCACTCCTCGGCGCAGGCGTGGGCAGACTCGCTAGACAGGCTCGCGGAGGCGGCGAGAGCCATGGGCCACCCACTGGACCATATCGCGAGGAACGTCGACCGCATGCTTGCCTCCCTGGCGCGCCTCGAGAGCGCCTGAGCGCCGAATGCGGCAGTACGACGTGGGGCTGCCCCGGCACGCCTGAGCGTCGCAGCGCCGACGAACGGTGTGCGCCGCTCTCCGACACTAGCCCAAGTTGGGCGCCGGGGTGAGGGGCCATGACAATGAACGGGACGAAGGGTGCCGCGCAGCGACACAAATGCGAGGTTTCGTGCCCACATACTCCCTTCGGCCACCGAGTTGCGGCTTCCGTATGCTAGCGTTTTCAGCGACCGCGTCCGGGGTAATTGCCGCCGCGGGCGCGCCGTTGTGTCTGCGCTCTCATGTCCTATCTGATACCTTGCGAAATCTGTGGTACCCAGCTGGCGCTCGCGAAGCCCGTCTTCGAGCGTCGCGTTCTGGGCCGCCGCGTCACGTTGCGTTGCAAGAACTGCAGGGCAGAGATCTCGGTGGACGCAGCAGGCATATCCCAGCACGCCTATGAAGCCGCGCTGGCAGGGCTCCCCGCGGCCGCACCGCAGGCCCTCCCCGAGGGCGTGGTGGTGCGGACCTTGGGACACGATCGAGCAGCGCCGAGCAGCAGGACGTCGTCGGCCATCTCCGTGCCCGGAGCCTCGCAGGCGGCGCCGGCGGGAACGACACTCGTGAGCTCGAAGGCGGCTGCCCCGGCCGCTGTTGCCACGACCGCTGTTGCCACGACCGCTGCCGGAGACCCATCAGGCGGGCTGCGGCGCGTCGTCAGCCCTGCTCTCCCTTCGCTGCCTCGCCGCGATACGCCTCGAGGCGCACCAGGGGTTGCCACACTGCGGTCCACCTTCGAAAGACCCGTGAACCTCGGGAGCACCGCCTTACGCGCTCAGGAGCCTCGGGCTTCGCGCAGTGCCGGGTCGCTCGGCAAGGTGCCGCCTTCCACCCCTCCCGGGTCGCTCGGCAAGGTGCCGCCTTCCACCCCTCCCAAGTCCCTCGGCGAGGTGCCACCTTCGACCCGTCCCGAATCCCTCGGCAAGGTGCCGCCTTCCAGCAGCCGTGCGCCCTTCATCCAGGCGCCACCCTCCAGCAAGCCCGCTGTCGCCGTGCGGAGCGGAGCAGCTGGCCCCACCAAGGGATTGGTGCCACGGCGCACACGCTCCGGAACCATCGTGGGGCTTCAGGGGGAGTCTCCAGCAGAGTACCAGCCCAGCGCCGCCAAGCCGGTTCTTGGGCCCCCGGACAGGGCGCCACGCACGAGGAAGGGCACCCTCTTGGGAGTCCCTCCAGAGGCGCGTGGTTCCGCGCAGGCCGTGCCTCTGCCGCCACCGCCTCGTCCGGCGCCGCAAGCCGCGCACCGGGACGTCCCCCGGGACCAGCTCCCGACTACACCCTGGGTCGACCCCGCCGAGACGGCACCACCCGTTCGGGTAACCGCCCCTGCCGAGCCTTACCTCGAGGCGAACGACGATCTCGACGACGATCTCGACGGCGACCGCCCCACGGCAACGCGATTGCCCCCCGCTACGTTCCCCAACGCTGTCGTCGCCCCGCCGGCGCCTCGTGTTGTCGCCCCGCCGGCGCCTCGTGTCGTCGCCCCGCCGGCGCCCCCTGTCGTCGCCGCTCCGGCACCCCCTGTCGTCGCCCCTCCGGCACCTCCGATTCCCGATGCGGGGCTTCGGGTAGCGGGAGCTGGCGCCAAACCTCCTTCGGTTCCCCCCCCGCAGCTGGAGGTAGCGGCACCGCCGCCGGCCACAGCTTACGCCCGGGGTTCGCAGTTCACTTCCGCGCCGGAGATCGAGGTCGCCATCGAGATGGAGGAGATCGCCCTCCCTCCAGGGCTAGAATCCCCCGAGGATGCTGCTGCCGCCCCGACCGAGGAGCGCGAGCTCACGGCCCCCGGTTACGCTCTGACAGCCAACGGGATCCCCAGCTCGCAGCCCGCACCATCGTCGCTCGAGGTCCCGCAACCGCCCCAGCGTCCTCGCCGCAGGGCGCGAGCGTGGGTCTTGCCCCTCCTGGGCCTCGGACTCATCGGCGCCATCGCGGCCGTCGCGCTCGTGCCGCGCCTACATAGCGCGGCGCGTCGCGTCGCTCCTTCCGCCATCGCCGTCCTGGACCGCGCCGTTTCCCGCGTTCACGGCGTGCTCGGGGGCGGCGGCAGCTCGACCGTCCAGAGCACCACGGAGCCGGCGCCATTGGCGGCGAGCGCTGCCTCCGAGGCACCCCGTAACGCTCTCACCTCGGACGACAGGCACCCGGCGGCTCCCGGGACCCCTGGACAAGCCGCAGCACAGGACGCGCGGGAGCAGACCGCCGTTCCCAACGCGGAGGGTGAGGCCGGGGACAGCGCCGAGTCACCTGCCCCGCCGAGCAACGAGGCAGATGCGTCGGCTGCTGCCCACCTCCCCGGGGGCGAGGCGGGGTCTACCGCCGCTGACACCTTCCCTGCAGGGGTGGATGAGGCCGTCGTCAAGGCGCGCTTCAGGGCCGTGCTGCATCGCGCGACGAAGTGCCACCCGTTCGGGCGAGCGGCAGGCACCGCCCAGGTGAGTGTCCTCATCGAACCCAGTGGCAAGGTCTCCACGGCGAGCCTCGAAGGAGAGCCGCTCGCGAGCGCGCCAGTGGGCGCCTGCATCCTCGTCCACGCGCGCTCGCTCCGCGTGCCCCCCTTCGAGGGACCGGCGTTCCGCGTCGTCGATAGTATCACCCTGAGGTAGACCTGCGTTATACGCTGGCCGTGCCATTCATGTCGTCCCCGGGGAGGCTCGTCTCCCTACAGCGCCTCTTGCCGCCGCGTCAGCGTGGCACCTGGGCTGCCGCCATTGGGCTGGTGCTGCTGAGCCCCCTCGCAGCACGAGCACAGGGTGCGCCGGGTGCCCCGAGTCGAGGGGCGAGCATCGACGCCCAACGCCGCGCCGCGACTGCTGAGGCCCGCGAGGAAGGTCCGCACTGGCTGCCGCCTCTCGTCGAAACAGCAGGACTCTTCACGGTGATGCGCGCGACCGAAGCCTACCTTTGGCCCAATCCGTTCTCATTTTATCGCACCGAGACGTGGCCGGAGAACTACCGCCGCGCCTTCTCGAGCTCGCCGCAGTTCGATGGCTCGCGACCGCTGATGACCTGGGACGGGGACGCTTGGGAGCTCAACGTCGTGGGGCACGGCTTGCTCGGATCCGAGCTGTACCTGCGCCCTCGACGCTGCGGCTTCGGGGTGCTCGGCTCGATCGCCTTCGCCACCGCCGCGAGCGCGGTGTGGGAGTACGGCTTCGAGGCGAACGGGGTGCAACCCTCGGGCGTCGACCTCTGGTACACCCCGCTCAGCGGTGCCGTGTTGGGAGAAGGGCGCCACCTGCTATGGCAGGCAGCAGGTCGGCTGAGCTCGCCGTTGCTCCGGGGGGTGGTCCGCGCGCTTGTCGACCCCGTCGGCGAGTTCTCGACGACCCTGGTGGACTCCCCCTGCTGAACGACTCCAGCCCGAGAAGCGCGAGCTCGGGTCAATCGACGACCGGAGCCTTCTGTGACGGTTGCTGCCAGCGCGCGTCCCCCTCCACCACCCAATCGAAGGCCGCTGCGAGCTGGTCGGCGACGGCTCCACCGTATGTGTGACCGCTGCCCAGCGCCGAGACGACCTTCGTCGCAATCCCTGCCTTCTCCAGGGACTTTGCCGCCTGTTTTCCTCCGTTGTCGCAGTTCCACTGCCCGCAGGCGAAGAGTACGCGGCGGCCGCCACCTTTGGCGTACTGGCTGCTCGTATACTGGTTCCACTTCTTGAAGCCCCCTTCGATGAGGACGGCGCGAGGAAACCGCGTGGCATGCTGCTGCAGGATGTGTACTCCCATGATGGCCCCTTGCGAGAACCCGGAGTAGACGGCCGCTGTCGCGTCGAGGTAGTCGCCGTAACTCGACTGCAGGCTCTCGATAGCCGCCCACGTCTCCTTCTCCAGGGCGGCGGTACTCAGGTAGTGGTACACCGTGTCGGTCGGCGACGGCGAGTCGGCACGCGGCGCACCGCGCGGGCACAGTACGAAGCCCCTGCTGCCCACGATATCGCCCCAGATGCCGCAGGTGGACTCGGGTGTGTCGTAGTTGCCATGCGTAGCGACAATCAAGGGGCGCGTTCCACGCGCGCCGAGGGGTAACCACGCGATGGCCGTACCGTGCCCCTCGACCTCCAAGGCGACAAGGGGATCCCCGTGCAGGGGAGGCGGACCCTGCGGGGCGCTCTGGGGCTCCTTCACCTCGCGCTCCGTGACGCTCGTGGCGCCCTTGGACTCGGCACCACGAGCGGCCTCCCCCATTCCAGCATGTGGAGCGTTCGTGACAAGAACAGCTGGGGCGACCCCTGCGTCGGTCGAGTTGCGGCGCTCGCTACGAGAACAGCTGAGCAGGCCGATGAGCATCAACGAGCACCAGCACGCGCAGCCACGAGACCCCGGAACGAGCAACATAGTCCTCGGCGTACTCGCCCGAGCGCCCCGTTTCAAGTCGCCTGGGCTCTTCCTGCAGGAGCGCTACGTGGCCGAGATGCCGATGCAGTCGCTGGCCACGCTGATGGTGTCGATGACGGCCGTCACCTTGACGATGCCGATACCCCGCCCCTCGCGGTCCAGAAGCCAGACGGTCTCCCCCAGCTGGAGCGAGCGGGTCTGAGGGGCGCGTGGCTTCATGGTGATGACGGGCCCTGGAGTCGTTGCAGGATCGGGGCCGACGAAGAGCCTCACCGCCTCCGCGCATTCACTCTGGAAACGGATGGTCCTCGGGTCCTCGGACGCCCTCCCCTTCTGGTCGGTCCGTGACCGTGCCGGCTCGCTCCGCTCCCCCGTGCCACCGCTGCCGCTGGATGAGTGTTGCAGCTCGAGCAGCTCGTCCTCACTGATCGGGGAGCTATACACCAACCAGGTGTAAGGTCCCGTCCCCAAATCGTGAGAGCGGGTCATGTCCTTGTCGGCGTTCCACGTCGCTTGCAGATCGACGACGAGATGGCCGTCCACGAGAGGGCAACCGGCGTCGAGCACCGCACCAGGCCCAACGATGGCGTCCTGGTACTCCACCATCTCCTCCAACTCGAAGGCGGTCACCACCTTGACTCCACGGCGGGCATGAGCGCCGAAGGCCGCTCCCGGTCCCAGGCGGAAGACAAGGACGTAGCACTGGCCGCGCTCGAGGGTCTGCTCCAGCGCCTCGAATTCCTCCAGCCTACCCACGACCTGATTCGAGACTTGATACCCTTGGGTCAACTCTTTCACCCGTTCGTCCAGGGAGTCCCGCCCCAGTCCGAACTCGGGTCGGGCCGATGGGTCGCGAGCCGCCGCGACGTCCGGCGACGTAGATTCAGCGGGACGTTGTGGAGCACAACCCCACGCCCCCGCCATGAGAAGCAACAAAGCAAAGCACTGAAAGATCCGACACATGTCGCTCACGGGGTACCCCACTTCGCCTGCGTGAGCCAGCCCCGCCGCCACCGGCCGGCTCCGCGAACGTCGCCACTGTGCCTACTACCCGTCGCTATCGATCCCGCGCGTCGCCACAGCCGCACCTCCACGTACTGGTCGACCAACCGCCAGCAAGGCGTAGCCCTCCCGCTTCGAGGGCTACGCGAGCAGCGGCAGCGGACTGACGCTACTTCGGTGTCGCGGCGCTGGTGGCGGGCGCCGTCCCGGTTCGCGGCGCGCTCGTTTGCGGCGCGCTCGTTTGCGGCGCGCTCGTCTTCGAGGTGTCGCCAGCAGGCGCCGCGGGGCTGCTGCTCGAGGCCGCGCTCCCGGAAGCCTGCCCCGCCTGCGGCTGCGCGGCGTTGGTTCGAGCGGCACTGCTGCCCGTGGTGCCGGATGCAGGCGTCATGCCTGGCTTGGAAGCCTGATCACCACCTGCCTGCGAGGCCGCCGCGGCCATCGCGTCGCTACCGCGCCCGGGTAGGGTGTAAATGGCCACCTTATTCTCGGTCATTTGGGGAACGAGCAAGCGTCCGCGTTTGCTGTCGTAGCCGATGTCGGCAGGGGACTTCAGGTCCGCAGCGATGACGGTGAACTCTCCACCGGGCTGGCCCATATAGACCGAGGAGCTCTCCCAGCTCGACACAAGCAACGTGCCATCTTCGAGCGTGACGAGCCCGTCGAGGCCTTTGCTGGGCAGCGTCTTCTGCTGTTCCCGCTTACCGTCCGCCGTGATCCGGTAAAGCTCCCCGCCGGCAGTCACGGCCCATATCCCGCCAGCGTTGACGGTGATCCCGTTGGGATTCCCGAGCTCCTCGGCCTTCACCACCTCACGGGGCGCTACCACCTTGGGGTCGACCTTGAAGACTGCGTCGGACCCGCTGTTCTCCATGCCCTCCTTGCCGGACTTCCAGCCCGTGTCCGTCACGTATACCGTTCCATCCTCGGCGACGGCAATGTCGTTCAGGAACGTCGCCCCTTTCACGAAGAGCTCGCCGCGCGAAGCGCCGGTCTTCTTGTCGAAGATGCGCAAGACGTCGATGTCCGTTACGTAGAGGAAATTGCCGGTGATCCCCATGCCCTTCGGGGCGTTCAGGTTGACGTTTGGCTTTGCTCCGTCGATCCACTTGAGGTCGATGACCTTGCCGTCGGGACCCACCTTCGAGATGAACCCGTTGCCGTCCTTAGCCGTCGACTCCCCGTTGACGTTAGAGATGAAGTAGACATCTTGGTCTGGATCATAGAGGACGGACTCCGGCGCCAAGAAGCCGGCGTCTGCCACCACCATGGTCTCTTGAGCCTGATTCTGCGATGGCGACTCCTCCTCGGGTGCCGTCGTCGTGGCGGGGCTGGTCTCTGCCGTCTGCTGATCGCCTGCCGGAGCAGGGTTCGTCGCGAGCGGCGACTCCGCGGGTGCTTGCTGGTCGCCCGCGCACCCCACCAACAGCGCGCCTAGCGCCAGGGCGCCGAACGCCGCCGAAAGCTCACCAGTAGAACCTTGTTTCCGCATTATCTCTGCCTCCTTCGCGTCGGCCCATCCACGGCCGAGCGAGTGAGAGCCGACCAGATTGGGTGACGAAGATCAAGGCCTCACCGAGCGAATCGTCGCGGCGCTGGGCGAGGTCTACGCCCGCTGCTCGGCTCGGGGCGCGCCACCTCGGATGAATTCCTCTGATCTTCCGCATGTTTCAGCGGACGCCGCTCAATGCGACGCAATCATCGGACCGAACGAGACAGCGCTGGCCGCGTTGTCAATCCCGCAGTGAGGCATCATGCCTCGCTACGCGCTCCGTCCTGATCACGGGCCGACGTCGCGCACACTCCACGGGCGTGTGGCCGTGCATTCAGAATTCGCCGAGCAAGGCCAGGCCCGGATACACGACGAGGTCGGTCGCGGCAGCGTCGATGCCACCAAGCTCCGGGCTGCTCGTAGTCACTGCCGCGTCGGCGCGGAAGAGCATCATCGTCAGCTCTGCGGCCAGGAACACGTACCGATAGCCGATCGCTCCCCCGAGCTGGCCCCCCAAGTGCCAGCTTCCTCCGCGGAACTGCGCGGCGAAGGATGTCTCGTCCGCCCTGCCGGGCACCTCGGGGATGACGACTCGAAACGCAGATTCATAGGTCGAGAGCAGCAGCTTCGGTCCTCCCCACCAGCGGAACCAATCACCCCGGTGACCAAGCAGCACGGGGAAGTCGAGCTGCCATCGCACGTAGGTATCGAACTCGACGAAATCGAGCACTGAGAGCTCACCGAACCCGTAGGTGTACCGGGAGAGCCCGAGCCCAGCGCTCAGGTCGATGCCCTGGCGAGATGCGTGGAGTATCTGGTAGCGGCCACCTGCACGAAACCCTCCGCTAACGAGCCGCCCCTGCACCTCGAGACCCTCGGCGATACCGAGCCCCAATCCCAAGTGGGTCACGACCCCAGGAGGGTTCACCGCCAGGCCCCAGGCGGCCTCGATCAGCCGTCGCTGGTCAGAGACGTCCAGGGCCTCGGTGTCGGCGCGCGCCGTCACTGACTCTCCGGCAGCGGCCAGGGTCGCGAACTGCCCCGTCGGAATGGATGCGTCGCCACCGACCTCCAGCTGCACGTGACCCGGCGCCGCCACGTGGGCAGGCGTGAACGAAGAGAGGGCAGGTGCGCAGCCGGCACCAAGGGCAATGCATCCGACAGCCAGTGCAAGAGGAGCCCCGCGCAGGCTCGCTCCGCCGCTGCGGGCGCTCGAGATGGCCATCGACGCGCAGCTTGCAGCGGTCCCCTATCGCCTGTCTACTCGAACCCTCATCCGGGGGTGGTGCCAGGTTTGTTCGACCCTCACGGGCGGCCCGCGCGTAGTGCTGGGTACGATCCGTCAGCGAGCCAGGAGCCGCACGTGGCCGGCATGGTTTCGCCCAGCTGCCGGGCCGCTCCCCGCAGGTTCGCCTCCCCGGCTCTGCACCAAAACGTACCGGCCGCCATTCACAGTCAATCATTGGGGTCGCAATCCTAGGCCAGCGTGTTTTGGTGCGGAGCCGGGGATCCACTCACGGGCCGACAGGCGATGGCCACGGGAGCAGCCCCCGGGGTCGTTCCATTGTGGCGGGGGGTGATTTAGGGTCTTCCCGCGCGCCGTCGCGGGTCTGCCCTCGCGCGCGGAAGAATCCTCGAGGAATCGATGTCTCTACGCAAGCCGTCTCTCATCGCCGCCTCCGCTCTGGGCACCCTCTGGTGCACAATCAGCCTCACCGCCTGCCTGGGGGTGCACGGGCGCCAGGTGGAATCAGATGTGAGCCTGAAACAAGCCGAGGCGGAGGAGGCCAAGTCCGTCGAGGAGCAGCCTTTCCAGGAGTCACTCACGCCTGGCGCCACCACCGGCAGCGGTCAGCTCTTCGTGACGACCGAGCGCCGCTTTCAGACGCTCGAAGGCTTCGGGGCCTCCGTCGCTTGGTACCAGAACCTGATCACGGGACCGACAGCGGAAGGCCTCTACGATTTCCTGTTCCCAGAGCTGGGCCTCGACATCCTCCGCTTCAGGAATCGCTTCGAGCGCAGCACGAAGACCGACGAGACCACCTACGAGGAGGTGGAAATCTTCCAGCGCGCCACCGAGGCCCTCGGCCGCCCTCCCCGCTTGCTGCTGACCTCTTGGTCTCCCCCCGCCAGCCTCAAGGCGAGCGGGAAGGAGAAGTGCCGCGGTGAGCAGGACTGCACGCTGAAGAGGGAGGATGGCGCCTTCGTGTATGCGAAGTTTGCTGATTGGTGGCGGCGCTCCATCTCCTCATACCGCAGCTTGGGGCTCGATCCAGAGTTCGTCAGCATGCAGAACGAACCCGACTTCATCCCTCACGACTGGGAGGGGTGCAAGTTCGAGCCGGCAGAGACCCCGGAATTTCCCGGCTATGGCAAGGCACTCGAGCTAGTCCACGCCGAGATCCAGAAGCTGCCGAATCCCCCCAAGATGCTCGGCCCCGAGACGCTGGGGATCCACTATCACCGCGTGCCAAACTACCTCTCGCACATCGATCAATCCCTGCTCCACGGCGTCGCCCATCACATCTACGAGCGCGGCAACGACAACATCTGGGACTGGCGCTTTCCAGGCCCCGACAGCTATGTCGACGAGATGCTCATCACGGCCGCCGCCACCTCCAAGCCTCTGTATCAAACCGAGTTTCAAACGGATGAGGACAAGGGCATCGACGGCGGTTTCGAGACAGCCTGGCTCATCCACCACTCGCTGAGCGAGGAGGGCGTCGTCGCCTTCCTGTATTGGGACCTCGTATGGAACGGGAAGCAGGGGTTGGTCAGCATCAACGGCGGTGTGCCGACCCCTCGGGACCAGTACTACGCCATGCGGCACTACTCCCGCTTCACAGACCCCGGTGACGTGCGCGTCGGCGCCGCCGGGGATCAGAAGGATTTGCTCGCTTCCGCCTACCTGTCCCCCGATGAGAAGCGGCTCACGATCGTCGCCCTGAACGTGTCTCTCAGCGCCACGGACGTCACCCTGAACGTCGACGGGTTCCCAACCACCAACAGCGCCGTCTACCGCACCAGCTACCGCCCGGGCCACTCCAGGCGCTGGGAAGAGCTGGGAAGCCTCGGCCCCGATCGAGAGCTCCGCATGCCAGCGCGCGCCGTGGCCACCATCGTCCTCGAGCGCTGAGCGCCCAGCGCGTCATCGTGCCTCTCGCCGGGAGCAGTGTAGCGAGGCTGCCGCGGGGACCGGCATGGCTAGGCTGCACCCGCGACACGAGCCGTTCGCGGTTCCGCGCGACGATTACTCGGTTCGCCGCGTGAATGCCACGAGGTTGTCGTAGTGCACGTCGTAGCCGAAGCTCGTCACCTGATGCCCCGCTAGACCTGCCGTGAACAGGGCGACAGTGTCCGGGCCGAAGATCCCGTTGCACTCAGCCGTGGCGAGGACACCATTGATCGTGACGTCGATGGCACCCAACTGCGCGACAGTGAGGACCACGTCGTTCCAAAGATCCGGATCGAGGTCCTCGGTGACCTCGCAGCTGGACGCCACGGCGGGCCCGCCGGAGAAGACCCAGCTCACCGAGAGCCCGGTGAAGCCATCGGGGTCCCTGTTGACAGTGTAGTCGAGGCAGGCCTCGCCCTCACCGAGCTCTAGGCAGGCTATGCTGACATCTCCGGTGGACTGCGGGATCAACGTGGGCACGGGCTCAGGGTTCATGGCGAAAGAGAGGCTGAGGCTTTCGATGGGTGCGGCGCCCACGTTGCTCCACTGGATGGCCGCCGTGGCGCGGCTCGCGTAGTCAGCCACCTGGGGCACGGATGCTCGCATCGACAAGGGCAGCGACGTGGCCTTCGCCGCAGACCATTCGAGCGTCCCGTCGCCGACCGTCACTGGCACCCAGACCGCGACATCCGCGGTGTTCTCGTCAAAGTCGACGCACTGGTAATCGGACGCGAGCACACCCGACGGCCGCACCCGCGTCCCGCACCACCCAACGCTGCCCGACCCGGAGCCTGCCTGCCCCCCCTCCCCAGAGCTCCCGGAGCCCGCGGCGCCTGCACCGCCGTCCCCCAACCCTGCACCGCCATCCCCCGACCCTGCATCGCCAGTCACTGAACCTCCGGTACCTGGGTACGCACCTCCCTCGCCGGCCTGGCCGCCGCGGCCAGCTCCCGCTGCGGGCACGCCAGCCGTGCCGGACGCGCCGCCGTTACCCGCGGTACCGCCCAGTCCCGACGCGCCGCCCGTACGGCTGCTGCCACCACTCGACGACCCCGCCGCCCCCGGCGCTCCAGCAGCGCCCCCGCGGGCACTCCCGCCACCCGAGGGGGTGGACCCGGGCTCCCCGCCCACCGC
>JAEWRL010000048.1 GCA_023398955.1 Pseudomonadota bacterium
CTTAGCGCTCGAAGTCCACGCCCTTCGTCGGTGTTCTTCTCGTGCTTGTCGCCGAGTCGACTCTGCAGCTTTCTGGCGGCCATCACGAAGTCATCGGGGAACGCGAAGCGCAAGCGTTTGCGCGATATCGCCAGTGCGAACGCTCGGGCTTCGCCATCACTCCACCACCCCGGTGTTCGCGCCCAGGTGGCCGCGAGAGGCTTCTCGACCGTCATCACTCTGTCAAGGTCCGCGACCAAGTTTCTGGTCGCGAGGAGGGGCACGACAGCATAGGCAGGACGTCGCCCCCGCTGGATCTCGTGAAGGCGGTCATCATCGACCTCAACCAGGGGGCATACCTCCAGGAAAGGGCGCTCTGCGCAAGAGCGAACGATGTCGCAAGTCTGCGTTAGGATGACGAATCCGTGGACTTCTTGTTCGGCAATGTCTACGCCCTCCTTGACTGCAATGCGACCGGCCGCGGTTACCGCGAACGAGGTGTCGAACCGGTGCACGAACCACAGTTCGCCGAGGACGCAATCTCCCTGTCGCCAGATCGCGAGAGCGCTGTCGACGTCGGAGATCCGAGGATCGGTTTCGCGATCAGTGACCACCTCGAACCCTCACGCTCCTCGCAGCACGGGCCTTTCCGCCGTCACCGTGAACGCGGTCCTGAAGGGCGCCAGCGAGCTCCTCGGGTGGCTGCGGCGCACGTGCAGCTCGTGCTTCGTCAGAAAGCCTCGGTGGCGCAGTTCGGTGAATCGCGCTGGAGCCGAGGAGTGAGAGGACCCGGTCGTAGTCGCCCGCTGCCAACAGGTCGACAGGGATGGCTCCATCCTCACCCCCGCCAAGTAGCATCGCTCGGTTGGTGCTCGCTGAACCTCGGTCGACCTTTCGAAGCACGGCGAGAATGCGCTGGAGGTGCTCCTCGTTGCTGGGTGTCATCGACTTGCCGCTCGCCCAGAAGTGAAGCGAGCGGCGGCTCACGCCGAACAAGTGCGCGAGCTGAGCCCAGGTGAGACCGCTCAACCTTCGTAGCTCACCAATCGCAGCGCCCGCCTGTGCAGCGCTCGGTACCGGAGCACCAGCTGACGTTTGGTCTGAAGTGTGCTGTACAAGCAGTTCTGGCGGAAGTGCATGTGCAGTCGAAGTGCCGGAACCAGCGAGCATCATTCCGACGAGAACTGGTGCACCGACTTGCCGCATGAGCATCGAGCCGGCAGCGGAGGTCGTATCCGAAGTCGAAGACAACACGATGCAGCTCATGGGGTCCCCCCGAAGCGCCGGAGGAAGCTATCGGTTACGGCCCAGCGAAAGATCGTATAGATCCGCTCGGCATATCGCCTTGCCTCGTCAACTACGCTGTCGACGTTGAAAGTCATCGGGGTGATGCTGAACATGTCGAGGTCGAGGATCCAGCTCTTCTCCTTCGCCGGCTCGATGGCGGCAGGATCGACGGTTGCGTTCGCGGGAAGGCAGCCCCACCGAGCAAGCACTCGCGCGTCTGAAACCTCGAACATCGACTCGGAGAGTGCATGCACGGCGTGCGCGGCCGCGATAGTTCCCGTGATGCCGCGGACCTCGGGGCGAACCAGCTCGGCGATATCATCGACCGCGTCGCCCGTGATGCGATCAATGTATCGCATTCCCAGGCGATCAAGTTGGCTCGGTTCGATGTGCTCGTTGAGAGCTCGAGTCAGCGCGCCAAGCCGAGCAACGAAATCGGCGCGGCTCGCGTACTTCGTGGTTTCGAGCGCTAGAAACTCTGGCGTGAGGGAGACGCGCCAGTGACCCGCACTGTCGCTGAAGCGCCACGCGAGCTGGGGCTTCGCGGGAGCAACGCCACCAGGGGTGAGCAGCAGGCCCCGGGTTTGCTCCTGCCGGAGAACGGGGTAGGTGGCGCGGATCGCTTCCTGAAAGGGAGCGACGAAGTCCCGCTGCTCGACTGACAGGATCTCGGGAAAGCGCAGCTGCGCGATGACGCGGACGAGAGGGGCGTCACTGAGGGGTACTTCCGCAGGTAGCGGAGCCACCAGTGGGTCCACGACGGCACTCATGAGCACACGGTAGCCACCGAACGGAAAGATGTGAAGAGGACTGTGAAGTGGTCCTCGGTCGGGGTACTCATTTTCGGGAAGCCGTAGCGCGGGCCTGCTGGTCCACCGCTCTCCCCCAAAGGGCTGTCCACCGTGGAAGATTCAACGTTTCTGGCCTTAATCCGCCCCCGCATCGCGGAGATCGGCAAGTCGCGGGGAATGCCGGCCGACTACCTCAAGATTTCCCGTTCCCGCCTGTCGAGGGTGATCATGACGGAAGAGGCCGGTCGAGAGGCCACTGCTTCAGGCGTGCCGACGGGCACTTCGGATCTAGGCAGAAGCGGCGGCGGGCTCGTCCCAGCAGACGCCGTCTATACGCCGAACCGCGTCAGCTCGATCCCCGAGCACCAGCGCCGCGAACAACGCCCGTGAACCCGAACGCACCGACGCGGAACCGCCCATCGAAGCACCCCCCCGAGATTCCCCCATCCACGCGCAGCATGCAGCGAAGCTGCCTGCGAGCATGGATCAGGGGTTGCGCCTGGCATGGCGCTGAAACAGCGGGTGAGAGTCCCGCGAGAAAGGAGCATCGCCAATCTCAATCATAAGACAAGGGTGAGCCCGCGAGGGCCCATCGAGTGGAAGTCGAAAGGA
>JAEWRL010000052.1 GCA_023398955.1 Pseudomonadota bacterium
GCCGTCACGTAGAACCGCCGCGTGTCCGGCTTGGAGTGCTTGCCTGCGCCCTCCGCCAGATTCAGCACCACCGATGTTGATGCCCGCGCGAGCTGGTCGGCCAGATGCCCCCTCCCTCGCGGAAGACCCTCGACGACGTCATTGGCCAGCACGACGAAATCGAGAGAAAGTTGGTAAACGTCGAGCTTTTCATGAGCCAGTTCCATGCTCAGCTATCGGCCAGCGCTGGCCCCGCGTTGCTAGCTTTTTCGGGCACGGGCACGTTTACGGAAGAGCCAACCGCATTCAGGGACAGGCCCTAGCCCGAGGACGGGGGAACACACGCCTTCAGCGCACCAGCCCCATCCGTGTAAGTCACGTTCGAGGAGCAGTTTGCCGCGTTGTCCGCTTCCCTGTTTGCATTGCACTCGAGTTTGTCCCGACAGATCAGGAAACAGTAGGTCGCGCCGTCGTCGTGCGCGACGCAGGCCGACCCCCGAGGGCAGTCCTCGTCACCCGCGCACCCGGAGAGCCCGCAGTAGCCACCCGCGAACTGCAAGAGGCATGAGGTCGGTGGCTCGCCCTCTACCTGGAGGCATTCCTCGCTCGCGGTGCATTGGGCACCGACCCCCAGACGATCGGCCTCCGTGCCGGTACCACCTCCGTCGTCACCGCAGCTGGCGAGACCAAGAACCCCAACTGCCACAACGGCTCGGAACCCCTTCGAACGGCGATTCAATCCACGCATGGGCCTCAGGGTGCCAAACGAGCTCACCTGTTCGCAAGCCTCCCCCCGCGGTCGGACTGGCATCAGTGACCGGCCCCAGGAATGAGGGGCGGCGTCCCACTGGCGATGCGCCTCTCCGAGCACCATCTCATCAGCCCGGCCCGGGAACGATCCACCCTGGGCGCGTGTTGGCAGCGACAAGCACCGGCAATGAGCTCACCGCATCCCACCCTGCGACTGAGGGGCCCCACCTGGCTCCTCACCCTGGCGCTCGTTGCGCTGGCCGCTTGCGCGGAGCGCCAGAAGGCGCCGAACCCCGACGTCCAAGCGACACATCACGGAGAGAAACCAAGCCCGATGTCCAGTGTGAAAGCGTCACAGCGCCCGCTTACCCGTGAAGAGGAGCGGGTCATCGTGCACAAGGGAACGGAGCGCCCCTTCTCGGGCAGGTTCGCGGACCACCATGAGAACGGGACCTACACCTGTCGTCGTTGTGGCACCCCTTTGTTCGAGTCGAGCACCAAGTTCGACTCGCGCAGCGGCTGGCCCAGCTTCGATGACGCCATACAAGGAGCCGTGAAAGAAGTCCCCGATGCCGACGGAATGCGGACGGAGATCGTGTGCGCCCGCTGCGAGGCACACCTCGGTCACGTCTTCCGGGGAGAGGGCTTCACCGATAAGGGCACACGGCACTGCGTCAACTCCGTTTCCCTGGACTTTGCGGAGGACGCCAGCGCCAGCGCCACGTCCGGCGTCGCCTACTTCGCTGGCGGGTGCTTCTGGGGCGTCGAGTACCTCCTCGAGAAGCTGCCGGGCGTGCTCGACGTCGAGTCGGGGTACATGGGCGGCGAGGAACCCAGCCCCACCTATGAGCAGGTCTCCGCCAAACGAACGGGCCACGCCGAAACAGTGAAGGTCGTCTACGATCCCAGCAGGATCAGCTACGACACCCTCGCGAGGGCCTTCTTCGAAATCCACGATCCGACCCAAGTGAATCGCCAGGGACCCGATGTCGGACCCCAGTACCGGTCCGCCGTGTTCGTCACCTCGGACGCCGAAAGGGAGACGGTGAGACGCCTCATCCGCGAGCTCGAGGCCAAGGGTCTGCGCGTGGCGACTGATGTGCAGAGCGCCGGCAAGTTCTGGCCCGCCGAGGACTACCACCAGGATTACTACTCGCGAACCGGCAAGGAGCCCTACTGCCACGCGCGAGTGTCGCGGTTCTAGAATCAGCGCGCGTTTCCTTGCTCGGTTCGTGCGCTCATCCAGAGCTCTAACGAACACCCGGTCAGCGGTTATCGATGGGCTTCCTTCGCAGCTCGCGCTGGTGCCCCGCAGAATGTCTGGCATGATGCGCCGCTTTGCTCCGCTGGACCGGCTCGAGTGGCTTTCTCCGTTGGCGCGGGCTCGACCGCTGGATGGTGGCGTGCGCGCTCGCTCAAGGGACGATGACGAGCGCCAGCGTACGCGCCGAGCCTGCCGCGACGTCCGCCGAACCGACGCCCCCCGCCCCCTCGGACGAGTGGCGGCCTGCCGACAACGACGCTCTCGACGGGCACCATCTGCGAAGCCTGACCGAGATGGGCAGCGCCCTCGCGCTGTGGTCCGTCCTCTACTGGCTCATGATGGACCGCAATGTCGCCGACTGGGACAATCCGGAGCCCCTGGAGCGCTTCGACGGACGTGCCTGGCGCCTCGACAACAACAGCCTGGGCGTCAACTGGATCGCGCACCCCCTCATGGGCGGCGCCGCCTACGGCTTCGCTCGAGCCAATCACCACGACCCGGCCGTCGCCTTTGGCTACTCCTTCCTGACCTCCTTTCTGTGGGAGTTCGTCCTTGAGTTCAAAGAGAAAGTCAGCGTCAACGACTTCATCGCCACACCGGGTACCGGGATTCCCGTGGGTGAGTTCCTCTACAAGCTGGGCCTTTACCTCGACTCGGGCGCGGGCTCCAGCGTAGGCCTGGACGCCGCTCGCTGGTCCCTCGGACTGCCCGTCAGCATCGACCGCGCCCTCGATGGGCGGCCGCCACCAACAGTCCATACCCCCGACAATCTCGGTCTCACCAAGCAGATCTGGCACCACTTTGGGCTCACCGCTGGCGCGCTCTTCGTCGAATCGCCAGGCGTGGCGGAGTACACCCAAGCGCGAACGAGCCTTGACGCTTTGCTCGTCACCTTGCCGGGCTACTTGGACGGCCGTGCTCGCTCTGGCTTCTTCCACAACGCCGAGATCTCGTCCTTCTCCTTGGGGGGCGAAGCGTCGCACCATGGCTCCGGCCTCGCCCTCGCCGCGGACACCCTTCTCGCAGGTTACCACGCGCAGGCGCTCGCCGGAACGGAGGCTTCCCCTCGCGGCCTCTCAGCAACCCTGGGCGTCAGCGTCGCCTTCCGTTACCTCAGGTCGAAGGCGAACCGCTACGATGCCTTCGTCGCCGCAGACGCGCTACCGGATCCGGATCTCTCCCATCACGTCCCCCTGCTCGCCGAGCAGTTCGCGGCGTTTCACATGCCCGGACCCGCCGTCGATTGGCACGCCCTCTCCGAGGACGTCGCGGTTCACCTGAGCGCCCGCGCTCACCCAGATTTCGTCGGCTTTGGGGCGCCGGCGTTCTACGACTGGGCCGCAGCGAACCTCGACGAGAAGGGCAAACACATCCTTCACCGTCAAGGCTACTTTCATGGCTGGGGCGCATCGGGAGAGCTCGCGGGGAGGCTGAAGCTCGGCCCCGTGCGCGCATCCGCGGACCTCTTCTATGGCCGCTATCGCTCGCAGGACGGGCTCGATCGCCACATCGAGCGCATCACCGTGGATGTCCCAGCACGCGGCTCGCTCCTCCGCTATGGGGTTTCCGTGGGGGTGCGGCCGCCGCTGCTCCCGCTCACCTTGGCAGCCGATTTCGCCGTCCGCCGCTGGTACTCACGGGCAGGGGGATTTGAGCGCAGCGCACGGGCGGCAGCGAAGGGTTTCTCCGCCACCCTTGAATTCTAGGGAAGCTCACTACCAAGCCGTCTCAACGCAGACAGCGAGTGCTCGGCGCGACCTGCTGACTCTCCACGGACCGTGCGCGCAGCGCCAAGACCAAAGGGACCAGCGGACTTGCGCTGATGGCCGCGGCGACAGCGAACAGCGCACCGATCCCCGTGACCCGCGCGAGGACCCCGAGGGTAGCGCCGCTCAGGGCAGCGCCCAGATGGAAGCTGCCGAAGAAATACGCCTGCACCCTGCCGCGCCGGTGCGGCGGGCACTCATCGAGAGCCAAGGCGTTCAGCGACGGGTAGAGGACACCGTGCGCAAGACCGAGCCCTGCGCCGAGGAAGGGCAGCGCGCCAGGACGGAGATCGATGAATCCCAGCAGGAAGGAGGCGTACGTCACGACGGCGAGCAGGACGACGCGACCATGCCCCCAGGCGTCACCCAATCCGCCCGCCAAGAGCCGCACCCCCAGCGCTGCGGCCGTATACCCGATGAAGAGCCCGCTGATATCCGGGGAACCTCGCTCGAGCGCCAGCGGCGGGACGAACGCGACCACCGCACCGAAGGAGAAGCCCGTAGCAACGGAGGTCGCGACGCAGACGGCCAACAGCGGGCTCGGCCCTCGCGCGGCGCCGGGCGCTCGCGGCACAGAAGGACGGCGTGGGAACGCCGGCATGCGAAACGTCGCCACGAGGGCGACCAGCGCCATGACGGCACCACCGAGGAACAGCGCTGCCCAGCCGAAGCGCGTCGTGAGCGGCTCGAAGAGCGCCGGAGCGGCGGCTTGAGACGCCAGCATCGCTGCGCCCAGGTAGCCGAGCACGCGACCCAAGCGCTGGGGCGGCACGACGTCGACGGCGAGGGCCGAAAGCGCCGTCCAAGTGAGGCTGAAAGCCAGCCCGTGCAGGATCCTCAGACCCAACATCGCCGGCGCTGCGTCTGACACAAGCAGGAAGCCGGCAGAGCTCACGACGAACAGGACTGCCCCGCCGCGTACCCGGTGAAGCCGCGGCACCGCGTCGACGAGCCATGCGCTGACGGGAGTCGCTGCTACGATCGACACCGACATCGCTGCAGCGATCGAGCCGATGGTGGCCGGATCCGCGGCGCGCTCCGCGAGGTACTTTGGCAGCAGCAGGTACGCCGAGTACCCAATGCCGAGCAAGCACTGGACAACTAGCAGCCGCACGAGCGCGACCCCGCCACGCGCAGGACTGCTCACCGAGCTGCCGGGGTCGTCTTCTGTTGACATCACTGGGCTCCTTGATGGGAGCCCCGACACAGAGAGGAGATCCGAAATCAGCACGAAAACCCTCTCTGCATCGGGGCAGAGAGGGCAAAAGCTCCTTGAATCCTTCGCCTACCCTGCCGCAGCGCGAAACCGCCATGCGGCCGCACGCTTGAGGCAAAAACAGGGTCGGAGGAAGGACCTGGACACGCTTCGAACGCTAGTACTCTTCCGCGCCTCTGGCAAGCCACCTCTCGCCCGGATCCCACGCTCGTGACGACCGCGACGTCTCTCTTCGAGGCGGAACGCTCGAGTGGGATCCAAGAATGCTCGGCCATCGATTGACCGAGCGCGGGCTCACGCGCTCGCGACGCCCCCTTGCTTCGACTTGCAGAGCCCCTTGTGGGTGCCGACGAATCCCGCGCCGCGCAGGGCGTCCGCCCAGGGTGAGCGCAGCGCGGAGAGCTCGTCGATCGTGGCGATCATGAGGGTGCGTCTCAAATGTCGCTCCACGTAGCCCGCCAGCGCTTCGGCTGCCGCGCGCCTCTCCTGCACGTCTCCGGAGCCAGCGAGGCCAAAGGTCAACAACGTCCGGCCCGAGCCGGCCAGGTACGCGACCAGGTCGCCGTCACGCAGGATCACCAGCGCGCCGGGCGTCCGCATGGGCCGCGGACGGACCTCGGGCCAAGACACGAGGGCTCCATGGGGATTCGCCGGATCCGTGGCAGGAAGGACGCGGTAGCGCCCCAGCGACGGCTGCCTGGAACGCTGACGCCGCAGGGCATCGTCCGCCCCGGGGAGGGCGAACTGTGCCGCGCCGAGTCCGGAAACGAACCACCCGCGCCGCACGCGCCCGAGGTCCTCCAGGTGGCGGAGGATCGGGTACAGGCTCGCGTACCCGCCGGCAAGGCCCTCCGCTGAGACTGCACTCCGAACCAAGATGCCATAGCGATGGAGGAGACTCGTGGCTTGGGCACTACGCCGCGCCAGCTCGGACGCCGGTTCACCGCTCGCTGGCAGGCGCGGGAGCAGGGACCAGCGTCCCTCGCTCCCTGGGATCACCAAACCATACCGCGAGCGAGCGCGCGTCACGCGACGGCGCGTCGCCGCGCCCTTGGCGCGCAATCGGGAACGCAGGGCCGTCAACGTATCGTTGGTCACCTCACCGCTCCAGACCAGCTCCCAGAGGGCCTCGAGCACGGCCTCGTCGGGGGCTTCCAGCGCGGAGACGAGATCCTGAAAGAAGAGCGCACCCCGAGACGTGAGAGCGCTGCGAACCTCCTCCACCCACTCGCCTTGCGCCGGCTCCATGGGCGCCGCGAGCAAGGCGTACCGTGCGGGCGAATAGAAGGCTATCTTGCCGTCGTGCGCTCCGAGCCGCTCCACACCGCGCCACAGCCACAGGCCCCGAGCACATGCCAAGTCCAAGTCAGCGGAGTGAAAGACCTTGAGCCGCAGGGACAAGGTCTCGTGCTCGAGGGACGACGCTGAGAGGACCGCTCCCTCCAGCAGCTCCAAGACGCGCCCCAGCGCGTCACCACCTGCAAGGGGTTCTTCCAAGTGGTGCCACTCCAGCAGGAAGCGTCCCCACTGGCATACGGTGACGGGCTCGATCTCCGCCCGGTACGCGGCGAGGCTGGCGCGCTTCACTCGACGCAGGACGTCGCGCTCACACCATTCCATGCCCGACCCCCTCGGCAGAAACTCGCCCGAAACCAGGCGTCCCTCCTCGGTCAATAGCTCCAGCGCGCTGCGCGCTGCGCCCGGCGAGAAGCCGTAGTGGTCCACGACGTCCGCGAGCGAGAAGGGGCCACGGCTTCGCGCGAAGCGCAGAGTCAAGTCCGCGACGGGACGAGGCGTCTCACCGAGCCATGCGGCGGGGATGTCGTGCGGGAGCCCCAGATTCAAGGCGTCCCGATAGCGCGCCGCGTCTTCCACCGCGACGAGTGATTCCGCGCCAGCTATCGCGAGGACCAGGGCCCGACCTTCCGCGACGAGCTGGCGCCACCACTCCGCTCCACGCGCAGGGTCGGTACACCGCTCACGCACATCCGCTGGCGTTTGGTGCCCGAATCGAAGGAGAATATCGTGCAGGTCGTCGGCGTCGCGCAACTTCTGATCGATGCCCCGGAGTGAACGCTCCACGGCGGCGACGGCGTCGGCGTCCAGGAGGGTCCGAGACTCCGCGTCCCCCAGCAGAGCGCGCAGCTGATCTTGATCTACCGCCAGGGCACGCGCGCGCCGCTCGGCAGCAGGAGCATCCGGATCGTAAAGAAAGCTACCAACGAACCCGAAGAGCACGGCGCTCGCGAATGGAGAGGGCCGCACGACGTCATGGACAGAGAGCCGCACCCGGTTCTCGTGAAGAGCCGAAAGGAGAGCTTCGAGGGCCTGTAGATCGAAGACGTCGTGGAGACACTCACGCAGCGTTTCGAGGAGCATGGGAAAGTCCGGATACCGAATCGCGACGGCCAGCAGGTCTCGTGAGCGCTTTCGCTGTGCCCAGAGGGGCTGTCGCTGACTCGGGCTTCGACGCGGCAACAGCAGGGCGCGCGCTGCGTTCTCCCGAAACCTTGCAGCAAAGAGCGTCGTCCCGGGCAACAGCTCTGCCAAGAGGCCGCGAAGGTCGGCGGGATCAGGGAGGAGCTCGAGCACGTCGGGTGGCGCGTCGGTCTCCGGGAACCGCCACACGATGCCATCGTCGGAAACGACGTGTTCCACCTGGAGTCCTCGTGCTCGGGCGGCCGCCGTCACCAGCAGTGCCCAAGGGAGGTGGACGCGCGCCCCGAACGGACTGAGGACACATACGCGGCGGCTTCCGACCTCATCGACGAAGCGTTCGACGAGGATGGTCTCGTCCGTGGGGACTTCGCCGACCGCCTCGAGCTGCTCGGCGATGTAGAGCACGAGGGCGGCTGCCGCCTCGTCGGTCAAGAGCTCGTCGCGCTTGAGGAACGCCGTCGCCTCGTGCGTTGGCAGCGCCGCGAGGGTCCGAGCCAGCGCCCCAACGGCACGCCCGAGTTCGGCAGGGCGCCCCGGCCGCTCACCGTGCCAGAACGGCACCTTGCCGAGCTGGCCGGGAGCCGGGGAAACGAGGACCTTGTCGTGAGTGATGTCCTCGATGCGCCACGTGCTCGCGCCGAGCGCGAAGACGTCGCCAGGTTGAGACTCGTAGACCATTTCCTCGTCGAGCTCGCCAACGCGGCGCGCCGCCGCGGCCCCCTCCTCGGCAAGGAACACCCCGAAGAGCCCCCGGTCCGGGATGGTTCCACCATTGACGACGGCGAGGCGACGCGCATGGTTCCGCGAGCTCACGATACCCCGGCTCCTGTCGAAGACGACGCGCGGCCGAAGCTGGGCGAAGTCCTCCGACGGGTAGCGTCCGCTCAGGAGGTCGAGCACACCATCGAACGTGGAACGGACGAGCTCGGCGAACGGCGCGGCCCTGCGCGCGACGGCGAAAAGCTCCTCGACGGGCCAGGGCGCGAGGGCGGTCATGGCCACGAGGTGCTGCGCCAAGACGTCCAGCGGGTTTCTAGGATACAGCGTCGCCTCCACGGCGCCTGCGAGCATCCGTTCGCCAACCGCAGCGCAGGCCAGGAGATCCCCCCGGAACTTGGGGAACAGCAGCCCACGCGAGGTTCGATGGACGCCGTGCCCCGCCCGTCCGATCCTCTGAAGCCCGGCCGCGACGCTCGGCGGCGCCTCGATGTGCACGACCAGGTCGATGGCTCCCATGTCGATCCCGAGCTCCAGGGAGGAGGTCGCGACGATCGCCGGGAGCAGGCCCTCCTTCAGCTGCCGCTCGATCTCTGCGCGACGATCCTTCGCCACCGACCCGTGGTGCGCCAAGGCCAGGGACTCGCCTGCCGCGTCGTTGATCTCGCTGGCCAGGCGCTCCGCCAGGCGGCGACTATTGACGAAAACCATCGTGGACCGGTGCTCGCGAACCAGCTCGACAAGGCGCGGAACGATGGTCGTGAAGGCAGAGCGGGGGCCCGCGCCAAGCAACGCGCGCTCGTCGCGCCTAACCTGCAAAGCGCTGTCTCGAGGCACCTCGACGCCGAGCTCCATGGGGCGACGACTGCCCGCGTCCAGGATCTCCACAGGGCGAGGTTGCCAGCGTCCGCCGGTGATCACGCCGCCCCCGAGCAGCCGGGCAATCTCGTCGAGCGGGCGTGCCGTCGCGCTGAGCCCCAGGCGTTGCAGTGGCCGGGCGCGTCGCCCGCGGAGCGCCTCCAGACGCTCCAGGCTCAAGAACAGGTGAGCACCACGCTTGGTGCCGGCGAGCGCGTGGATCTCGTCGACGATGACGGTCTCGACGTACTTCAGGCGCTCTGCCGCGCGGGACGTCAGCAACAGGTACAAGGACTCGGGGGTGGTGATCAGGATGTCCGGCGGATGCCGCAACAGGCGATTCCTTTCGCGCTGAGGCGTATCCCCTGACCGGATCGCCACGGTCGGAACCCGATAGGGAGCGCCGAGCCGATCGCAGGACTCGCGTATCCCTGCGATCGGCTGCGCCAGGTTGCGATCGACATCGACCGCCAGCGCCTTGAGCGGCGAGACGTAAAGGACCCTGAGGCGCTCGAGCTCCGGCGGCGCTTGAGCAAAGAAGAGCCGATCGAGGCTGGCCAAGAAGGCGGCGAGTGTCTTTCCCGAGCCCGTTGGGGCGAGCAGCAGCGTGCTCTTGCCAGCGGTGACGAGCGGCCAAGCCCTTCGCTGCGCCACAGTCGGACCAGCAAAGGCCCCACGGAACCAGGCACGCACAGGCTCATGAAAGGGAAGGTCGGGTTCGGCGGCATCGCACACCAACGCACTATAGCCCAGGCTTCCAACCTGCCCGCATTCGCCTCTGGATCAGTAGCGCGGCCGAACAGCAGGAACCACTCGCGCTTCCGGCAGGCAGGACCGATCACGAGGGGCACTATCACCTGCCCCGAGGCGGGTGGGGGTAAGACCACTACAAGGTTTGGCCGTACTGCCCATGTCGAACCCTCTCCCGGTGACAGCGGTTAGGATGCCTTACATCGTACATTGCGATTCCTGCAACTCCCAAATGAGCCTGGCGGAGTCCCTCTTCGATCGGCGCATCGCTGGCCGCAGCGTGCTCCTCCGCTGCAAACGTTGCCAGCGACCGATCAAGGTCGACGGGGAAGCCCTAGAGCGCAGCGGCAAAGGCCCATTGCCGCCGCCCAGCGGAGTCGCTGGCGCAGCAGGCATGCTCGCGCACGGGAAGTCGACAGACGCTGAGGAGCGTCCTTCGGCCGCTGCTGTGCACCCCGCAATGAGCGCGCGGGTGCCTCCGCCGCCCGCCCGAGCCAGGCCGTCACTGGCAGGCCTGGCGACGGTGCATGCTCCGCCCCGCGCCAACGCCCCTCGGCCACCCGCCAATCCGCAAGCGCTGCCGACCCCCACGTCGGCGCCTCCGATAGAGACGCTGCCGAGCACGGCGGTCGTGGCGATCTCGAGCTTCCCTGCCCCGCCCCGGCCGCCACCCTTGTCACCCCCAGAGCGCGGCGCGGCACCCTCGACCCCGAGTGCGGCCGAGCCACCAAACACCGCCCCGAACACCGCCCCGAACACCGCCCCGAACACCGCCGAGCCGACGCCACCCAGCACGACGCCAGCCTCGAGCACCTCAGTAACTCCCGATAGCGCGCCCCTGCAAAGCGACGTCGAGAGCGTCCCGCTGCCAACGCCGCCCCCGAGCGCCGCGGGGTCGCTGGCAGCGATACCCGAGGTGGATCCCTCGATGCCAGCATCAGAAGAGACCGAGCCCGTTGGCTCCAGCGCATGCCGTGACCCCTGGCTGCCGCCAGACGTCTTCACGCCGCACGAGCACACGGAGCGCACTGCGACGGGGTTCGCCCTGACTCCGTCGGTTCCTCCACCGCGAGGCATGAAGCTTCCGCGACGTTCCCTCGTCGCCGTGGCCGCTGCGGCGTTGCTCGGCGGCAGCCTGGCAATCGCGCTGCTCCGCGCCGGGGGGGAGGGGGACCCACCACTCCGCGAGGCCGCGGGCGCTCATGCAGCCCCGACCACGCGCGCACCTGCCGCTGCGCTGACAACTCCCCCACCAGCTCGAGCTCCGCAGGGGGCTCGCGAAGAGGGGCCCGCCCCACGCGCAGCGCTCGCCGCAACGCCACCAAGCCAGGAGGATTCGCGCGACGCGCCAGCACCTCCGATCGGGATGCACGACGCCCCCGCGCCTAATGGACGCCCCGCAGGCGTGGCGCAGCTTGCTGGCGCGGAATCGATCCCCGACAGCGTCCATGCACCGACAGTGCTCCACCGTGTGTTCCTTGCCATGAAGAGAGCCGAAGACTGCCACCGTGGCGGGAGAGCGACAGGGACCGCTCTCGTTTGGCTCACCTTTGCCCCGAACGGAACCGTCCTGGACGCTAGGCTCGAGGGCGAACCCATCGCCAGTGCGCCCGTTGGCGCCTGCGTCCTCATCCATGCTCGCGGCGTGAAGATACCACGGTTCGAGGGGGAGCCCTTCACCATCAAGCAGAAGCTGAGGCTGCGATGAACGAGTGGGTGAGGTGTGCAAGGGCTCACGAGGCGTGACAGACTCGATAGAATATGCGTCTCTTCCAGCATTGGAGCGTCCTCCTTCACGTTTCGGCAATGTACGCCGCGGGCGTCGCGGCGGGCTGCGGAGACGGTTCGCGACCGAAGACGCCGGAGCCCGGAGCTGCCGGCCAGAGCGGCGGCGGGCAAGCCGGCGACTCGTCGTCATCCGGCGGCACCTCAGGCCTGAGTGAACCGAGCGGCGGCGCGGCAGGAACGCCCAGGGGAAGCAGTGGTGGGGGCGGGATCTCCGCGGCTGGCTCGCCCGCGAGCGGTGGCAGCTCCTTCGCCGGGGACGGCCCCACGTCAGAGGGCGGCGCGGGAGGCTCCGGGGGCACCGCGGGCGCGGCTGGGCAAAGCACAGGCGGCGCCAACACGATGCCCGGCGGCGTGTGCACCGGCAATGCCCAGTGCAGCGCCACCGACCACTGCATTCGCATGCCGGGCACCGCCGACGCCACGTGTAGACCACGCTGCTCGCTGACGGCGGTGGGCACGAGCGATGGCTGCGACGCGGGGTCCATCTGCTCGCTGGATGCGAACGGCGCGAAGGCAGCCTGTGCTCGTCGGTGCGACCCATTTGGCGACGAGCTGCCGCCCTGCCCGGAAATGGACGGTTGCTACGCCGCACCCGATCCGTCGCTCACGGCGGGCAACGAAGTCCCCGGCCTGTGCGTGAGAGCCGGCATCCTATCCCCTGGCGAAGCCTGCAACGTCGGCGACTGCATCGACGGCCTGGAGTGCCTCGCCACCGATGACGGAGACGGCGTCGCCTACTGCAGTCCGCCGTGCGATCCTGCAGCCGCTGCCGGCGAGGCGGGCGCCTGTCCGCTGGAGCAGTCCTGCGAGGTGGGGACGAGCGGGCGCGCGGGCTGCGTCACCCGGTGCACACCGGGGACAGGCGAGGAGTGCACTGGAGCCGAGTACTGCCACCCCCTAGCGGGCCCCATTGGCGACGGCGAGCCAGCGGGACGCTGCATCATCCCTGGAACCCTGGCGCTCGGTGAGCCCTGCGAACCCGGGGAGTGTGAGCGAGGGCTGTCGTGCACCGAGCTGCCGACGCCCTTGGTGTCCACGGAGCGTCGCTGCGCCGAAATGTGCTTCCCAGCCTCAGGGGGCGCTTGTTCGTCTGGTACCTGCTTTCCAGCGGGCAGGCGTGACAGCGAGGTCGGGACCTGTCACGAGCCTTGCGTACCCCTGGAGGTCGGCCTCGCTGCTGGATGCGCCGAGGAGGAATGGTGCGCTCCGTCGAGCTCCGTCGCGGGAGTTGGCCTCTGTACCGCACAGGCAGGGCCCCGCGGAGCCGGCGAAACCTGCGGCACGCAGAGCGAGTGCGGGGCGGGCACCTACTGCGAGTGCCGCTTCGGCAGCGACACGTCGTGCCTGACCACCGCCACCTGCGAGCCCATCTGCATCTCGGGCGCGAGCGGCGATGCACCAGGAGCATGTCCGAGCGACGAGGTCTGCGCCGTCGAATCTGGCTCCGGCTTGCGTTACCCATTCGGGATCTGCCGCGCCGCGTGCGACATCGAGGGAACCCCCGGCTGTCCCCAGGGGGAGACCTGCATCGCTGCGGTGCTGGCGGGCAGCGACCGGGATGCGTGCAGCGACGTCCCGACCCCGCTGGTCACCCTGGATGAACCCTGCCCGGCGCCGGAGTTCAACATCGGCGACGTCTGCGGCCCGCTGGACCTCTGCGTGCAATGGGAGAGCCTCGAGCTGCCAAGGTGCTCGGCGATCTGTCGCTTCGAGCTGGGAGCGGAGGGCTCGACGGCACATCCAGATTGCGCCGTCACCGAGGCGATCTGCGCTCCGATCCCGGGCGAGCTCGACTTCGGATACTGCCGGTCAATACCCTGAGCCGGCGGAGCCGGAACCAACGAGGCCTTCAGCTACTCGCCGTCGACGCAGCTGAACTGTACCTGCCAGCGTTCCAGCGAAGGACCAAGGCTGGCGTCGGTGCCGTCAGGGCTCAAGGTCGCCTTCAGCTCGAGCACGGGGCGGCGCAGATCCGTGAGCTCCCAAATGCCGCTCTCGACCAAGCGGTAGAACATCGCCGGGCACTCGGGGACCAAGTGGTGGTTGAAGGCGTCACACGTCTGGGTATCGACGCTGCCGTCATTGCGGGCAACGCCCACCTCCGCGAAGGTCGCCCATGCCAGCTCGTCCAGGCTGCGAGCCACGCGAGCCTCGAACTCTATCGTGGACTCTCCTGGCGTGGTGCTGCGCCAGGTCAGCATATCCCACTGGGGGAGAAAACCCGGTTCACAGTTACTCTCGTAAACCTCGGTGATCGCGGAAGGGGCACGCAGCGATGCGCAACCCACGGAAACCTTGACCCAGGCTCCCGCGTCCCCCGCGAGCGCCGCGCAGGTGTTCGGGCACAGCGTCAGGTCCGTCCCGCTCAAGTACCAACCTTCGCCGCAGGCCGCAGCGCCTCCCTGCCGGGTGAGCGGCGTGCCGGTCCCGTCACTGCTCATCAGGATGGCATCGATGCTGCCCAGGTCGGTGCCCGGAGCCGACCCGAGCGGGAGTGCGCATCCCTGCCCTGTCCCTGGGTCGACGCTCTCACTGGGCACGGCTCCCCACTGACAGGCGCACTCGGTAGACTTCGTGTAGTGTGCCCAGTTGTCCAGCGCGCTGCACTCGGCGCCAGCGGATGCGGGCGGAATGGCGACGATGTAGAGGTCCCGGTCCAAGAGGGCTGCGTCGCAGGCCTGGCTGATGCACGCGCCCGCGGGGACAGCCTCCGTCGTGCGGCACTCACCGAGGTAAGCGCCATCGGCAAGGTTCGGGCTGGTGCTGGCCCAAGGGTAAGAGGTATCGAAGAGAGCCAGCTGCACGCCAGACGGCGCTGCGCTAGTGCCGTGGTTGCAGACGACGACGACGTCCTCGCAGGGCACACCGAGGGCCAGGTCGTACCGTGTGCAAGCCGCGTCCGTCTCGCCCGGAGACCAGGGCTCGCAGACACCTGTCTCGGGGGCAGTCGGCGTCACGGCCATGTCGATCCCCGCGTCGCAGATCGGATCGCCCGCCGTACTGCACATGCTGCCGGACACATCCTGGGCCAGCATCAGGCCGGGCTCGAAGCGCAGAGACTTGGCGTAGATGACGCCGGCCATCGCCGTGTTGGGTGCCACGACGACATGGGCGTTCGGTGCGATGAAGACACCGGGAAAGGCGTAGGCTGGGTTGGTGCCCCCCTGGAGGTCGATGTTCGTCTGCGCCGTCCCACCGTAGTACCAGCGCAGATCCTTATAGCTGGGTGGGGGCGGCGTGAAGACGGTCTTCGTATTCACGGTCAGGCTACTGCAGACGTTGATGTCGATACCCGTGCTTCCGTACGCGAGCTCCACCTTCGAGCTCGAGTTCAGGATGAGGCTGTAGAACGTGTAGGAGCCTTCGCGGAGACGCAGCACGGCTGGTGAACTGGGATTCGAATTGATGCCGATGGTCCCGTAGTTGCCCGGCGGGAGGCTCAAGACCTCTCCGGGGTTGACCCAGCGACTCATGAGCCCACTGTTGCACACGAGCCCCGTCTTCGTCGGGATGGTTGGCTGCGGCGTGGCCGGAGGTGCCGTGGGCGCGATCAGCGACCCTGACCAATTGGGCGCAGTCGCCCCTCCGTACTTCGGCGGCGTGGTGGCCACGACGTCTCCGGTAAGGCGGCTCTGGAGCAGGTGGATCGTCGTTGCCCCGCCCACCTCGAGCACCGGCGAGCCACCCGTGCTGGAGAAGGTGACCTGGTTCACCAGATCGACGTTGCCCCCCACCAGCGCTCTGCCGGTCGCGGTCGAGTTGTCCAGTCGGAGGCTCCCTCGAACGCGCAGGTCCACGTTGGTGAGCTCACCTTGGGTGACGGTCACATTCCCGCCCGCCGCGATGACGCCCGACAGCACGCCCTTCTGTCCCAGATAGAGATCGTTGTAGGAATAAACGGCGAATCCGCAGAGGTCCGCATAATGGGGGAGTGCTGGGGGCTTCGCCGTCGCGATCCCTCCGCACAGATCGGTGGCCAAGGTCACGCAGGCCGAGGTCCAACCGTCGCTGCAGCAGCGCGCGTCCGCAGCGCAGACTCGCTCGACGCAATCGTTGTTGCAGCGCAGGGCTGCGCCTTCATCACAAACGTGGTGCTGACACAAGGCTGTCTCCGCCTCACCGCAGAAAGCGTCACAGACCGTCTTGACTCGACCCACGCAGGCGCCGCTCCACGATCCGCTGCTTCCGCAGCACCCCGGCGCGACGCTGCAGATAGCGGCAACGCAGGGGTCCGCCGCGCGACAGGCGTCACTGAGCCCGGAGCCCACGACGCACTTGCTGTGGGAGCACGCCTCGTCGGTTTGCGGCTCGCGGCAGCGTTGGTTGTCCTGGCAGTCCGCGGCCCAAGCGCAGTCTCCCTGGTCTGGCACGGAGTCCGGGTCCCCGGAGCGCGGCCCAAGGGGCGCCCCCGGCTCCGTCTCTATGGGGACCTCCGGCTCCTCCAGGTAGCGCTGGCAGAAGGGATTGCAGGGGTTACCCACGCACTCCTGAGGCGCAGAGAGCGCGAGCAACCCCCCGCCGCCGACGGCCGCGCCCAACGCACGCGCAAACTGGCGCTCCCTGCCGTCGGCACAAGGCGACCAGACCCCCGAATCGCAGCGCTGAGTGCCGTCGTAGCAGGCAATCCGATCCGGCTCGATCCCCAGCGTGACGTGGCATTCCCGTAACGCGCCCTCTGGGCAGGATCTCGATGCGCTCCCACTCCCGAGCGAGATCCCCTCCCCCGCGGCCACGGAGGCGTGACTCCTGGGTTCCTCAGACACGCAACCGAGGGCCAACACCGGGAGCAAAAGGAGTACGCAGGACGCGCACCGTCTTTGCGCCCTCGCCAGGGTTCCCGCCATGTTCCGCGCGCGCCGAGCGAGGTCCTCTGCCATGGTCATTCTCCGAAGCCGTTGCGCCGCCAAGGGGCGGCCGGAAGCAGGTGCCGAGCTGGCGCCGAGTCCCGGCGGGAAGCTCTCCCGCACCGTAGGGAAAGCACCGCCTGAGTCTGGTTCCGCGCACTGCGGCGAAGCACCCAAGAACACAACACGGCACCGTTAAGAGTAGCAGACGCGCGCGAGCAATGCGCCGCGTAATTGCTCGATTTGATACGCTTCCGAGGGAGCTCTGGTGCGACCTCGGCGGCAACGCTGGGTGGGTTCACCCGAGCTCTCACCCCTACCCCATTTGCATCCTAGGGTCGGTGGACGCGGCCTCCTGCCCACTCACGATCCCAAGCCCTCACGCCTTCGCGATCGGATCCATTCTAGCAGCGTACAGCGGCAGAGGCACGCCATCACGCGCCCCCTAAATCTAAATGAGCGAGCGCAATTCTCGGTCGCTTCTTGCCCAGCCCCTGACGGGGCGAGGGCTGGGCAAGAAGCTCGAAGGCCATCGTCTGCTTGCGCTCGCCCATTTAAAACCATCACGCGCCGATGCTTGCCGGCGCCTTGACTCACCCGTGACACGACTCCAAGCTCGGGGTCCCGAGCAGAGCGCGAAGCTCCAAGCCTCTCAGACCAACGCCCTGTTTCAAGGAGGATCGATGACCCAGGCTCATGCTCTGAGGATTCCCACGCCGCGTCGCCTACTCCAGCGGCTGCTCGACGAGCCAGCTCTCGTTCGAGAGGTCCAAGCCCTGAGCCCCCTCGCCCTCCGGGACGTCGTCGAGGATATCGGGCTCGAAGATGCCGGCGAGCTCATCGCCTTGACCACGACGGACCAGCTTCGAAGCCTCCTCGACGAGGATCTCTGGATCAGCTCGCGCCCAGGGAGCGAGGAGGTGTTCTCACCGAGCCGCTTCGCCCTGTGGCTGGAGATCCTGCTGGAAGCCGGCGAGGCGTGGGCAGCCGATCGCCTGGCGGAGCTTTCGGAGGACCTGGTCGCCCTGGGAATCCTCCACCACGCGCTCGTCCTGGACCTCGACGCGCTGGCCCTCGAGGTCTCCGGCGCCCAAGAGGCGGACGACTTGCTCGAGAAGGCCCTGGACTCCCACCTCTATGTCGAGATCGACGAGTACCGTCTCCTCGCGCGCTTCGAGGAACACTGGGACAGCGTTCTCCAAGCCGTGCTTGCCCTGGACGAGCGCCACCCAGCGCTCCTTCGGCGCGTGCTCGAGCGCTGCGCCAGGGTGTCAAGAGACCGCATCGAGGACAGCGGCGGCTTGTACGAAGTCCTGAGCGCCGAGCTCGCGTTCGAGGTTGCGGTGGCAGGTGACCGACAGGAGCGCCGCGCTGCCCTCGGCTACGTGGCGCCCGAGGATGCTCGTAGCTTCCTCGCGATGGCCGCCGCGGCGCCACCCACGAGCCTCCGTGACATGCGACGGGACGCGGTCACGGCTGCGTACTTCCGTGACCTGAAGGGGGCCTCCCGGGCCGAGGGCTCGAGGCATAGGCGGGATGCGAAGGGGGCCGCGAGTGAAGCGTGGCGTCCCGCATGGTCGACCTCGCTGCCCAGCGCGGCATCTGCTCGCGGCGAGGCTGAGGGGTCGCAGCGGCTCACGTCAGACCACGGCTCGGACGCTCCCGTAGATCTCCTCCGCCAAGGTTTCTCGACACTCCGGGATCGCGAAGCGCCCGCCCTAGCGCGACGCCAGGAGGAGCTGATCTACGTCACGAACGTAATCCTGGCGGGACTGGGCATCGACGGACGCCGGTACCGGCCCGTCGAAGCGCTGGAGATCGCGATTCGCGTGGCAAACCTGGGGCTGCTTCTCACCTGCAAGAGCGAGGGCGTCGAAGCCGGTAGCGTCGACGAGGCGCTGCGAGTCGGGAGCCTTCTCGAATCCGTCAGTGTGGACCAGCTCTTTCGAGTGGGCTGGCACGCGCTCCACGAGCCGTGATGGGCGCTCGGACGCCCGGGTGTTGGAGCAGTCGGCAGCGCCGGGTCCGAACTCCGCTTGGCGAAGGGCGCCATTTCTGATTGGCCATGAACCCGACGCCTGGAAGCTCCACTCTTCCGTTGTGAGCGCTCTATTCGAACCCTACGAGAACACAAAACGGTCTGGACAAAGGCTACGAGGGGCATCAAACCCTTTGACCTTCGCGCGTCCATCGCGAGCGGCCTACCAAGTTGGCGCTCGACGGCATCGTTGTGCCCTGGAGGGTCACGGGGATCGGGCACCCGCGGAGAGAGTATCGGTTCCGAGAGCGTGGCCCGTTTCGCGTGCGGCAATGCCTCACTTTCCCAGTGCATTCTCGGACAGCATGGTAAGCTCGGAAAGGCCTGGGACTCCTTTCAGCTGGTCCGGAGGACTGCGATGCGTCGATGCACTCCCGCACATTTTGTATTGAAGACTTTCTTGATCACCGCTGCCCTGTGGGTAGCCGCCTGTAGCGGCTCCGGGGGCAGCCCGACTCGAAACAACAACAACGACAACGCCGACGGCCTGGATGGAGGGACATCAGGCCCCAACGACTCGGGCGGTCTCGATCTCGATGGTGGCGGGGGCGACGACCTGGACGCTGGTGACTGCCCCAGCGGGAACTGCTCGGTGGTCGACGCAGGGCCCTATTGCGGGAACGGCATCATCGACGCCGAGCTCGAGGAAGCTTGTGACGACGGCAACGCGAAGGGCGGGGACGGCTGCAGCGGTACCTGCAAATTCATCGAGCCAAACTTCCTGTGCCCCACAGAGGGGCAGCCTTGCATCAACAACGTAGTCTGCGGGAACGGTATCAAGGACCCGGGCGAAGGCTGCGACGATGGCAATACCGATGCAGGCGACGGCTGCAGCGCCAGCTGCGCCACGGAGGCCGGCTACGTGTGCCGAACCCCGGGGAGCGCCTGTGAGCGCCTGGTCAACTGCGGCGACGGCCGCATCTCCGACGGGGAGCTCTGCGACGACGCCAACACGAATAGCGGGGACGGCTGTGATAGCAACTGCCGAGTCGAAGAGGGCTGGCGCTGCACGTTCAGAAACGGCGCCTCCGACTGTATGGAGATCCCCGTATGTGGCAACGGTATGGTGGAGCTCGGGGAGCAGTGCGATGACGGCAACACGAACGATGGTGATTGCTGCTCCAGCCTCTGCCGTACCGAAGGCACGTACTGCAGTTGTCCACCAGCGCCACAAGGCGGCCCTTGCACGGACACCTCCGCATGCGGCAACGGCGTCCTGGAGAAGCAAGAGACCTGCGACGACGGGAATCTAAACCCGGGCGACGGCTGTGACGCTGCCTGCGCCGTCGAGGCCGGCTGGCAATGCCGCATGGCGAACAGCCCCTGCATCCCCTTGTGCGGCGATGGTGCCATCATCGGCACCGAGGAGTGCGACGACGGCAACAACGTCAACTTGGACGGCTGCACCAGCGTCTGCATGGTCGAGCCCGGCTGGGCTTGTACGGGCGTTCCGAGCGTGTGCACCGCCAGTGAGTGCGGCAACGGCGTCGTCGAAGCCGGCGAAACCTGCGACGCTGGCGATGCAAACGGTCTCTTCTTCGGCGACGGCACGGGCTGCTCGAAGACCTGCACCCGGGAGCCGACCTGCCGGGACGCGACAGGGACGACCCGCTGCACCCCCGTATGCGGCGATGCCAACATCGAGGCAGGCATCGAGGAGTGTGACGACGGCAACCTGGTGAACGGCGACGGCTGCAGCGAGACCTGCACCCTGGAGGGAGGCTTCGCTTGTACGCCCCAGGAGAAGTCGGACACCGAGGACTGCGCCGGAACCGCGGCCCAGTGCCTGACCCTGCCGATCACCTTCCGCGACTTCGACGGTGCCAACGTCACGGGCGGGCACCCCGACTTCTTCTTCCTCGGCGCCGGCACGATTTGCGTGCCCAACGCCAGCGGTGTGCCAGCCGAGCCAGAGAATGGCACCTGCTGGACCTCCGACGCCACGGACCTCTGTTCGGGCTTGGTCGATGCGACCCTGGGCCCCGACGGCAAGCCGGTGGTGAACCCCGCCAGCCCCCTCACCTGCCCCTGCCGCTTCACTGATTGGGACGGCACGGGGCTCCTGGACGGCGCGACAGGGACTCAGACCTGCAACGACGCGGGCGGCAACTCGCGCACGTACCTCGAGACCACGGCCTACGCCATCGACAGCGCCGACAGCTTCCAGCAGTGGTACACGGACAGCTCCTACAGCACCAAGGTGGTGAGCGTCATCGAGCTGGCGCAGATTGGCACGACGAACCTCTTCCAGTTCAGCAGCAGCGGTGGCCGCACCGTTTATGACGACATCCACGACATCTTCATGGACACGGGCGTGAACACCCTCGAAAGCGGGTTCTTCCCGCTCGAGGACCAAACCGCGGTGGGCGGCACCAAGCTCTGCAACCTGTGGCCCTACTGGGTGCTCGACTCCACGGACTCGTGCGTGGCGCGCGAGGGCGATCCCGTCAGTCAGCAATGGGATCCCCAGGGCTCCTATAATGCAGGCGAAGCAGGTGACGGAGGCCCAGTCACCCCCGTGACCGGAGTGGAGCGGAACTTCTACTTCACCTCCGAGGTGCGCTATCTCTTCCGCTACCAAGGCGGCGAGATGCTCGAGTTCTTCGGGGATGACGACGTTTGGGTGTTCATCAACGGCAAGATGGTCCTCGACCTCGGAGCGCCCCACGAGCGTCTGCGCGGCAGCGTGCAGCTCACCGACACGGGAGCAACCTATGAGATCACTGGCATCAACGTCGCGACGGGTAGCGATATCGCCGTCGACGACGGCTCGGTGACCGGTCTCGGGCTCGAGGTGGGCGGCACCTACGAGATTGCCGTCTTCCACGCGGATCGCCACCCGCGCGAGTCGAACTACCAGCTCACGCTGTCGGGCTTCACCACCACGAGCTCGAACTGCGAACCGGCTTGCGGTGACGGCATCCGGACGGGCTCGGAGGAGTGCGACCTCGGTGCCGAGAACGCCGACGGCGTCTACGGCGGATGCGGGCTCGATTGCCGCTTCGGCCCCTTCTGCGGCGACGGCGAGGTGAACGGTCCCGAACAGTGCGACGACGGAAGGAACACTACCGTGGCCGCTGGAGTCGGGGGCTGCGCTCCTGGGTGCGTCCTTCCCCCGCGCTGCGGCGATGGCAACATCGACCCGGGCGAGCAGTGTGACGACGGAGAGAACAACGTCGACGGCGCCTACAGCGACGGGGTCCCGACCTGCAGCACAACCTGCCAGGTCAACTCATACTGCGGGGATGGCGTGACCGATGCGGCAAACCAAGAGGAGTGCGACGACGGCTTGAACATCGGTGGCTACGGGTTCTGCGGTGAGCACTGTAAGCTAGGACCCCGGTGCGGCGACGGCGTCGTTCAGAACGAGACGACCGCGCCCGAGCTCGGTGCCAACGAGGTCTGTGACGACGGCAACCAGGTCGACGACGACGGCTGCACCAACGACTGCGGCGTGCCGGGCTGGTGCGGTGACAACGTGCGCCAGGAGGCGCTCGGCGAAGAGTGCGACCTCGGCAACGGCAACGGCGGCGAGTACGGCGGCTGCAATCCCGACTGCTCCTTGGCGCCCTTCTGCGGCGACGGCGTGCTGCAGGAGGACCAAGGGGAGGTCTGCGACTACGGCCCCTTGAACGACCCACCTGAGAGCGCCACCTACGGGGGTTGTCTGCAGAGCTGCAAGCTAGGACCGTACTGTGGCGACGGTGAGGCAAACGGTCCCGAGCAGTGTGACGACGGCAACGGCAACCCGAACGACGGCTGCAACAACGCCTGCATCAGTGGCGCGAACTAAGCCAACGAGCTGGTAGACCCAGCAACCCTCGGCCCGGGCGTTTCGGCGAATGCCCGGGCCGAAGTGTTTTGTGGGACACCGCGATCGAGTCCGGGTCCGACCGGGAGAAGACCACCCCGGAGACCATGTCACTGGGTCAGGTGCGGCCGCCAAACGGATCGCTGCCGGAGCGCGCCGCCGGTGGCGTGGACTTTCGCCGCTGCCTCGGGGCTGGCTGCCGTGCCCGCTCTGCCGAGGTGGCGGCGGGAGGCGGAGAGCTGGGTATGCTCGATGCGGCAGCGGGGGTCGGCGTGTTCGGGAGCTTGGGGGGCTGCCGCCCACCGGCGCTATGAGGCGCCGACGGCGCGCTGTCTGCGCCGGAGGTGTTCGGGAGAGCACTTCCTTCCGGGGCCGTCCGTTCGCGGGTGTCTTCGGTGTTGCGGTCGGATGCGTGTTTGCCGGTGTCCCCGACGACGGCATCCGTACCGGCAGGTGGCCCAGACATTGATGGCCGCGCCGTATTCTGGGGCTGCTCTACCGAAGCCGCGCCCAATCCGCTGCCCTGCTTCGCCGCGCTCCCCTGCCACCAGAAATAGGAGGCAGCGCCCGCCACGACCATGGCGGCTGCGACGGCTCCGATGGCACGGCGGCGGGCGAGGCTATGCTGGCCAGGAGCCGTGTGGGACCACGGTGATGCCGTCTGGCCGCCGGGGGGCGCTCCCGCGGTATCCGCACTGGATGTCCCCTGCCCCTGGGGCGACACTTCCGTTGCATTCAGCGCCTCACCCAGGGATGCCGGACCACCGTCGTCGGCCACGACCTCGCGAGAGACCCGCCCGCCCTGGGTGATCACCCGCGATACCCGGTCCACGACGTGCCGGGCGCGCTCCGAGGCAAATGGGGCCAGGGCTCGGGCCAGCTCCGCGACGTTCTGAAAGCGGTCCTCAGGGTGCTTCGCAACACAGCGCTCGACCACCGCCGCGAGACCCGGCGGCAACGATGGCCTGAGCTCCAGCATGGCAGGGAGCGGTTGATTCACGACGCGCAAGCACACCTCGGGCAGCGTCTGACCCGAGAACGGCACTTGGTTGCACAGGAGCTCGAAAAGGGTCACCCCGAGCGCCCAGATGTCCGAGCGGGCATCCGCGCGGGCTGCGGATTCCATCTGCTCCGGCGACATGTAGTAGGGGGAGCCCATGACGGCAGCCGTGCTCGTCATCTGCATGGTGCCGCCGGTGATCTTGGAGATCCCGAAGTCGAGCACCTTGACGATCTCGAACCCATCATTGCGCCGGACGACGAAGAGATTCGACGGCTTGAGATCTCGGTGAACGATCCCCAGGGAATGCGCCTCGGAGACGGCATCGAGCGCCTGAACGAGGAAGTCAACGGCATCAGTGACCGGCAATGGGCCCACCGTTTCCAGCCGCGCCGAGAGATCGGTTCCCTCGAGGTACTCCATGACCATGTAAGGCGAGCCGTCGTCGAGCCGTCCAACATCCAGGGTGCGCGCCACGTGCTCGCTCTTTATCTTGACGGAAGCGCGCGCCTCCCTGGCGAATCGCGCAAACGCGGAGGGATCCTTCGCTACCTCTGGATGCAGGAACTTCAGAGCCACCGGCTCGTCGAGCTCCAGGTGCGTGGCGGCCACGACGACGCCCATGCCGCCCGCCCCGAGGACACGCTCCACGCGGTACTTCTCCGCGAGAATCTGTCCCGGCCGAACCGACGAGTCTGCCTGCGCGTTGTCGAGCATCTGGTGAAACCTACGGCGACCTGCGATGGAAGCTCAGTTCATACGTGGGCAGCCCGACCAGCCTCCCGGCGAACCGCACCGCGGACTATATCGCGCCACGCTGGACATGCGCGCCGATGTGCACCGGGACGGCGCCGATCCAGCGGGCCAGGGGTCCAGTCCGGGGCGTCCGGAGCCTCTGGGCTAAGGGCCTAGAGGCCGAAAGTAGCGATGAAGCCCGTGAATCCACCCCAGGCCCACGTTTCGTCCGACAGTGGTACGTCCACGGCGACTTCGTTGATGAGTTCGAGCGAGTCGGCAACGGTAACGTTGTAGCCAATGCGCGCGGCCCCCGGGTCGCGGCGCGCCTCACCGGGACCGGGTCTGGGATGCCAGATCCCATCGAGTTCGAGCAAGATCTGATGCACGGAAGCGAGGGTCACATATCCGCCCACGACCGCAGACAGGGCAGTCCCCGGCGAAGGGCCCTGCTCCTCGGGGCCACGGCCGTAGAGCTCGGCGCCAAGACGCACATAGAGACCCGTAGCGGCCAGGTCGGGTTCGCGATCGAGATTGAGCTCGATGAAGGCCCCCCCAGCGGCGGCGGAGCCATCGGCCCCGAGCTCGATTCCCAGGTCGCAATCGACGTGGGGTCCATCGCTGATTGTCGAGAACAGGCCCAGGTGCTCGGAGTGTTCAGTGCGCGCCAAGTCGGCGTTGGCGGCGTGAGTCCCGGAGAGGTACGCGGAGAGCCTCTCCGTAAGCCCGAACCCGAGGACCCACTCTGCGCCGAAGGAGCGGGCCTCAGCCCCTTGCCCCAGGCCATCGACACCCGCGTAGAACTCGAGATCGGTAGGACCTTTGTCGAAGAGCTCCACGGTGTCGGCGCCAGAGGCTCGGCTGACGCCAAGGACCAAAGCAGCCGCCAGCGCGGCCGCCGGCACATCTTTCGTGAGTCGATGCTTCATGGTTCGATGAGAGGGGTCCGATTCGAATCTCTGGGCGGGCGCGTCGCAGACCACCCCGTACGGACTTATCGACGCGTTGCTGCACCAGCGCCAGGACGTTTGCCGTCGCTCGTGCTCTTCCATTGACCGGCGCAAGGCCGAGAAACTTTACCGCCTACGGCGTACTAAGGATGGCCCGGGGATGAGGGGCGGGTCCGACCGAGGCTCGGCGCATCCCGAGCAGGTCCCGCAAGCGGAGGACTTGTTGCTGGCGCTCCGCAGACTCGCGAAGCTGCGACGCGCGAGGAGCGTGACCGTGACAAGAACGATCACGATGACGACGAGCAGATCCACTTCAGCGACCTCAGCCCAGCACGCTCGCGGTTTGGTAGAACGCGAGAGCCAAGACGTAGGCGAGCAAGGTAAGGCCACCAAACTGGAGCCAAGCCCAGCGCCAGCTGCCGCTCTCCCTGCGCATGACGGCCACCGTCGCCATGCAGGGCGTCCCGACCAACAGAAAGATCATCAGCGCAAAGCCCGCGATGGGACTGTAGTCGCGCGCAAGGGCCGTGCGGAGCGGGAGGGATTCCTGGTCCGCCTCACCGAGAGCGTGGACGATGCCCATCTGCGCCACGAAGACCTCCTTGGCCGCGAACGCCCCCACGAGCCCAACGCCCACCTTCCAATCGAGCCCGAGTGGCTTCAGCAGTGGTTCAATCAGAGTACCGACCCGCCCCGCCACCGAGCTTCTGATGTCCTCAGAGGCCCGAGCGGCCTCGACCGCGTTCGGTGTCATCACGGTGGGTTCCGCCGTCGTCCCATTCGCCTGCGCGGCCTGGGCCGCACCGTCGCCGGTGCCGTCGACGACCACCACCGTCCCCTCGTGGATGGCGCGATCGATGGCATACTCGGAAGCCTTGGGATAGGCGGTGATGACCCACATCAGGATCGATATCCCCAGGATGACGGTCCCTGCCTTGCGCAGGTACATCCACGAACGGTCCCACATCTTGCTCAGGACCGAGCGCAGAGTCGGCATGCGGTACGGCGGGAGCTCCATCACAAAAGGGGACTCCTCACCCCTGAAGACGGTGCGCCTCAACAGCAGCGCCAGTAGTAGAGCCAGCACCACACCGAGGATGTAGATCCCCCACAGCGCAGGCGCCCGCCACGGTGGAGCAAAGAACGCCGGAACGAGCAACATCCAGATGGGAAGGCGTGCTCCACAGGACATCAGCGGCACGACGAACATCGTCGTGAGGCGGTCCCGCTCGTTCTCCATGGTCCGAGTCGCCATGATGCCGGGGATGGAGCAGCCGAAGCCCGTCATCATTGGAACGAAGCTGCGGCCGTGCAGGCCGAACCGGTGCATCACGCGATCTACGATGAAGGCGGCGCGAGCCATGTATCCGCTGTCCTCCAGGATCGCGAGCCCGAAGAACAGGAGTACGATGTTCGGAAGGAAGACGAGGACGCCACCGACGCCACCGATCGCCCCATCTACGATCAACGACTTCAGAGGCGACGACGAGGCCGCCGGCCAGAGCGCCGTAATGGAACCTCCGAGCCATTCGAACCCGGCTTCGATCCAGCCCATTGGGGTTTCGCCAACGGTGAAGGTCAGCCAGAAGACGCCGTACATGACCCCGAGGAAGATGGGCAACCCGAGTACGCGATGCGCGACGACGGCGTCGATGCGATCGGAGAGTGCGCGGGCATCCTCACGCGGACGGCGCCGCAGCGCCTCGGCGAGGAGCCCGTCGACGAACCCGAAATAGCCGTTCGTCACGCACAGCGGGGCGTCCATACCTGTCGCGGCTTCGAGTGCCGCGCGCTCCCCCTCGGCGACCCGAAGCACAGCGGCCCCCGCCTCGCCGAAGCTGCTCAGGCGCTTCAGCGTCTCCTCGTCCCCGACGAGCAGACGATCGGCCAACCATAGCCATTGCGAGGGAGGCAGCTCCAACGACTCTAGAGCGCTGACGATGCGATCCTTGGCACCTCGTAGGTACTCGTCAGTGAAACGTCGAGGCGGGACCGGAGGAGCCTGGGCCGCCCTGCGGATCGCTGTGCGCAGAGCGTCGATGCCTATCCCACGGTGACCCACCGTCGACACGACCGGGAGGCCAAGGATCTCCTCGAGCCTCTTCACGTCCAGCACTTGGCCTGCCTGCTCTGCCTCGTCTGCCATGTTCAGACAAAGCACGAGGCGCTTGTGCAACTGGAGGAGCTGCGCGAGCAGCACGAGGCCACGCTTCAGGTTGGTCGCATCCGCGACGAGCACCACGACCTCCCCTTCGCCGCGAAGCAGCTCGCGCTGGGCAATACGCTCCTCCGGCGAGTACGAGCTGAGGCTGTAGGTACCCGGCAAATCCATGAGGTCGATGCTGACATCGTCGAGAGTAGCTCTTCCGACGCGCTTCTCCACCGTCACGCCGGGATAGTTCCCGACACGCTGACGTGCACCGGTCAGCGCATTGAACAACGTCGTCTTGCCGCAATTGGGATTACCGGCGAGAAGTACGTTCTGCGCCGTCAACACCCGAGGCGCCACGACGGCTCGCTCCTGAGCCGCGACAACGACGTTCGGAATGTCGGACCCGACAGACTGCGTAGGGGACGAGGTCATCGACGACATCACGACTCCAGGATGGGCTGAACCAACACGGCGCGCGCCTCCCCTCGCCGCAACGATATCTGAGACCCCCCCATGCGAATCCAGAGCGGCCCCCCCGCAGGCGCGATGCGCAAGACCTCGACGACCGCACCGGGCAACATGCCCATGTCCAACAGTCTTTGTCGGATGGCTCCGACGCTCTCGATGAGCATCACCTGTCCACGGCTTCCTATCTTCAGCTCCGCGAGAGGCATGAGCTGGTGCCTGACGACGCTGAGACGCCGCCGCTCGCCCCCACAGGATACCGGGCAGCTGCCACCGCCGCCGACGTGACGGCACCTGCGGTAGTGGTCGAGGAAGGCCGCCGACTCAGGGCAAATCTTCAGGTACTCCAGAAACCTCACCAGGTGATCCATGCCGGCGTCCGACAGGCTATGTTCCATGGCGCAAGCGTCACGCTGCGCATCCGCCCTCTCCATTCCCAGCACGTTCGCAAAGAACTGCGCCAAAACGTTGTGCCGCGCGTACACGCGGCGCGCCGCCGCTTCCCCGCGTGGCGTCAGACCAATGAACTCCCGCTCCTGGTACTCAATGAGCCCCATGGAGGCCAACCGCCGCATCGCGGGGGTGACCGAGGCCGAGCGCACCCCCCGTGCGTTGGCGATATCTCGCACCCGCGCCACCTTACGGTCGCGTACCAGCTCGAAGATTGTCTCCAAGTAGTCCTCGAGAGAGCTCGAGAGGTCGCCCGATTCCACAGCTTCAGAGGATGCTGCCATTGGTAGTCGTGTCTACCAATGGGACCCATGACTGTCAAACGAAGAATGGCTATCGCGCCAGCGGTGAGGCTTCCGAAGGAGAGCAGCACGCTGTTCGGCCGTCGGTTCTCACGAAGACGCGCCGAAGCACCCTCGCTCGGCATGGGGCGCCTCGCCCAGCTTTCGCGCTACCCCCACCACGGAGTCGTCCGCTTCCAGGCGCTGTACTTGCGCGAGGGGTACCCAACGCGCGGCGTGAACGCCGCTGCCCGCGCGAAGCTCCCACGTCCGGGCGCGGAAGAGATACCTGACATCGAAGTGTGCGTGGCTTGGTTCGCTCCCCCGCGCGGGGATCACATGGACGTCGAGATCGAAGATGCCGCCGCCCACCGGCACGACGACCGAGAGCCCGGTTTCCTCCGTCAGCTCCCGAAGCGCAGCGTCCGCGAGGGTTCGGTCACTGCTCTCCACGTGCCCTCCGGGCTGAAGCCAGCGCTGCAGGCGGGCGTGATGGATGAGCAGCAGCTGGGCCGAATCCGGAGAGAGCACAATGGCGCTCGCCGTGAAGTGCCCGGGAGAGAACGCAGAACGAGCTAGCGAATCCCCTCCCGCGACCAGGAGCGCCCGCATACGCTGTTTAGCGAGCACCTCCCCGCGCCGCGTGGGGACGTATGCGGCAAGGGCCGCGTCCAACATGGCTCGTCGCGACATGGAGCAACAGCCTAGCGCGGCGGAGCCAGAACCCAAGAGGAGGCAGGTCGACCGCCTACTGCGTTGGGACCACTGAAGAGAATCCTGCCAGAGGTGGCAAGAGTGAAGCATTCAGGGACTTGAGCAACCTGGCAGCTATCGCCAGCGGCCAGAGAGCCGAGTCAACACACCCCGCTGACTCTCATTCTACTTACTGCTCTGCCGGTCCGACGAGGGCAGCGCCGCGCGACACGCTCGAACCGCGGCCACGTGCATCCCTGTCCTACATGGTTCACTATTCGGCGCGCGGCGCCGCGGTGCGCCGTCAAGAGGTGCCAGAAAAATGTTTGAGCAACTGCAGGCAGTACCAGCAGATCCCATCCTCGGTCTCACTGAAGCCTTCAATCAGGATCCCAATCCCAACAAGGTCAACCTGGGCGTCGGGATCTTCAAGGATTCGGAAGGGCGCACGCCCACTCTCAAGACGGTGCTGACCGCGCAGAAGCGCTTCGTCGACGCTGGCGCGGCGATGACGTATCTGCCGATCCTCGGCGCCCCTGCCTACGGCAAGCTCGTCGCCGAGCTCGTGCTCGGCAGGGACTCCGAGCTGCTGAAGGCCGGGCGAACCGTGACCGCGCACACCCCGGGAGGCACCGGCGCCCTGCGCGTCGCCGCAGACTTGCTCGCGAGTCAGGGCCCGAAGCCCACAGTCTGGATGAGCACACCAACCTGGGCGAACCACGGCGCGATCTTCAGTGCGGCGGGCCTCGCCACCAAGGGCTATCCCTACTTCGAACCAAAGCATCAAGGGCTGGACATCGACGCGATGTGCGCAGCGCTCGCGCAGACGGGTCCCTCCGACGTCGTGCTCCTGCACGCTTGCTGCCACAACCCGACGGGGATCGACCCCACGCTCGACCAATGGCATCGTCTGGCTGAGGTCCAAAAGGAGCGTGGCTTCGTGCCGCTCTTCGACTTCGCGTATCAGGGCTTTGCAACGGACCTGGAGGCGGACGCCGCGGGTCTGCGTGCCTTGGCGGGCGCCAAGGAGATGTTGATCGCCTCTTCATTCTCGAAGAACTTCGGGCTCTACAACCAGCGCACCGGCGCGCTGACGCTCGTCGGCTCCAACGCAGACACGACACGCATCGCGGCCGGCCATCTCTCTCGGGCCATTCGCGCGAACTACTCGAACCCCCCCGCCTTTGGCGGCGCGCTCGTGACGACAGTCTTGAGCGACCCCGAGCTCCGGGCCGAGTGGGAGCAGGAAGTCGTGGCCATGCGTTCGCACATCCACACCATGCGCGAGGCCATGGTCGCGGGCCTGAGAGCAGCTGGAGCAGGGCGGGATTTCGGCTTTCTGGCGAAGCAGCGCGGCATGTTCTCCTTCTCCGGCCTCAGCGACGAGCAGGTCGACCGCCTGCGTGAACGCTACGGGATTTACGTCGTCAAAGGGGGCGGCCGCATGAACGTAGCAGCCGTCACCCCCGACAAGGTCACCTACATCTGCAATGCGATCGCCGAGGTACTCCGCGCCGCAGCCTGAGGAAAGCTGCACGGCTTGGATCCATGAGGCGGCGCGGCGCAGCGCACCCCAGAGCTCGGGTCGCCCCAGGGCGGCCCGGGCGGCTGCATCTCGGAAGGTGACAATCGCCTTGGCGGCAGCCCTCGCGCTGGGCACGACGGCATGCGAGAAGAGCACCGTGGGCGCGGAGAACCACGCGGGTAGGGGGCAACCGACAGCGCGGGCCTCCGCAGCAAACCCCGTCGTGCCATCGGGCGACCGTGCCGACCCCTCGCGCCCGTGGCCCCCTCTCGACCTGCCGAAGGTGGAAACCGCCTGGTGTGGAAGGTCGATGCCCGGCCTAGCCGAGGACGCCTGCTACGCGCTCCCCCCACGCCCCAGTCGTGACCTGCTCATCTACCTGCCGGGAATCGTGCCGCCACAACAGGCGAGCCCTCAGCTGGAGAACCTTCAGCGAGTCTTGGCAGAGGCGGCGCGCAACGCAGGAGCCGTCGTGCTCCTCCCACGGGGTCGCACCGACCTGTCGCCGCCAAAGTACCCCGGGTGGTGGAGCTGGCCAACGACGAGGAGTGCTTTCGAGCGCTCGGCGGATACGCTCGTGAAGGAGATCGAGGCCAGACAGCGCCACCTCGAGGACGCGCTGAGCTTCCGATTTCGACGCCGCTACCTCGCGGGGTCATCAGCCGGAGCCTATTTCGTGGTGCGCCTCGCGGTCGAGGGCCGGCTGAAGGCTAACGGCTATGGAGCTTTGTCCGGCGGTGCCCCCGTCCCAACGAGTAACGGCAACGACGCCGGTGACGCGAGAACCGCGCCGTTCTACGTGGGTTACGGCATCCGTGACAGCCAGGGTGTCACCAGCTCAGCAGCAGCTCTGGCCGCCACACTGAGGGAGCGACACTGGCCCACCCTCGTTCGTACCCACCCCGTGGGTCACGGTGCCCGCGGCATCTATCTGGAGGAGGCATTCGCATTCTGGCGCGGAGAGAGCCCTCCTGATCATTCCTCCGAAGATCGCGTCCCGAACACACCCGCGCGCAGGAGAAGATAAAGCAGCTGCAGCACTGCCGATACCGCTGCCGCCACGTACGTCATCGCGGCCGCGCGCAACACCTTCACGGCGCCTTCTTGCTCGTAAGGCAGAATGATACCACCGTCGACGAGCGCCCGGACCGCGCGGGCAGACGCATCGAACTCGACGGGCAGCGTCACCAGGGTGAACAATACGAAAGCAGAGAACAAGATAATCCCAAGCCAGACGAGCCCAGTCGCGTTGAAGACAATCCCGAGTCCCGCCGCGACCATGCCCAGGTTCGAGCCGATCGCTGCCGGACGGACCACCATGGAACGGAAGCCCAGCGCAGCGTACTTCCTGGCGTGCTGAATGGCGTGCCCCGCTTCGTGGGCGGCAATACCCAGCGCCGCCAAGGAGCGACCGTGGTAAACATCCGAGGAGAGCCGGAGCACCCTCGCCGTGGGATCATAGTGATCCGAGAGAAATCCGTGCGTCTCCTCGACCCGCACGCCGGGCACCCCATAAAGGCGGATCAGCTCTCGTGCCGCTTCGGCCCCAGAGTAACCTCGAATGCTGGCCACTTGGCTGTAGCGGCGGTAAGTCGACTTCACCTGGTGGCTTGCCCACAGGCTCAGGGCCATACCCGGTAGTAGGAACAACAGGTAGAGCGGATCGAATACCATGGTGGCACTATTTAAGGTCGATTCTCGCAACATCAAGGGCTCGCCGCTCCTCCTCCGCAGGCTCGCCCGTGCTGTCGGCCTGGCTGCATTGCTGCAAGCGAGTGGGAGCGCATGCAAGTCCAGCGAGAAGCCGCGCGGGCACCGTACTGCGGCGAGCGCTGTGGACGGTGCAGCCGCTGGCGCCGAGCCTCGAACCGACACCTCCGCCGCGAGCAAGGTGAGGTCGAGGCCCGAAGCGGCAACGGCCAACTCACCACGTGCCGCAGCGCCACCGACGCTGCACGCCGGACCCCCGACGCCCTCGGGCTCTGCAGCCGTGGACCAACCCGCATGTGAGGGTTGGCAGGTGGGGATGACGGGGCGGGCCGTCGGTGACCTGAAGACGTATTGCGCCGAGTTCCCGCCCTGCCCCCAGTCGCCGTCCACCGCTGGGGCCCTCGGCTTCTTCGGAGTGCTGCCACGCGTCGAGGTGTTCACGGGGGGGGCCCTGATGACCTACGGCTCTGCCGAGGCGGGACGCCTCTTTGCCTTCAGCCCTCAGGGAAAGCTTGTGGGGACCAGCACGTGGGAGACGGAGCCATTTGGCCCCTGCGGCAAGCGCGCGATCCGCTATGAGGCAGGCGTCCTTCCCGAGCCCGGCGAGGGGAGTGCGGTCCATGCTTGCCACTACGTGCCGGGCCGGGAGCTCGCCCTGGGAAAAGCGTGTCGCTGCGATCGCCCGTTGGACCGCCCCCCTCTCGTCGGCCTCGACCGCGGCCCTCTCATCCGAGTACCCCTGGATTGCCTGTACGAGTTCGGCGCAGCAGGCACACTCTGCGCCCCCACGCTCGACGCGCAGCGGGAAATGCCCGAAGCCGAGCTCTCGAACCCAGGCTGCGGTTGGGCGAAGGTGTCCTCCCCTCTTCTGGGCTCCGAGTGCGTCTATGACGCTCGCGGCGACCTGCGAGAGATGCGACTTGGACAGCGCTACGTGTCCACGGGCTTCGGGCTCCCCTGTACCCCGTGAGCGCGCACGCGCCGCCGTCAGTCCGCGGGTAGAAACGTGTAACGCACGAGCCGAGCCTTCTTCCCAGCGCCTTCCGTCGTGACCACCATGTCGCCATTTGGCATGAAGGTGAGCCCCTCTGGCTGGGGCAACAGCTTCTCGTCCAAGCGCGCATAGCCCGTCACGCGCCCCCCGCGGTCGAAGGAAACCAGGACGCCGTCGACCCCCGAGAGCACGACGATGTCGCGGGTCTGCGGATGCACGGCCACCGATGCTGGCAGAAAGCGCAGGGCCGCCCGCCGCGGGTCGCCGACCTTGCGCTGTTCGGTAGGCAGCTCCACGCCATGCTGCGACGCAAAGGTTTCTATATCCTGCACGCTGTAGGCGAACACTGGATCGCCAAGGAGCTCTCGCCTCTTCAGATCGAAGGCAAAGATTGGGCGCCGATCCGCATCCGCTTGCCCCTCCCCGACAGCGCTCTTTGGCGCGATGAGGAGCCGGGCATGCCCTGGATCGTAGCCGATCCCCTCATTGTCGCTGGTAGGGAGCTGGAGCCGGTGCGTCGTCACCTTCGGCTCCTCTGAACCGCGCCAATCAGACACCTCGAAGAGGAACCCGTCGCTGCGCAGGACGAAGAGCACCCCATCGACGTTCGTGAGCTCCTCGTAGTCGCCGTCGGGGCCGAAGCTGACCTTGGCCGTCACGTCCTTCTTACGGAAATCATAGATGTAGATGTTGCCCTTCTCGTCCTGGACACAGGCCACTTCGTCATTGGAGATGGGCGTCACCCCGGAGACCTCTTTGAGTCTGCCTGGGAGCTTGTCCTTGAAGTCTGGCTCATCCAAGTGATAGCGCCCGAGGAGGGGTCCCCGAGCACTGGCGCGCGCGGCCGCGGCTTCCTCCTTGGCAAGTCCCGAAGCCTGGACGGCGACGCCCACGGCAGCAGTCGCTGCAATGGCGATACCGAGACTGACGAAGAGAGCCTTCCGCGAAGGGGCGCGGCGCTGGCGAGCGCTGCCTGAATGCTCCAGATCCATGAATTTACCGTTTCGCTGGGTCGAGGGTGAACCATACCAGGCGACCTGGCCCAGTCAACCGTCACCTCATGTGGATGGCCAGCGACGCAGCGAGCTCACGCGCCGTCGGCGCGGCAGCGAAGAGCGCGGCGAGCCCATTCGGGAGCGGGACGCCACGAGCGGCATCGAGGACCGCTTTGCCCAAGGCTGTCGCGTGCCGCCCGTGGACAGCTTGCAGCGCCGAGGGCTCGCCAGGGACCAGTTCCTGGGGATCGACGAACCACAGTCTACCACCGTCGCTCACCTCGAAGCGCCGCAGATCCGCGTCCGGGATCCCGAGCCCACAATCGGCGAGCCCGGACAGCAGGAACACCGCCTCGGCGAGCCACCCCAGCACCTCCTCCCCCACAGGTCCGGGCCGCTGACGGAGGACTCCGCGAAGGCCACGGCCGAAGCGGCCCACGACGAGGTACTCCTCCCCGTCGGGCGACACACCACGCTGCCAGATGGGCGCGACGCCCGGAAAGACAGGTGCGGCGCTCGCTTCGGGCTGGCTGAGCCCCCCCGAGTCCTGGGAAACGCCGATGATGTGCACGGCACGGAGAGTCTCCAAGCACACTCCCGAGCGGCGCTGCGCCAGGGCCGCGGCCGGCTTCCCGTCGCCCGGCGCGGTCGCTACGGCAGAGCGTTGGGGCCGCGATCGCTGCCCGCCGATGAGGGCAACCCTGCCCCAACGGGGCGCATCGAGCACGCGGAGCCAGCGCTGAGCCTCCGCTGCGCTGGAGCTGCCCTTGGCGAGCCGCGACAGCACACGTCGGGCGGCGGCGTCCCGCTGCCCTCCGAGGAGCCGCTTCGCCCAAGCCATCATCAGGGCGCCACGCCGCTGCTCGTCGCCCTCCAACGACTCCAAGAGCCCTTGCAGCGCCTCCGCCAGCTGCTCCGAGAGCGCCACGTCCCCCTCGATGGCGTGCTCGGCAAGCCGCCACCGCGCCGCGGGCGAGCAGCGCCTCAGCACCGTGGAGCCTGGCGCCAGGCTCAGCGCCAGCCCGCGCTCGAGAGACTGCGGCCCCAAGGGGTTGCGCTCCCCCCTGAGCACCGCCAGCTGCACGGCGCGCAGCGGCGCCACCTCGGCCGCCAGCGCTTCGGGAAGCTCCTGGACCGAACGATCGAAGACCCTGCGGAACCCTGGGTTCTCGAGGAGACCGAAGAGCACTTGGGGACGCTGTCGCTCGTCGAAAAGCTCCACCAAGAGGTCCAAGATCCGGCGCACCTGGCCTTGGGAGAGCCGTTCGCAGTCGATGCTGGCGAGGGCTTGGGCGAGCGCCGAGATCGCCTGCTGCTGGGACCCCGCACGGCCCACACACTGTAGGTAGAGGAGCAAGTAGTCCAAGTCCGGCGCAATGCGCAGAACCCCCTCGGCGAGCCGCGCGGCGGCAGCCGGATCCAAACGCTCCGCCGCCGCGAAAACGCGAGCCCGGTCCACCTTCGCGAGCAGGTGCTGACACACGCCGCGACGCGTCGGCACCCGCTTCTCGTTCAGCAGCAGGTCTTCCTGGGCGTTCACACGGAGGTGCAGCACCTTGCGATGATCGCGCAGAAAGCGGAAATGCTGACGCATGACCGCCAGCTCCTCCTCTGTGAGGGGCTCCTCCGGCGATCGGTCCGGCTCAGGAGCGGCGTCGGCCTGAGCCACGCGGGCCACGACGGCCGCCGGCTGAAGGGCGGCGTCCCGTTTCGCCCCGCGCCTTCGGCTCCGGCGCGCACCTCGACTCCCCGCCGCGTCACCAGAGCCCGGTGGGCGTGCGCTCGCGTCGCCCGCCGCCTCCCCCTTTCGAGGGCCTCCCGCGCGCCGCTGGGGGTCAGGTGCTTTACCTCGCTTTTCGCCGCTCACACGTGTCGTCATCTGGCTCGCCGCGCGCTATCTCTTACGAGCCAGGGACCAGCCTGTCAAACTCCGGCTGCACGGACGTCGACCTGGCCAGTACCGGGAGAGCCGTTCGGGACTATTCTGGTATAGGTTCTCCCCGATGTCGGACACCGCACTCAGCGTCGAACAGCTCACCACGTCCTTCGACGGCGACGCCGGTCCGCTGAAAGCCGTGGAGGACGTTTCGTTCACGCTGCGAAAGGCGCAGACGCTCGCCTTGGTCGGCGAGAGTGGCTGCGGCAAGAGCGTGACGGCGCTGAGCGTCCTGCGATTGATCCCCTCACCACCGGGACGCATCGTCTCAGGGCGGGTGATGTTCGAAGGCAAGGACCTCTTGACCCTGCCCGAGCGATCGATGCGCGCCGTGCGTGGCAACCGCATCTCGATGATCTTCCAAGAGCCGATGACGTCGCTGAACCCCGTGTACACGATAGGCTCGCAGATTTCGGAGGCGGTTCGGCTGCACCGCCAGGTCGGGCGGGCCGAGGCCCGGGACCGCGCCGTGGAGATGCTGCGCCTCGTTGGCATTCCCTCCCCGACGGAGCGCGCGGACAGCTATCCCCACCAGTTGTCTGGCGGCATGCGGCAACGGGTGATGATAGCGATGGCCCTCAGCTGCGATCCGAGCCTCCTCATCGCAGACGAGCCGACGACGGCGCTCGACGTCACCATCCAAGCCCAAATCCTTGAGCTTCTCTCCCGGCTGCAGCGGGAAGCCGGGATGAGCATCCTCTTCATCACCCATGACCTCGGCGTAGTCGCCGAGTTCGCCGAGGACGTCGTCGTCATGTACGCGGGGCGGGTCGTCGAAACGGGCACTACGGCGCAGCTGTTCGCGGATCCACGTCATCCCTATACGCGAGGGCTGCTGGCCAGCGTGCCCGTGCTGGGGCGCACATCGAGGCAGGCGGATGGCACTACCCGCCGCCTTGCCACCATCGAGGGCGTCGTCCCGGATCTGCGTGAGATCGGCAGCGGCTGTCGCTTTGCCGACAGGTGCCCCCTGCGGCGCGCCAAGGGGCCCGAAGGGCAGTACTGCATAGACGTGGAGCCGGTGCTCGCAAACCTGGGGCACGGACGTTCGGCTCGTTGTCACTTCGCAGACGAAGGAGCGCAGTCATGAGCACGGCTCGGGTCAGCGCGCAAGCCAAGGAAGCAGCGGCCGTCGTGACGGTGGTGGATCTCGTCAAGCACTTCGCGGTTGGGGGCGGCCTGCTACGGCCATCGCGCTCCGTCAAGGCCGTCGATGGGGTAAGCTTCGAGATTGCTCCAGGCGAGACACTTGGTCTGGTCGGTGAGAGCGGCTGCGGTAAGAGCACCCTAGGACGCACCTTGCTGCGCCTCCTAGAGCCTACGAGCGGAAGCATCCACTTCGAGGGACGAGACATTACGCGGCTCTCACCTCGGGAGATGAGGCCCCTGCGCCAGCGGATGCAGGTCGTCTTCCAAGACCCTTACTCCTCGCTCAACCCGCGCATGACTGTCCGGGGCATCGTCGGAGAACCGCTCCGCATTCACAAACTCGCAGCGGGGCGGGCAGCGGAAGAGGACCACGTGCGCGAACTCTTGCGCCGGGTTGGTCTGCGTCCCGACAGCCTCGATCGCTACCCCCACGAGTTCAGCGGCGGCCAGCGCCAGCGCGTCGGCATCGCGCGGGCCCTCGCCGCCAACCCTCGCTTCATCGTTTGCGACGAACCGATCAGCGCCCTGGACGTCTCGATACAGGCGCAGATCGTCAACCTACTGCTCGACCTGCAGGAGGATCTCGGACTAAGCTACCTCTTCATCTCTCACGATCTCAAGGTAGTAGAGTACGTGAGTCACCGGGTGGCGGTGATGTACCTTGGGAAGATCGTCGAGCTGGCAGACTCCCGACGGCTCTACGAGCGGCGCCATCACCCCTACACGCGCGCCCTGCTGCAGGCGATCCCCATCGCGGATCCCAGCCGAAAGCGCGCGCGGAGCCTCCTTCAAGGTGACGTCCCGAGCCCCATCGACCCACCCCCCGGCTGCAGCTTTCACCCCAGGTGTCCGCGGGCAGAGCAGGGGCGCTGCGATCACCTCGCGCCGCCCCTCGCTGAGCTCGAGGCAGGCTCCGGCCACGTCGTCGCATGTTGGCACCCCCACTTGGACTGAACAGCTCCACGCGGAGCTTAGGGAGCGTCTTCAAAGCCGAGCCCAAGCGCGATCGGTTGGACTGAAGTGTTCTTTGTCCAGCGGACGAGCTTTCCATCGAACGGCGAGTGTGTTCCATCCTGGCAATGGAGCGGTTGGTCAGGCTGTGTGTGACTCAACCGGCCAACATTCTCTGCCGACGGGCGGCCTCAGACGGGCGGCTCGGAGCGAGAGTATCGTCGCGGATTCGATAGCCGCGTTTGATGATCCCATCAATGCGACTTCGGACGTGTCCGTGCCCTGGGTTCGGGCTCGAATCCCTCCTTTGAACCTAGATTTCGCGCGCCCCCCGACACATGGACGCTGAATCCTGCGGAATTCCCGGCTGTTCATCCCGCGGTGTGGCGCGCGTGGCTTCATCCATGAGGTGAAGTAGCGGCTACCCGCCGGAGCTGTCGATCGATCGTCCGATCTAGGATCTTCAGCGCTCGGGGGAAATGACCCGGGTATGCTCGCGAGAAATGACCCAGGCTTGGCGCGCGCCAACAGCCGGCTACCCGGTGAGGCGGCTGTGGATAGCGCACAACCTGGGACCGAGTTCGGGCGCCCCAGAGGAACGGGCACGCT
>JAEWRL010000083.1 GCA_023398955.1 Pseudomonadota bacterium
TACCCGGGACATGACGCCACCACGTACCCAGCGGTAAAGCCACGAAACACCCTTCAGTGTGCTCGTCGAGGTCGAGTTCAGGTTGCATCTCAACCTGCGCAAAAACCTGCTCGCGGTGGTGGGTCACTCTTGCCGAGCGAAACTGGGTCAGTTCTGCCAAGCGCCCACGCTGTGATGTTGGTCGAGAATTGGAGAACCGTTGAGGAAGACGCGGTCGGTAGTGCGCGCGTGCAATGCGCTGAAGTGCCGTTTCAGCGCGCCGAATGGCGCGACGCAGAACGCCAGTTTCGAGTCATCGCAGTTCGTCGTCGCGACCGAGATACAACGAAACAGAACCTGCTCTGGCCACATCTGGACTACACTGCGCAAGTCTACATCACCAACGACCACACGAGCGATGCTGAAGACATCGCCCTCGAGTACGACGGTCGCGCAGAAATCGAGTCGCTCATCGCTGAGCTCAAGAACGGCTTCGGCATCGCCAAGGTGCCATCGCGTGACTTCATGGGGGGGAGCGCGCGAAATCTAGGATAAAGGTGGTGTGCTGCTACCCCTCGCCCTCGCTACTACCCCTTGTCGGGATCTCGGTCGTCGGCATCGTGCTGAAAGCCCTGGCAACGACGGGCAGCCCCGCGGACAAAGCCCCCTGTACAGGAACAGCGGGCGCAGTGCTCGCCCCAAAGGTCGTCGTCCGGGTGGATGGGCAGACTCGCAGCGAGAGCCAGCAGTACCGGCTCTGGGTCGCCACGGGCTGGGGTTTCCGGTGGCCAGGATGCCTCCGTGGAGGATCGCTGCGATGGCGTGGGCGGCGGCCTCGGAGGCGTGGCCTACCCGGTGGGGGGACGCCTCTTTCTCGGATCCGGGGGCGGGTCCGGCGGGCGCGACAACATCGACTACGATAACCCTCCGGGCGGCGCGGGAGGCAGCATCCGCATCTCCGCCGAGCTCGCGCAGGTGGAACTCGACGTCCGTGGTGGCAAAGGGCGCCACGGCTTCGACGGCTCGTGGGGAACGGCGGGGACGGCGCGCTGGGCTCCCTCGAGTGACGGTGGGGGGGGGACCGTGGTTCAAACGGCACACTGCGACTGCCCGGTGTGAGGGACGCGCACGGTCCCGTCCCGCATCGGAGGCGCTCACCCTCCGCCGCCCGTCGTAGCGCGTCACTTTCCCCGAGCTTCTCGACAAATGCCCTCGGCATATGACTTGCTGAGCGAGCCTCTGATGGCAGGACTCAGCGTTCCAGGACTTCGCCGCACCTTCGAGGCGCTGACCCCCACGCGGAACACGGAGCTCCGTGCCCTCCTCATTGGAGCCCTTGTCGCGGTCACCTGCAGCTGTGCGTCCGCCATCGAGTCTTCCCGCGTGCGCGGGCGCTTCGAAACCATCTTCGACTGCCCCCACGCTCACGTGCGCGGAGAACGGGGGGGCTACCGCGTCGAAGGTTGCGGCAGGGTCGCCCACTTCGCTTGCTTCGAGAGCAACGACCATGGCTCATTCGCCAGCCGACGCGACAAGGGTTTCGGCCAGGCGTTGCTCGACGACCTCGTCGACGACGCCACGATTCCCGACGATTGCGTCATGGAATACACGGAGCGCGTCGATCCGAATCCGCCTGCGGGCTCCGTCAGTGCCGCCAGTGCTGCGAAACCTCCTCTCCGCCTCACCGCTTCGCCTCCTCCTGCCAACCCCACCCCTTCCGCAGGCCAAGCCACTCCTCCCTGGCCCGCTTCACCTGCGCCTCTGGGATTGCCCACCAACGGCAAGCTCGAGAGCCGCGTCCTGGTGCATGGCGGAAGCCTCGTTCTCCAAGGATTACCCGCGAAATTTCCCGACCACGTCGCCACGACAATCAGAAGCGCGGAGGCTTTCCGCGAGTGGCCGTGCACCGCGAGTCTCCTGCTCGACAACGCCGTGGTACCCGTGAAGAGCGTGGTTCGGCACAGCGCCCATGAGGCAAGGATACTCATCCCTGCACGCGCCCTTTGGAACGTCAGGAGCGCCCGTCGCTTCACCGTGCGAGTCTGTGGAAGCGAGCTCGACGTCGACGTGGGGGGACGGCAGGAGCTCGCGACCTTCGCAGCGTCCTTCCGCGCCGGGCGGTCTACCCGCGCCCCCGCAGCTCGCGAACGCTGACGGTGAGGACCCGACCCTCCCAGCGCTCGAGGGCCAGTGGGTCATCCTGGGCACACCGGGTAGCGGACCTGACGACTATACCTTCAGCTCTCTGGCTGCTGCCCGTTCAAGCCCCGGTCTATCCGTGGTAACGCGGCAACGCGTAGGCCGAATCTAGGAGAGCCAACATGCTCAAGCCCATTGTGGCGCCACGGGCGAAGGTAAAGTCGAGCAGCGTTCTGATGCGAGTGGTCCTCCTTGGGACGCTCCTCGCGCTCGGATGCACCGGCACAGAGAACGACGAGGGGCTGGACGGCGTCGGGGGGTCCGGGGGTAGCCCTGCCGGCGCTGCCGCGAGCGGGGGCCAGGCGATGACGGGCGGCGGCACTGTCGGCGCTGGGGGCACCACGGGCGCGCCTGCTGGCGGCGTGAGCAGCGGCGGCAACCTCGCTTCCAATGGCGGAGCATTCACGGGTGGGACGAGCAGCGGTGGGCTGAGCTCTGCTGGCGGTGCGACGGGTGGGACGCCAGGAGCCGCGGCGGGGGGCACCACGAGCGGCGGCGCAGGAATGGGCGGCGCTGGAGCCGCAACGACCGACGGCACCGGAGCGCTCCCTGGAACCGGTGGCGAACCTGCTGGTGGCGGTCCGCCGAGCAGCGGAGGCGCGAGCGAAGGGAGCGCGGGGATCCCGAACGGGAGTGGTGGTCTCTCCGAGGGAGCGGGCGGCGCGGCAGCTGGGGGCGACGCCGCGGGCGGCAGCAACGCCGCGGGCGGCAGCGGCGCGACGAGTGGCGGCGGCGCGAGCGGCGCCGAGAACCTTGGTGGCGCGTCGAGCGGCGGTGCGCCCACCGATCCAGATGCTCGTCACCTGCTCCTGCGGGACGAAGGCAACACGCAGCTGCACTATGTTTCCCTGCAGAACCCTGCCGAGAACTGGCACGTGGCCATCCCGAGCGGCCGCGACCTGCAGCTCGTCGGTGACGGCCGTGTCCTCATTGGGACCGAGAACGGCTATGAAGAACGCGACATCGCGACGGGCGCCAAGCTCGACGAACTGACGAGCTATCCCGGCACGATCACCGCCAGGCGCCTGCGCAACCGCAACACGCTCCTCGTGGGTGCTGACTGGCAAAACCGAAACGGTGCGGCTCTTTTGCGGCAGGCACCCCGACTACTTGATCCTGCGGAGTTTCGGCCTCGCAGCGCGCACGGCGGGTAGCGGATTGGGCACCGTGCCGTTGGCGTAGCGGCGCTCGTGGTGGCGCTCCTGCTCCTGGGCCAGGTGGAAGCGCCAGTACTCCTCGAAGTCGCCGTTGGTGCAGAGTGCCCGGAGGCGTAGGACGGCTTCTGCACCTGCGAGGGACCAGCGAGCGCCAGTGCGATCCATGCGGTCCTTGACCAGGTAGCGACAAGCTCCCTCTATAACCCCGGTCGCGATCGGGAAGCCGCGCTGCAGCGCCCCGACGTAGTCGAGGTAGGCGCGGTTGTTCTTCAGATAGGCCGCACACTGGTCTGCAGCTTTGCGCTCCTTCGTGCGCAGCCCTTGTCGGGTCGCGCTACGCCGAATCCCGGCTGCCACATGGCTAGGATCGGACCCGGTCAGCAGCATTCGCAGCCGGTCCGTCACCCACGCTTCGGCATCGCGACTCGCTTCGACGCAGAAGCAGTAGGCAGCCTTCCAGAGGTACTCAAGCACGTGGACCACATCGAGCAGGATGACCACCGTAGCCCGATGTCGCCGTGCGGCCTGCTGGATCAGTCGGAGCTGATCCCGATTGCCGTCGACCAGCACCACCCAGCGGAGGCGATGCTCTGGGTCGATGCGCTCTGCCTCGCAAAACGCCTCCTCGATAACGTCGGCTGGGTCCTGGACGACGCTGGCCCACACTCGCTTCTGCAGCGGTCGCGGCCTGTTCTTCGTCACCTCGTGTACCGGGCGATACTCCCGCAGCACGTCCTCGGCGTCCCGCACGAAGGGCTCGATGGTGTACGTTGCTGCAACCTGCGCCATGCGCTTGCGGTTGCGCTTCTCGCCGCGGGTCAGGCGCTTCTGCAGCTTGTGCCGTTGCTGCGCCGCCGCGCGTCGAGTCGCCTCGCGTAGATCCTCGGGACGAACCACGATGCCCTTGGCGTCGGTGGTCAACACCAGCACGCGCTCGGTGCCAACCGCGGTCGCGTCCAGGCTACGCTGCGCGTAGAACGCCTCGAAGTCCTGCGCCGCTGCCTGCGCCAGTTCCTCGACCTGGCGCTTGTACACCGTCATTCCGGTCCACTTGCCGACCTCCACCACGACCTCGTCGAAGGACGAGCGGGCAGCTTGTTCAGCCACCAGCCGGCGGACTCCATACGAGTAGAGCGTTGGCGGGAGATTCAGCCCAGCATCCAACGGGTGCAGCGCTGCAACCCCATCTGCCTCGTAGGCGAGTCGCCAGACCGTTACCGGACCGAATACCGAGCCCAACCGACGAGATCGTGGGCGCGCCCGCTGTCGTTGCTCTCCGTCCGCGCCTTCCACCCCAGCCAGCCGGCGCTCCGCCTCGGCACGGAGGTCGCAATGCCGTTGAAGCAGCAGCCGCTGCAGCTCTCGACCCTCACTGATCAGCCACTGCTCCATTTCGGTGTGGGCCATCGCCATCGCGTCCGGCGACTCCACGAACGCCGCCATTCGCTCGAACTGTTGTCGAGGTTGCGGCTCCGGGCTTTCCATCGCGGCGCTGTTCGCGTAGACTGTCGGCATCGGGTCCTCCTGTGGGGTAACGAGTTCAGCAACCGCTACCTACCGCAGATGGACCCGTCTGTCTGCGTCGCGCTCAGCCGATCCCGTGTGATTTCAGCGGGATGCGCTCTGCCCCAATGGAGCCGCACCCAACCGAATATCGTCCGTGGGGGAGGGCTTCGGCCATCGCCATCTCCGCAAGCTGCTCGAGCAGCTCATTGCAGCTACCACCGAGCTCGGCGACCTCTTGCTGGAGAGCCCCGCTACGCGAGTTGGCCATCGTCAACTCGCTCTCGCCTCCGTGGCGAGCACCGCGCCGCCCAGCACGCCACGCGGGCCTGGGCGCTACCGCGGCGCGCGCGGCGACATGGGTCACTTCTCGCGAGCATCTAAGCCTTGACCTTCCCGCCCGACGCCCCGGCGCACTTGCGCGGACTGTGGAGCTCGATGCCGGTACAATCTCGTGCCGAGAGGGCGCACACCCCTGCCATGTTTCCGTGGTAGTCTGCCGATGCTGACGCCTTGCCCTGGAGCCTCCGATGGACCGACGACTACGTTGCACACCGTTACTCTGTGTATCACTGGCGGCATTCACGCTAAGCGTGGTGAGCCTCACCGCTTGCGGCGGCGATTCCTCCGCCGATGCTGAGTTCCCAGCTGGCACCGGCGCCTCGGGCGCTAGCGGTGGCAGTGGCGGAGCTGTTGGCGGTAGCGGCGGCACCCCGGGTGGCAGCAGTGGTGCTAGCGGAGCAGTCGGCGGCAGCGGAGGCGCGGGCGGGGTGGGCGGCTGCATCGACGTGTGCGGACTCTATGGGCCCGCTTGCTGCTTCTCGTCAGCTGCCTGCATCGAGTTTGGGCAGAGGTGTGTGGTCGACGTGCTTTCCGCTAGCGTGGCAACCATCTACGAGTACCCGGAGCTCCAGCACGAACTCAGCTCGATCCCGCAGGACGTTCTGGTGTCCTTCACGGATGCGGACATCGCGTGGGCGGCAGCGGAGCCCTCGCCGGCCTCGCGCATCGAGATGCACATGACCCCCGAGGCGTCGTCGGCGCACGGAGCGGCTCTCGAAGGCGCCGGGCTCCATCCCTTCAGGGTTTCGTGCGACGGCCAGGAGCTGTTCGTGGGGGTGATCTACGAAATGATTGGGGCGGCCGCCATCAAGACGCCGGTCCTGCATGTGGCTCGTGACGCAGAGAACTCGGTGGTCCTCAGTCTCGGCGCGGTGCAAGGTGCATGGCTAATGGGCGGTCTGGCGTCTCCGGAATCCAAGGAGCGCATCGATCGCCCCGAGCTTCGTGCAGCCTTCTGCCAACGGGGCGTGTTGCGGGAGCTCGATGCCGCTTCTGATTGACTGAGCGGCAATGGACTGGACCCAACACTTCCGGGAGCGGCAGCCGGCGGCCCCACGTGGTACGCGAGCGCCGCCGCTTCCTGGAGGGACGTTGCCGTTCAGTTCGGGAGCACGTCACTCAGCGAGCACGTCACTCATCCAGGGAACGTCCGGGAATTCCTGGCTCGTCCGCTGCGACCACTCATCGTCGGTCAACCGTTCCCAGTTCTCCGTGATGAGCTCGCCGTAGCTGTAACCCAGGCCCGCATAGGCTCGCGGGCCCTGGCAGGTCTCGGCCGTAACGATCATGAGGCGTGGGGTAGCCGTCCCGACGTGGAGGATCCGTCCTACGTCCGAGCCTCCTTCATCCGTGGGCTGGGTGTGCACATCGGCGACCGTCGGGTCGTATTGGAGACCAGCATGCTCATTGATGTAGAGGTTCAGGTACCAGCCCCTCAGGTTCGAATAGGAAGCGCCTCCACACATCGATTGCTCGTCCCAACTCACCGCGTCATTGATGAACGCGATGAGCTCCTCGGAGTGCGGCGTACCAGTGAGCTGGTTCTCCGCCATCCGCTCGAGATTGTTCACGACCCCCTTGAAGGTCGACGCCCACGATTGGATTTGGCTCGAGAGCGTCTCGGACGTGGCGGGCAAGGCTTCGGACACCGCCACGACGGCGTCCGCAAACCCTCCGAGCTTGGCGTAGAACTCGGGATAGGGATCGACGAAGGCGTCAGGGAACTCGCACACGGCTCCAGCGGTGTACGACTGCTTGGCATAGAGGATCGTGTCGTGTCGGAGCTGGGACCATGAGCCTAGCTGCGTGGAGAGAACACGCTTCTCCCACGCTTCGTTCGTCGGAACCCCCACGGCAGGAGCCTCCGGGTTCGGTGATAAGCTACGCAAGGAGTCGAGCCAGCGAGTGTACAGGCTTCCCTCCCAGTACGAAGCTTCGTGCGCGTCGACAAGGGCGCGTGTCTTGGCCAGCCCACGGACGTAGGAGGGATTGCCCAAGTCAGAGTCGAGCAGGCCCAGGGCCGCGTTGTTCCCGAGGGCAGCGAACGCGACATCCAAAGGATTCGGCATCATGCGTCCGTCGACCCTGTCGAAAGTGACATTCACGAATGTATGGCTATCCACCGTGTAGCGCTGACCGAAGATGAGGAAGCTGCGATCCAGGGGCAACGTGCCCGGGGAAGACATCCCGTTGATGATGATGCGGCTCGCAATCCTCTGCGCGCCCCAACCTCCAGCGGCCAGCTCCGCGATGATCTGCTCGTCGTCGAGGCTCGCCGAGTCATTCAGGGAGGCGACCTCCAGAGCGGCCATCAGTCCCCCTATGTCTTTGGGCGTCATGCTATCGTGTTCCCCGACGTAGGCGCCTATTGTCGTGTCGATGCGCTCCCACAGGGCAGTTTCGGCGTTCCCCATGAGCTCCCGCAGGGCGACCGCTGAATCGAACTGCCGGCGATAGAAGCGCTGCGAACCGTCGCTCTGCGTCTCTATCAGACGCAAATCCACGCGTCCCAACCACATCATAGCCTTGAAGTATCGGCTCAGGCTGTCGCTGTCCGTGTAGTGACCCCTCGGCTCGAACTGGGAGAAGTCGAGGTCCCTTTCCACGCCGAAGAGAGAGACCACCTGGTGCCCACTGGCATTCGACGCTTGCTCGTAGAGTTCGGCGGCGGCCTTTGCGTCTGCGAACCCCAAGGTAGCCCGGGACGCACCTGCGAGAAGGCTCGAAGCCACCGTCAAATAGAGGTCGGCGTCCGCTGCCAGCTCGGCATCGAGGCTACTCGAAGCGAGATTGGCGCGCATCCCGTCGAGTAACAGCGTAAGGTCGGCGATGAGAACCTGCTCCTCTGTCTGTTTCAGCAGCGCATCGAAGGTTCGGTGCACCGCCTCGAGGATCGAGTCTGCTGAGACGTACACGGGGAGGTCTTCCGCGTAGATGGTCTTGTAGCCATAAGCGAAACTGGGGAACTGCATCCCCTTCGAGATCACGAAGCCGTTCTGCGCGAGGCGTTCGAGCTCACCCTCGCTGAGTGCCAGCGCCGAGGCCTGGATCAGAGCCATGCCAGTCGCTTCGGCCGGATCGTACCCCAGGGCGGCGCTCCCGGGGGTGGGGTAGGCCTCCCGAAGGCCGTCCGCGTCCAAGGCTGCCGCCGCTTCCAGGGCCTGCCTCAGGGTTTCAGGGACTTCGTCGGCGACGTTCACCGGGCTGCTCGGTCCCTGTGGCGGCCCGTCCGGCGGATCATCTGTGTCACTGCCTGTGCCACAAGCTGCCATTACGATCAGAGCCAGAAGGCTGGACCAGCCATACGTGAATCGAAGTGGAGCGCAATATTTCATCGGATGCCTCGATGTGCCTCTCCGCTGAGCAAGGAACATACCGCCAGCGAGGCGTGGCCTTCGTGGGCGTGTACCACGAGCCCTCCCCCCTCGTCACTGGCCCCAATCGACGCCTGGGGTCGAGGGCATTGTATGCCGCACAGGGCAGGTGCAAATTGGAAGAGGTCCGCTGGTGCCGCGCCTCGCTGTTGCTGCCTACCTGCGAGCGCTGCCCGCCCGCGGCGGACCTCGCTGTTGCTGCCTACCTGCGAGCGCTGCCCGCCCGCGGCGCGGCGCGCCGCGCGGTTTCTGTCGCCGTCTAGCGATGAACTCTCCGCGCGGCGAGTAGACATCCTGCGCTGGCCGGACGGTGCTTGACCGCGACGAGCGCAGCCTTCCATCTCCGCCTGGATCTGTTTAGTACCACACCCGCTCCTCCAGCAGGTAGCGCTCGACGTTCAATGACGCGTCTCCTTCCATGGCGTAGACTTCCCCCTCCAAGTCGGAAACGAGTTCGCAGTAGTCGCGCGCATGCCCCATTGGCGCGAGGCTGTGCCAAGTCTGGGCCCTCGATATCATGACAGGCGTCGGTGATCGCAACGCCGAGCGGAAGCACTCGAATTGGTAGCTCCACGCTGGCGGTGCCCTCAATCAGCGCAAGAGTGCTACCAAACGCGATGCGCGCGACGTACTCGCCCGGCCCAAAGAGTGGTCCCTCGGGAACCACCGCCACATCACTGGGGCCATTCCACTCGCGACCAGATCATGTGAAGCTGCCATCGAACTCTCCTGTCTCCAGCGTGATCGAGTCGCTTTCTTGAGGCGCGCAAAAGCCACGGTCGCAGGCGCAGTATTGAGTCCCTTGGTCGTTGGTCACCCAGTAGTCCACGAAGCTCAGCGGATCAGAACTGGCAGTACCGCGGCGGGCCTGCGCAGCCGTGGTCGTGATCGGCTCGGTTCGTTCAACCAGGACCGAGTAATGGAACGTCCCGCCCTCACCCACATAAAAATTGCAATCGTCGGCCCAGATACAGAGCTTGACCCCGTCCAAGTTGCCGGTGCCACAGGCCCGGCAGGTTTCCAGCAGCTCGATGTTTACGGCAGGTGCTGGTCCGCTGGACCCGTCAGGTTGCGACTCGCTGGCGACATCGGACTGCGGCGCCTCGGCGTCCAGTTGCGTCTCCAACTCATCCGCGGAGGGGAGACTCGGTTCGGCTTCAAAGCAGCCGACGAGCAAGAAAGCCATTGTTAGCGTTCCGGCCGACCATGCTCGCGTCTGCTCGGAGCCGGGCTTTCGCACCTGCCGGTCTGGTCGGTACGAACGGAGGACACCGACTTGGTTCCAATCCTTTCAGTTGGGTGCGGACGTTCGGATCCGGAGGCTGGGTTCTCCGTCTCCACCGCCCAGGAGACCGGGGGGGCGCGGACCACGTCCCCGACTGAAGCGGCCTCGGGCAAGGGTGTACTCGTCGGAGGCGCCAGCAGCGCGATGGATGGCTCCGGTGGCGGGATGCCTTCGGGCGGCGGGATGCCTTCGGGCGGCGATGGGACCCCGGTTGCTCGTACCTGGAGGGACTGGATGTGCCACCGTTCGAGACATGCACAGCTTCACGGCAGTCATCGAGGAGGATCCGACGACGGGGGTGTTCGTCGGATATGTGCCAGGATGGCCAGGTGCGCACTCTCAGGGGGAGACCGTCGAGGAGCTGCGTGACAATCTTCGGGAGGTCGTCGAGATGCTTCTCGAGGGTGGTGAACCTGTGCTCTCTGCGGAATTGGTCGAAAGATCGCGCAAGACATCGGAATGGATGTTGTTGAGTTTCTAGCGGCGCAGTGACATTTCCGGTGCATGCGCGACGCTGGCGAAAGCGTCTTCACGGCGCCCCCGAGCTTGCCCCTTGATCCTGATGGGTTGTGACCTAGGTCGTGGGGGATGTTCTTCCAAGACTGGCACTCCATCGTGCGGATTCTCGTCGTTGGCACGGCCGCCTACGTCGGGCTCGTCGCCTTGCTGCGGATCTCCGGTAACCGCACGCTCTCCAAGCTGAACGCCTTCGATCTGATCGTGACGGTGGCGTTGGGTTCGACGCTGGCTACCGTGCTGCTCTCGAAGACGACGCCGCTCCTCAACGGGTTGATCGCGCTGGCGTTGCTCATCTTCCTGCAGTACGCCGTGACGTGGAGCTCCGTGCGGGTCGCCTTCGTGCGGAAGCTGGTGAAGTCCAGTCCGGTGTTGCTGATGCACGACGGTCGCTTCATCGAGAGCGCGCTGCGCAAAGCCCGCGTGACCCGGGTCGAGGCGCTGGCGGCGCTGCGCAGCAGCGGAGTCTCCGCGACGGATGAGGTGGGCGCCGTGATCCTCGAGACGGACGGGACGCTGTCGGTGCTCCAGCGCACAGCGAAGCCAGTGGACGTGCTGCAGCCCGCTCCCCGCGGCGATCGGCTCGCCCCAGACGCCGTCCGATCCCGCAGCTACGACCCCTGAGGCAAGTTGCTGAACGCGGCGTACAGCGAGCGCCATCGGAACGACAGCCACTTGGAAACGGGGGATCCCGTCCCTAGAGTACGCCGGGCCGTGCGCGCGCATCGCTTGTGTGCTCGTCGTGGCGTTGCGACCCTCTGCTCGGGAGAATCAGGATGATAAGCCATCGGTCCCTTAGGCTCGCCACTGGGCTTTATTCCCTCGTTACGCTCGTTTCCCTCGGCTCGCTGGTCGTGGGCGGGTGCTCGGGGGATGGCGCAGGCGGTTCTCGAACGTCTGCGGATGGTGCTGGTGCGTCCGGCGCCGCGGGGGCCAGCGGCGACCTGTCCAGCGCAGGCGCAGGCATGGGAGGCCGCGAGGAGGGTGCGCACGAGGGTAGGGGAGGGGCAGGACGCGACGATGGCGTAGCGGGCGCAGGACGCGACGATGGCGCAGCGGGCGCAGGACGCGACGATGGCGCAGCGGGGGCAGGACGCGACGATGGCGCAGCGGGCGCAGGACGCGACGATGGCGGGGCGGGGGCAGGGCGCGATGACGGCGGGGCGGGCGCGGGCGACAGCGCGGGCTCGGGCGGCAGAACGGCGGGCGCGGGGGCGGGTAACGATCCCGGATCCTTGGAGAGCGTCGAAGCGCGGTTGGACGCCCTTGGGGTGGCCATGCCCACCCTCGACGAGCTGGGCCCCATGCTGCGGGATCGCTCGGGACGCACCCTGGCTGACGGCGCCCATCCGCTGAAGAAGCCGGTCTCCACCCTGGCGGGCCCGTCCGAGCTCGTGGTGATCGGGACGGCTGCGGGCGACGCGGTGGTCGTCGACCTCGATAGGGCCGGGTCGGAGGGGCTTCCGGCGCATGTCATCCACGAGGCGCCTGGGGACTTCGGGGCGTTGGTGGCGCCCGTGGTCCTGGCGCTGCACGCCGACGCGGACGGACGGGAAGAGACGCTCGTGGTGGACCTGCGCGACGAGGACCCACAGACGGGTGAGGACGTGGTCCTGTGGCAGCTGGAGGACGAGGCGGCGGGCTTTGAGGTGCCGTTCGGGGCCGGGCAGGAGCTGGGCGAATGGCGAAACGCGAGCCACCTTGCTGCAGCCCGCTACGACGCCGAAGGGGATGGCCTCGAAGAGGTGTTCTTGGTGGCGCTCGTGGGCGAGGAATGGGAGTACCGCGTGCTCCAGCTGGATGGCATGGAGGGTCCCACCCTTGGTCCCATTCGGTCGGGCGGACCCGTCTTGGATCCGAGCCTCAGCGGTGAGGCGCTGACCGACTTCGACGTGGCCAGCGGACAGCTCGACGGTGACCCGGAGCTGGAGGTGGCGCTGGTGATCAACACGCGCCCGGATCCCCAGAGCGACTACGGTCACAGCCGCCTCGTCGTGCTCGACGACGACGGGGGCGGCCTTGGCGTCGTCCTGGATCAGCTCATGGTCTTCGAGGGCTCGACTCCATTCGTCGCTTCCGGGGTCGGCTTCGCGGACGTCGACGCGGATTTCGTCGACGAGATCGTCGTCGCTGGTACCGACGTGGCAAGCTCGATAGACAACTACACCCAGCTCCTGGCCGTCCTCGAGGATATGGTGGAGCCGAGCGCGGCGTTCGACATGCTCTGCGAGGGCTCCGTGACCCCGGCGACCCAGCGCGGGGACGTGACGGTGCGCATCGGGGATACGCAGGTCAATACGGCGAGGGTCACTGGGGGGGCCATGGCAGGGCCCGATGCCGCAGGGTTCGAGCCGGCGGAGGACGTGCTCGTCAACAACGTCCTCTGGCAGTGGACGGCCTCCGAGGGTGTCGCCAGTCCGAGCACGTCGGAACAGATACCCTTGGGCACCGACTCCAGCATCATCGTCTCCTCGGAGACGCTGAAGTTCGCCTTCGGGAACCTCGACGGCGACGCTCTGACGGACGTGGCCGTGCTCACCATGGGGGACGGCTATGTGACGACAGTGGGCTCAGGGCCCCTCGTCGCCGGCACCCTCTACAAGATCTCGGTCGGGGGCGCTTCGGAGCAGCAGACGCGCCTGGACCTGTCGACATCGGCGCCGGTCGCGATGGCCCCCGCGAACGTCGATGGCGACGCGATCGTCGTCGAATACCTGCCCGAGGAGCACGGCATCCGCTACAGCGAGCCCGTCATCCTCGCCGTCCTGGCGGCGCCGCCCTGCTACGCCGGACCGCTCGGGCAGAACACGGGAAACTGCTCGACGACATTCGGCGCTACGACCAACTCCGAGGCGGCGACGTCCGAGTCCTTCTCGCTCAGCGCAAGCCTCCACGTCGGCATGAACGTGGAGGAGCGCGTCTTCACCCAGTCGGAGATCGAGGCCGTCCAGACCATCGAGGCGACGACGGTCCAAGGCACCGACTCGAGCGCGAGCCTGAGCTTTACCAAGGTCTACACCAACGGCTCCAGTCAGGACCAGGTCCTCGCCACCGTGCTGGCCTACGAGCAGTTCGCCTACCGCATCCTCGACGCGCCGCCTGGCCCGAGCGGCGAGAGCAGGGTAGGGCAGACAATCGCCATCTCGATCCCCCGCGACGATGCCCACGTCACGCGGCTCTTCTCGGAGGACATCATCCGCCCAGCGATGCGGCCGAGCCAACGGCAGGCCCTCGACGCTGTGTTCCGCCACACGCCCACCGAGCCCTTGTCCTATCTCCGCCCGAGCCAGCTCGACGCGCACTTGCAGTCGCTGCGGGTCATCGGACAGGCCTGTGACGAGGAGACCGATCCGAGCCTCATCGACGATTGCGCCTTCATCACGCACCGGGACCGCGCCCAGACGCCCGTCGTTTCGGGTCCGCTCAGCGGGGTGGGCTCCGGGCAGAGCGGTGTGCTGGCCATCGGGAGCACGAGCTCCAGCTGGCGGACGTGGAACGTGACAGCCACGAGATCGCTGCAGGTGACGGCGGGCGGCGTCCTGGCGGGGTTCAGCGTGAGCGCTGGCGCAGAGGCCACGATGACGGTGACGCACGGCGACGTCGCGGAGTACGGCTTCGAGATCGGAGCCGTGGATCCCGAGGTGTACGAGCCCTATTCGGCCGCCATCTACGCCTTCAACTACCACTTCGACTGCACGGAAAACCCCGACGGTGAAGGGGAGTGCGACGGGTTTCAGGTGTTGAGCTTCACCGTGCAGTAGCGAGGGGGGCGCTGCGCAGCAGCGGAGTCTCCGCTACGATGATGTGGGTGCAGCGGAACGAGCCGTACACCGCCTTCGCAGTCCCAGAAGCGCCAGCCCGACAACGCCCAGAAGCCATGCCGAGCCTCCCGAACGCGGGATGGCGCAACCGCAGCCGTCGTCACTGCGCTTGCCGTCCGATTCGCCATCGCCCACACCAACGCCTCCGGCGCCCCCGGAGCTCCCGGTTCCCTCGTATTCGGTCCCTGTCTGGGTGGGGTCCGCGTCGATCGTGACAGGATCCCCGTCGGCAGGGTCGAGGACGGCATCGATGCCAGGGCCATCATCGAGGAGCGTGAGGGCGATCATGGTGCCGTCGGTCAGCTCGACGCGGTAGTCGAGGTCGCTCGTCGCCTCGACGCTCGCTACGGGGTTTGGGATGCCGGTGTCGAGCGGAACGAGCAGGGTGACGAACCGCTGGGTGTCCGCGCCCGAGATCCGATGCAAGATGGTGAGGGCGGGCTCACGGCCACCCGAGTGACCGAGGTCCCAACCGAGCACGGGATCGGTCTGGCCGCTGTAGTGGCTGACGCTGAGCCCCTCGGTGGCGAGCGGCACGATCGCCAGGTTCGGCAAGTCGACGTCCGAGGTGAGCGTGACGCCGCCGGCCTCCTCCGACCAGTTCGTCGTCTTCAGGTGCCACCGCGCCTCGTAGTCGTGGCTCACCGAATCGTTCGGCGTCAAGACGTCCACGACGACGAACAGATCCGGCTTGAGGTAGAGCACCTCGCGGCGATGAGAGGCAGCGATGTCGTTCTCCTCGCCGTAGCCATCCTTGTAGGTGCCTACAGCGTAGGCGTGAGTCTCCTTGGAGTGGAAGTGTGCTGCGGGCGTGCTGGGATCGCCCCAGCCGAGCGGATCCGTGTCGGCGTCACGACTGCGCCGCTGAGGCAGCCCATCGACCATCACAGTGTTGTGCGAGTGGGTGTCGATGCCGTAGTCACGGTAAGCGCTCAGCTCGTAGTTGCCGCCTCCCGAGTCGAAAAGAAGGCGCCTCCCGTGTGACCACAGGATGAGGTTCAGCTTGTCCTGATGGCTGTGGCCGCGGCTGTATGGGCCGACGTCGAAGAAGGCGTAGTGCGCCGCGGCGTCCCAGCCCGAGCGCATCACGACGAAGCCGGAGTCCGGCAGGAGCAGGTTCTGCCAGTCGGGCGCGGTGCCCTCCTCGCGCCCGCTGGCCGCCCATGTGTAGATGGGGTCCTCGCGAAAGAGCTCGGCCGGGGCCTCGCTGGCGCTGGCAACGTCGACGTCCCAGCTGTCGTTGACGCGCGGGTTGTTCCAGTCCGGCGTGGCGATCTGGATGGGCCAGAGGTAGGCCGCGCGCAGCCGCGCCAGGTAGTCATCGGGTAGCTCGCCCTCGTTGCCGGTCACCTCCGCCACCGCGTAGAGGCGCGCGATGTGGAGAATCGACACCTGATGGTAGCCGGGCGAGAGCTCGTAGTGCCCGCCATCGGGAAGGAACTGCTCGGCCATCAGAGCGTACATCCCGGCTGCTGCGAACTCCCGCCATTCGGCGGCTTCCCGGAACTCAGGAAACAGCGCCCCCACTGTGTACAGTCCGTCGAGCTCGTGAGTAAGCCAGTTGGCGCTGGTTTGGAACTGCCGGAGGTAGGCACCGTGCTCAAGGAAGCTCTTGAGCATCAGGATCATGTGCTCGTCGTCGAACTCGGGGGCGTGCAGGAAGCGGTGCCAGGCGTCCGGCCACGAGCCGGAGGCGCGGATCCCCGTGTCGATCGTGCGCCACGACGATCCCGCGCCGTTGGCGGCGACGTTTGGCACGCGGCGCGTCGTTACGAAACTCGCCAGCTGATCCGCCCAGGCCTGGGAGTAGGTCGCATCGCCCGTCGCCCAGTAGGCGCGGCCCATGTCGTTCCAGAAGCTCATGCGACCCAGCTGCCAGGTCCACTCGTTGTTGTCGGCCACCGGGGCGTCGAGGGTCGGGTTGTAGGACCAGTCGATGACTCCGCCGGGGAAGGTGTACTCGTAACCGACGATATCGAAGGTTCCAGCGACGGCGTCGTCGGTGCGCTCCTCGCTGTATCTGATGCTCGAATCGACAGCGTGCGGGTCGAAGAACCAGCTCGGCTCGGCCCGCCCGCGGAAGTAATCGCAGAGCGCGGCCTTGGCCGTATCGACAGCGCCTCCCGCGACGGCCGACTGGACCGCTTCGAGCCCGGGCATCGTGAGATCGAGCGCCGCGAAGAGCTCCGCATCGGTCGTCCTCGGCGCCGTCCTATCGACCATCACCAGCTCGATCTGGTCGACGTTCAGGATCATTCCGAGGTCGGGCGTGTTGTCCCAGCCGCCAGCGTAGAGCGAGATTTCGTCGATCCGATCCCAGCCGCGGGGCGAGCGATTGGTGGAGAAGTGCTCGCGCTCGAGGATCAGCTCCCGCCAGCCGCTGTAGTCCATCTTCAACGCCCACGAGTAGTAGTCGCCACCGTCGGTGCTCGCGTTCTCGGATCCGAGGTAGAGGAGTAGCTCGTCTCCATGCGCGTGCGGCTGGTTGGCGTGCAGCCAGAAATGGAGCGCGTCGTGCCCGCTCATGTCGAGGGGCGCGCTCGGCGTGAAGCGCAGCACCTCGCCATCCTGGACTGCCCACCTTATCGAGCTGCCGCTCTCCGCCGGACTGGAGACCACCGTCGCGACGTCGTTCCAACCTGTCGCATCATCGCAAGCGTGGATCGCTGTCTGCGCTGCCGCGAGCGACGAGCTCACGAGACCAGCAGCCACCACCCCCAGCGCTGAGAGCGAGCCCCTTCCATCAGCGAACGGTGCCATGGCCGGATTCTCTCACGGTCCGGCGGAGCGAACCAGTGCGATTCCAGCTGGATCGGCGGGTGCGACGGGAAGACGCCCGCCAAGACCCTGAACAAGAGCCCCTCATACCCCTTCAACTATCATGGGGGCGGTACCATCGGCGAGCAGACCACGGCCGGACCACGTATCCCGAGCGTCGTCGAGCCGATCAGCAGCGAGATGGAGCTGCTGTTCATCGACGGGCTGACATCCCCTACGCCACCTGTTTCACGGTCTCCGCCGACCCGAAGGCCCAGAAGGGACCCAGGATTGTAGTAACAAATCCCAGGGAGCGAGCCTCCGTAGACAAAAACCTGATCCTCATCGTATGGTGAGTCGCGTTCTGCTCGAATAGGGCGTCCTCTTCCACGCCTTGGAGTGTCATAGATGAGAGCAGCAGTGGCCGTCCAAACTATCTGTGCGTCGCTTATTGGCGCTGCCGGCGCTGGGTTTCTCGGCGCTGGGTTTCTCGGCGCTGGGTTTCTCGGCGCTGGGTTTCTCGGCGCTGGGTTTCTCGGCGCTGGGTTTCTCGGCGCTGGGTTTCTCGGCGCTGGGTTTCTC
>JAEWRL010000104.1 GCA_023398955.1 Pseudomonadota bacterium
CCGCGGGCGCAGGCGCGGTGCCGCGACGGCTCTGTCCGCCGAGCGTCTGCGCCAGGGTCGCGCTTTGACTCTCGAGCGTGCCCGTTCCTCTGGGGCGCCCGAACTCGGTCCCAGGTTGTGCGCTATCAACAGCCGCCTCACCCGGTAGCCGGCTGTTGGAGCGCGCCAAGCCTGGGTCATTTCTCGCGAGCATGCCCGGGTCATTTCTCCCGAGCGCTGAAGCGCAGGGACGCCGATCGCGACCACCGAAGCCCCTCACCGCGACGCTCGCGATCACTCGGCGCATCGCGAGCGACCGGCGACAAAAAAGCGCCGGAGCGAGGAACCTGTGCTCCTCGCCCCGGCATGCGCTACCTCAGGTCAGCACCATTGACGGTGGTGCTTCACCGTTTTCGAGGACGCCGCGCCGACATTGCCCAGCGAGTTCCTCGTGCCTCTGCAGTCTACTCGTCTTCGTCGGCTTCATCGATGGCTTCGCGCTCGACCCTTTCGCTGTCACCTGCGTCGGCCGCTCTGCGCTCCGCATCATGGGCCTCTTCAGGCATCTCGACCTCATCGGCCTCGTCGGCTCCTTCGGGCACCTCCATCTCGTCCGCCTCGTCCGCCTCGTCAGCCTCGTCAGCCTCTTCCTGCTCCTCGACATCGTCGGTATCCTCGGGCACCTCGGCCTCGTCCGGCACGTCGATCTCGTCCGGCACCTCGATCTCGTCCGCCTCGTCAGCCTCGTCAGCCTCTTCCTGCTCCTCGACATCGTCGGTATCCTCGGGCACCTCGACCTCGTCAGCTTCGTCGGCGCCTCTGCCGACCGGTCGCCGAGCATCGCGGTCTTCACTCCGCCCAGCATCCTCGCGGCCAGGCCGCTCGACCTCGCCAACCGCGTCGGAGAGCGGCTCGGTCTCGTCAGCCCGAGCTTCGTCTCCTTGGTCGCCCGAGCCATCCGGTCGCCGTGACTCCGAGCCGTCGTCGCGGACTTCAGACTGCTCTCGCCGCTCCGCGAGATCATCGAGGCGATGCCTCGATTCTCCGACGAGTTTGATGACTGGCTGCATGATGTACCCTCGCCCTGGAGCGAAATGCACGGACGCGGCAGCGTCGAAGTCGATGGTCAGCGTCGTCGCGACACCTTCCTCGAGGACGAAGCCGTTGCCAACCTTCAGGCCACTCTCGCTGCCCGACGGCACGAAGAGCTCGTGCTCCACGCCAGCGACGACGATGGACGCATCCACGAGCATCAGACGGATGTGGCCATAGGCCCCTGCAGGCAGGTTCAGGACGCCCAACGCTTCGGTGATGCCGCCCTGCAGCGCCAGGAGGTCCAGCGTGCGACACTCGTCCGCCATCGCATAGGATCCCTCCTGCTCGCTCTCAGCTTGTGCATCGTTCCCCGAACCTACGATGTCTCGCTCGAGATCTTCTGGAAGCAGCTCGAAGTGTTGCCGGAGCTCGTCGAGTGCCTCTGCCGGATCGACGTCCTCGGAGGCATCCCAGTCGAACTCTCCGAAGGCATCTTCGAGTTCGTCGAGCTCCTCTTCGAACTCGAGCTCATCGGCGTCACCCAGGAACTCCTCGAACTCTGCCTCGAACTCCTCGAGGTCCTCGTCGAGCTCGTCGGCACCGTCCTCGACTTCGTCCTCGTCGAGCTCGTCAACCTCATCGACGTCCTCGACTTCGTCCTCGTCGAGTTCGTCATCCTCGTCGACGCCATCGGCTTCTCCGTCCGACCGGGGCTCCTCGACGCCATCCTCCTCAGGCTCCTCGACGTCCTCGCCCTCGGAGACCTGTTCGTCGTCATCGGCGTCTTCACTCGCGGCAGCAGCATCCACGCGAATACCGCAGAAGGTCACGAAGACGCTGTCCGCTTCGACTGGGGCATCGGTGAGCAGCAAACGCAGCATTGCGTGTCCTGCCTCGAGCGTCTGTGGCTTCACCCAGGACGTGTCACCGACCTGGTCGACCGGATCATTCTGAGAGTCGGTATTCTGAAGGGCGACGTCGCCAAACACCGTTGGTTCGGACGCTCGCTCGCTCTCCTGGACACTAGTCTCACCAGAGGCAGCTTCGTCACTGGCGACGGGGTCGGATTCCACATCCGAGACGCCCGCGGAATCCGAGGACCCCGAGGCGCCCACAGTATCCGCCGTTGTGTATGGTGCCTCTCCACAGTTAGTGACAGCCAACAGAATGATGGGGAACGCAAAATATGGTCTATTCATACGCATGATTCGTGACTCCTGACGATGAGAAGACCAACCTTGCGCCGCGTCTGACGCAGCACGGACCCAGCTTCGGAAACCCTTCAAGCCCTAGGGCATTGCCCCTTAGGCCAATGGCTTTGCGTCTATACCTTTCGGCACAGTTGCCGTTTCGGCTGGCCTTCGCGATTGTTTACCCAGTTTCGATACAAAGCGCCAAAGACGCTCTAAGCCTACAGACTCCTTGTTCCTGATGAGAACGACAGCTCCAAGCAAAGCACGATCAAGGAAAGAGGCGATAGCCCAAGGACAGATCCAAAGCCCCAGGGTCGATTTCCCTGAAGGCCGCAGCATCCCGTTTCGCGTAGACCAGCTGGAGCTCGATCAGCAGCGCGCCCGGGCCTAGGAACGCCTCACCCCCGACAGCGCTGAAGAAGCCAAGCTCCGTGTCGGTTTCTGTGATCTCGTCCAACTCAGCATCAGCCGCGCGGAACTCCACGGAGGACTTGGTCAGGTGGACTCGTCCCCCCAGCGTGAAGTAAGGACGCATCGATGCTAGGTCGAGCGGAATCCGGTAGAGCCCGCCAAGGCTCAGAATGCCCTGGTTCACCGTGACCTCGTGGGCCACCTCGTCAGCGTGCTGCGTCGGAGCCGCGTAACCGTTCGCATTCTGAGCGCCGGGCCCGTCGCCCTCCGACTGGAGGTACTGGCCTCGGGCGAAAACCTCGATGGACCGCCGGAGAGGTGGGAGGAGATAACCGACCTCGACCTCGCTCCCCGCAGCGACGGCGATGGGGTCCAGACCCTCTCCCCCGCTGAACCTGAGGCCCGGAACGAAACCAAGACCCAGGATGCCACCGCTCTCGTAGGGGTACTCCTGCGCCCTCGCCCTAAGCTCGGCAGTATCCACTGTCGGAGACGTCAGCTCCCCCGCGGCGTCAGGACTTGCCTCCGCCGTCGCCACCGACCCGAGCACCATGAAGGCTCCAACCATCGTCTCGAACTGGGGTTTGATGCGGTTCATGCCTTTGCCTTTGGTCGCCTCTCCGCGACAGTCGAGCACCGCGGGTGGGCTGCTCTCTTCAGAAGCCAGATCCCGGGAGTGCCGACCTCTTCATGCCGTGCTCGCGGAACTGTGCCGAACGGGCGTCGGCACGGCTCAACAAAATGGGGTACGGTGGCTGACCACAGCTCGCACCAGGCGCCCCGCCTGGCGGCGGATCTCCCAGGGCGGAATCGGCGCCCGTTGGCGCAACTTCCGCTGTGCACTGACGTCCTGGAGAACATTGAGCCGTGTCGCGCGCCTTCTGACACAGCTGAGCATGGGTCATCGTGCCGCTCCTCCAATTCAGTGATCCACCACCGTTGACGTCGCTCCCGGTTCTCGTACCCGTGGAGCGGAAACGGACGATTAGGTCCGCCTTTGTCGAGCGGGTAGCAGCAGGAAACCCCGCTGCAATCGCCGAGCTCTTCGACGAGGTGGCTCCGGTGGTTCGCGGCATGCTGATCAGAACGCTCGGAGCAACAGCAGATGTCGACGACCTGGTTCAGGATGTGTTCATGGTGGTGATCCGCCGCTGCCGTAGCCTCGAGAAGCCAGAGGCACTACACAGCTTCGTTGTCGGAGTCACTGTGCGCACAGCGAAGAAGGCGCTGCGCGTGCGTGCCATGAAGCGCTGGGTGGTTTGGGAGGAGAGTCACGAAGCCCCGCCGGTGACGAACACCTACAATGCGATCCAAGCCGAGCAAGTCCGTCATACCTATGCGGTGCTGGATCGGATGGGAGCAGAGGCACGGCTGGTCTTCGCGCTGCGGCACATCGAAGGCTTGGAGCTGACGGAGGCCGCTGCCGCGAGCGGCTGCTCCCTCGCGACGTTCAAACGGCACCTGGCACGCGCCGAGAAGCACTTCCTGGCGCTGGCAAGGCGTGATCCGGTTCTTCGTGAGCTGGTGGAGGGAGAGAGCTGATGCAAGCCCCTTCTGAGGAGCTGGGCAGGCTGCTTCGCCACGGCCTGGAGACGACGATGAGCGGCGACGCGCATGCTCGCCTGCGGCGCCGCGTCATCGAGAGGGCCACGGCGTCGCGCGGCTCGAGCTTGGCGCTCCCCTCGACAGGCGGCCTCGCGCTGGCGGCGATCGCACTCGTTCTGTGGGTCGTGGTGCGCACCTGGAGTCCAATCGATCGCATGAGCTTCGGTGTGGGCGAGCCACGAGGTGGTCGCCTCGATACCCACTATGAGCCAGCTCCTGGTCAGCAGAGAATCCTCGCCTTCTCCGACGGGAGCAGCGTCACGCTCCGCGCGGGCAGCGTCGCGCGCGTCACAAAGCTGGCCAGCACGGGCGCCGTCGTGCGCCTCGAGAACGGACGCGCTGACGTCGAGATCGAACCGCACGAGCACGCCAGTTGGCGTTTCGTGGCGGGCCCCTACGCGGTACAGGTAGTCGGCACATCCTTCGAGATCGCGTGGACGCCAAAGACCGAAACCCTCGAGATCCAGATGCGTTCGGGAAAGGTAGTGGTGCATGGGCCGGGAGTGCGACGGAACACGGAGCTCTCAGGCACGGAGAAATTGGTCGCGACCGCACCGCGTCCCAGCAACTCGGAGCTCGGAACGTCCACGCTCGCTGCCGGCGCGGCGGGCGACGACACTGCAGAACCCGGTGGTGGCCCCGAGACGGCCGCCCCCACGGAGAGGTCCGATGGAGAGAGGGCCCTTGGTGGTACCGAGCGGACTCCACCGCTGACCACTCGCAGCGACATGCCAACGAGGACTGACGCTTGGACAAACCTGGCGCTCCGTGGCGAGTATGCTCAGGCGATACAAGCCGCGGAAGCAGAGGGGCTCGCCGGACTCCTCGGATCAGAAGACTCGTCTCGGCTTGCGCTGTTGGCTGACGCCGCGCGCTACGCGCGACGGGCGGACCTGGCGAGGCAGGTGCTGCTGGTGATTCGCGAGCGCTTTCCGGGGAGCACCGCCGCAGCTTCCGGAGCCTACATGTTGGGGAGAATGGCCGACGATGGAGGAAGCCCCGCCCAGGCACTCCCCTGGTACGATGCCTACCTCGCCGAAGCGCCGGCGGGCGCGCTCGCGGCCGAGGCGAATGGCCGCAGAATGGTCACGCTCCAACGTCTCGGCGAGCTTACAGCCGCGCGACAGGCAGCCGAGAGCTACCTTGAACGCTATCCCGCTGGGGCTCACGCCCGCCATGCCGAAGAGCTGAAGGCGAGGGTCGCCGCACCGTGAGCGTGCTCCGCGGGTTGCTGATCGCGCTCACGATGGTGTCGGGCATCGCGGCACTCACGAGCACCACCTGGGCCAATCCCCGCGTCGTGGTGGTTGTTTCCGACGACGCAAGCCGCCGGACCTCGAATCTCGGTAGCGCCATGGCCCGACTCCGCGCCGAGCTCGAGACCGCTGGCTTTCAGGTGCTCACTCAGCTCGTGCCGGACCCTGCACCTTCCGCGGGCTCCCTCGAGGAGATCGTTCGGACGGCGCGGTCGTTCGCGGCCATCCTGATTTCCGCGGTCGACGACGGGATTGTGGCGCAGGTTTCAGTCACAGATCCCGTCAACGACAAGACCCTCCTCCGCGTGGTGCGCGCACCGGAGGAGGGGGTTGCGGCCAGCAGCGTGGTAGCTCTGCGAGCAGTGGAGCTGCTCCAGGCATCGCTCGTCGAGCTCGATCTTCCGCTCCCGCACGATAATGAAGCAGATCTGGCAGACCTGACTCCAAACTGGGATCCGAACCAATCAGGAGCGACTGAAGAGGTAGAAATCCAGCCACCGCTCGCTCCAGCCGTCATCTGGAGCTGGCGCAATTGGCCCGATCAGCCCTTCGGTGGCGGGCCCAGCGGGGTTCCGGCAGAGCTCGAGGCGACTCATCGGGGCCACGAGGTGTCAGCCGAAGCGAAGGAGCGCCCACGGTGGTTCATCGCGGTGGGTGGCGGTGCGTTGGGGGGACCTGGGGGGCTTGGCCTCGGGGTGGTCCCGATGCTCGGCGTCGGCCGCCGGCTTTCAAGACTGATTGTCGCGGAAGCGAGCGCTATCGGACCCGCGACGGCCGAGCTCGAGGGGGACCTCGGGACCGCGCAGCTGGACCAGGAGCTCGGCGTCGTGCGGTTCCGCCTGGACCCGGGAGGCCGTGACCACACAATCGCACCGCTGGTCGGGGCTGGTCTCGGCGCCTACCGCTTGGGAGGCCGTGGTTCGGCGTCACCTCCCAACCGGGGGCAGACAGACAGTGCATGGGCAGCCGTCGCGGTGGCATCTCTCGGCGTCCGGACTCGCGTCTCCTCGGCGCTTGCCCTTCTGTTCCACGTCGATGGGTTCGTCCCCGTGCCACGCCCCACTGTGCGCTTCGCCGGGGGTACCATGGTGCGAGCCCCCTTCCCCGGTGTCGTTGGTTCAACGGCAGTGGAGCTCAGGCTCTAGTCATGGATGAGTCGATGCGTCGCAACACCTGGTGGATGCTCCCGCTGGTGTTCACTCTGTTGGGCTGCGACCCATACCTCGACCTGTTGTCCGCCGCTGGCGGCGCAGGGTCGTGCGGTGACGAGCAGCCATGTGACTCCGATCAGGTCTGCAGCACGGGCGAGTGCGTCCTCGCATGCGAGGAAGGCCTGCTCGCCTGTGCGGGGTCTTGTGTCGACCCACAATCAACCCCTCAGCACTGCGGGTCGTGTGACGCGACCTGCGCGGTGGGGCTCGCCTGCGAGGATTCCAAATGCGTCGATGATTGCAGCGCGGAAGCGACGAACTGCGAGGGCCGATGCGTCGACACGGAGCGCGATCCGACTCATTGCGGAGGATGCGGGCGCCTTTGCCCCCGCGGGGCCATTTGCGAGCACGGCGAGTGCAGCTGCCCAGGCGCGACAATCGATTGCGAGGGTCGATGCGTCGTGCCAAGAACGGCGAGAAACTGTGGCGGCTGCGGCGTACAGTGCCCCGCGGGACAGGCGTGCATCGATGGGTCTTGCGTCTGTCCCGCCAATAGCCCCAAATGCAGCCGGTGACGAGCTATCTTCAGGGCGCGGAGCAGCTCTACTCTTCGATCAGGGCTTCGAGTCGCGCCCTGAGCGCCGGGATCGAGCTCCTCAGCCACGCGACCGCCTCCTCGTGAGTCGCGTACGTGTACGGCGTGGAGTCCTTCCGGATTTCGTCACGGATGAAGGCGGCGTGCCGATCGATGTTCTCGACCATCGCCTCCTCAGCGAAGGGCCCGTCGAGGAGCTCGCGCGCTGCCTCTCGCCAGGGCTCCAGGTCCTGGGCCATTGCCCAGATGAAGCGATCGCAGGCGGGGGCCGCACCGAGTCCGTCCCAGTAAGGGTAGGTGTCGCTGCAGTCGTCTGGGATTTCCGTCCAGTGGGGCGCGGCGTGCTCGGGATTGATCCAGAATGATGAATCGATGTCCCATGGGATCAAGATGAAGCTATTGGGCTCCTCCTCGTAGATGTAGAAGTTGTGATTATCCTTGTAGACCCCATCCGTCCAGAAGTAGCTGATACCGTCGTAGCTGGCGATGGCGTCGTCAACGGCGAAGTAGCGCGCCAGGTAGTCGGGGTCCATGTACTCCCCCAAGACGCTGCGGAACTCGTCGTCGTCGGCAGCATCGAGGGCCTGCGAGAAAGCAACGTAGGCGCTCACGTCGGCGACGTCCTCGTTCGTCTTGAGCCCCTCCAGAACCCCGTCCGCATCCTCCAGCGTGGGCCATACTTCCTTGTAAAGATTCCCATCGGGGTTATCCGACCAGCGATCGGCCGTGAAGCGTCCGTCGACCTGCTCCACCATGCCGTAGACGCCCTTCGACTCGCCATTGACGCGCAGCACTGCCCAAGCCGAACGCGGAGCGACGATGCCCATCGCGCGGTAAAGGTCGTAGGATAGCTTCTCCTTGATGCGGCTGTCGTCGTGATAGTAGGCGTTGAAGTTGAGGCGCTTCAGCCCGAAGAAGCGCTGGTCGTCGATGTACTTGTCGAACTTCACCTTCATGCTCAGGCGCGGACAGGTGAGCTCCCCCTGGTCATCGAAGCACCCAAACAAGGACCCGTAGTATCCCTTGAAACGCAGCCCGACTGTCCCAACGAGCTTGCCATCGAAGCAGAGCTGAGCCTCGGCGTACTGCTCGTCCCGGGCCGTGTCCTGCAGGTGCTGCCACACGTCGTCAGGCAGGAAGAAGTCGAAGGTGGGTACATGAGGGTAGTCGAACAGCCCCTGTGCGTCGGCGCGGTAGTGGGACTCGTCGAGGGGTTCACAGTCAGCGAGCGCCAGCTCGCCGAGTCCGACGTGACTGCCGGCCTGGTTGCCAGCACCCGCAGCCCCCGGGTAGCCCGCCGTGCCCCCGCTGCCCTCACCGATCGCATCATCGATGCCCTTCCCAGGGCGTCCATCGCCGCAGGCCCCTACCAGCGAGGAAAGGAGGAGAGGGAGGAGGAACGATGAAGTGCGAGGATTACGCATGAAAAGGTACTCCGTAAGAATCCCTGGATGGGGCATGAGTGGGGCGCTGCGGTCAACGAACCATCGACCCCGATGCAAGGGGTACGTAGCGGATACGGACGCAGCGCGCGGGCAGGTCGAGAATAGCGCAACGGGGCCTCTCGAGCCCGGCAATGTCAGCACCTGCCCAGTGCTACCCCGCCCCCTCCGTAGCCACGTGGGCCGGCTGCCGTGAGGGGTACCGCGGCCAGCGGCACTCTCGACAAAAGGATTGGAGAGCCTGTCACGGATCGTGCGCTCGAGGGCACTGGGCATGGCAGGTCGCAACACCCGGATACGCGGGCCGGTAGCCGCCCCTGTCAATCGTGTTCATTCGGAGATAGGACGGCACCATGGGCGGAAGCGAGCCGACAGCTTTGGCGGAACCTATCACGGCAACCGAGGCCCCCCTGGACCTCGTGCCTGAGCCTGAGCGCTCCGTGCTGCGAGCCCTGGACGAGAGGGACTGGCGAGAGGCACTGACACTGTGCGCCCGACACTACGGCCGTGACATCGGACGCCTCTGCATGGCGATCGTCGGTTCGCAGGCCGAGGCCGACGATCTCACCCAAGAGACCCTGCTTGCAGCCCATGACGCCTTCGCCACCTTTCAGCGCCAGGGCACGTTGCGGGCCTGGCTATGCGGGATCGCGCGGCGCCGCTGTGCGCGCTATCTGGAGCGGAGCTCGACGCGGGCGGCGAAGCTGCACTTGGTCGTCGTCCACGACGAGCGGCCGAGCAGCGACGAGCTCCTGGCCAGGAGGCAGCGCGCCGAGCGCGCACGACATGCCCTGGCGGCGCTCCGCCCGACCGATCGCGAAGCAGTGGTCCTCCGCTACGTGGTGGGCCTTTCCTATCGCGAGGTCGGAGCCGCCACCGACATCGAAGAAGCGACGGCCCGCCAACGCGTCTCTCGGGCCCTGGCCCGTCTGCGCGACGCCCTCGAGGCGGAGGATTGCAGCCATGACTGAGACGAACTCGAAGACCCGAGTCATTGACGAGCTTGCGGATCTGGTGGAAGGAACCGCGAGAGAGAGCCTGCTCGACCTGGTCGCGGACGACGACGAGCTCCGGGACCTGCGCCACGCGGCGCAACAAGCTGCCCATGCGGCAGCGCAAGCCGCCGACGACTACGAGCCAGCAGGCGAACTCGAAGCCGAAGTCCTCGCGCGTCTGGATGCCCGAGCAGCAGTGACGGCTCAGGGCTCGTCCACGCAAGCATCACCGGCGCCCCAAGGCACGGCTCCCGCTGGAGAGGCGGAAGGCGGCGCGCCGCGCCCCCTCGGCGAGGGCGACCGAGGGAGCAAGAGCGAGGTGCTCAGCGAGGGCGGCGCGCCGAGGTCGAAGCCCGCTCGTCGCCTGCTTCGCCTCCTCCAGGGTGGCCTTGCGAGCCCACGCGGGGCCATCGCGGCAGCAACGGCCTTGGTCGCCGCCGTAGCGCTGGTGCTCGCCATCCCGCGAGGTCCCCAGCCGACGACGACCGAGATAGCGACGGAGGCCTGGCACGGCGAGCTCGTGAGCATCTCCAAAGCGGGCGGTCAGGGTCAGGTGCTCGCGTGTCGAGCACCGAAGAGCAGCTGCAAGCCCCTCAAGGCGGGAGCAACGATCACGGCGGGCTCCGTCGTCGAGACGGATGGAACCACGCGGGCCCATGTTAAGCTAGCCGATGGCAGCGAGCTCAGCCTGGACCGCGGCACGGTCCTGCAGCTCGACGGTTCCGGGCCGCGCGCAGCGCGCCTCTTGAAGGGCGGGATCGTCGCCGACGTCGCTCATCGGGAGGACCAGCTCGCGACCCTCGACCTCGCCGCTGGGCGGGTACGCGTACTCGGCACCAAGTTCTCGCTCCGTCAGGACGGGACCGCGGCGGCGGTCGACGTGAGCCGCGGCACGGTGGAGCTCATCGACGACGAAGAGCGCAGCGTCAGGGTCCGAGCTGGGGAACAAGGGCGCATCGAATCCGGGCGCCCGCCCTTCAGCGAAGCAAGCCAGGCCCTGGCCGAGGTCATGGCTTGGAGCGACAGCCTGACCCAAGAGCTCGACGCTTCCGAGCTCGGCCGTGGCCTGGGTGAGCTGCGAGCGAAGAAGCCCGGGGACGAGCACGAGCGCACGGGAGCCGTCACCCTCAGCAGCCATCGGGTCAAGGTGCGCATCGTTGGCGCGGTGGCGCGCACGGAGGTGGAGGAGGTCTTCACGAACCACAGCAACGACGTCCTGGAGGGTATCTTCCGCTTCCCTCTCCCTGCGGACGCGAAAATAGAGCGCCTGGCGCTCGAGGTCGATGGCAAGCTCGAGGAGGGCGCCTTCGTCGATCGTGAACGGGCCGCTGCCATCTGGCGCGGTAGCATCGTCAACGCCACTCCCAAGGCCAAGCGGCAGGTTCGCGATGAGATCATCTGGGTACCCGGCCCCTGGAAGGATCCCGCTCTGCTCGAGTGGCAGCGGGGCAACCGCTTCGAGCTGCGCATCTTCCCGATCCCGAAGCAGGGCTCACGGCGCATCGTGCTCGCCTACACGCAGGTAATCAAGCCATCCGCCGGGGTGCGTCGCTACACCTATCCCCTGGCCCATGCTCCCGACGAATCCACGCGCGTGGGCGAGTTCTCCGTGGATCTCGAGGTCCGCGGCCACGACCCACAGTTTGGGCTCTACAGCGTCGGCTACGCCACCGAGAGCCGTCAGCCCAGCCCGACCGTGCACGGCCTCGGCCTGAATGAACGGAACTTCGTCCCGAGCGGAGATCTCATCGTCGAGTACGCCCTCCAGAGCCGCGACCGCGAGCTCGTCGCGTGGGCCTACGATCCCGCGGACGCCCGCCAAGACGACGCCTATCCCTACGTGGCGATGGCGCTTCGCCCCAAGCTACCCGCCCGCGCCGCGGACGAGCAGCGCGCCTACGCCTTCGTCGTGGACGTCAGTCGCAGCATGCTGGGCGAGAACCTCGAGCGCGCCGCGCGCGTGACCGCCCGCGTCCTTGGCGAGCTTCCGGAAGGCGCGCTCGTGACGGTACTCGCCTGCCACGGCGAGTGCCGGGCTCACGACACGGAGCTGCAGAGGCCGAGCTCGGAATACGCAGCGCGCATCGAGAGCTGGCTCCTCCAGCAGACGGCAGAGGGCGCCTCGGACCTCACCGCCGCCGTCGAGTCCGGGATCCGAGCCCTCACAGCCAGCGGCGACCGCTCGGGGCGCGTCATCTACGTCGGGGACGGCACGCCAACTGTCGGCCCCGTGCGCCCCAGCACCATCAGCGCCGCCATCCGCGAGGCAGCGCGCAGCAAAGACGTGAGCGTGACGGCGCTTGCCATCGGTGGCGACGCCGATCTGGACTCCCTGCGGGCGGTGGCGCGCGGCGGCGGGGGTACAGTGCTGCCGTATCTCCCGGGCAGCACTGTTGCCGAAGCGGCCTTTGCCACCCTGGCAGCCACCTACGGGGTCGCCCTCACCGACGTCGAGCTCGAGCTCCCCGCAGGGCTCACCTCGGTGGCTCCAGAGCGCCTCCACAACCTAGCGGCAGGCGACGAAGCCCTCGTGGTCGCGCGCATGACGCGGGCGCGGGTCGAGGGCACGGTGCGCGTGCGCGGGACGGTGGGCGGCGAGCCCTTCGAGCAACGCTACCCCATTCAGATAGCGGCCGCACGCGGTGGCGCCAACGCCTTCGTGCCCCGACTCTACGCGGCGACGCGCATCGCCGACCTCGAGCAGCGGGGCGACGAGGACTCGAAGAGGGAAGCCATCGCTCTCAGCCGTCGCTTCGACGTCGCGAGCCGCTACACGTCCCTGCTCGTCCTGGAGAGCCCCGCCATGTTCAAGGCCTTTGGCCTCGACAACAGCCGCGAGTTCCCCGAATGGACGGGGGATGAGGAGACAGAGCCGAGCGAGTCCATCCCGGAAGCCGTAGCCACCGCGGCGACGCATCGGAGCAGCGCGAAGCGCTATAGTCGAACTTCAGGCGCTCCTGGGCACGATGCGGCCTACGGCTGTGACCCAGGCGATCCGCTCTGCGGCGCGGGCCAGAGCGCCAAGGAGAGCGCGACCCAGAATGAGGGCGGGAACGGGATAGGGGCGAGCGCTCGTCCTGCGACGCCAGCCCCGAAGGCGAGCTCCTCCTGCCGCTGTTCGCCGGGAGACCTCCAGTGCTCGATGCGCTGCGCCTCATCGGGACAAGGTGCTCGGGTCAGGGTGCCTCCGCAGCGTTGGGTGCCGATGCGAAGGACCTGGGTACGCAGCGGCGAGCTCGACCTGAGCCTTACAGTGCCGAAGAAGGCGAACGTAGCCGCCATCTCGGCGGCCGAGCGCACCTACGAGGAGCGCCCTGAGAGCCGGGAAGCCCTGCGCGAGCTCTACACCCTCTATGCCCTCAGCAGCGATCTGCGGCGCGCCAGCGAGCTGGCGGAACACTGGAGCGCCAAGGATCCCCTCGACCCCGGCGCCCTGACGGCGCGGGCTGATCTCGCAGCGCGCGAGGGCCGGCGTGCCGAGGCGATTCGGCTCCTTGGCAGCGTCGTCGACGTCAGGCCGAGCGACGTGGGTGCCCAGCAGCGCCTGGCCCGCCTCTACCGCTGGGAAGGGAACCCCGAGCGGGGCTGCCGCTACTCCATCGCTCTGGCGGAGTTCCGCCCCGACGACGCCAAGGCCCTGAGCGAAGCAGTGCGCTGCACCCGCGGCACGGGCCACCGTAGCCTCGCCGACCTGCTCCTGCAGAACGCCGCCGAGGCGGCGCGCCAATCCGCCACCCGCACCCTGGACGAGGCACCGCCGGAGGACAAGCTCAGCGGCGATTTCCGCCTCGAGGCACGCTGGAACACCGACGTCGACCTGGACCTCTCCCTGCTGCACCCCGACGGCCACCGCGTCTCGTGGCTCGGCGCGCCCACCCACTCCGTGATAACGGCAACGGACGTGCTGAGCCGAGGGCGCGAGGGCCTCGCCCTGCGCGGGGCCAAGGCAGGCGACTACGTCGTGGAGGTGGCGCGGGCCGACGGCTCTAGCCCCGTACAAGGCACCCTCGTCGTCACGATAGGCGACACGCGCCGCGAGGTCCCCTTCGTGCTCGAGGGCGAACGCGCCGTCGTCGGTGTCGCGCATGTGCGCATCAACGAGCGGCTGGTACCGGCAGAACCCTCTCCTACCCGCCGCTGGCGGCCATGATGACCCTTGTCATGAGGCGGCTCCGGGCCGGCAGAACCGTCGAAGCACTCACTGTGCGGCGATGCTCGCGCCCTGGTGCTCGTAAGCTTCCTCGCGCTCGGCGGTAGTGTCCAGAGCCGTGGTCTCCTCCATCACGGAGCGGGACGAGCGAGCGTTGCGCGTGGCGGGGATACGCTCCCTCGTCGAAGCTTGCGCCAGGCGTGGCAACACATCCTCTGCGGTGTAGCGAATCACGTGTGCCCCACCAATCGCTTGTTCGATGGCGCGCAGGATCTGACGCGGCTCATGGAGGATCACACGGCGCAGGTGCCGCCAGAACGCAGCGCGATGCGCCGCCCGAACGCCTTGGTACCAGATGACGCGGAAGATCGTCGCAATCGCGAACCATCTGTCGTTTCGATAGGTGCTGGGCTTCTTGTCCGGGAGGAGGCGAAGCGCCTGGAAACACCGAGCGAAGTAGGCTTCCGGGTCATACAGTTGGGAGAGCAGCTGAGCATAGCCAGCAACGAGGGTACTCTCGGGCATCCGCGTTTCGAAGTTGGTTCTGCCGAACTGGTCCCCCGAGTAGTCTGTGAGCAGGCGACCCTCCTTCTCCAACCGTCTCCAGAGCTGCGTTTGGGGCAGCGCCGTGAGGATGCCCACCATGGCAAGTGGAATGGGCGACTCCTGAATGAACGCGCGCTGCCGCTCGAAGGTATCTTCGTCGTCTTCGTCGAATCCGACGATGAAGCCAGCCATGACCTCGAGCCCAGCCCGCGTCAGCTTCTGCACCGACGTCGCCAGGTCGAGATGCGCGTTCTGGCGCTTCTGCGAAGCGATGAGCGTTTCTCGGGAGGGGGTCTCGATACCGATGAACACAGAGCTGAAACCTGCCTCTAGCATCAAACCGATGAGTTTGTCGTGCGAGGCCAGATCGATGGAGGCTTCAGTGAAGAGGTCGAAGGGGTAGTCGTTCTTTCGCATCCACTCGGCGACGACCGGGAGCATCCGTTTCGCTGCGGCCTTGTTGCCGATGAAGTTGTCGTCGACAACGAAGAGAGCGCCGTGATAGCCCGTGGCCCGGATCGCTTCGAACTCGGCAATGAGCTGCTCTGCTGGTTTGGTTCGAGGGACACGCCCGAAGACCTCGATGATGTCACAGAACTCACAGTTGAAGGGACAGCCGCGGCTGAACTGCACCCCGAGGGACGAGTAGGCGCCGGGGCGAAGGAGATCGAACCGTGGTATGGGGCTTTTCGTCACGTCGGGGCGTTCCGCCGCAGAGTAGCGGCCGGCCAACGCCCCACGCTCGAGATCCTGACACAAGGTAGGAATGAGCGACTCACTCTCGCCAATGACGACGCAATCCGCCTCGCTGCTCGCGTCCGGGTCCGTCGTCGCGTAGGCCCCCCCTACCACCACTGTCTTGCCGTGGTCGTGAGCGCGGTGGATCACGGCATGGTACGAGTCCCTCTGGATTTGCATGGCGCCCACGAAGACGACGTCGGCCCAAGCCAAATCCTCGTCAGTGAGCGGCTCGACGCTCATGTCGACCAGCCGTACCTCCCACGCATCAGGGAGCAAAGCTGCCACAGTCAGCAGGCCGAGTGGGGGAAGTAGCGCCCGTCGACCGGTGAGTGGAAGGGCGTATTCCATCCCCCAATAGGTCTTCGGAAACGATGGGTAAACCAGCAGCGTGCGCATGAGGCTAACCTAGTCCGACAGTGTCACCGTCGGGTCACGGGGCGACCATGGTTTGAAGAAATCTCCGATAGTTATGCTACCGTTAGCAATCCCGTGCCCTCGAACCACAGAGACAAGCGTTGGAGCGGATCCTCCGGTACGCGGGGCATCACGGGTCCCGGCGTACTCACGGACCGGCATCAGTCCGAGAGCCTCGGAGGTTCGGCGTCTATTCTTCCTGGTCATTGCGTTCGTGGTGATCCCCACCCTGATGCTGCTCTCGGTCGGGATCCTCGTCGTGGTCTTCGGCAGCGCGACGCAGGACTATGTCTTCGGCACGCTCATTCTAGGCCTGGTCGCCACCATGATTGCCGGAATTGCCGCCACGCTGACCTACATCCATCGCGAAGCGACCTTGGCGAAGCTGCAAACGGAGTTCGTCTCTAAGGTCAGCCACGACCTGCGAACGCCGCTCACGAGCATCCGGATGTTCGTCGAGACGCTTCAGCTAGGGCGAGCGAGGGATCCGGCAGACTATCAGCAGTGCTTGGACGTCCTGAGCAAGGAGACGGCACGCCTGTCTACGATGATCGACCAGCTACTGGGCTGGGCGCGCATGGAAGCGGGCAAGCGCGTGTACCAGTTCAGCCGTCACGACGTCTCGGATATCGTAGACGGGGCCATGAACGCATTCGAGTCTCAACGCATGATGCACGCGGTCCAGCTCGAGCGCGACGTGCCCAGGCGGCTTCCTGAGGTGATGGTCGACCGCAATGCCATGGTCGAGGCGCTGCTCAATCTGCTGCACAACGCCCACCGTTACACGGGAGACAACAAGCGCATTGCCATTCGTTGCAGCGAGGTGCTACGGCCAAAGGGAGTGATGATCCGCATCGAAGACAATGGGCCAGGGATCCTGAAGCGGGAGCATCGGAGGATCTTCGAGAAGTTCTATCGAGGACATGACCCCCTGAACCGCGATCTCCAAGGGACAGGTCTCGGGTTGGCCATCGTGCAGCATATCGCCGAAGGTCACGGCGGCACGGTCTCGGTCGAGAGCGAGATCGGCCGAGGCTCGGCATTCCAGATAGTGCTCCCAGCGGCGTCCTGAGGGCGGATGCAGCAATGGCGGTGAGGTGATCGCGATGACTACGACAACGCCGCTGGCGATGCCCGTGTGGCTACGGTGATTCGAGATGACGGCAAGGATCCTGATCATCGAAGATGACGTATCGATCCTCCGAGGGCTGCAGATGAACCTGCAGCTCGAGGGATACCGATTGCTCATGGCCAGCGACGGTGATGAAGGCCTTCGGTTGGCGACGCTGGAGTGCCCTGATCTCATCGTGGTCGACTTGATGCTCCCGAAGCGACACGGATTCGACGTGATCCGCGACATTCGTGAGAAAGATACCGAGACGCCTATTCTGGTGCTCTCGGCACGTATCGAGGAGGCAGACAAGCTCCTGGGGCTCTCCCTCGGCGCCGACGACTACGTGACCAAGCCATTTAGCCTGCCCGAGCTCATCGCGCGCATCGACGCCATCCTGCGAAGAACACGGCGGTCCAGCGCCAAGGACTTGGTCGTTCGGTTCGGGGAGGCCACTGTGGATCCAGCGGCACGGCGGCTACTAGTACGTGGCAAGCCTGCGGAGACCACGGCACGGGAGTTCGATCTGCTCCATTTCCTCGTCTCTCACCCCGACCGCGCGTTCACGCGCCAGCAGCTGCTGACGGAGGTGTGGGGAGCCGAGCAGCACGTGAGCGAGCGCACCGTCGACAACTTCGTCGCGCGGCTCCGCCTCAAGGTCGAACCCAATCCCGCTGAACCCCGCTATATCGAAACGATCCGCGGCGTGGGATACCGTTTCACCCGTTCGTCGTGAACGAGGTCCCGACGGCGCCTCACCGGTAACATCGGAGCGCGTGACAGAGCGGCTCGCAAAAACGGAGTGACCACCTTCGAGGCCACTCCCTATCCGCCGCTGGCGACAGTGATGACCTGCTCACAAGCACCGGGGAGGGCCGTCGCATTGCAATCCACAGTACCGAGGATCGAGACGCACTCCTCGAAACGGTACGTCCACCCGATGGCCGTCGTGCAGTCGATGCCCGTGCCTCCCGCCACCAAACACGC
>JAEWRL010000195.1 GCA_023398955.1 Pseudomonadota bacterium
GGGGAAAGGGGGAGGTCTATCCACGGGGCCGATCAACCGACGATATTGGCCCCCCATGCGCTCGAAAACCCCAACTCCGCCCATCCAAACCTTTCATGGGGGGGAGCGCGCGAAATCTAGGATGAACTCTCAACGCGGTAGCATCTCTCGGTGCTGCTCCCACCGTGCCGCAAGCTCCATCGCGAGCAGCCGCATCTGATCCTCGAAGACTCGAGACATCTCTTCGAAGGTTGGCCAGAGTATGTCCGTGACGAGCTTTTCCGGAGCGCTGATGCACACCGTCGATGAGCGTGTGGGCGGGCGTCGATAGACCTCGGGTCCGAAGCGCTTGCAGACGACGGTGAACAGGTATTGCGCCGTCACGCTATCGATCGTCAGGCGGTACTCCTTGTCCGGAGCCCTTTCCCTCCACTGGCTCAGGAGGGCCTGAGTGGCCGGTGGCGAAAACGGTGGCGGAGCCTGAGCGGTTCTGACGCGCCGCTGGCGTCAGGGCGGGTCCTCAGCGACGCCGTCTCTCCAGTAGCTCGTTTGACGAGAAGCGAGGCTTCCCGAATAGTCCGTACTAAGAACGATGTCTTGCCAGTGGTCCTCGAGCGAGTCGCCGCCCCAATCCTGGTCATCGCTCTTGAAGTCGCGGGGAGTACTCCAGGTCTCGCGGTAGAAGTAGCGAGTGTAGCTCCCCCAACGGGCAAGCTCGCTGTTCGTCAGCGTCCGATCATCGAATGCATGGACGGCCGCGATGAGCTTTGCTGGGTCCGACGGGCAATTGGCGATGATGAACCTCTCGGACTTCGTGCACGCCGGCCTCCCAAGGACGGGCGGCGGGTGGCAAACCTTCCGCGTGCGGTCAGGCACCAGAAAGAACTCTGGCGGCTCCTTCGAGCACCCGCTCAGCACCGCGAGCAGCACAGCCACGAGGGGTGCTTTCCCGCACGGGCGGCCATGACGACGAGCAGGTGCCTCACCTTGCGTGGCGGAGTGTTCGCCGCCGTCGCGGTGCTCCGGCTTCACGCTAGCTCCCCACCGTTCCAGAGAAATCATAGTCGAGCACGATCTTGGTGACGAATGGGCGAAAGGCCATACGGTCCAGATGCTGAAGGATGAACCAGGCGCGGAACCCGGCGAGCATGCCGAAGCGCTTCTCCACGTCGGGTTGGTCTAGGCCGAAATGGTGAGGGTGAGCCGAAACTTGCCCGTGTACTGGGTTCCCTGCTGAGCGTACTCAATCAGATCGACGTCGTGGGCGTGCGTGTCGTTGATGGCGATAGTAAGCCCACCAAGGATATCAGCGGTCGTGTTGTACCGCGGGCGCCCGGCGAGCGTCATCTGGTTGAGCCTTATTCGATTGACCTCGCCGTTGTGCAGGTTGATAAGTCTCCTGAGCTTCCCACGAATATCCTGCTCAAAACGCCCTGTCGAGGCGTGGCTACGCACGGCAGTATCCAGATCGCCACTGCTGTACTCGGCGCCCGTGTTCGCCTCGAAGCTGTCGATCATTCGATTGATGTTGTCCTCGAGTGCGCCCGTAGAGAACAGTTCCGTGGCCATCCTCCGAAACTGGGCGAAGAGCACGGAGGGGGCAACCGTCGCTAGATTGTAGCCCGCGTCGTCGAGCTGAAACATGACCCCGATATCTTCAATCTGCTGCTGGGTATAGTCTCCGAACAGCATGTCCCGCGCCGGAGTCGCGTCCTCATTCAGGAGCGGCCGACGGGTGGAGCGCACCAGCGGGATGGGCAGTGCCGCAGCGATGGGGTCGGCGGGGAGCGCGACGACATGGAAGTGGCCCGTGTTGAAGTCTCCAGCGTTCCCAGGCCATGAGCGAGGCGGCGAGGAGGTAAGATCTCGAATATCCGTGACCCGAACCACACCTTCCTCGATCTCCGGTTCCGCTAGATAGATGCCCCCGGCCGCATCGGTGATGCGAAGCGGCAGCGGTCCTGTCGCGATGGCGAGGTCGACCTCCAGCCCAGGCAGCACTTGCGTCTGATCTCGCCCGTCCACGAACTGGAAGGCAATCTCAGCGGGCAATGGCTCCTTGGCAGCGAGCTGAATGCGGTGACTCGCACCCGGGCTGACCGGAACCTGCTTGGTCTCCCTGTCAGGGATGACGACCTCATCGCCCACCTGAATCAGATGCGGGTTTGGGCGGCGCTCCCTGAAGCTTGCATTCTCGGGCGCATCATAGATGGTCCGCCACGCGCGAAAACCGTACTGCTCAGCAATGAGCGATAGATTTTCACCGGCCTGCACGACGTGGATGGTGGACATCTACTCTGTCTTCTCCGCGAAGATGCGCTCCGGGACGCAATCAGGGCCCCGCTTGCCGGATCCGACGCGCACATAGCCTGCAACATCCCCGCAACACAGCAAGCTGCCGCTCACGCTCACCCCGCAGAGGAGCCCGCTCTGCGCTCGTACCGCCCTCAGACGACCGAAGGCCTCTGCGCGATGCAGCGCGGGCGAAGCCTCCCAGGACCGCTGCATCCATAGCGTGCCCCGCTCATCCAGTACCCCCGTCGCGCCAATATTGCAATATAGCTGCGACACCTTGAGGCCCGGCTTCAGGTCAGCGGGCTCGGTGAATCTGACGGGAAATGAGCCGTTCGGCTCTGGGGTTCGTGGGGCATCCCCCTCGACATCCCAGCACTTCACCTCTCCCGCGACTCGAGCACAGCCCATCGGGTAGTTGGTCGTCGTCGTGTGTGGCACACAGATGTCGTCCGCTCCTTCAATCCCAGGGACTACGCGTTGGCTAACGACGGGCTGCGCCATGTCGGGGGTCCAGCGCACATGGACGCATCGGACGCGGCCATTTTTGAGAAAGCACGTGCCTCCGCCTCCCACGAGCTTCTCGACCCCACTCTCGGCCACGGTAACAAACGGCGAGCGGTCGACGCCGATGGCTACACCGTACTTGTCAGTACGGACCACCTGCGTGAAGCAGTCGAGCTTTCCACCTGCACGCAGAAGGCAGCCGTTGGGAGCACCCGAGACGTCCAGCGCATCCGTTGCACCCGGTACCGGGTGGGGCTCGCGCCAATCCAACTCCAGACCACCCTCATAGTCCCAAACCTCTCCGACGGCTGCTACCTGACCGGACTTGTAGAGCCAGTATTCTAGCGGTGCGCCCGGCACGATGGCGAGCAGTTGCTCGTGTTCTCGAGCTCGTTCGAGCAGTACGCGCTGTCCGCGAAGGACGGGGCGCCAATAGCGGCCTTGGTCATCGGCAAAGCCGATCCCGGGCACGGCGCGAGTGAGCACGGGCTGGTCAGCGCGCGGGGCCTCGGCCTTCGAGGGAGGGATCGAGCTTCGAGAGCCTGCATCGGTCCTGGTTGGGGTGCTGGCTACAGTATGCAATGCGGCGGGCCGCCCTCCTGGATCGTCGTGCAGGGTCTCTGCGCAACGGCAACCAGCGAGCGACAGTAGCGCGCCCACGGACAAGAGCGCCTTGGGCCGACGTCGGCTGCGCCACCAGCCATTCCGTGGTGTAGCGACGCGAAGCTGCCTAGACATAGAAGACATTGTCCGGGTTTGGGTCGGGAGTAGTCGAGACGCTTGCATTGTGACCCCGATCGAAGTGCATGATGTCACCAGATGCTTGAGCCCCAAAGTCCATGGCGCCCCAGCGAGCCAAGTGGTTGCGGAGACAAACGACGATCTCCTTGCGAATGCTCAAGAAGCCGCGGCAAGGGTCTCGGGAAGCGTTGAGAACCAATCCAGAACCGTTGAACCCAGAACCTTTTGTGTCCACGAGCGACCCCGTGACCATCACGAGCCGCACGGCCCTGTAGTCTGCCTGGATCTGCTCGTGGAGAGCCGCGAGCTGAGAACTGCTGGTGGGCATGTTCGGGAAATAGATGCCAGAGTAGGCAGCGACCCGGCCCAGATACGAGCTGGGGCTTGGGCTAGTGCCCTCGCCATACTCACGGAGCATCCCAGAGCTCTCGGCTGGCATGTTGACGCTACCGAAGCGCAGGTAGGCCAGGTCGAAGTACGCTACCAAAGCTCCGTGCAACGCGGCGAACCGGTCATACGCCTGCGCAAGCGTCTCCCCTGCGTTCCCGCCGCGGAAGCACGAGATGTCGAGCGGCTGGGTGGGCAGGTAGCGGAGTGACCAGGCATGGTGATAAGCGTCGACCGCGAGGGGGCGCACGCCCTTGAGGGCGCGCGGCTCCGGAATCCCCTCGAGTTCGTCCTCGCTGATGAGCTTTGGATGCTCATGACCCAAGCCGCCGGGATACTTTTCTCCTCCGAAGGTCACTCCGGTTCTCGTTGCGATGTACGGATTGCGGCCTGCGTCGATGTCAATCGCCGAACCGCGGGCGTGCTGTCCCCCTCGGAATTGCCAGCCCAGCAGATCCCCCACGCCACACCAGTTCGTGAAGCTAGCTTCGTTGGGCTCCTCTGGGGGTTTTCTGCTCGCCACTTCAGCGGCATACGCCTTGAAAATGTCACGTTGCGCAGCCCGCAGCGCGTCCGCCATCTCTGCGCATACACCTGCCCCCGAGTGCTGCGTTCCTTCGACGATTGGGCCCGTCGCGCTACCGCGGCGGCCCACGTAGTTCGAACCTCGGAAGCGCCTTCCAAGAAAGGTGAAGTCGTAGAGCTTTACCTTCTGGTAGGGTCCAGCCGTGGGCTGGTGCACGTGCACCTCGCATTCGGTCCGCTGTTCCCATTTGCTCAGGAAGTCTCCTGGTGCCGTCCCTGGACCGCTCGTTCCCGTTCCCATCGTGGCTCTACTCCTGCTGAGCTTCTCCTGCTTCGCGCCATGCGCTCGCGTCTCGGTCGGGCAGGGTCAGCTCGAGGCGCGCTTCGGAAGGAAACAAGCCGACCGATGCCCTACCTTGGTCGTCTGTCACTCCCTCCGCCATGATCCCATCTCCCGAGACTATTGCGAAACGTTCCCGCTGAACCGGGTTCCCGTCAGCATCGACAACTTCGATCTCCACCGTTCGGCTGAGGTAGTCGTCCTGCTCGAAGTCATCCGGATCTGGCTCACCCGTCGCGGGCACGGGTTCAGGCGGTGAGGGCGCGGCCGCTATACCACCATCATGTACGTCGACGAGGCTTGCGAACGTGGTCTCGCTGAGGGGATGGGTGGGAGCTATCCCGTAGTCACGCTCGAATAGAGCCCAATCCGTTGCGAGATGTCCGGTCGCGTAGCCCAAATTCGTCAAACGAATCCTAGCCTCGGATTCGCTTGGTGTGGTGACTCCTGCCTGGAACGTCAGCTCGTACTCTCGTCGGTAAAGGAAAGTGGTCTCTTCGCCGGCGATCAGACGGTCAGCGAGCGTGTCGGAATCGGGCGGATGCCAGGAGCTCACCTCGTGCCATGCCACCTCGCAGCGGGCCGTGCCAGGAGGAACCTTCCCAATCAGAAGTGCATCGCCGTCCGTTGTACCGTGCAACGATGTGGGACCATACCGCAGCTCGTACCGCGTGTTCGGAAGCCGCTGACGGAGAAAATCGTGCAAATAGATGCGGAACGTGATCCGCTTAGCCGTCGCCATCCCCCCCAAATGCCGTCTCTGATACACCCCCGGTAAATACAACTCACTCTGCTCGGGTGCCGTCTCTGCCAGCACCAGGTCCGGCTCTTCCCCTGCATCGAATGGGGTTGCCCCAACTCGCGCGTCCTCGCGAAGAGAGTGGCGGCGCGAGCACGACCGGTTGCGGCATTGTCGCTGCGGCCGCGCGGTCTTGCCGAGTAGGGGCCCCGGTTTCCCGGGACCCCTCTCACAGAACCGGACTTGTGGGCCGCACATCCGGCTCTTCGGTGCGCGCTGTGGGGAGCGTCGTGGGT
>JAEWRL010000227.1 GCA_023398955.1 Pseudomonadota bacterium
GCCGTCACGTAGAACCGCCGCGTGTCCGGCTTGGAGTGCTTGCCTGCGCCCTCCGCCAGATTCAGCACCACCGATGTTGATGCCCGCGCGAGCTGGTCGGCCAGATGCCCCCTCCCTCGCGGAAGACGGGTGGCGTGGCGGTTCACGCTCCGACTACTGAACGCCAGCGCCCCGCGGCTTGGCGAGGGCCATCAAGCCAGCTCCAATCACGATGGCGCTTCCAACGAGTAGCGCGGCGTGTTGCGACGGGGTTGCCGTCGTTGGTTCAACGCCGCCCGCGGCGCGCAGGGAAAGGAGAACGGCGCCGTTGAACACGCCATGGGCGACGATGCTTGGCACTACGGAGCCGGTGCGCAGCCGCGCCCAGCCGAAGGAAAGCCCTAGCAGGGCCGTGCCGACACCCTGCGCCACGTCGAGATGGTAGATCCCGAAAAGGATGCTTGGCCACAGCAGGGCTGCCAGGTTGCCGTAACGCAGGAGCGCCGAGGTGAGCAGACCGCGGAACAGGAGCTCTTCGGCGAGGGCGGGGCCAATGGCGATTGCCGCGAGGGCTAGGGCGAACTCAAGGGGACTGCTGCGTACAGCGGCGGCCATGGCAAGCTCGGCGCTCGCGGAGTTGCCCCCGGGTAGTTGAGCGGCCCAGCGGGAGGCGAGGTCCGCCAGCGGAGCTGTCCCGAGCGTCAGGGCGATGGCTCCGAAGTAGTCTCTGCGGCGGACGCCGGGGGTCGGAATGACGGCGCTCACCGGACACCGTAGCCAGTGAAGGCCGAGCCACAATGCCGCCAGCCCTGCACCCGCGTTGGCTGCGATCAGGGTCGTGATCCAGCCGGGGCTCTGCAGGATGGCGGGTTTGGCTGCGTCAGGCCCCGCTGGGGACGAGCCGCCTCCCGCGTGCCAGGTGAGGGCAGCGAGCACCACGATGCTGCTGGTGATGAGCACCGTGATCATCGCCAGCAGGCAGACGCCGAGGGCTTGATACACGCTGGGTCGACCTACCATGCGGGGGTCGGAGCTTGGTGCGCTGGAGGTCACGGCGTAGCGTGTCGCCGCCGCGCCAGCGCGCACGTTTGGGTTGTCAGATCCTGCCAAGATCCCGCGAGATAGGTCGTGGGGGGCTTCCTTTAGTGGTTGGTCGGCGGGTTGGCTTGCTGGGGATCCCTTCCACGGCCAGACATGGTAGTAGTCGGGTCAATGACCCAGCGGGTGTGGCGATTCGTCCTTCAGCTCTCGATTGCGAGCTTCTGCTTCGCTTGCGAAGACAAGCCGCGTCCGAACGCCTTCGACCCTCCCCCCGGTGCCCCGAAGCCGCTGCCAGCACTTACCGAAGTGCCGAAGCCAGAGGGGCCGCCCCAGCTGGCCATCGACGACCTGAGTCCGAAGGTTGGGTTCTCGCGGCTGTTGCTGCGCGAAGGGCGGGATGCGGCTCAGGATAGGGCGAAGCTCACGCAGGAGCTGAAGCAGAACGCGAAATTCTTCGAAGGCAGAACGGTACCGCTCCTCGTCGATCGCAAAGCCAAGACCGATTGGGTGGCAGCGATGATCGATGAGCTCAGCGCCGTCGGAGTCGAGGCGGTCGAGATTGAGACCGAGACGCGTGAGGAGTTTCGGAAGAAACTGATCTTCACGCCGCAGCAGAAGGCGGCCAACGCGCCGCGCTGCAGCCTCGTCGCCATGGTGCTCGACGACCGGGCGACTGCCGTTTGGCGTCTCAGCGGTGGGGTTGCTGCCAGACGTTCCAAAGGCATGGCCGGTCCAGATCTATCGATGACCGGCATTACCATCGAGCGGATGGCCAAGGGCTGCAAGGAGTCGCCCTACTTCTTCGTCTCGGGGGATCCCGTCGTCGAATGGGGACTCGTGTACGATCTTGCGGCTTCGGTCCACGTCCTCGAAAAAGCTGACTTCGAGAAGCACGTTTTGCTCGGCGAGACGCCCATTGCCGGACGTCCCGTCACGCTCTAACCGAGACTATACAGGGCGTTGCCCTCCTCAGCTCGCGCGGTCGACCGTTCGGTGGTGGGCGACTTGACGGCGAGGGGGGCGCGCCACAATCTGTGCTCGCTCTTACGCCGTCGAAAGGCCTCCCGTGGCAGCTAGGCTAGCCAAGAACACCCGCCAGAAGTCCCATGACTCCCCCGCGCCACGCAAGCGCGGCGCTGCCCGAGAGGAAGCGTCCTTCCATGCCGAAAGCCACGGCGAGGGCGAAGGGGCCGAGGACACGGACGGTGACGGCAGCGGCGACGAGGAGCTCGACTTCGATGCGGAGCCGGACGTCGTCGAGGTGGAAGGCGAGGCTATCGACGTTGCCGTCCCGGACATAAAACCGGTGGGCAAGCAGGAGACCGGGCTCGCGCGCTACGACGCGATGCAGGCGTACATGCGCGAGGTTCAAGCGCATCCGCTCCTCAGCCCAGCGGAGGAGCATGCCCTCGCTGTTCGCTACAGCAGTGAAGAGGACCTCGACGCCGCCGCCCGCCTCGTCACCGCCAACCTACGGCTGGTCGTCAAGATCGCCTACGAGTATCGGCGTGCGTATCGCAACATGATGGACCTGATCCAAGAGGGGAACATTGGTCTCATGCAGGCGGTGAAGAAGTTCGACCCCTACCGCGGAGTCAAGCTTTCGAGCTACGCGGCTTGGTGGATCCGCGCCTACATGTTGCGCTACATTCTCAATAATTGGCGCCTCGTGAAGATCGGGACCACGCAGGCGCAGCGCAAGCTGTTCTTCAACCTCAGCAAGGAGAAGGCACGGCTGTCGGCCATGGGCATCGAGCCAACCACCGGGGAGATCGCCCTGCGGCTGAACGTGGACGAGAAGGACGTCATCGAGATGGATCGGCGCCTGGCGCGCAGCGACGCTTCCCTCGACGCGCCCGTTGGCGACAGCGACGGGCGGCCCGCCACGCGCATGGACCTGCTGCCGGGCTCTGGAGAGGGCCCCGACGCGCGCGTCGAGGGTGCCGAGCTGGCGGAGCTGGTACGCGAGCAGCTGGATCGCTTCCGAACGACGCTCGAGGGCAAAGAGCTCGTCATCTTCGACAGGCGCCTGGTCGCCGAGGATCCAATGACCCTGCAGGAGCTGGGCAACGACTTCGGGGTCTCGCGGGAACGCGTGAGGCAGCTCGAGGCGCGCCTCATCGGCAAGCTTCGGGAGTACCTGACTGCAGCTCTCGGCGACGCGGTGCAAGTCACCAGCTGAGAGTGAGCCGGTCCGTGTCGTTGACCTCCTCCGAATCCGCGGTGACCCTCTTCGTCGTGGGGACGCCCATCGGCAACCTGGGCGACATCACCCTGCGCGCGGTCGACACCCTGCGACGCGTGGGTCTCGTGGCAGCCGAGGATACCCGGCGCAGCCGTGCCCTGCTCACCCACCTCGGTATCACGGGCAAGCCCCTGGTGAGCATCGAGAGCCATGCTTCCGACCGGCACGTCGAGCAGATCGTCGCGGCACTGCTGGATGGCACCGACGTGGCCCTCGTCACCGATGCTGGCATGCCGTGTATCAGCGATCCGGGAGCGCGCGTCGTACGGGGCGCCGTGGAGCGAGGGATTCGGGTTACCGTCGTGCCGGGACCCAGCTCGGTGAGCGCGGCGGCCGCCCTCTCCGGCCTCATCGAAGGGGCCTACCTCTTCATGGGTTTCCTCCCCCGGCGCGGAACGCGTCGCAGCGACGCCCTCGCGAAGATACAAGGGAGCGACGAGCCCGTCATCCTCTTCGAGGCCCCGACGCGCTGCGAGCAGACGCTGACCGAGCTCGCTGACCTCATGCCGGACCGTCCCGTGTGTGTTACCCGCGAGCTCACCAAACTCCACGAAGAAGTGGTTCGCGGCAGTCTTGGCAGCTTGCCTCCCCGGGAATGGCGGGGGGAAATCTGCATTGTCCTGGGACCCGCCCTGCCTCGAGCGTCCGCGGATCCGAATCTCGACGAGCTAGATGCCCAGATCGAGGGCCTGCTCGCTGGCGGAGCCTCCACGCGCAGCGTCCTAGACGCCTTGGGGCGCGTCGCGGGGCTCTCCCGGCGCGACCTCTATGCGCGCGTCGAGGCGCTGCGGGCGCCCCAGAGGGCACAGGAACCCGACTGATGAGAGGGAGATCGCCCGGGGAGCGGGTGCTGTGTCCCAACCCCCGAGCCAGCTCCGTCGGCGGGCCATCTGAGTGCCTGCGCATCGGGCCTTGGGGCCCGCCCGAACAATTGTGCTAAGACCCCGCCGTGTTCGAAGCACTGACTCGCGGATTCAAGGAAGCTCAGAACCGCCTCGCGGGGCTGACGGAACTCACTGAAAAGAATCTTCAGCCGGCGCTGAAGGAGGTGCGGCTGTCGCTCCTCGAGGCGGACGTGGAGCTCGGCGTCGTGAAGCGGTTCTTGGCGCGCGTCGAGCAGAAGGCTCTCGGCCAGGCCGTGCAGACACGCGTCCGGCACGGCGGTGAGACGCATCGGGTCTCTGCTAGCGATCAGTTCGTGAAGATCTGCTTCGACGAGCTCGTCGGCATGATGAACTTCGAGGGTGAGCCGGTGGCGATCGCCCCCACGGGAACGACCGGCGTGATGATGGTCGGGTTGCAGGGCTCCGGCAAGACGACGACGGCCGCCAAGCTCGCTCGCTGGTTCGAGCGCGAGGACAAAAAGCCGCTGCTCGTGGCGGCCGACATGCAACGCCCGGCGGCGGTGGAGCAGCTTCAGATCCTCGGCGAGCAGATCAAGGTCCCCGTCTTCAATATTCCCGGGGCGACCCCCCTCGAGATCTGTCAGGCGGCAGGTCCGGAGGCCAAGCGCCTCGGCTGCAATGTCATCATCTACGATACTGCAGGACGCCTCGCGGTCGATGAGCCGTTGATGGCCGAGCTCGGCGAGATCAAGGGCGCGGTGAAACCGGGGAATATCCTCCTCGTCATCGACGCGATGATTGGGCAGGACGCCGTGCAGACGGCGCATGCTTTCAATGAGCGCCTCGGCATCAGCGGCGTCGTGCTCACGAAACTCGACGGCGACGCCAGGGGTGGCGCTGCCCTGAGTGTGCGGGAGGTCACGGGCGCGCCCGTCGTCTTCGTCGGCATGGGGGAAACGACGGACAAGCTCGAGCGCTTCCGTCCTGATGGCATGGCGAGCCGCGTGCTCGGCATGGGCGACATCGTCGGCCTGATGCAGGACTTCGAGGAAGTCATCGATCAGCGGAAGGCCGAGGAAGACGCCATGCGCATGTTGTCGGGGCAGTTTAGCCTCGACGACTTCCTCACGCAGATCAAGACGATCCAGCGCATGGGCTCCCTCAAGGACCTCGTCGACAAGGTGCCCGGGGTCGGACAGATGATCCCAGCCGGCGCGAACCTTGATGACAAGGAGCTCGTGCGCATCGAGTCGATGATCCACTCGATGACCCGCGCCGAGCGTGCCGACCCGCACGCCCTGGTGCGTGAGCCATCGCGAGTTCAGCGTGTCGCGCGCGGCTCTGGCAATACGCCCGAGGCCGTGAGCGAGCTCATTCAGAAGTTTCTCTTCATGCAGCAGATGATGGGTGGGCTCGCCCAGAATTCTGGTCTGCTCGGCAATCTGCCGGGGATGAAAGGCTTCAACATGGCGCGCCAGATGCGGCGAGCCATGAAGGGTGGGGCCGCACCGGGGATGCCAGGTATGGGGATGCCAGGTATGGGGATGCCAGGCTTTGGCATGCCTGGGATGGGGATGCCAGGGATGATGGGCGCGCCGGGCGGGGCGCAGCCGCCTCCCATGAGGCAGCTCAGCAAGGCGGAGAGGAACGCCCGCAAGAACCAGCGCAAGCAGCAACGCACTGCCCGCAAGAAGAGCAAAGGAAAGAAGTGAGCCCCCGGGCTGCGCGGTCCTTCTTGGCCGTGGTGGCCTCGGGAGTGGTGAGCTTCGGTTTGGGCGTCGCGGGTGGCTGCAAGCCGGAGGTCGATTCGCTTGCTGGTGACGAGCATGCCGGGCCAGACGGCAGCCCGCGACGCGGCCCGGCTCTCACGGAGTCGCCTCCCAGCAATGCCCTCCCCGAGTTGATGGTCCCGCGCCTGCGCGCGGAGGATGCCCTCGCCGTCGACGGGGTCATCGACGAGCCCGCGTGGCGCCGCGCCGCGAAGACCGGCGAGTTCGTCGACGCGCAGACGGGCATGCCCGCTCGAAGAGGGGTGGGCGGCAGCGCGCGCCTGCTGTGGGACGACGCGGCCTTGTACGTTGCCTTCACCGTCCGCGACGACGACGTCCGCGGCGGTTTCTCCACGGAGGCCGTCGATCCCCACCTGTGGACGCGCGATACTGTCGAGCTGATGATAGACCCCGACGGGGACGGTGATGGCCTGGACTACCACGAGATCCAAGTCAATCCGCAGAACCTCGTCTTCGACTCGCGCTTCGACTCCTACAACCAACCCCGCGGTGGCCCAGATGGCCCTTTTGGCCATGAGGAGTGGTCGTCTCGCGTGACGAGTGCCGTCACCATCGACGGTTCCCTGGACGACGCGCTCCCCGACCGTGGCTACCAGGTAGAGATGCGCTTGCCGTGGAGCTCTCTCAGCGGCGCGAAGCGAGCGCCGCCCGAGCCCGGCGACACCTGGAGGCTAAACCTCTACGCCATGCAGGACAACGGCGGGGTGAGCTGGTCGCCCATCCTGGGTCAAGGCAACTTCCATCGCGCTTCCCGCTTTGGGCGCGTTCACTGGTCCGACTGAGGTGGTGGGTTCACCTCCTGGGCTCGCCGCGCCGCCACGCCTGCTCCAGCGCAGCGCAGCGCAGCATGTCGCTCTGGCCGCGCGAGAGAAGCTGTTCGGCGTGGACCAGCAACGCAGCGCTGCGTTTGGCCGATTCTTTGTCGCCCGCCTTCGACTCCAGGGCGTGTCGAGCTGCCCGCGTGCTGTCGAGAGCTGCGGCGTGCGATTCGTAGCCACGCAGGCACACGTCTTTCAGGAGGCAGCTCTCGGGCTCGTCACAGGGAGTGTGCCGCAACCGCTCGAGCCAGGGACGTTTCTCTGAGTTTGCGCCCGCACGCAGGGCCGCGACGGCCTGCACGAGCTGCGTGTCTCGTTCGGAGGGAAGCTCGCGACGGTCGCACGCGGGCGCCAGGGTAGCGACGTACACCGCCAGCAACCGCATGAGGTGCCTCAACCGATCGCCTTTGGAAGCGACGGCCCGCCCATTTGGACGCGCTCACCCGCACGGGCACCGATCAGGCTGAAGAGCACCCCCACCGCTGCAAGGAGGAGATAGGTCCACACGGGCATCGTCTTGACTGTCTCGCTCTGGATCAGAAACCACACGGTGGGACCGGCAACCAGGAAGGCGGCGACCGCCGGCTCGCTGTAGGTGCGCATAGGGGCGATGAGACCGACGAGGAACCCTGCCGCGAACCACACCGGGATGGAAACCAACATGCCCGCCGAGCCCTCGAAGTCGAGCACCGGGAGCACCAGGGGAAGACCAACCACGACCGCTCCCGTCAGCACGGCCGTGATCCCCACGGCGACGAGGAACCAGGCGACGCTAAAGGTTCGGCGCTTGGGTGCGCCTCCGGACCCTCCCAGGGAGCGGAGCTCGGCCTGGACCTGGGCGCCGCACGACGCACAGCGATCCCCGGCCAGCGGAGCCTGGTTCTTGAACCCGCACGAGGGGCAAATGACGGTGCCTGGTGCCATGGGCTTTTCTCAGTCTATTACCGTACCGCAGCGAGTCGGAGCCTGGAACAGTGTGACCCGTGTGCCCTTTCCGCCCGCGACGGCGAAGCGCGGTTTCCTTCTGGCACCATTCACTATCTTATGCGCCGGCCAGCCTGTTGACGCGTCGGCAGCCCAGGAGCAAGGAATGCCGCGTCGTCGGCTCGCTCGGGAACCCTCGGCGCAGTCGATTGTCCTTCCCCTCGCTCACCACCCATGAAAACGGACAAGAGACCCCTCGACGACTTGGCGGGAGCCGCGGATCCGGAGCTCGATGCGCTACCACCGCCGCGGCGGCCCTGGCGCCGACTGACACTCTTGTTGATGACGGTCACCGCCGTCGCTTCGTCGGCCATGGTCTGGAAGCTCTGGGGGGAAGCGGTCTACCCCCTCAAGGCAGCGAAGCCCGTGGACATCCAGCGCTTGGACGATATTGCCCTGGGGCCGGAGCTGTCGAACGAGTGGGTTCGCGCGGAAGCGGCCCTGGATACTGCGAAGGCCGTCAGCTACAGCCGCCCCCTCGAGAAGGACGAGTACCGCCTGCTGCCCGTTGAAGGGCGCGCGGACCTCTGGATCGAGCTACGGATCCCCGAGCCGTACACCACGACGTCAGCCCACTTCATACCCCCGGCTACGTTCGTGGGCCGCTTGGTCCCCATGGCCGACGCGGGCCTGCGCTACGCGGGCCTGCAAGACGACGTCGATGCAGTCAGCGGGCTCACAGGACCTCGGAATGGCGCTTGGGTGCTCATCGACGGCGAGACTCCGGGGGCGCTGCGCTGGGCGACGGGCCTGGCTCTTGTCTTCGTTGGCTTTGCTGCCTTCAATCTGTGGGGGCTCACGCGCTTGTTGGTGCCGATGAAGGCCGAGTCCCGCGCGCCGTGAGAACGCTCGCGCTCGCGGATCGGCCTGTGGGCTCGAAGGGGTATGGGCGCTATCTGGCGGCGGGCGCTGTACGTCCCGCGACGCGATGGTATTGAGTGGGCGCTATGCCCGTAACTTACCGGGAGGCCGGTGTCGATATCGACGCAGCCGATGACCTCGTCGAACGCATTAAACCACTCGCGCGTGCTACGCGCACCGCCCACGTTTTAGAGGACGTCGGTGGTTTTGCAGGGCTCTGCGCCCTACCGTCGGGCATCATCGACCCCGTGCTCGTGAGCGGCACGGACGGCGTCGGCACGAAGCTCAAGGTCGCCTTCGAGACGGGGGTACATGACACGATAGGTCAGGACCTAGTCGCCATGTGCGTCAACGACGTGGTGACGACCGGAGCGGCGCCGCTCTTCTTTCTCGATTACTTCGCATGCGGGAAGCTCGACGTACGTACCGGCGAGAGCATCGTCCGCGGCATCGCGCAGGCTTGCTCCTTGGCTGGTTGCGCTCTCCTCGGTGGAGAGACGGCCGAGCTCCCTGGCATGTATCCCGACGGCGAGTACGACCTGGCTGGGTTTGCAGTCGGAGTCGTCGCGCGGTCGTCGCTGCTCGGGAAGGAGCGCGTGCGCCCGGGGGATGCGGTTCTCGCAGTGGCGTCGAGCGGGCTTCACTCGAACGGATACAGCTTGGCACGTCGAGTGTTGCTGAACGAAATGAAGCTGCCGTTGGAGCGGCACCTGCCGGAGCTTGGTTCCACGGTTGGTGAGGCGCTCCTGACCCCGACGCGCATCTACGCGCGCGCCGTGGCCGCCCTCCGGGCTGCTTGTGGTGAGGGGCTCCACTCCCTCTGCCACGTGACGGGAGGCGGGCTCCCCGGCAACCTTCCGCGTGTGCTGCCGGACGGCGTCGTCGCGGCGGTCCGCTTCGACCACCCGCGCCCCGCCGTCTTTGACATCATCGAGCGCGGCGGGCCTGTGGATACGGCGGAGATGTTGCGGACCTTCAATCTCGGGGTGGGCCTGGTCGTCGTCGTCGACGCTGCTGCGGTCGACTCGGCCTTGCAAGCTCTCAGCGATGCGGGCGAGACGGCATGGCCCATGGGCGAGATCCGTGCGACGGATGCCGAGGCGCCCGCTCGCGTCGAGCTTCTCGAGAAGGGCTGAGCGCATGCCGACCCTCGAGCTCGGGGTACTCGTATCCGGCAATGGCTCCAACCTGCAGGCGATTCTGGATGCGTGCCAGGTTGGGCGGCTCGACGCTCGTGTGCGCGTCGTGCTGTCCAATGTAGCTGATGCTCGTGCGCTCGACCGGGCCAGGAGTGCCGGGGTTCCGGCCGTGTGCGTACCGCACCGCGACTACGCTGATCGCGAGGTGTTCGAAGAGGCCGTCTCGGCGGCGCTCACGGAGGCTGGCGTCGAGTGGATCGTCCTGGCTGGCTTCATGCGCGTGCTGACGCCCGGGTTCCTCAAGCGCTACGAGGGGCGGATCGTCAACATTCATCCAGCGCTGCTTCCCTCCTTTCCGGGCGTTCACGGGCCGCGCCAGGCCGTCCGCTATGGGGCCAAGATCTCCGGTTGCACCGTTCACTTCGTGGACGAGGGTGTGGACACCGGCCCGATCATCGCACAACGAGCCGTTGCGGTGCGCGACGACGATGACGAAGACGCGCTGGCTCAGCGCATCTTGCGTGAAGAGCACGCGCTCCTGGTCGAGGTTCTGAGCTGGATCGCAGCGGGGCGTGTGAGTATCGTGGAGCGACCCGGCAATCGGCCCTTGGTGAAGATTCGACAAGCATGACCTCGAGGCACTACGACGTCGTGGTGCTCGGGCGTACGCTTGGAGCGCTGACCTCCGCGGCCCTCTTGGCGCGTCGCGGCTTCAGCGTCCTTCTCCTGGGTCACGGGCGCAAGCCGGCGAGCTACCGCTTCGAAGAGCATACGCTGCGGCGCCGCGCTTTCACCTTGCTGGCGGGGTCCTCCCCTGCCTGGCGCCGCGTGCTCCAAGAACTGGCGCAGACACCGCGCTTTCGCCGTCGCACGACCCTCCTCGACCCGATGTTCTCGTTCGTGGCGGGCAGTCGGCGTATCGAGGTGCCACCCGACGTCGATCTCTTCTCCCGGGAGGTCGATCGCGAGTTCCCTGAGGTGCGCCAGGTCGTCGACGAGCTCTATGCGACAATCGCACAGGTGAACGCAGTCGCCGACGAAGCGTTCGAGCGAGAGCTCGTCGTGCCGCCAGGCAGCCTCTTGGAGCGCCTTGAAACCGGCCGCGTCGTGTCGGCCTTGCCGCTCACCGGTGAGGCGACGACAAATGATCTGCTCGGCAAGTTCCCGGTGGGGCATCCGTTTCGCGACGTCGTGACGACGCCAGCCCTCTTTGCCGCGGCCCTCGCGACGAGTGCTGAGAGCATGCCGCCCTTTGCCTTGGCGCGGCTGCACGGTGCCTGGACGCGCGGCGTTCAGACCCTCGGCGGCGACGAAGACGAGCTCGCGGATTTTCTCCTCGAGCGCATCGCGTCGCATGGGGGGCTCTGCAACCTCGATGGCCGAGCGGCTCGTGTGACCGTGCGCCGTGGTCGCATCCAGGGGGTGATCGTCGATGGAGACGAAGAGCCTACTGGGGCGACTTGGATCCTCGCGGATCTCTCCGGGGAGCAGCTGGTGGATCTTGCCGGCGGCGAGGGAATCACCAAGCGCGCACGCCGTGACTGGCCACGGCTCTCGGCGGCCGCCGGGCGCTACGTGGTCAGCCTCATCGTAGATCGCCGACTCTTGCCCGTACCCCTCGGCAAAGAGTCATTCTTGACTCCCGAGCACGGGTCACGCTCGGATCCGCGGCGCCTCACCCTTCACCTGCAGTGGTCCCCTGTCAGCGAAGAGCCCCAGCGTGCCTTGCTGGTGGCGGAAGCCATCCTCCCCACTCGTGGAGCGTTGACGTTGCTCGAGGCTCGAGAGGCGGTGTTGGCAGCGCTGAGGGAGACCCTGCCGTTCCTCGACGAGCATCGCATCGTCGTTGACAGCCCCCACGACGGACTGCCGGTATGGGACTACTCCTCCGGGCGGCGCAGGGAGGTCGATCGCGTTCACGTGCCGCACTCGTCGCCGGGCGCGGAGCCCATGGAGTGGCTATGGACGGTAGAGCCACCCGGCTGGTTGAAGCTGGCGGGAGAGCCCGTGCGCGGCCCCATTCCAGGCACTTACCTCGTCGGCTCGACAGTGCTTCCTGCCCTGGGCCAGGAGGGGACGCTGCTCGCTGCGTGGAGCGCAGTGCGGCTCGTAACGAGCGAGGACCGGCCCCGTCAGAGGATTCGTCGCCAGATGTGGACGAAGATCGAAACCGGATGAGCCAGGAGGTGTGCTCCCCATGCGAGTAACTGGTGGAGCGCTGGGCGGACGCGGCATGATGGCACCCGCCGGAGACGCCACCCGGCCCACCACGGACCGGGTGCGGGAAGCCCTCTTCGCGGTCCTAGGGGACCTCCAGGGGCTCCGCGTAGCGGACCTGTTTGCAGGCAGCGGAGCACTGGGGATTGAGGCTCTGTCACGTGGCGCCGAGTGCGTCTGCTTCGTCGAGCAGGCAGCGACCGCTTGCCGGGTCATCACCAAGAACGTGGCGACCCTTGGTCTCACGGAGCGCACACAGCTGTGGCGGGGGGACGTGGCACGAGCGCGCCGCGTCCTGGTCGAGGCTGCCCCCTTCGACCTAATCCTCTGTGATCCGCCGTGGGGACGTCTCGCAGAGGCGATGCGAGCGTTGGCGCGTCTGCCTTGGGGTGAGCTGCTGAGCGCGGGCGGGCGGCTTTGTCTCGAGCACCCCGCGCGGGCGCAGGACGACGGGATACTCCCCACGCCGTTCGCCGTGGAGCAGGTGCGTCGCTGGGGAGACACTGCGGTAACGATCTGGGTATGGGATGCACGGCAGCAGGAGACCGAGCAGGGAACCTGAGCCTCGTCAGGAGGGTGCCTGCCCGCTATAGTGCTCACCGCACTAGGTCATCGCTGCTGGCTTGGAAGCTCAGGACCGCCCCATGGATGAGTCGACACCTCGCTCGAACGAGAACCCGCGCACCGTCCGCTACGCCGCCGCGGTGGTGGCGGCAATCGTGGCCGTGACTGCCTGGCTCTGGGCGCGGTCGGGGGAGAGCGGGACGGCGCCTCCAGGCTCCACTGCTCCGCCCGCAAAGAGCTTCGCGCCGCGCGCGCTGCGTCCCCCGCCCCCGCCCCCGCCCCTCGTGGAGGATGCTAAGGCGCGGTCCACCGCACTGCCCGCCTCCCTTGAGCCAGCACAGCGAGCACAGCGCGTGGAGGCGTCGCCCTGCGCCGACCCGTGCCGGGGGGATGCGACCGCTGCTCTGCGCTCGCAGCTCGCCGTCCGCGGCCAGCAGAGCCGCGGCTGCTACGAGCGGGCGCTGCGCGGAGCTGGCACTCTGAGCGGAAGGGTCACCGTCGAGTTGCGCATCGGTTCCCGCGGGCAGGTGTGCACCGCCAGCCTCAGCTCCGACTCGCTCGGGGATCCTTCCGTGGGCGCGTGCATCTTGCAGCGGTTTCAGGCGACAGTGTTCCCTGCGCCCAGCGGGGGTTGCGTCGACGTGCGCGTTCCAATTCAGTTCGTGCCAAAAGGCTGAGAGAATGGACGTGCCAGTGGGATCCTACGGAGTGCTTCTCTCGGTCGCCTACAATGGGCGTGGTTATTGTGGGTATGCGCGGCAGCCCGGGAAGCGCACCATTGCAGACGCCCTGGACGGAGCGGTGCGTGCCATCGATCCTAGGGCGAGCCTGGTGCGCGCCGCGAGCCGCACGGACAGCGGCGTGCATGCCCGCGGGCAGAGCGTTGCGTTCGACACGGCGCTGGAAATTGCGTCGCGTGGCTGGGTGCTCGCCCTCAATCAGCACCTCCCGGAAGAGATCGCGGTGCAGCGCGCGTCTCGCGTCCAGGCGGGCTACGATCCTCGTGATCACGCCCTCGGCAAGCGCTACCGCTACTGCATCACGCCCTCGCAGATCCGAAGCCCGTTCCAGATTGGTATTACCTGGCGAGTCGCCAATAGGTTGAACCAGAGTCTCATGGCAGAAGAGGCGCAGGCGCTGCTCGGCGAGCACGACTTCCGTGCTTTTCGCACTGCAGCGGACCCGCGCACGAATACGGTACGGACGATCCATCGCGTCGAGTGGCTAGATGGGATGGCCGACCCATGCACGATCCAGCTAGTAATCGAGGGCGATCGCTTCCTTCACCGCATGGTGCGCATCATCACGGGGACGCTCGTCGACGTCGGGCGTGGCAGGTTGGCACCGGGAGCGATTGTTCGTGGTTTGGCCAGCGGCTCACGCGCCGACTTGGGAATGACGGCGCCGCCCGACGGGCTCTGCCTGGAGCACGTGGTCCTCGACGACGCGGGTCGAGATCCTTGGCCCGAGGAACCGCTCCAATTGACGGAGCTCAGTGGGCCGCGCTAGCGTGAGCGGACCTCGAAAGAGCGTGCATTCCTGGCAGGTTGAGCCATATGCACCCCGGCTTGGTTCGCTAGGCTTCCGGGCCATGCGGGCGCTCAAGCCTTGAGGAGCGAGTATCCATGCGTTTGAAAGACAAGATCGTCGAGCGAGGCCGCCGTACCATTCAGCACCCAGCTGTCATGCGATGGGTCACGGACGATCGCGTGATGCGGGCCACCGAAGGCATCCTCGACGCCCGGATCCGTGTGAGGGCAGCGTGGAACATACTCCTCAACGGGCATGGGCTACCCAACATCGATCCAGCGCTCGACGAGCACGTGGAGCGCCCTGAGCGCGCCAAGCCCCGCTCCGGTTCCAATGGGAGCGCGGGGAACGGCGCAAGTGCCGGCTTCAGCGGCGAGGGCTCGGAGGACATGGATACCTCGCTCAAGGAGCGCAGCAGCCTGGCAGGGATCGGTGGACGAGACGTGCTCGAGAAGTGCATGAAGTTCACCGCTGCCGATAACGCTCGCAAGCGCGGGATCTATCCCTTCTTCCGCCCTCTCGATCTGAACGATGGTCCTGAAGCGATCATCAACGAGAAGCGCGTCGTCATGTTCGGTTCGAACAACTATCTTGGCCTGACGACGCATCCCAAGGTGCGGGAAGCTGCCAAGAACGCCATCGACAGATTCGGTACCAGCATGACCGGGTCACGCCTCGTCAACGGCTCGATGAAGCTCCACGAGGAGTTCGAGAACAAGCTCGCAGCGTGGTTCGGGAAGGAGTCGGCGCTCGTATTCACCACGGGCTACCAAGTGAACCTCGCGACGTGTTCAGCGATCCTGAGCAATCGCAACTGCGTGGCGGTCATCGATCGAAATGTCCATGCGTCGCTCTACGACGGCGCGCGCTTGGGGCAGTCCTCGGGAGCCAGGTTGGTTCGCTACCGTCACAACGACGCCGAGTCCCTCGACAATGTGCTCGCAAAGATGGGGGCTGGGGATGGGGCGCTCGTCATCACAGATGGTGTCTTCAGCGCCGAGGGAGAGATCGCGAAGCTCGACCAAATCGTTCCGGTGGTGAAGAAGCACGGCGCGCGGTTGCTCGTGGATGATGCCCATGGCCTCGGCGTGCTGGGGCCGGAGGGTCGCGGGACTGCCCACCACTTCGGGCTCTCCGACCAGGTCGACTTGATGGGAGGCACCTTCTCGAAATCCTTCGCTAGCATCGGCGGTTGGCTCGTAGGCGAACGCAAGGTGCTGGACTATATCCGCCACTTTGCTCCGAGCTTCATGTTTGCGGCGAGCGCCGCGCCGCCCTCGGTCGCGGCGGCCATGGCGGCCTTCGAGGTCATGCGTGAGGAACCCGAACGCATCCAGAAGCTCCACGACAACTTCTCCTACATGCGGACCGAGCTGCGGCGTCTCGGCTTCGAGCTAGGACACACGGAGACGGCCGTCATCCCCATTTACGTCCGCCAGGACCTGCGCACGATAATGATGTGGCGTGATCTGCTCGAGGACTACGGCATCTACACGAACCCGTTCATCAGCCCCGGCGTTCCACCGAAGAGCGCGATGCTGCGGACCAGCTACATGGCGACGCACGAGCGTTCTCATCTGGACCGTGGCCTCGAGGCACTCGAGAAGGTCGGCAAGAAGTACGGCGTGATCTGACGAGCTGGTCGTTCGGCTCTCACTGGGGCCCTTTTTGCTCCCGAGAGTTGGCCTGCGGCGGGTGAGCCCGTTCGCGCGGCTGTTGACAGCTAGTACACCTTTGGTCTGAGCTATCCCCGCCATGTCCGTAGAAATTCGCGAAATCCCCTTGGGCGGCAACCTGACGCAGTTCCTCGACCTCGTCGACTACATCTACCGCGACGATCCGCACTACGTGCGCCCGCTCGACCTGGACATCAAGCAACGCCTCAGCCGCAAGAACCTCTTCTTCAAGCACGCTGAGGGTGTCATCTTCACGGCGCATCGCAACGGCTGGTGCGTGGGGCGCTGCACCGCCCAGATCGATCGCGATCACCTGGCACGCTACAACGACGACGTGGGCTTCTTCGGTTTCTTCGACACTGTCGATGATCCAGAGGTGAGTCGCGCCCTCCTCGACGCCGCTGGCGACTGGCTTCGTCAGCGTGGCATGAAGCGCATTCGCGGCCCCCTGTCACTCAGCACGAACGAGGAAGTCGGGTGTCTCGTCGAGGGCTTCGAGTCGCCTCCCATGATCCTCATGCCGCACCATCGGCCGTACCAAGGAGGGCTCATCGAGCAGGCGGGGCTGACGAAGTGCAAGGACGCCTATTCTTGGGGCTACACGGCTGGCGAGGTTCCCCCGCGCGCACGGAAGGCCTACGAGCAGATACGGGACATGCCGGAGGTGCGTACGCGGCACGCCGACAAGCGCACGCTCGAGGCCGACATCCGCGTCATCATGGACGTTTACAACGATGCGTGGAGCGAGAACTGGGGTTTCGTGCCGCTCTCCGAGGACGAGATCTCGCAGATGGCCCGTGACCTCAAGCTCATCGCCGAGACGCGTCTGTCGTTCATCACCGAAATCGATGGATATCCTGCGGCCGTTGCACTTGCGCTTCCCAACGTCAACGAGGCGATCGGCGACTTGCGGGGCAAGCTCTTCCCGCTCGGAATAGCCAAGGTCCTGTGGCGGCTCAAGGTAGAGCGGCCTCGAACAGCCAGGGTCATCATCCTTGGGATTCGTAAGAAGTTCCGGACCGTGAAGAAGTACGCGGCTCTCAGTACCTACCTTTACACGCAGCTCAACGACTCCGGGCGTGCCCTGGGCTACGAGCGCGGAGAGTTGGGCTGGACGCTGGAGGACAACACGCCCGTGAACCTCGCGATAAGGTTCATGGGAGGCAAGATCGTCAAGCGCTTCCGCATTTACGAGAAAGGGCTCTGACGGATTCTCCGCCACCTGGCTGCCTCGGCAACCGCAGAAAGGCCCCGCGACGCACTACTGTTTGGCTCCGGCTCGGCCGGGTTAGGAGCCTGCCCGATAGAAGGTCGCGCCGGCCATTTCCAAGGGTGTTGGTGCGTTGCGGAGGGCGAGCTCGAGCGCGTCGACTGCCTCGGTGTCGACATAGACGCCAGGCCCCCACCCCGGAGCGTCGTCATCGCCGTGGCAGGCGGTCTCTGCATAAAAGGCGCGGCGCAGAGCCTCGCTGGAGTGTGCGAGCTTCGTGATCACCGTGTCAGAATCCCGTTCTTGAACGGGCAGGGACGTCCCTTCCGTGGTCCACCTGCTGCCATGAGACAAGATGCAGGCGACCTCGATGCGTGTGCTGTCCTGCAGTCGCTGCCGCAGGCGCTTGAGCCAGCCGATGAGGGGCGTCTCCTGGTCTCCATCGGCGAACTCGAGGTACAGGGCGTGGCCGAAATCGACGACTTGCAATCCCTTGGCGAGAGGTGTCTCGGCGAGGAACGCTCGGACTTCCTCGCCGAAGGAACGAAGCCGCGCAGTGAATTCGGTGACTTCGAGAGAGTACTCGTCGTCTTCGATGGCCAGATAGGAAACCAAAAGGCCGAATGCGTTCTCGTCGAGCATCTCAGGTGTCGTCAGCGGTTGAAGGTGGGCGATCGAGCGGTGGTCGGTTTCCCCGCCGCCGGAGGGCGTTGATCCCCCGCAGCGCGATGGGTGCGCCGAGCAAGCGACGGACCAGCCGCTGCTTGCCTGGGTAGTCGAGGAGTAGTAGCGCTACCATGATGGTCAAGAGCCCCTGCCCGGGTAGCGCCAGCATGGCGATGCCGGCCACCAGCAGGACGGCGCCAGCGAGGTTCCTTGCTACTTGGAGCCCGACGCGACGCCAACTAGTCTGCCCCGCGGGTGGTATGCTGGGCCGGACCAAAAAGTCGGGGCGCAGGCGCCTTACGTACCATGGCACCAGGAGGGCTGTGGCGATGAGGATCGCGACCGAAACGAGCGAGAGATAGGTCCACAGGCCCAGCGAGTTCATCCCTATCGCGCGCCTCGAAGCCGAGCGGCGTGGATCGAAGCGAGCGCGGCGCGCGCCTTGTTGCGTGTCTCTTTGCACTCCAACGCGGGCACGCTGTCGGCGACGACTCCTGCGCCCGCGGTGACCTCGAATGTGTCACCTTGCATGACCACTGTTCGGATCGCAATGGCGAAGTCGAGGTCTGTTCCCCGGGTGACATAGCCGATGGCGCCCCCATAGGCGCCCCGCGGACGCCTCTCGAGCTCGCGAATGATCTGCATGGCGCGGACCTTTGGGGCCCCGCTCAAGGTGCCAGCGGGGAAGGTCGCGCGCAGGACGTCCCAAGGGCCGCAGCCCGGCGCGAGCTCCCCCGTGACCTCGCTGACGATGTGCATGACGTGGCTGAAGCGCTCGACCATCATCTGTTGCGGCATCTGAATGGTGCTGGGCCGGGAGACACGGCCAAGGTCATTGCGGGCCAGGTCGATGAGCATGACGTGCTCCGCGCGCTCCTTGGGGTCGGCCAGCATTTCCTTTGCTAGCGCTTCGTCCTCTTCCACTGTCTTTCCGCGGCGGCGCGTGCCGGCGATGGGGCGCGAGTAGATGCGTCTCCCCTCGACCTTCACCAAGGTCTCCGGACTCGCGCCGGCGATCGCGACCTTGGGCGCGCCGGGGCGAGCCGGCAGCTCCAAGAGGTACATGTAAGGTGCTGGTGAGAGCACGCACAGGGAGCGGTAGACATCGAAGGGATCTGCGCTGCCAGCGGGTACCGAGAAGGTACGAGCGAGCACCACCTGAAAGGCATCCCCGGCTCGAATGTACTCCTTGATGCGTTCGACATCTCGCTCGAAGCCATGGTCGCTCACCGAGACCTCGACGTCGGACGGGAGTTCGTGATGGTCCGGGGGTTCTATGGGTCGAAGCAGCGGCACACCGTTCAGGTCCTCCGTCGCCCGCTCGATCTCGTCCTGACTCGTGGCCGCGATCGTTGCGGTATGCGTCAGGTTGTCGAAGACGACGACCGTCGCTTTGCCGACCAAGCGGGCGATGGGTTCCGCGGAGTTCCCTCTCGGCCACGGATCCACCTTCGCGGCGTAGTGGACCATGTCATAGGAGAGCACGCCCACGTGAGCCTCGGCGAAGCGCTCCGCGACCGTCTGATCGTCATGGGGACTGCTGCTGCTAAGGCACGCGAGCCGCTCGAAGGGATCCTGGCCTGGTTCCCCGTGGATGATGACCTGAGTCTGCGGGCGATAGCCGAGCACTGAGTAGCGTCCCCAACGCTCCCCGGGGATGACGCTTTCAAGAAGGAAGGAGCCCTCGCCAGCGCGGGTCCGTAGGTGGGCATAGGCCGAAACTGGGGTAATGCCGTCGACGACAAGAGTCCGCGTGAAGACCGCCATGAGTGTGGCCTTAGCGCAGCCCTGCGGCCTCGGACACTGCGACCTCGCGAGTCGTCGTCGGGCGTGGGGTTGTGCGGAGCTGGAGTGTTCCCGGGTTCCGGGCGGCCATTTGGTTTGGGCGAGGGCGGCGGCTGCCCGCGAGTCAGCGCTTCTTCCTCGCGATTCACGTACAATACTCTCCATGGATCGTACCCGAAGCGGACGGGCGAGGGTTGCAGGGGTGATTGCGTTGGCGCTCGTCTGCTGCCAAGCGGAGCCGCTTCGGACGCTCCGGGACACCGAGGGCCGCACGTTCCAGGCGCGGTGCGCGGCGCAGACGCCCTGTTCAGTGATAGGGCCGGCTGATGGGAAAGGTGCCCTGCAACTGTACGCCCCTGGACGGTTCATCGCTATTTGTCCCGCAAAGAACATGCCGGATCCACCGGATCCAAGAGAGTGTCGTGTCCTGACCTGCTCCGGCGACACTGACTGTCCACCCGCCATCGGTCTCGAGCATGCTGCCTGTGTGAACCAATTGTGTATCGAGCCTTCGCAGAGCTTGGTGACAGCCGATGCCATCATGCTGTGCTTGGCCGATACGGGAGTGGGCCGCGACAGCCAGCTCCAAGTCGAGCGCTACGCCATGGCGCTCCAATGCGGAAAGCCCTGCAGAGTCCCCGCGCCCTGCCGCCAACCTTGATGAGGCGGTCGCCCCGGACCCTGTGAAGGGGTGTGAGGCTCCGAGCCGGACCGGCACGCGGGGCTGTCGTTTAGCTCGCGGGCCGGTGGAGGGCGTCGATGCCTCGGCTTCGCCCTCGCAGGTGGTCCCGAGGAGCGCTAAGGCCTCGAGCCCTAGAACCAGGCAGCTTTCTTAGCTAACCTGCGACCCCAAATGCCGGACACCCCGCTGCTCCGCCCTAGTAGTGTGCTCGCCGCCTTCCTGGAACCCGTCGTGGAGGGCCGCCGCGTCATCGTCTTTGGCGAAGCGACCTCGCGGCTCTGCGAGAACCTTCTGGACCGAGGTGCGCGCCTCGTCCACGTCTGCGATCCTGACACGGTGCGAGTCGCAACGGCTGCCGCCCGGAATACCTCGCAGTCCGTGAGCTTCGCGCCGCTCGCGGAGAGTGGGCTCTCGGTGCGCGAAGGCGCATTCGACGTTGGCATCATCGAGGACATGGCGGCCCTTACCGCGCTGCCTCCCGCGCTTGCATTGAGACAATTGTCTCGAGCGCTCGCCCTGCACGCGGTAGCGGCCGTCGCGGCTCCGAATCCCTCCGCGGCTTCCCGATTGCTCGGCGCGCGTCGGGACGGCAGTTCCATCGACTACTACCAGCTCTTCGATCTCGTCAGCTCGCAGTTCGATGAGGTCCGCATGTTCGGACAGATGCCGTTCGTCGGCTACTCCATGGCGGCATTTGGACTGGAAGGAGAGGTCGAGCCATCGCTGGACAATGCCTACCTTCCCGGCGGCGCCGAGGAACCGGAGTGGTTCCTCGCGGTGGCTGGTTCACGCGTCGAGATGCTCGAAGGCTTCCAGGTCGTTCAGCTGCCAGCAGAGCTGGTGGCTCGCGGTGACCGCGCTGGTCACTTGCGAGAGATTGGCGCCGCCCGCGCCGCCGAGAGTGCAGCATTGGAGCGCTTGGCTGAGGCAGAGGCGCTCTGCATTCGCATGCAGGAGGCAGAGCGGGCTCGAGCCCGGGAGCCCCGTTGGGCCGATCGCGTCAAAGAGCTCGAGCGGGAGCTAGAGAAACGTGAAAAGTGGTTGGCGGCGCTCGAGGGGCGCGCAGAGACCGCGGACATGCGAGCTGACGAGGTGCAAGAGCGTCTCGACGTGGTCAATCAGGAGCTGGAGCGCCTGCTGGAGCTAGCGGCCAGAACTCTCGATGGTTCGCAAGAGGCTGAGCTGGAAGCGGACGATGAAGGCTTAGAGCGGGACGCGCAGCAGCTGGTGGCTCAGCTCGAGAGCAGGCTCAGCGTGGCGGCCTCCCGGATTCGTGATCTCGAACGTGCTAGAGAATCGAGCGAGCAGCACCGTCAAGCAGCGGAACAGGCCCGAAACGAGGCGGCGCAGAAGCTCCGGGAGCTGGAGGCCGCGCTCGGCGCCGCCCGGGGGGTGGCGGCTAGCAGCAAGGAAGAGGCCGTGGTGCTCCGCGAAGAGCAAGCGGCGCTGGATGCTCGCGTGCGAGAGCTGGAGGAGCGCTTGCGAAATGCGGCTGCGGAGTCCGCAAGCGAGCTATCCGCGGAGCTGGGCCGCTTGGAGGAACAGCTCGTCGAGCGCGGGCAGCATGTGCGAACGCTGGAGGCCGACATGCGCGAGGCGGAGCGCTTTGCACGCGAGCTGTTGTTGGAGCTGGACGAACTAAAGGTTGTTTCTTCTCCAGCCACTGATTCGCCCGGGTGGAGCGTCCCTCTCGAAGAGGCGGGTGCTGACGCTTGGACGAGGGAGACGCGGCAGGGTGATGGGTGCGGCGAGCCGTGGGTGGAAGCCCGTCTCGGTGAGCAGCAGGTTAGACCATTCGGCGTGGGCCCCGCGCCCGAAGCCGCTGCCCTGGCGCAGCCGGAATCCCCCCGCGGAGGTTCTCCAGGGGATTCCACCGATCCGGGGCGGGAGGCCGAGCTGGTGGCCGAATTGCAAATGGCTCGCTGGGCCGTCGACAAGCTGCAGGCGGAGCTCGAGTCGGCCAAGGTTGCGGTTGCTGGGTGCCTCGAACTGGAGAAGGCGCTAGAGCAGGCCCGCGGGGAGGTCCTTCGCCAGGCGGCTGTCATCGAGCAGCTCGAGTCCCGCTCGCCCTCCTAAAGGAAGTTGACAGACGGCGAGCAAGTCTTAGTTTGAGCGCCGCCTTTTGTCCCCATGGGAGCGCGTTAGCAGACATGACCGAGAAGCGCGACTACTACGAAATTCTGGGTGTCGCGAAGGATGCTTCCGCAGACGACATTCGGCGTGCGTACCGGCAAGCAGCCTTGAAGCACCACCCTGACCGCAATCAGGGCAACCCAGAGGCCGAGGCGCGTTTCAAGGAAGCGACCGAGGCCTACAGCGTCCTTTCGGAGGAAGAGAAGCGGTCGATCTATGACCGTTTCGGTCACGAGGGCTTGTCTGGGCGCGGCGGATTCGATTTCTCGAATGCCGGCATGGCAGACATTCTGAGCCAGTTCCAGGACATGTTCTCCGACTTCTTTGGTGGCTTTGGCGGCCAGTCCAGCCGGCGCCGCGGCCCTCCGAGGGGGCAAGACGTCGGTGTGAACGCGACATTGGCCTTCGCAGAGGCCTACGTCGGCACCAAGAAGGAGATCTCGGTCAGCGGCCACGCTCCCTGTGGGACCTGTGGTGGGTCAGGTGCTGCGCCAGGAACGGAACCCGAGCGCTGCCAGCATTGCGGGGGCGCTGGGCAGGTGGCTACGCAGCGTGGCTTCATCATGTTCAGCACCACTTGTCCCGTCTGTCGCGGCGTCGGGAAACGCATTGTCGAGTTCTGCGAGGATTGCCAGGGCAGGGGGGCGGTCGACCGTACCCACAAGGTCGTGGTGAACTTCCCGGCGGGTATCGACACCGGACAAAGGTTGCGGGTGCCGCAGCACGGAATGCCGGGCCCTGAGGGCGGAGTCGCGGGCGATCTCTACGTCGATGTCGAGGTCGCGTCGGATGAGGTGTTCACCAGGGAAGGTTACGACCTGGTACTGAGGCATGGGGTGTCCTTTGCCGCGGCAGCACTCGGTGGCACGATGAGGGTGGAGCTGCCCGATGGCGCGGTCGTCGAGGCAGAAATCCGGGCAGGTACACAGGCGGGGTCCGTGGTCACGGTGTCTGGTCGTGGTTTCCCCCGGCTCGATAGGACGGGCCGCGGTGACCTGCACATCGTCGTAACGGTCCAGGTGCCGAAGCGGCTATCCAAGCGGGCGCGCAAGCTCCTCGAGGAGCTGGACAATGAGCTGGAGGCACAAGCCGAGCGTCGCGCCACCGCATGATCCGGCGGGGTTTGGCGCTCTCCTTGGGCAGCCCCGTTATCCATCGTGTGGGCCGAAGCGTCGTGCGAGGTCGCGAAGGGCATCGACCGTCGCGTCGAACCCTGACGCTGCTTCGGGGGCCTGCGCCAGAAATGCATCGAGAGCAGGGCGCGCCTCGATAGCGCGGTCCATCACCGGGTCGCTGCCCTGGGCATAAGCACCGAGGGCGAGCAAGTCGCGCTTCGCCTCGTAGGCGGCAAGGAGTCGTTGCACGGCTCTCGCATCAGCAAGGTGCGGAGGGGTGACGATGCGCGGCATGGCGCGGGAGATGGATCCGGGCACGTCGATCGCAGGGTAGTGACCCCGCGCTGCCAATTGGCGACTTAGGAGCAAGTGCCCATCCAAGATGCCTCGAACCTCGTCAGCCACGGGCTCTTCGAGGTCGTCGCCTTCGACGAGCACCGTATAGATGCCCGTGATGCTCCCCTGTTCTGCCTGGCCGGCGCGCTCTAGCAGCCGCGGCAACGCGGCGAAAACGCTGGGCGGATAACCACGGCGCGTCGGGGGCTCTCCTGCGGCGAGCCCAACCTCCCGGGCTGCGCGAGCGAATCGCGTTATCGAATCGACAAGCAATAGAACGTTGGCCCCTTCGTCGCGGAGCGATTCCGCGAGCGTCGTCGCAACCTGTGCGGCGCGCACCCTCTCGATGGCGGGTGCATCGCTCGTCGCCACCACGACGACCGCTCGCTCCCTGCCAGCTTCCCCCAGCGATGTATCGAGGAATTCGGCAACCTCTCTCCCTCGCTCACCCACCAGCGCGACGACGACCGCGTCGGCGCTTGTGCCCCGCGCGATGGACCCAAGCAGGGTACTCTTTCCCACTCCCGAACCGGCGAAGAGTCCCAGGCGTTGACCCTCACCGATGGTCAGCAGACCGTCGATTACCCGCAGACCCGTCTTCGTTGGACGCACGATGGGTCTGCGCTTCAAGGCTGGCGGCGCTGGGCGCTGGACGGGCAGTCGACGCAGTCCCGAGGGCAGTGGGCGTCCGTCTAGGGGTTCACCCAGGCCACCGAGCACCCTGCCCAGGAGGGCGGGGCCGACGCGGACCGTCAGTGGCGCCCCGGTGGAGACCACCGCATCATCGAGGGCGAGGCCGGTCAGCTCTCCCAGAGGGATTGCGACGGCCTCCCCCGCATCGAACCCTACGACTTCAGCAAGCAGGGGATCGCCCTGTCTCATCAGACGGACCATATCCCCAATGCGCGCGCTCGGCAGGGTCAACCGGACCGCCAAGCCCGTGACTCCAATGACACGCCCCTGGGCTCGCACGGTTGGCGACTTGGCCAGGTGCGCCTTGAGTGCATCCACATCCACCGACGCACCCTACACGAGGCTCCGAGGAGGCGCGAGTCTTCACAATTGCGGCAGTTCTCGCGCGCTTCGTGCCAAATTTGCCTGTAGGTACGCTTCAGTGCGATTCTGAATCCCGTGAATCAAAGCCGGTCTCGAACCTTGCTTGCCCCGGTCGCCTTCTGCGCGTCGACCGCTTGCCAGGCCAGCGTCAGCGCGGACGCGAGTCTGAACGCGAGCGAGTCTCAGGACATCATGACCCATCCGGAAGGCAAGGCGACCGAGCGGGCCATGGAACTGGAGGTCCTCGATGGCACCCCTCGCGGGCCTGCGGTGGAGCCTGCACTCTTTGGGGCTCGTCACGACCTCCGCCTGGCTACCAGCGTGGAGGCCGTTTGTGAATGCCTCGCCGTCGCCGTGGGCGTCCCGAACTCGCGTGCTTTTGCGTGGCAATCGGTCACTCCGACGATCGACCCCGCGACGCAGCTCGTGATCGCGCTCAGCTCTGAGGGCGTGGTTTGCGACGATGAGCCGGAGGGCAGCTTAGGGGCGTCCTACTGGGGATACCGGACCTCCAACGAGGACGTGATTGTCGTGATCGAGGCTGCCCGCTTCGGCAGGCCTATCACCACCGGAGCCATTGTGCCCAGGCCGCCGCCCGGAAAGCGGCTGCTCGTCGTGCCCGTGGACGATGGAGTCCCATACGGCAAACCAAGGGGTGAAGCGACAGGAGGCTGCGTCGTCTTCGAAGGCTGACGTTCTGGTTCCCTTGGAAGGCACCGCAGGAATCAACCAGACTGGGTGTCACCGAGGTCGCGCGGCAGCGTGGGACCAACGACTCGATTGCGCCCTGCGCGCTTGGCTACATAGAGCCGCTGGTCTGCGCGTTCTATCAGTTCCTTGACGCTCTCGATGCCACTCTCGCACGAAGTAGCGACGCCCATGGATATGGTCATGGTGAACCGTTCTGCACGCCACACGAAACGCTCGGATTCGACGGCGCGTCGCAAACGCTCGGCCAAGTGTACCGCGTCGACCGCATCAGTGGCACGGCACAGCACCGCGAACTCCTCGCCTCCAACTCGAGCCAGAAGGTCCTCGCGTCGAAGCACCCGCGATAGCCGCTCCGCGAGCTGTTCCAGCGCCGCGTCGCCCGCCAGGTGTCCCAGGCGGTCGTTCACGGCCTTGAAGTGGTCTAGATCGAGCCATAGTAACGCGCATGCCCGAGAGTGACGCCGAGCCCACGGCCACTCCGAGTCGAGCCGTTCGTCGAAGTAACGCCGGTTGTGAATGTTCGTCAGCGGGTCCCGAGTGGCCAGCTCATAGAGCTTGTCCCGCATGTGGCGCTCGATCTGGTCTTCGATACGGAACTGAAGAACGGTCTCTGCGCCGAGCCCAATCCGGTCGCCGTCCTTGAGCTCCGCGACCCCCTGGAGCAGCGCGCCGTGGTAGATCGTACCATTCGTGGAGCCGAGATCGTTGAGTTTCGATGACGTGTTGCTCACGGTAATGCAAGCGTGGCGGCGCGAGACGCCTGTGGCATTGATGCAGATGTCTGCGTCCAGGGCTCGGCCAATCACGTTGGTGCCCGGCGACAACGTGTAGACTCGCCCTGCTTGAGGGCCGACAAGGCAGACGAGGGTGGTTTGCACATTTCCCTGATCACGCGCGGGCAGGAGCGTGTGGCTAACCTGTACTGTCGGGTCGTCGTCGGCCATGGGGCCATGATAGCGAGCTTGGGCGCCGTCGGGAAACAAATGCGGCCGCTGGCAGCGGCTTGGGTGGTCGAGGCTTGATCAATCCTCCCAACATCCGGCAAGCATTGAGCCATGAGGGATCGTAGAACGGCACTGGTTACGGGAGCGTCGGCTGGGATTGGCGCCGAGTTCGCGCGCATCTTTGCCGAGCGCGGCTTCAACCTCGTGTTGACAGCCAGGCGGCGTGACCGCCTCGATGAGCTCGCGGCCGAGTTGGAGCGAAGCCACGGGGCCGATTCCTTGGTGTTACCGGAAGACCTCGCAGACCCCGATGCGCCGGGGCGGCTGCGGGATCACATTCGCGATGCTGGGCTGCAGATCGATGCTCTGGTCAACAACGCTGGTTACGGCGTGCAAGGCACCTATCGAAGCCGCCCATGGCATGAGCACGCGGATTTCGTCCGAGTGCTCATGACGTCCGTGCTCGAGCTCACCCACATCTTCGAGGCAGGAATGGTGGAACGTGGCTATGGGCGAATCATCAACGTTGCATCCCTCGCTGGTCTCGTTCCGCCATCCGCTCGCCACACCCTCTACTCGCCAGCGAAGGCCTTCGTCATTCGCTTCAGCGAAGCACTGGCCCAAGAACACGTAGGGGACGGTGTTTACGTGACCGCCCTCTGTCCAGGTTTCACGTACACCGAGTTCCATGACGTTCTGGGGAATCGCGCGCAGGTGAGCCGGCTCCCGAGGTTCCTTTGGAGCGATGCACGGGAAGTCGCCGTGCAAGGATACGATGCGGTGATGTCCGGCAAGACGGTCCACGTCGTTGGTGCCGCCAACCGCGTGGTCGCGGGTTTGGTCTCGATGCTACCCGCTTCGGTCGCGCGCAGCATCATGATGCATCAGTGGCGACGTGTCAGATCCGGGTGAGCGTGGGCCCTGCTCCACCATCGGAACAGGGCCCGTCGCCCGCGGGCCCCGATCACGTGACGTGGTGCTTCCCCTAGCGGGTGAAGCCGGAGAGGTAGGGCAATCGCGCGGCGGTCTGCGCGATGGCATCCCGAGCAGCAAGTAGTTCCCCTGTGCTATCCCAGCGTCCCTCGAGGAACTGCCTACGAACGCCTTCTGGCATCGAGAAGGCAGCCCGAAGCCCCCCTCCGGACACCTCGAGCTGCTCGAGGTCCACGGTGATAGAGGTGCTCGGCGCTCGCTCCACCAGCTGCATCAAACGCTCCGCGTCTTCCTCGCTCACGGTCGCGCAAGGGATGCCAAGGGCAACGCAGTTGCCGAAGAAGATCTCGGCGAAGCTCTCGCCTACGATGGCGCGAATACCGCGCCCCCAGCGCATGATGGCTTGGGGCGCATGCTCCCGTGACGAACCGCACCCGAAGTTCTTATTGGCTAGCAGGATCGTTGCTGACTCGAACTTGGGATCGTCGAAGGGATGTGTCTTGCCCTGGGCGCTGAGTTGCAACCGATCGTCCTCGAATGCATGGTCGCCCAGCCCCTCGAACACTACCGTACGCAGGTAGCGAGCGGGGATGATGCGATCCGTATCGATATCGTTCCCACGAACCGGCACCGCGGGGCCGGTGATGGAGATGCGTGTTGAGTCCTGTTCGTTCATCATGCTGCTCTGGGGTTCTCAGTGACTGAATCGGGGGCGGAAGTGCTGACTATCTCGACGATTGCGGTCCTACTGGCACGAGGCGCGCAGTGTGTGGTGATGGCCTTGGTATTGGCGCTGCGGGAAGCCGCGCCCGCTCATCCAGAGGAGACGTCATTCTCGAGGAAAAAGAGCTTGCGGGCGTCCGCGACTTCGCCGGATATCGCAGCCGCGGCAACCATGACTGGGCTCATGAGCAACGTGCGGCCGGTGGGCGAACCCTGCCGTCCCTTGAAGTTCCTATTGCTGGACGATGCGGAGATCTGGCGGCCCTGGAGCTTATCGGGATTCATGGCAAGGCACATCGAGCAGCCTGCCTCGCGGAACTCGAAGCCTGCCTCGATGAAAATCTTGTCGAGTCCGCTGGCGATCATCTGCTCGCGCACCTTCTGGGACCCTGGCACTGCCAATGCCTTGACTCCGGGCGCCACCTTGAACCCCTTACCGTCGAGTAACCGCGCCACCTGCTCGAAGTCGCTATAGCGGCCATTCGTACAGGACCCTATGAACGCGACGTCAATCTTCGTTCCCGCAATGGGTGCGCCAGCTGGGATGCCCATGTAGGAGTACGCTTCCGTGACGCTTTCCTGCTCGTCCTTCGGGAAATCCTCGATGGTTGGGATACGATCCGAGACGCTGGTGGACTGCCCCGGAGTAATGCCCCACGTGACCATGGGCTCGATCTCTTCGCCGTCGAAGCGTACCACGTCATCGTAGCGGGCATCCGGGTCGCTGCGCACTGACTCCCAGTACTCGACGGCAGCATCCCAAGCCTTTCCTGACGGAGAGTGCTTTCTTCCCTTGAGGTAGGCGTAGGTCGTCTCATCCGGATTGACGTATCCGCAGCGGGCGCCTCCCTCGATGCTCATGTTGCAGACCGTCATCCGCTCCTCCATCGTCATCGCATCGAAGACGCTCCCTGCATACTCATAGGCGAACCCGACACCTCCCTTGACGCCCAGCTTCTGGATTGTGTAGAGCGCCACGTCCTTCGCATAGACGCCGGGCTTCAACGTTCCGTTCACCTCGATGCGTCGCACTTTCAGCTTCCCCATGGCGAGCGTCTGTGTCGCCAACACGTCTCGCACCTGAGAAGTGCCGATCCCGAACGCGATGGCTCCAAACGCGCCATGGGTCGAGGTGTGCGAGTCTCCACAGCAGATCGTCATGCCCGGCTGCGTGAGGCCGTTCTCGGGGCCGATGACATGAACGATTCCCTGCTCGCCGCTCTCAGGAGCGAAGTAGCGAATTCCATTCTCTGTCACGTTGTTCTCCAAGGCGACCATCATCTGCTCTGCCAGGGCGTCCTGAAACGGGCGCAGCTGGCTCGAGGTCGGAATGATATGATCGACGGTCGCAAAGGTCCGATCCGGATACAGCACTCGGAGGCCGCGTTCCCGCAGCATGCTGAACGCCTGCGGGGATGTTACCTCGTGGACCAAGTGCAAGCCCATGAAGAGCTGGTACTGTCCGGATGGCAATTGGCCAACCGTGTGACGCTCGAACACCTTCTCGTAAAGCGTCTTTCCCATTTCGCCATCTACTCCTTCCGCGCTTGTTGCGCGTACTGTTCCAATCGCTGAGCCAGATCGGTTCCAAACTCCGTGAAGGCGCGCACGTCCGCACCGTCCAAGTGGAGCCATACGTCCTCGATGGCGCGCTCCCTGCTTGTTCGGAGCGAGGCCAACGAGCTGCTACCGTGTTCGGTGAGCTTGTAGTTGCGCTGCCGGCCATCAGCCGGATTGATGTGCGGACGGACCAGCCCCTTGTCGATGAGCTGCCGGAGCGTCTTGCTGACCGCTGCCGCCGAACTGTGACGCGACCTTGCGAACATGCTGGGCATGAAATGCTCTTCGGCAATTTGCTCCAACACCGACCACTGATGCTCCGTGAGGCCGACAGCCTGTGCCAGCTGCCGCCGACGCTGCTGAACGACCTCCGACAAGCGCATCAAGCATTGGATAGCGCCGTGAGCTTCAGCTGTTGAACAAGCCCGTCGAACCACGGGCTAATAGTGAACCATGGTTTACCATTGTTCAAGGTGAAACGTCGCACCGCTGCATTGCCCGCCCCACGGCGCACTTCATCCCGTGGCCGCGTTTCACCCCGGAACTCTGCACGAGCTCGCTCAGGTCGTCAGACGCACCACATGCTGCCGTCCCAACGCGAGTCGCCGGACGTGGCGTTGGGACGGGGAGGGCGGCCCGTCACTCAGCGTGGTGCGATGACGGCAGCAGCTGCTCGGGATCAACAGCGGCAGGGTCTCGACGAGAGCCGAAGGAGGTTGACGCACCACCAGCAAAAAGATGGGCGCGGAGCTGAGCCGGGGAGATCAGCTCCGCGCCCGTGGTTCGAAGGAGCGGAAATAAGTGGATGAGCTAAGTCAAGCGAGGAGGATGAGTGATGACCGCACGATGAGGAATGCGGACACTGAGCGAGAAACCGAAGCCGTGCCAGTGTGAGGTTGGAACGACTAAGCGAAGCTTTTCAAGACCAGCCATCATGCAGCTGGCCGGGGATTAGGCAGGAAACTAGTAGAGTGCGTGCAAGTTCTCGATGCAGTAGTCGAACGGGACCGCTTCGTCCGTCTTCGCGGGAACATGGAACTGAATGGCGGTGACCTCGGTGGAGTCTAGTTGCGTGGGGCTGGTAACCCAGTCGCCCTGAGCAAGTCCATCGAACGTGACCTCGTACACTCCAGCGCCCGACGTGATTGTCTCGAAGTGTTCGATGCGCTCCGTGATTGGAGTGGGGAAGAGTATTCGAAGCTCGGCTGGAACCGTGGTGCCAACCACCGAGAAACTGAAGCCTATTAGGGTTTGGGGGAGCTCGCCAATGGTGCCCCGCGGGGCATCACTCGCTGCTTGATTCAGGCTTAGCCCGATTCCAGCCCCCCATATGACGTCGAAGTCCTCTGCGTTGCTGATGGGGGTCGTGGTGCCACCGGTGCACATACGGCCACCATCCGGCGCGAATGGCTCGTCCTCCGCCGGAGTGAGGTTCTCGGTGCAGTTCTCGGGTGACGTGGTGCAATCGCTGTATGAGTACCAGGGACCTCGCACGCCGCAGTCGTTGGAATCGGCGCGGACCCAGCCGTCCGGGTCGGCCGCGATAGAGCACACGCCCACGACGTCCGGTGAGCCCGCATGGCCGCTGTTGCCCGCCGCCCCCCCAGTGCCGCCGCTGGATGGCGTTCCTCCGTTGCCGGGGACCATGTCACCTGCGGAGCCACCGTAATCTCCGTCGAGGACCCCTCCTTGAGCCTCGGTTCTGCCGCCGGAGGCTGCGCCCCCATGCCCCCCAGCTTCTCGGGAGCCATCAGGGTCAGGGTTTCCACCGGCGGACGTTGGGTCGTCGGTTGCCCCGGAGGCTCTGTTGCTGGCTTCTCCAATTGGTTGGACTCCATTGCCGCCGCAGCTGGCAAAGGCGACTCCGAGCAAGCCGCCAAGGCATAAGCTAAGCAAGGGGGACTGGCGCATAAAGGCATGCTCGGTTGCGGCACCCGTGTCGGCGCCGCTACTGTGTTGGTCACAGCAGCGCGGAGGAATGGACCACATTTTTTCTCCTTTGGTCGCCAGCGCTGACGCTGAATAAATCTAGCAGCGCCAGATAGGGTCACCGAACTCCAGCGTTGTCCGCGTGGCTGCCGAGCGTCCTTGGCCCTGCCATGATCGCACGTCGGCCTGTGGTTGTTGGAAGCCGCGTAGTTGACCAGTTCTAATCGAGCCGGCTGATAGTCCGAAAGGATCTGCAGATGCGCGCCCCCGCCAACGCTGGCGTCTGCTGAGAAAAGCGTAAGCTTGGGGCGCCCCCTCTCAACTTGTCTGACCCAATTTACCTGTCTCGCGTGACTCACCCACGTGGAGCTTGCTTTGGTGCCTTCGCCTGCATACCCGAGCGCCGATCATAGGCTGCCCGGTCAAGTTCGAGCTTTGCCGTTCCAGGGCGATGACGTTGCTCTCGTGGCTGGGTTGCTGCGTGGGCACCCCGGTGCGGCGGAAGTGCTGCATCGCCGCTTCTCCCGGCGCATCCACGGGCTCCTTTACAGGATCCTGGGCGCGGATCCGGAGCTCGAGGACGCGGTACATGACACGTTCGTCAGGGCCTTGGAGGCGTTGCCCCGTCTCAAGGATCCGGAGGCTCTGGAGAGCTGGTTGCTTGGAGTCACCGTTCGAACAGCGCGGACCCGTTTGCAGCGTCGCGCGCGGCGCCGCTGGCTCGTCTTCATGCCGGCCGACGAGGTGCCGGAGCTGAGCCACCTAGATGTGGAGCCTGCCGTTCGCGAGTCTATGACCGCCGTGCACCGCATACTGGAAAAGCTCCCGGTCGAGGAGCGGTTGGCGCTAGTTCTGCGTCACGCAGAACACATGACGATTGCCGAAACAGCGGAGGCCTGTGGTAGCAGCGCGTCGACCATCAAGCGCCGGCTTGCACGTGCGGAGGCTCGGTTCGCTGAACGCGCCAAGGGCGAGGCTTCCCTTCGCTGGCGGTTGGGAGGGCGGCGCGGTGAGCAGTAATCCTTTACAGGTTCTCATGGCGAGCTGGACGCAGTTCACCTCGAGAGCACCCGCTTTCGACGAGGAGGCTTCCCGGGTGCGCTGGGTGGAGGCGTTCTCGCGCAGGCATGCGGGAGCGGTACCCGCGCGTGCAGCATCGAGGCAGTACTTGTCGCTTGCCGCTGCCGCGGTACTGCTGGTGGCGGTCGGCCTGGGCGGTTGGTGGTGGGGGTTCGCGGAGTCGCGACCCTCGTCCGAGTTGGCACCGGGTGCATGGCTCGAGACCCGCGCCAAAGAGCAGCTGCCGATGCACTTCGGAGAAGGCAGCGAGGTCGTCGTTCAAGAGCGCTCTCGGGTGCACGTGGCGAGCGTGGACCCGCGCGGGGCACGAATGGTGTTGGAGCGTGGGACCGTATCGGCGAACATCGTGCACCGCGCGGATACCCGGTGGGCATTCGTAGCGGGGCCCTTTCAGGTGAAGGTCACGGGTACTGAGCTTGCGGTGCGGTGGGATCCCGGCACGCAGGAGTTCGACGTCTCGGTGAGCTCCGGCAGCGTGTACGTGACTGGTCCCCTGCTTGAGACCGGGCGCAGTGTATTGGCGGGGCAGCAGTGCCGCGTCGTGATAGGAGAACAGCGCCTCGAGGTGACGCGTGTCGACGCTGGTTCCGACACTCGGCATGATCCCGACGCCCAGGAGGATGAGGCCGAGGCAGTTGACGTGGAGGCATTGCCGCTGGCCGACGAGGGCCAAGGCGGGGAGCCGCATGCGACGCAGCAGGCACAGCGAGCTGTCGTTCCTGAGCCGGATCTCCCCACCTGGCGCCGTCTCGAGCGAGAGGGCCGCTACCGGGAGGCCCTGCATGCCGCAGAGGAGTTTGGGGTCGAGATGTTGCTTGGCCAGGGGAGCGTGATGGACCTGATGAGTCTGGCGCGAGCGTCCCGGCTGGCAGGACGAGCGGGTTTGGCGAAGCGTGCGTTGCTCCAGGTCCGAGCAAAGGCGCCGGCTAGCCATCAGGCTGCAACCGCGGCGTTCCTGCTTGGCCGTGCGGCTGCACCCGGGGAAGCTGCAAAATGGTTCAGCAGCTACTTGAGGGAACAGCCTACGGGGCTGCTGGCGCGGGAGGCATCCGGGCGGCTGATTGAGTCGCTTCACCGAGCGGGGCAGTTCACTGCTGCACAGGATGCTGCGCGCCGCTACTTGGCGCGGTATCCTGCGGGCCCGCACGCGGCGTTTGCCCGCAGCGTGCTCGGCAAACAGTGAGTTCGGGAGTACCAAAGCGGTTATGCGCCCCACGGCGGTGGCTCGTTCGGGTAACGCTGCTCTGGGCGATGTGCCTGGCCTCGGGCGCGTACGCGGTTCAGCCCGCACGTGTCGTGCTCGTGACGTCCGATCCGGATGCTAGCTCGACTCGTCGTCTCGAGGCCGAGCTGCTGGATCTCGGTGTCGAGGTGGAGGTGGTGGAGCCAGAGGACCCTTCAGGACCCATTGGCAGGGCCGGCCTCGAGCGATTGGCTCGCCGCGCCGGAGCGTTCGCCGCCATTCGCGTCGTGCCCATCGCTGCGGAGGTAGAGGTATGGGTCGCTGATCGGGTCACCGGGAAGACCGTCGTGCGGGAAATCCTGAGGGGCAGCGACGAGAGTGCGAGCTTTGATGACGCGATTGCGCTCGGGGCCGTCGAGTTGCTGCGCGCGAGTCTGCTCGAAGTGGCTGCAACCCAGCGGCTGCATGGCGATGTGCCTCCACCAGATGTCGTGCAGCGCATGGTTCCTGCTCCGGAGTCGCCCGGGCGCGGGAGCACGGAGGAGCGCTCGCCCGAAATCCATGCACGGGAACGCCCTCCAATCCAGGGACGCAAATCAAAGCTTACCGCCCGGCAGAACCGGCGTGAGAGCGTCCCCTCGGTTCGTCCCAGCCCAGTGCTGAAGCTCACGCTCGAGCCGGCGGTCGATCTCGGAATCGGTGGACTGCCACGTTCCATCCACGGGCAGATCCTAGCCAGGGCGGCTGTCGCCGGTCCCTTTTCTGGCGAGCTTCTCACCGCATTCCCGATAGCTCCGGCGGTGATTGAAGACGAACAGTTCGGCTCTGCCGAGTTCAGCAGCAAGTGGTTTGCGTTGAGTGCTCTGTGGAACCCAGCCGCAGGAGGGTTCTCCCCGCTGCTCGGCATCGGTTTGGCGGCCATCCGCGTCGAGGCTTCTGGTACCGCGACGAGCGCATACGCGAGCCAGCGCGAACACGTTTGGGTGGCGGCACCCATTCTCCGCGCGGGGTTAGGATTGCCTCTGTCCAAGACCTTCAAGATGACTGCCGACTTCTGCGGGGCGTATGCCTTGAAGGGGATCCCCGTCAGGTTCGCGGACAAACAGGTGGCTGCATGGGGACGACCGGCCATCCTCGTCGGCGCCGGGATTCAAGTGATGCTGCCCCTTGCTGCCGACTAGGCACCATTCCCGTCGGCAGTCCTTGGATTTCTCCGGGTCAGCGGGATCGCCTCCGCGGCGTGCTCGGAGTCGGCAGGTCGCAAGCACGCTTGGTCGGCCGATTCCTGTCGGGTCACCGACCCCACCAGCCGCACGCTTCGAGCAGGGTCGATGATAGCCAGATCGATGTAGCTGCGGGCCAGCCCGATGCCGCTGCCGACGACGCATCCCAGTTTGGCGGACGAAAGAGCAGCGTTCAAGCAGTCCTCGAGATGGTGGCGCCTCGAGAGCCTCTCGTGCTCGCTCCGGCGGGAGTCGTCGAGCTCGACATAACAGAAATGCTCACGGTGTCGGGAAAAACGGCCCGAATAGAAGGGATCTCCCCTCAGCAGACTGTGCAGCATCTCCGGCATCCACGTGGTGGCGGTGACGAGGTCGCGTTGGGGGATGGCGTCGCTTCCCTCGATGATGCCCTGCAGGGTTGGATCGAGCTCGAACATCACCCATGGCTGGCTACCGAAGCGCTCGTGGCATGGACAGTCCGGAAGACCAGCCCTCAGCGCCCGTATGCCAGCGACGATTCGCGCCGCGACGCCGTCGAGAGTCATAAAGCCGCCGCTTGGAGCTGGTTGCAGGACCTTAAGGACACCCATGCCACCCATGGGAGCCGATTCAATGGACCCAACCCAGGCGTTCACCACTCGAGGGCCAAGCTGCTGTTGCAGCAGATACTCAACGAGTTCATGCGGCTGGCTGGGCCCGGTCGCCCGCCGCGGCGTGCCGAGGATGACCTCGATGAGATGCCCTCGGCCAAACCCCACCCGCGCGCAGAGCTGGCGGAGGGCAGAGGCGTCCTTCGAACCCATCGCCGAGAGAGTGGCTTTGAAGCTGGCGTGAACCTGGGGCTCCTCCACGGAGTTCTCGCCTGGTTCATCGGAGTTGCGGAAGCCCATGTCGAGAAGCTTGCCCCATAGTTGTGGAGTACCGGCCCCGCAATGTTGCCTACGGCCTTTTCGGCGGGCACCTGATTGCATCGGCTTCTGGTTCGACGCAGACAACGCCATGCCGTGCCACAGGCGGAGCGATCCCGCAGCGAGAACGAGGCTCTCCGGCGTTGCTGGATCAGGGTTCTGGTCTTGGGCCGAAAGCATTCAGGCTCAGTGGAAGTCGTACGTATTCTTGCAACCGTGGTGTGATCGCGCCAACGTCTGGCACGGCATGTGGCACTCTAGAAGGACACCGTGGTTGGCACCGCTGGTCGTCGCGAGCACGCTGATGCTCGTGACGCTTGTCGTCGCGGCTTCGCGGGAGCTGGTCCACGAGGTCGCCCAGGGCCAGACACTGTCGGGCATCGCGCAACGTTACGGTGTTTCCGTTGACGCGCTGCAGGCCCGCAACGAACTAACCTCTTCACATATCCGGTCGGGGCAGCGGCTCATCGTACCGCCCAAGGGCTGGGAGCGGGGTGACCCCACCCCCGGGGGGGCCGTCAGCGCTGGCTCCACCGAGAAACCAGCGGCCTGGACACAGACGCAGAAATCCGTATCCGAGCGGGGAGGGGTCAATCCCTGCAACAGTCCCGATCCGGGATTTGGAGTCTACACCCGCTGGCAGCGCGGTATCGCCATGGGGCAGTGGATCGCGCCGGAGCGCGGAGGGCTCACGCGAGCTGGCCGCTTCGACCTGATGATCCATTTCCACGGCCATGAGCCGGCTCGCAAAGAATGGGTGCGGGTGATGGACGGTGCGGTGCTCGTGGGCATCGATCTGGGGACTGGTTCGGGTGCCTACTTCAACGCCTTTGCCTCGCCGCGGACCTTCGAGGTCCTGATCGAGAGCATAGAGAAGGCGGTCGCACGTCACGCGGGGCGGTCGCGCGCTCGCGTTCGGCACGTTGGTGTCAGCGGTTGGAGTGCGGGCTATGGCGCTATTCAGCAGATCATCGCTCAGCCCCTTGGCAAGCGGCTGGTGGACACCGTCGTTCTCCTAGACGGGCTCCACTGCGGGTACGGTGGCCGTTCTCTGAATGGCGAGCAGATCGCCCCGTTCATCGACTGGGCGCGGCGGGCTGCTCGCGGAGAGGTCACCATGTTCGTCAGCCACTCTTCCATCATTCCTCCCGGATACGCCTCGACGACCGAGACGGCGGGGCTGCTCGTGGAGCGTGTCGGCGGGAAGTTGAGGATGGCACGACCGCGCGCCGGGGAGCCGATGGGCCTCGAACTGATCCGTCGCTATACCAGGGGCCGCTTCCACGTCCGAGGCTACGCGGGGAATGGTCCCTTGGATCATTGCGCGCACCTGGGACTGTTTCGAGATGTTCTAAAGGTGCACGTGAGACCGCGCTGGGGCTCTCCCCGCGGCTTCAAGACCAATAGGCACAGCTGATTCTGTCGGTCTTGGTCGGTCGGCGCAACGGGGCGGCGGACGCTTCGAGAGGCGTCGCCTGCGCTGCGCAGTTGGGGTGGACGGTCGTCGACCCATCGAGTATCTGTCGGGTCGCGCACGAGTGGCGGAACTGGCAGACGCGCCGGATTTAGGTTCCGGTACCGCAAGGTGTGGAGGTTCAAGTCCTCTCTCGTGCACCGAGTAGACGTTGGGCGCCATTGGCACCCGGATCCTGCAAGGGTCGGCCTTCTGACGCATCAGTCGCTCGATTGAGCAGGGGTCATCGATGACTGCGCGACTGGCATTTTCTGCGCTGGCGCTTCGGATCGCGTGAAACCTGCGGCGCGGAGCTGCTGGCGCCCAGGCGTCGTTGGGGTATGGGAAGCGGCTCATCGGCGCTGAAGAGCGGCGCAGGCAGCAGTACATGGGAATTCGCGAACGCATTCAGGACCCCAATATTCTCCGCATCTTTGCGGCTACGTTCGCCCTGGGGCTCGCCTACGGCATGGCGATCTCCCTCATCGCCGTCTTCCTCGACCAGCGAGGCTTTGGCAAGGACGACATTGGTTCCCTAGCGGCCTGGTTTGCCATGGGCATCGTCCTGCTCTCCCTTCCCATGGGGAGCTTGATTGAACGCTACTCAGCCAAGACCACGCTCGTCGTTGCCTTGGCTGGCTACGCGGTCACCGTTGCCACCTTTCCGTTCCTGGAGTCTTACGCGGCGATCGCCGCGGTGCGCTTGCTCGACGGCGCGTGCTCCGTAGGGGTGTGGGTTAGCTCGGAAACTATACTCCTGTCGCGCGCGGGGCGAAAGGACAAGGCGTTCGTTACGAGCCTATACGCGATCATGGTCGCAGTCGGATATGTTGTTGGCCCTATCTTCGCACGAGGGTTGTCGAGCGTTGCGCCCTACGCTGTCGTGTTCGTCGTTGCGGGGGTGATTGCACTCGGGGCGAGCGTCTTCGTGGGACTCAAGTTGGAGCGCTCGTTACCGGCTGCGGAGTGTCCCGCGCCCGGAGGGGTGGCCTCGATCGCCGGGCCCGCCCGCCGTATCCTCTGGCGAATCAAGAACTCTTGCTACGCGGCCTTCGCCTACGGCTACTTCCAAGCCAGCGTGGTTCTCTTCCTGCCGCTCTACCTGATCGAGAGCAAAGGCGTGCAGGCAGAGCAGACCATCCTGATGCCGGCCTATTTCGCGGCGGGGATGCTCCTGTTCTCGAATCTCGGTGGCCGAATCGGTGACCGCCGGGGGCACCTGGCCGTCATGCGACTGCTGGCTGCCGTGGGCGTGTCGATGATCCTGGGCTTCGTGTATCTCGAGTCTTTCTTGTGGATGGCGGTCGCTGTCTTCGTGGCTGGAGCGAGCCTCGCGACCATTTCGCCCTTGAGCTTGGCCCTTCAAGGCGTCGTCGTCAGCCACGCTGAGTACGCCAGAGCGAACTCCATCTATAACGCCTTTTATGCTGCAGGAATGCTGCTCGGACCGCCCATTTCGAGCGCACTCTTCGCTCGCCATGGCGGAGGTTTGATGCTCTACCACCTTGCGGCGCTCTGGATGGGATTCGTAGTCTTCTCGGTAGTCTTCTACAGGGACGATCCTGCGTCTCGTTCGGGCGTACTTCGGGCGCAGGCGCCCCAGGGGACGGCCGCGGACTAACCCGCCCCTGGAGCAGCAGCGGGGTCATCTGCCGGTAGCGGTTCGCCCCGTCGGCGTCTTTCGAGCTCCAGTTCCACTTCCCTAACGAGTTCACGGAGCCATGCCCGCCCTGGGCGAAACCCCGTGACATATTCGAACGCCGCAGCGAAGGCTTCGGGCTCCCGCAGCTCCGGATCGGCCTCCACGAGTTGGGCCAAGCGCCGTGCGGTCGTGCCGCGGTCGATGAACTGGCGTCCAGCGTTGCGTCGCATTGCAGTCACCTCTCCAGACCTAACGGCGTATGGAGCTTCCGGCGGCCACGTGGTTCTGCCATTTTGAGCGTTTACTCCCACCCAAGCAAGCGCCGCCGCCTGGCGCTCCGAGTTCGGCCCGCGACCATGGAGTGGTGCGGCACTGTGCCGGCATGGGCACTAGGAACGAAGCTTGCCGGGCTTCTCGGGTTGGCAGAGGTACTTCTTCCGGTTCGCCAGGCGGCCGCAGCGGGTGCAAATGAGTCTTGGTTCCTCCACTTTTGCCAGGTAGCGGTCGGGTGCCTCCTTCAGTTGTCGAGTTCTCTTGCACAGGGGCCTTGTCATACACGGGCTTTACCAGGCAACCGATGCTGCGGTCGACCCCGCACCGGGGTGATCCTGCTCGCACGCGCTGCGCCCGGCACCATGGACGCGTCCCGCTGGCGCCGCCCGAAAGCGCGAGTAAATACGCGAGAGGCACACGCGCTTCGACCGGCGCGCCTTCGCTGTACCATGGCTCTCAAGAACCCCATATCGACGAGCATCGCGGCAATTCGGCAGCTCGTGAAGCTCCGCGTGGCTCCCGGCGCCGCTCCTGGAACACTGCGGGCCAAGCCCGGTGAGCAGCAGACGGTCGTTCGCGTCATGTCCTATGGTCCGGAGGGCTTGGTCGAACGCGTCGTGGAGGACCCCGCGGAGCTTCCGAGCATTCTCTCCAGTGCATCCACGACGTGGATCGACATCGATGGTTTGGGGAATCTGTCGACACTGCGGAGGGTATCCGAGCGCATCGGGCTCCACCCGCTCGCCCTCGAGGATGCGGTGCACTCGCGCCAGCGCGCAAAGATCGAAGCCTACCCTGAACATGACTTCATCGTAATACGGATGCCCAGTTTCGATGGTCGCGTCATCACCGAGCAACTGAGCATCTTCGTCGCCAAGCGATTCGTCGTGACCATGCAGGGAGCCCGCCCGGGTGATTGTCTCGATCCTGTTCGAGAGCGAATCCGAGCCGGTACCCGAGAGATCCGTTCTCGCGGCAGTAGCTATCTTGCTTACGCTCTGGTGGACACCGTCACGGACCAGTACTTCCCCGTACTCGATTTGGTTGGTGAGCACTTGGAGACGCTGGAGCGGCAAGTCACGCTCGGGCAGCTCTCGGATGCCCCGGCGCGCATCAACGAAGCCAAGCACGATCTGTTGGCTCTAGGCCGGCTGGTACTGCCGATCCGTGACACCCTGCGATTGCTGACCCGGGATGCTGGGGACTTCGTCGCGGAAGACGTTCGCATTTACTTCCGTGACACGCTGGACCACGCGGCACAGCTGACTGACGTGGTGGACTCCTACCGAGAAGTCGCTGCCGGGCTGATGGATATCCACTTCTCGATCCAAGGGCAGCGCATGAACGAGATCATCAAGGTGTTGACGCTGATCTCGACGATCTTCATTCCCCTGTCCTTCATTGCTGGCGTATACGGGATGAACTTCGATGTGACGGCATCGAAGTGGAACATGCCGGAGCTCGAATCGCCGTACGGGTACCCCGGGGTCCTAGGACTCATGGGGGCAGTAGCCGCCTTGCTCCTGGTATTCTTCTGGCGTCGGGGTTGGTTTCGCTGAAGTGCCGCCCTGCCTTGCACGCCCTCGCGGCGCCGGCACTCGGATCTCTAGCCCCATTTGCCCGCTAGACGGTCGACGGAGCCGAGCTCACCCTCTGCCTACATGCCGCGAGCTGCAGCGCGACCTGAACGCTAGCACCGAGATCGTCTCTCCGTGCGATTCTCTGATCGGCTAGCGCGCGGCAGTTGGGGATGGGTGCTCCCCGCTCCGCACCACGAGCCCCAGACGATCGAGCAGGGCGAGATCCTCCTCCAGCGATCGCCCGTCCGTGGTCAGGTAGTTGCCAGTCATGATTCCGCTCGCGCCGAACTCGAAGATTCGTGGGTGGGCGCCGCCGAGACATTGTTCGCGACCGCCGCAAACCAGTATGTCTTGGTGGGGTAGAGCAAACCGGAGCAGGGCGATGATGCGCAGGCAGCGCTCTGGCGTCAGACCTACCGAAGCCGGTAGCGCCACTCCGGCGATGGGAACGCGAAAGTTCACAGGAACCGCCGCCGGCGCGATTTCGCGCAGATGGAGCGCCAGCTCCAGGACCTGCTCGTCGCTTTCCCCCATTCCGAAGAGGCCGCCGACGCACAAGGACAAACCCGCGTCTCGCGCGGCTGCAATCGTCTCGAGCTTCTGGTCGTATGTATGGGAGCTGCAGACCTGCGCGAAGTGGGTCCGAGAAGTCTCTAGGTTGCAGTGGTAGCGCGAGAGCCCCGCCGCCGCGAGGACATCGAAGTCCGAGGCTCGGAGCAACCCTAGCGAGGCGCAGCGGCCTCTTCCCTCTCCCGCGGCGCGCAGGGCTTCCGCAATCCGATTGACCTCGTTCACTGAGGCTCGACGCCCCGATGCCACCAGCGAAAGACGGTGAATGACAGCTTCGCTACTGCTGCGCAGAAACGCGGTCATGCGCTCGCTCGAGTGCAGCGGGTAGCTCTGGATGTCTGCGCGCGACGTGCGCGCCTGGGAGCAGAAGCTGCAGTCTTCCGTGCAGTGTCCAGATTTGATGTTGGAGATGCTGCACAGGTGGACCCCCTTTGGCGCAACCCGGTCCATCAGCAGGGCAATCCCCTCGGTGAGGTCCTCGACATGCTCGTCCGGGGACGTGGCGATGGCCACGAGCTCCGCTGGTGTGGCCGTTTGCCCACCAGCGATGCGCGTTGCAAGTGAGGTGGCATGGGCTCGGAGGGATGCAGCGGGCATGGTTACTCTGCGCACCTACCACGGATCGCGGGACGGATCGAAGTGGCGGTTGGCCCTGGCTCGGCCGCTCCGAAGCTTCTCAGGTACCGAGCCGCTTCAGGCGTTTCCGGGCGAGCGCGTAGGTGGAGGTCGGCCACGGTTTGCTTGGGCGCTGCACCTTCGCATAGGCGTGGCGCGCGGCCTCCCGAAGCCCGAAGTGCTCTGCCATGCGCCCGACCACGAACCAGTCGATATCCGCCGGTTCCGGGGACTCGCGCTTCTGCCAGAGTTCGGTCAATGTCCGTCGCGCCTCGTCCACGCGTCCTAGTTCGGCGTAGAGGCACGCGAGGGTATGCAGGCGCGTTGCATCGCGGGTCATCTCGGCAGCGCGAAGTGCGTGTTCCAGGTCTCGCTCGCCCGCTCCGACGAACAGGCCCAACCAGGCTTGGTTGTTCAAGCGCGTGCCGTCCGCTTCGCCTCTCTTGATGAGCTGATCGTTGAGCTGCCGCGCGCGCCTCATCTGACCTTGCGCTTCATGAACGGCTACTTGGCGCGCCAACAGCTCCGTCCGTTCATCCTTATCTGCCCCTCGTAGCAGCGCGAGCACTCTTTTCTGGTACTCCGCGTATCGACCGAGCTCCCACAGAGCTCCCAGCGTCAGGTCACGCGCTATGGCAGATTCGGGAAGATCCTCATGCAGGGTGCGCGCGATCTCGTACTGTTGCTCCGGGCGCCCCAGAGTGGCGTAGGCTAGCGCCAGGGCATGGGACAGGACCTGCCGCCGTTTCGGATCATCGGTGGCGGCCCGCGCCTTCTCGAGAACCGGTACCGCTAGCTCGCCGTTGACGGACGTGGCGGCGAGCGCGGCCGCCGAGAGCATCACGTCTCCCTGGCCCGCCGAGTACAGGCGCGCAAAGGGCGCGACCCTCAACGGGTCTTCGCCGCCCACGGCGCGGAACGAATCCCGTGCCCAGTCGAGCCACCGGCGTGCGGCCTTGGCGTTGCCGCTTTTCGCCGCGTGCAGCGCCTCTGCGCCGAGCTCGGCCAAGTCGTCGCCAAACGCCCGGACGCGGTAGCCGTTCCTCTCTCTGACGACATACACATTGAAGCGCTTTCCAGCGCCATAGTCGAGCTTCGTCCGCACTCTGTAGCCCAGCTCGTCACTACCCTCGCTGTGGAGCTCCAGCCCCGCCACACCGATGTCTGCCGTCATTTCACCGCTGACGCTGCTGGTGCCCACTGCGGCCCTCATGGCTTCGAACTCGTCGAGTGCACTCGATTTGCCGCTGCTCGAGAACCCGCGCCGGGAGAGGAGCTGTCGCCCGACCTCAGCCAGTTCGTCGTGGTCGCTGAGGGCTGCGGCAATCAGCTTGGTGACGACCTGTGCCGGTGTGTTTGTCGGGAGCTTGGCGACGTCCACCTTCTTCAGCTTGCGCAGCACACGGGCCCGTGACTGCAGGCGCGTCGCGTCCGCGCTGCTGGCGATAGCCGATTCGACCAGCATCGCAGCGCCATCGTAGCGGCGGGCCAATGCCAGGGTCCCCGACGCGGCTTCCAGAGCATCTGCCAGCTCCTTTCCCGTCAAGGACAGCCGCTTCGCCTCGGCGATTGCTGCTTCTGGGCCGCTCAGGGCCGCAGCGTTCATGATCGCGAGGTCTGCAGGGATGCTCTGCGCGCCCAGCTTCGACAGGCGCTGGCTCAGCTCCTCGTGACGTTTAGCCCAGAAGAGCGCATAGAGCGCGTTGTGTCGGAAGGCGCCCTCGGAGAACTCGGCCAGCTCCTTCTCCGGAATGGCATCATAGATGCGGATGGCTTCGTCCAGATCCCGGCTTGCATACCGCTTGCCGTGATCGTCGTGTTCGAGGACAACCGCGATGCGCAAGCGCGATTCGAGGTCCTCGGGGGCCATCTGATAAGCTTTGCGGTACGCGGCCAGCGCTCCGACACGATCGTAACCGTAGCCGAGGTCGGTGCCCGCGGCATTCTGGGACAACAGCGATCCCAGCTCGCGCTGCAGTGTGGCGTTCTGCGGCGCTAGCTCGGCTGCGCGCCGCGCCTCGCGTCGCGCGGCGTCCATGAGGTAGGGGGCCAGAATCCAGGCCACGCGCATTCGAGCGAAGCCATCCTGCGGTGCCCGTTCGAGCTCGCGCTGCGCGAGCCGTGCCGCAGCGAGTGGCTTGCCCGCCTCACTGAGCGTCTTGGCCTCATGATTGAAGTAAACGTGAGGAATCAATGTTTGGCGGTACTTCCAGAGTGCTTGGCGGAACTGCTTGACCTCAGATGCCGAGTAGAGAGCCTTCCCCGTCGTGAATCGTGCTTTCACCTCCACCGCGCCGCTGGGGGTCTTCGTGACGGTTCGCGTTAGCCGCGCCGGGCCAAGTGCTATGTCGGTCGGCTCTGGGAGGCGTGACGCCGTGAAACCCGGCGGCGCATGGATCTTCCATAAGAGCTCGGCATCGTAAGGGACAGGCAGCGCCAGCGGTCCCCGGCGATCTTGGTCGCCTTGGCTGCCGGTGAGCACGGACGGCAACCAGGACCAGAGTACGTCTTCACGGGCTTCCGTTGAGGCGTCCAATATGGCGGTCACACCAACGCTGCTGTCGTCTGCCGCGAACTCGACCTCGTAGGGACGCTCGAGAGCGTGAGCATCATCGTAGCGGATTTTTCCTACGTCCTTCGTGTAGTACATGCGCTCGGCATACTCGGAGAGTCCTTTCTTTACGTCCCGCTGCGGGCGGGCGAAGGTGGCCCGGAGCTCCGATTCCATGAAACCCGTTGCTTGCGACCGCTCGACGACCCTGGCGTTTCCATGGTTGCCGAGGAATACCTCCCGCTCCTCCCGATAGGTGTTCATGGCGGGGTCAGCGCTGGGCGTGCGAACGAGCCCCACGGAATCGGACGTCGCGACGAGGGCGAGCCGCCCCTGGTCGCCGACAGGCAATGAGCCCGGACGGACGAACTCAGCGGTAGGATCCAGCCAAACCGGCGGCTCCGTAGCCACGACCACGATCATGTGATTGAAGACATCGAACGCGGGGAGTTTTTCGTTGATATCTTGTCCCTGCCCTGCGTTGAGCAGAGCGGCATGGGCGGGCAGGCCAGCAGCGCGAAGGAGCCCAATGAGCAGCGTCGCTTGGTCTTTGCAGTCGCCATAGCCGCGAGCGACAGTTTCATCGGGTGCGTGAGGTATGACGCTCGATTCCCCGAACTCGATCCCCACATAACGGATTCGCGTCTTGATCCATTGGTAAAGCTTGGAGATCCTCGCAGCGTCCGAGTCGCTGCTCGAGGTGACTTGCTGCACCGTGCTCGAGAAGTCGATCCCGGCGAGCTTCTCGTCGACGATACTTGCGTAGCTGTGGGCGAGCGGCTTCCAATCGTCGCCCGTTCCGAAGTCGATGGAAGGCCAGAACGGGGTGTTGGTGGGTAGCAGCGGTTCTGGCGGTTCGAGTGCCCCGTAGGGGCCCCCCGTGAAGGTCGTGCGGCGCCAGCCGTCCTTCACTTCTTCGGTGCGAGCAACCTCCGCCTCGCGGACGTCGAAGGAGACTCTCAAGTCGGCTGGGCTCTCGACCACGAGCTCGAACGAATCCTGCGGCACGCTCGTCTGGACTGCGACCGAGTGCATCTGCTGCTTGGCGAGAAAGGGTCGATGGGTCGCCAGCGTGATCTCCTCCTCCACCACGGAGCCGATAGCGACCGAAGGGAGCGGCGCTCTCAGGAGCCGCGCGTCGCTATACATGTCGGGAGCGTCGGGATAGGCGGTTTGCTCAGTGATGGCGCTCGGATCGAGCAGTAGTGTGGTCTCTTTGCCGGAGGCGTCCCGGTTCGTTACGCTCGCGGTGATGATTGGGCGCTTCATGTGCCAAGGTGCCCAATAGGCTTGCGAGTGGGCCCAATTATCGACTCCTTGCTGGTCCAGAACTCGGTACCGCTGGCGGAACGTATGGGTGTAGGTCCCGTCCGCCATCAGTCGGAAGGTGATACGGGTCTGCTCGACATGCACCGGGGCCGCCCGTTCCGACACCTGGCGAGCGACGAGCTCACGGTCGTCTGCCGCGGCCGGAGTGAGCGGTCGTCCCTTCGAGCATGCCGCCGCGAGCAGCACGGTGCTCAGCAGCAAGAGCGCCCACCCACGTCGATGCTGCCTTCCCCCAGGCCCTGGTTCGCGTCTATTGAAGCGCATAGGCTGCACAGTCTACCCCGAAGACCTTTCCTGCTGAACAGTCCTCCTGAACAGGGTGTGTCGGTCCAGACCCAGCGGGCGAGCACAATCCTTGAATGACAAGCTCTGGACGGCACCCTGCTCGACCCATTCCCTTGGTTCTGCAGCGAACTCCGCCGTTCCGACTAGCCCAGCCGGGATACCCAGCGGCGGTTCGTCCGCCAATGATTCTGCACGGATTGCAGTCGGTGCCGACTGCGCTTATGCGTGTGTATTGGTGCGGTGCGCGCCGGTCGTTGCATCCGAACTACCACACGCCGGGACACCGCAGGTCCGAGTTGCGGAGCTAGACAATGACAGACACCGTGAGAATCTACCACAACCCCCGCTGCAGCAAGAGTCGTGAAACGCTGGCGCTGTTGAGAGATAGAGGGGTCGAACCAACAGTGGTCGAGTACCTGAAGGCTCCGCCCACGCGCAAAGAGATAGAGCGGCTGATCGAGATGCTGGGGGGCGACCCGCACGTGCTGGTGCGGGCGAAGGAGCCGGCTTACAAGGTGAGTGGCCTTAGCAAAACAAGCAGCTCCAGGGAGGTTGCCGCTGCCGTCGCGGCTGAGCCCGTGCTTCTCGAACGCCCGATCGTCGTCAAGGCAGGCAAGGCGGCCATAGGTAGGCCACCGGAATCAGTCCTGGACATCCTTTGATCGCCAGGGGCCTTGTCGACATCTGCATCCCGGCTGGTCCTCGCTAGCCCCGACGGGGAGGACGGCTGGGCAAGGCGCTCGAAGGGGAATCATCCTTCTCTGCGCTCTTCTCGCTAGCGAAAGCGTCGAGTGGGCTTGACGTCCAACCGTCCGGTGGGAATAGCTGATGGGGTGTCCTACCTCGAGCTACGCGAACACTTCCGCCGACTAGGGCACTTGAGCGAAGTCGCCGCCATCGTGGAATGGGACCAGGCGGTGAATATGCCAGCGGCGGCAGGTCCGTCCCGCGCGCTGGCCATGGCTGGTGTCGCCCGTCTTCGCCACGAGTTGGTCGCCGACCCTCGCGTTGGCGATTGGCTGTCGGAGGCCGAGGGCAATGAGGGGCTCACCGGCTGGGAGATCGCGAATCTGCGCGAAATGCGACGAGTGCACACGCGCGCCACTGCGATTCCCGCGGACCTGATTCAAGCCAGCACCCAAGCAGACAAGGAGAGCGAGCAAGCGTGGCGCAGGTGTCGCGCCGAGAATGACTTCGTGTCTTATGCGCCCTATCTGGAGCGTGTCGTCGAGCTCAAGCGCCAAGTGGCTCACGCCCTCGCCGAGCATTTGGCCATTCAGCCCTACGATGCGCTCGTGGACGAGTTCGAGCCCGGCATCACCAGTGCGCAGATCGATGCTCTGTTCGAGCCCCTCGTTGGTTTCCTTCCAGAGTTCACCGACCGGGTGCTGGAGAGGCAAGCGGAGCGGCCCTGCCTCGCGCTTTCGGGACCATTTCCCATCGAGGCCCAACGTCGGCTCGGCCTCCAACTGATGCAATCCGTCGGGTTTGACATGAGCGCCGGGCGTCTGGATGTGAGTCATCATCCCTTTTGCGGCGGGGTGCCTCGGGACGTCAGGATCACCACTCGCTATGACGAGGCGGATTTCACGTCGGCCTTGATGGGGATCCTGCACGAATGTGGTCACGGGAAGTACGAGCAGGGGCTACCCCCCGAATGGGAGCACCAACCGGTCGGGCTCGCGCGCGGGATGGCCCTGCACGAAAGCCAAAGCCTGCTGCTAGAGATGCAGGTGTGTCGCGGGCCTCAGTTCATTGCTTTCGCCGCTCCCAGGATTCGGGACGCCTTTCCGCGCGCCGTGACGGCGTGGCCCGAATCGTATTCCATCGAGAACCTGACCGCGCTCGCCACGCGCGTGCGGCGCAGCCTCATCCGTGTCGATGCCGACGAGGTCACCTACCCCGCACATGTCCTGCTCCGCTATGATTTGGAGCGGCGGCTCATTGCTGGAAGCCTGCGTGTTCGTGAGCTTCCCGAGGCGTGGGACGACCGCATGCGATCTCTCCTCGGTTTGGGTGTATCCGGTAACGACAAGGACGGATGCCTGCAAGACGTCCATTGGCCGTCTGGGGCATTCGGCTACTTCCCCCTCTACACCGTTGGTGCGATGATCGCGGCCCAGCTATTCGCCAGCGCCAAGCGCGTGATGCCTACCTTGTTGGATAGTATTGGTGCCGGCGACCTCACACCGCTGGACGGTTGGCTTCGGGAGAACGTCTGGCGTTGGGCAAGCCGCTACTCCACCAACGAGTTGCTCGTGAGGGCGACGGGCGAGTCGCTCAATCCGCTTTGCTTCATCGATCACCTCACGGCGCGCTACCTGGAGTCCTGAATAGTGGAAGGGCCAAGAGCAGACCGCGGCCCAGGGTTCGTCTTCGAGGAGAGTGTTTGCTCGTTCGGCATCACGGTGCACAGACCTTTGCGCCGCGTTCCGCTGCCGGACGAGTGACACACCGCTCATACCAACGTGCCACGTTGCCGTAGCTGCCGAATGCGATGAGCTCTCCTGCACCGTAGAAGTCGAGCATCGTGCCGATCCAGGGGAAGACGGCGATATCTGCGATGGAGTAGTCCTCCCCTGCGAGATAGGACCGAGCGGAAAGGTGCTGGTCGAGCACGCCCACGAGGCGCTGGGATTCCGCTCGGTAGCGCTCCAGGGGGTAGGGGTGCTCGCATTGCTCCCGAGCGAACCGATGGAAGTGGCCAAACTGCCCGAACATTGGGCCGATGTGACCCACCTGGAAGAACAGCCATTGAAGGCATTCGCTGCGCTCCACTGGGTCCTCCGGAATGAGCTTGCCGGTCTTGTTTGCCAAATGCCACAGGATTGCACCCGATTCCATGATGGTCATCGCGCGCCCCCGATAACCCTGCGGATCGACGAGGATGGGGATCTTCGAGTTGGGGCTGATTGCCCGGAACTCGTCCGTGTGTTGCTCGCCCTTGCCAATGTCCACCAGGTGCGGCTCGTACTCGAGCCCCAGCTCCTCCAGGGCCACTCCCACCTTCTTCCCATTGGGGGTAGCCATCGAGTAGAGCTGGATAATCGCGGGGTTTTTGACGGGCCAGCGGGCACCCGGGGACGGTGATTGCGCCATTCCATGCTTATGCACAAGGAAGCTTGCTTTTGCAAAGGAGTGCGCCGGAAAGCCGCGGGCTGGTTGCCCCAGTTCCGGTTCCTGGCGGGCTTCAGCTCGAGCATTATCCGCCGCCGTCACTTGCGGCCGGTAAGATACTCCCTGGGCGTTGCACCAAGCATGGCGCGAAAGACGCGATGAAACTGAGCATAACTGCCGAACCCCGCGTCGAGGGCCGCTTGCAGGAGATTTCCCCCGCCGCGCTCTACGAGCGCGAGGAACCGCTCGAGCCGGAGGCGGTTACGGTACTCGACGAGGGAGAGCCCCATCTGCTCCCTGAAGGTGTGCGTCAACTTACTGGCGCTGACGGCGAACCGTTTCGCGAGCGCCCCGCCATCCAGCGTCGGATCGCGGTGCAGCTCACGGATGACGGAGATGACGAGCGAATCGTGTCCATCTTCCCCAACGTGAGGAAGCCCAGCAAGGAGCGGGCGCCAGGGCAAGGAGCCGGCGCGGTGTCGCAAGGACTCGATGATGTTGCCTACGAACCGGCAGAAAATGGCGGATTGAAGTTGACGGCCTTCGTCCACCTGTGCCGCGGACAGGGCAGCATCGTTCACCATGATGCCGATGGGTCCATCGGCGCCAAGGATGGGTGTGATGGCATTCCAGCCGCGTCCGACGACGCGCGTCTCACCCTCGTGCTGGACGGTGAGTGGCGCGTCCTCGAGCACCAGCCAACGGGCGATGCCTGCCAACGCTCGGGCCGTTGCTTCGCGGTGATGGAATCCTGCCGTGAAATAGATGTGGTGTTCGTCTGTCGTTTCGCCAGCTAGGCCAGTCCCCCACGTGCCGCAGAGGGATTCACCCGCGTCATCGTACAAGAAGATTGCGGTCCGCTCGAAGCCGAGCCTGTCTCGACTTAGTTCGACGGCTCGACGTAGCACAGCGTCGAGGTCGCGATAAGTGGCAAGCTCGTCGGCTGCGGCCAGCACCGAGGCGACACCGCCGCTCGGACCAGAGACGCGGCTGGCTCCCGCCTTCGGGCCAACGACGAGGGGCCAATCCACGCGCCTCGCCTTCGTTGCGGGCCGCGGGGCGCTGGACGGGGAGCATGAAGGAGCCGATGCCACGATGTACCTCAGCGCGTAGTATCCCATGAAACCCTGGGCGCGCCTTCTCGCGCTAGCATGGTTGCTCTCATTTCCCCAGGGAGCGCGGCCATCCTTTCTTGGATGGTCGGGGTGAGCCGTGCGCGGAGCGAACCTGGTGTAAAGATCGACCAGGTTCGCTCCCGTGGTTCGTAGATACGGCGGGAGCCGGAGCAGCGTTCCTCAGAGCGGAGGGTTCGCGTTCTTGACAAGCTCCAGCAAATAGCTTTCGAACCACTCGCCGGCTTCGGGGGCACCGGGCGCGGCGTCGGCGGACGCACAATTCTCGTCGAAACGCGCCGCGCTTCGGTCGGCGACGCCGTCGGATTCGCCGGGTGGTTTCACCCAGAAATAGGCGTCTACGAGAGGTGCCGGATTGGCGCGTGGGCGCTCTCCCAAGCCTGCTCCTTCTATGTTGCACCAGTTGCCCCATCGCTCGCGGACGTCGCTTCGGCCGTTACGGCTCGTGTCGATGATGAACCCCTTGTTCGGTATGCCAGCAGCTGTCAGCGACTCGTTCAAGCGAGTGACGTAGGTGAGCTCGTCGGGGCAAGGGTTGCTGTCTTCGAGCGCCTTCCCCTCGGCCCCGTCGAGGGAGGTGTAGTTCGACACATTCGTGGCGAAACCCCGGATCCGGTCGACGCCGCCCGCCATGTCGAGCACCTCTTTGAAGACGCGAGCCATCCCGGCCCGGTTGCCATCCCACCCAAGCCAGCCCGAGTGTGCCGCGTCGAGGTAAAGGTAGACGTTGGGCAAGGACAGCTTGGCAATTGCGTAAGCGACGGAGTGCTTGTAGACGTGTTCCGAGAGTGCGCACTTGGGTACACCAAGATTCGTCACTACGTTCGGCAGCGAGTCGGGCTCGAGGATGACGACGATGCGCTGATCGGGGAAGGCGGCGAAGTGCTTGGCAAGGACGTCGATGAACTCCTCCCTGTACCGGCGCTCACCGTCTTCCTCGTAGCTCAGCTCGCCCGCAGAAGCCTTGGCAGAGCAATCGCGGTTCGGTAGGTCGTAGACGACCAGCACGGGAACGACGGCATGTCCACGCGCTTTCGACTGCTCTGCCGCGTCTCCCAGCCAAATGGGAACCTGCTCGACGGCGGCGATGGTGTCCACCCACAACCCCGTAGGCTGGTTGCCGACCTTCTCCAGCGGCTCCCGCAGCGCCGGATGCCTTGCTGTTGTCGCGTCGACCTGCGCCCGAAACCCCGGGTCTCGATAGAATTCGGCATTCGCGAACGGGTTGATGTCGGTCTGAGCGGCCGCCGTTTCTGCTGGGGCTACCGGGAGCGCCTTCAGAGGCTGCGGAGCGCTTGGTGTGCTGGTGGGGTTCGAGGCGGTGACGGTGCGCTGCGGCGCATTCGAGGTGCAAGCGACCAGTAGGCCCAAGGCGGCTAGCCCGAGCAAACGGCGGCGTGTGGGTGTTTGGCGGATGTTCATTGTTTCTCCTGGGGAGGCGTGCACCGGGCATGGTGACGTACGGTCAGAGAGGTTTTCCTCTCACCTTTGCGGATCGATTCTCACGCCTCTTCGGCGCACGTCAGGAGCGTCGTCGGGCATCGCCGCGCGGGCGCTGTGCTTTTTCTCGAAGTGCCTCTTCCTGCGCAACTCTTCGATTTTACAGATGCTCGCACCCTCGACGATGGCGAGACGCACAGCGGCAACCGATTCTCACCTAATGCCCTTACTGGATTCCGTCGTTGTGGAAGTCTATGAGCATCCGCGTCGTGACCGGGATCGCCGCTCGCAGCAGCATGAGATTCATGCTGGGGGTATTGGCAATGGGTCTCTGGCCCTCGGGCGCCGCCGCCGAGCCGAGCGAGGCGAGCTTTCCAATTGAGCCCGCAGCGCCATCGGCCGCCACGCCCCAGCCCGTCGAGCCTGGCCCCGCCGCTGCCTTGCCCCCCGCGGTGCTGGCACCGGTCGCGCCCCTTCCTACTGCCACCGCGCCCCGGCTCAAGCCCTGGGATCAACCTCTGCCTCCCGTGCCTCCCGTGCCGCCGCCGGCAGCCTCCCACCGCGAAGCGCCCAGTTGGAGCGCCCAGGAGCCAGGACAGCCGTCAGGTGCCTTACCGGGGAGCGACACTGGGGGAACGGGACTAGCCGATGACGATGAACAAGAGGAGTCCCTCAAGGTCCTTGGCGTGATGCTCGACGGGGGACTGCCAGATGGCGTGATGCTCTCACCCACCTACCGGCCCTTCTCGTGGCTCCGCATGCACGCGGGAGCTGGGACCAACTCCGTCAGTTGGGGGCTCCGCGGCGGGATCGCCTTCATCCCGTTTGGGCTTGGGCCGTCCCTCACCGTCGAAGCTGGTCACTACTTCGAGGGCAATGCGAACGGCGTCGCCTCGAGGATTGCGGGCTCTGACTACGAGGACAGCGCGATGCTCGAGCGCATCGGTTACGATTTCGCCAACGCACACCTAGGACTGGACTTCGGTATGGAGAAGTTCGTGTTCTACATGCATGGTGGTATGAGCTACCTGCGAACCACACTCTACAACGTGAACGAGACGCTCGTGCAAAACGGCGCGGACGGCGCCGACTCGGGGACCAGCTTGGCCGTCAACGGCGACCCCACCCTGAAAGGCGTCGTCCCCTCATTCAAACTCGGAATCGTCACCTATTTTCTCTGATCGCGAGCTGATCATGAAGCATCCCATATCCATCCTCGGGTCCAACACTGCTCCTTCGGCTGTCAGCGCGAGCCGCTCTCAGTCTAGCTCGTGGTGCCTGTCGCTCGCCCTTGCGTTGACGAGCACTGTGGGCTGTGTGCAGATGGAGGGCGACATCCCCGAGGTCGTCGTGACCCACCAGCACATCGTGTTCGAGGGCCTGCCGAAATTCGACCTCTCCGACATACCAGAAGACCAGCTGCCCCCCGAGCTACAGGGAGGTTTCGACGGATCCGAGATTCCGGAGGGCTACCTTCCCGAGGCGCTGGAAGGGCAGATCGACGAGGACCTCCTGCCCGAGGGGATCCCCGACCTCGACGTGACGCTCAACCCGGATGGTTCGCTCTCCACTTCGTTTGACCACCCGTACGATGCCTTCGAGGTCCCGAATGGCGTCGAGACCTACCTCGAGCCAGTTCGCGCTACCCTCATTCCGACCTCTGGCGTGCAGGATCTCTCGTTCCTCAGGGTGTTCACCTTGACGATTGGGTCACACGCGCCGAACGGGCCCGAGTCGCTCATCGTCTTCGAGTACCGCCGCGACGGTGCAGGTGGGGACTCGTCCAGGCTGACCATCGACTCGAGCACCCAGCCGAATCTGCTCGACTATTGGGAGAGCGAAGGGACGTACTACACCCTCACCGTGGCCGGAGAGCTTCCGGATCATCAGTGGGCCATTGACGTCGAGCTCGAGTTCCACGCGCGCATCAAGTTGGAACTCTGAGCCTGCCGACCTCGCCGGGCACCTGGAGATCTCGACCCCACAGAATCCGATGGTCCGACTTGACGTGGCAGGAGCTGGGGCGCATGCTCTGCGGGCGTGATGTTTGCTGAATCAGTAGCCATGCTGCGACTCTGGTGGCGCTTCCAGGTGATGGAGGCGGTTTACTGACTCGCGCTCGGCTGTGAAAAAAAGCCACCCGTCGATGAAGGCCGCCCAGCGAAGGCGGCCTTTTTTTCAGGATCGACGCGTTGCTGGGAGGTCCCTCAGGAGATCTCCCATGGAACGAAGCACCAGTCTCACTGATAGCACCATCTACACGACGGCTGCCGGGTTGACGGTATCCCGGTTCGCCAAGGACGTGGATCGGGACGCCGCACTGGCGGATCTGAGGGGCGCCCTCGACACCCGGCGTGGGGCTCTATTCTCCTCGGGTTACGAGTTTCCGGGACGCTACTCGCGCTGGGATCTCGGCTTCGTGAACCCGCCGCTCTGTATCAGCGCTGCGGGGCGGCGCTTCTCGGTCGAGGCCCTCAACGCGAGGGGTGAGGTCTTGCTGGTGCTCTGCGAGAGACTCCTGCGCCAGGAGGGCCATATCGACTCCCTCTGTGCGCCGACGGCCACCCGCCTCGATGGCCTGGTGCGCGCCGCAACGGACGTGGTTCCGGAAGAGTATCGCAGCCGACAGCCGTCCTTCTTCTCGGTGCTGCGCAGCCTGGTGGGCGGCTTTGCGTCGCCGGAGGATGCTCACCTGGGGTTCTACGGGGCATTCGGTTACGATCTCTGCTTTCAGTTCGAGTCGGTGCGTCTGTGTCACGAGCGGCAACCAGAGCAAAGGGACGCCGTGCTCTACTTGCCGGACCGTCTGCTCGTCGTCGATCGCCAGAAGGGGCGGGCTCGGCGATACGACTACGAGTTCACCTGGGGAGAGCTCGAGACGCGCGCGCTGCCGCCGTCTGGTATGCCGGCGGAGTTTCGGCGCAATCCCCCCGGACCTGTCGTGTCCGATCATGGGCCCGGTGAATACGCCGCCAAGGTTGCCCACGCGCGCGAGGCATTCCAATGCGGGGACTTGTTCGAACTCGTCCTGAGCCAGACCTTCCGCACGCCTTGCTCCGAGCTGCCATCGACCCTCTTCCACCGGCTCGAGAGGCGTAACCCGGCCCCGTTTGCCTTTCTTCTAAACCTGGGTCAGCACGAGCACCTCGTTGGTGCTTCGCCGGAGATGTTCGTCCGGGTGCAGGGCAGGCGAGTCGAGACCTGCCCGATATCCGGCACGGTGCCTCGGGGGGAGGACGCGCTGGAGGACGCGCTGCGAGTGCGCGAGCTGCTCAACTCCGCCAAGGACGAGTCCGAACTGACCATGTGCACCGACGTCGATCGGAACGACAAGGCCAGGATTTGCGAGCCCGGGAGCGTACGCGTGCTTGGGCGTCGACAGATCGAGATGTACTCTCGGTTGATCCACACGGTGGACCACGTCGAAGGAGTGCTGCGCTCGGAGTTCGACGCACTCGATGCCTTTCAAACGCACGCCTGGGCGGTGACGGTGACAGGAGCGCCAAAGCCCGCGGCGATCCGCCGTATCGAACGGGACGAGAGCTCTCCGCGAAGGTGGTACGGTGGTGCCGTCGGCGTCGTGGGCTTTGACGGGAGTCTGAATACGGGACTCACCCTACGGACGCTGAGGCTCGCCGATGGCGTTGCGGAGGTGCGGGCCGGCGCCACCCTGCTCTACGATTCGAGTCCGGAAGCGGAGGAGCTCGAGACCCGCCTCAAGGCATCCGCCCTGCTCGAGGCCGTGCTCGTCGCAGAGCCGGCAGTCGGAGGGTCCGTGGCAATGCTCGCCAAGGTAGGTGGGGGCCGCAAGGTGCTGCTCGTTGACCACGAGGACTCCTTCGTCCACATGCTGGCGGACTATTTCCGTCAGACGGGCGCTGTCGTCGTGACTCGCCGCAGCGGCTTTGGCGACGAGGTCTTCAAGCTCGAAGCCCCGGACCTCGTCGTGCTCTCACCGGGGCCTGGGCGTCCCCGGGACTTTGCGCTAGCGGCGACGATCGCCATGTCGCTTCGGCGCGGCGTCCCCATCTTTGGCGTTTGCCTAGGGCTTCAAGGGATTGTCGAGTACTTTGGAGGTGACTTGGCCGTGCTCCCCCGTCCGGTGCATGGCAAGCCCTCTGAGGTTCTCACAGACACTTCGGCCCTTTTCGAAGGTCTACCACCACGCTTCATGGTCGGCCGCTATCACTCTCTGGTCGCGGTGCGCGAGCGCCTTCCCCGGGAGCTTCGCCTAATCGCACGTACAGTGGAGGGACACGTCATGGCGGTCGAGCACTCTACCCTTCCCATCTCAGCCGTGCAGTTTCACCCCGAGTCCCTCTTGACCTCAGTCGGGGAGATCGGGCTTCGCCTCGTGCGCAATGTCGTTACATCGCTCTGCCGTGGGAACGAACCCGCTCGCTCGTGCGGTCCCGAGCGGAGCGGAGGTTTGGCGCGACTCCGGTGCAACGCATAGTGCAGTCTTGGAGCGTGGGGCTCTCCGAGATGCGGGTCTGGTTGGTCAGCCGGCACCCGTCGCCGCATCTCCGGGATGCTTCGAAGCCCCTGCGCAACTCGACGTCGCTGCGAATAAGGCTACTGTCTGACGCGCCAGGACCGTCCGTTCGGAGCGGCCGCTGGCGGGACGCCTCTCTCTTCGACACGAAGGACTCCTCAATGGGACACACGAACGCGCTACGTCTGCTTGCACTGGTTCTGGCCGCAATCCCCCTTGCAGCTTGTGGTTCTGACGATGGTGGGGAGGAGGGTGCCGCCGGTGCCGCGACGGGAGGTCAGTCAGCTGTAGGTGGCGGCTCGGGGGCTGGAGCTGGTGCCGGTTCTGGAGGGACCACGGCATCCGGGGGCGCCGGCAATGATATGGGCGGCAGCAGCAATGCGGGTGCGGGCGCTGGGCTCGTCGGCAAGCTCATTATCAACGAGCTGATGCCGTCGAACCAGGGCGTCATCATGGACGAGGGTGGTGGTACCGCCGATTGGATCGAGCTCTACAATGCCAGCGATGAGGCCATCAGCTTGGGTGGTCTCTATATCAGTGACAAGCTCGATAACCTCACGAAGGCCCAGCTCTCGGAGAACCTATCGGTGGACGCTGGCGGGGTGCTCCTCTTGTGGGCCGACAGCGATACGGAGCAAGGCGACCTGCACCTGCCATTCAATCTATCCGCCGCGGGTGAGGCCGTCGTGCTCTCGGATGCCGACGGCCAGGTGATCGATTCGGTGGAGTTCGGCGCTGCGGCTGCCAATACCTCCTTCGCGCGGCTGCCCGACGGCAGCGGTGACTTCTCGTGGTGTTCCAGCTCCACCCCGGGCGAGCTCAACGGCAGCGGTTGCTAGCTCCCGACGCCGCTACCAGGCGGACATGGATGTATGAGCCACGCTTCCGCTGCTGAACTCGAAATAGTGGTGGCCGTCGATGGCGGCCACCACTTCGCCCAGCGTATCAGTCACGTCCGTCCCGTTTAGCGCAACGGTTCTTCCTTGGAGCTCACTTGCTTGCCACCCGTGCAGCGTCCCCTCGAAAACGACGCAGACGGCGTCGGTCGTGTTGAGGACCACGGCGGTGCCGTCGATCTCACCGACGAGTACCGGCAGTCCAGGGCTGCAGGTCCCGGTCTCAGCGTGGCCGCCCACCCCTCCGCCTGCTGAGCCAGCGGCGCCACCCAGGCTGTTGGCTCCCGCAGTGCCAGCCTGACCTGCCGTGGTCGGTGTGCCGCCGCTGCCCGCGCCGCCCGCGCCAGCAGCGGCTGGGCTCCCTGCCATCCCAGCGCCCGAGCTGCCTGCACTGGCCGGGGCGCCACCCGCCTCGGTGCCGCCGCTGCTCGTCGACCCAGCGAGCGCGGCTCCCCCAGCACTTCCGCCGACTGCAGGAGCCCCTCCCGTCGGGAACGCGCCGCCCCCGCCAGAGCTGCCACCGGAGCCCGTAGCTCCCCCTAGCTGGTGCTGCCACCGGAGCCCGTAGCTCCCCCTGCGCTGGTACTGCCGCCCGTGTTGATAGCCCCGCCGAGGGGAGTCGCCGTGCCCGACCCTGCCGTGCCTCCGCCTCCGAGACTACCCCCGGTCGACATCCCTCCTGTGCTCTGCGCGTGACCCCCAGTACTGGACCCGCCACTGTTCGATGAGCTGCCCCCCGTCTCCGAGCTTGCTCGTCCTGCAGCACCGGAGTCGCCCCGGGTAACACTGTGGTAGTCGGGAGGGTGCTCGTCGATTTGGCCGCAGGCTGATAGCCAAACGAAACCGGTCAATAGCGGACTTTACTCGGTGCCCATCGAGCCATCGACACATGATGTGACTCCCGTGCGCCTGCGCGTCGATCTCCTAGATTAGGCAATTTAACAGACGCGCGCGCCCGATGCGAGGTGTCATTCTGTTCGTCAGAAGCTTGGCGGCTTGGAGCGTCGGCTAACACACAGAGTACCAGCTCACGCATCCTACGCATGGTGCCGCCGCCATCAGGAGTAGGCGCTTGCGAGGTGTGTGCCGCGCGCGCTATGCCACGCAGGACATGACACACGATCCCGCGGCTACTCGCTACGAAAGCATGGTTTACGAGCGGTGTGGGCGAAGCGGCCTCAGGTTGCCGCGCGTCTCCCTGGGCCTTTGGCACAACTTCGGTGCTGACGACTCCTTCAAGCGTGCGCGAGAGATGCTTCTAGGCGCGTTCGACCTGGGCATCACCCACCTCGATCTGGCGAACAATTACGGCACACCGCCCGGCTCCGCCGAGGTCACCTTGGGTCGGGTGCTCGAGCGAGATCTTGCTGCCCACAGGGACGAGCTCGTGATTTCCACGAAGGCAGGCTATCGGATGTGGCCGGGACCCTATGGCGATCATGGAACCCGCAAGTCCCTACTGTCGAGTTTGGACCAGAGCCTGAAGCGGCTTGGAGTGGATTATGTCGACGTCTTCTACCACCACCGGCCGGACCCCGAGACGCCCCTCGAAGAGACCACTGGTGCGCTAGCCGACGCAGTACGATCGGGGCGGGCTCTTTACGTTGGCGTCTCGAATTATGGTCCACAAGACACCCGGCGGGCCGCATCGTTGCTCCGCGAGCAGGGGGTCCCGTGCATCCTACATCAACCTTCTTACAGTATGCTAAACCGTTGGATCGAGGACGAGCTTCTCGACGTGCTTCGGGCGGAGGGGATCGGGTGCATAGCGTTCTCGCCCTTGGCAAAGGGTATCTTGACGAACCGCTACCTGGACGGAGTACCAGCGGACTCCCGCGCGGCTGGGCCCAGTCAGTTCTTGAACACCGAGGATCTGACGGAGGAGCTTCTGGCGAAGGTGCGGCGTCTCAACGAGCTTGCAGCTCGCCGCGGCCAGTCTTTGGCGCAGATGGCGTTGGCGTGGGTGTTGCGACAGCCTGTGGTGACGTCCGTACTCATCGGTGCGAGCCAGCTGGCTCAGATCCGCGACTCCGTCGCGGCGCTCGCCAATCTGACCTTCACCGACGAAGAACTGGCGCTCATCGACTCGCAGGTGAAGTGAGTTGGCCTCTGGGTGGTCAAAGCCGCAAACGCGACGGGGATCGAGTAGTCCTGGGGCCGCTGCCAGAAGGGCCTCCAGGCGATGACCTGGACTGTGTTCGGGCTTCGGTGGGGCAGTCCCGGCACATCGAAATGCGTCGACCCCGCGAGTCCCTCGCTCCCCGGACGTGGGCTCGCGGAGCCGTTCAGCGGTGTTGCCGATAGGGCGGTGACCATTGCAACAAGAGCAAGCTTCATCGACTCACTCCATCGCCTGCCAGGAGGGCTATCCCGGGCATTGTTTACGACTTCAGTGGGGGCTGCCCACGCGTGCACGCTGCTTGGGCCTGCACGGGCGAGCTCATACCGAGGATACGGCGGGTGGGCTCACGCGGATAAGGCTGACGCGGCGCAGGGGAGTATGCGAACGCGCTCCCGGGCGCGACACTCCAGCAACGTCGCCCTGCTTTGGGCCGGCCGCTCTGGTCGGCGGGGGACGTCTGATCACGCGCGCCAGCGGCACGGGTATCGACGCGCGCCCATCACCGAGAATCATTCGGCCTCTGTGCACTCCGCCTCCGGCGAGGAGCGCATCCATGACAATGGCCGCATCGATTTCGTTCGCCAACACCTACGGCAGGTGGCACGGGCGCCGTGAAGGCGTGCCCGTCGAACGCTACTCCGCGCCGACCCCCCACGGACAGCTTCCAGTCGTCCCAAGGATTCAGACTTGCGCCACGCTCTCGTTCACGTCGACTTCGTGACGCGAGAGCGTACCCCCAAGGACAGCGCGCATTTCCTGCGCTCCCTCAAGCATCAATGGCCACCGCCCGCTGTCCTGACGAAGACCTGTCGCGGTGCCAGCGGTCGAACCGCTGCTGCACCGCGACCCCTGCCCGAGGTCTCTTACTGCGCGCCGAAGGCGGCTTCCACCTCGGAGAACACCTGACGGGCGCGCCCTAGGCCGAGCTCCGCGATGATCTTCCGTAGCTGCGCTTCCAAGCCACTTGCATTGCGTCCGCGGCTGTTGATCGGAGTTACGGCTCCGCCCGTGGCGCGGCGCTGAGCCGCAATCTTGGCGTTGGAGCGGACCACGTAGACGTACTTCTCCGAGAACTCCACCCCTTCCGCCTTGGCCTTCTCTACGATTTCCTTGGCAGGCGTGTCGCTGGGAAAGCTCAGGATGAACTTGGTTTTCGACCCGAACGCGGAGGGAGCCTTGGTCTTCGCAGTCTTGGCGGTAATCTTCTTCGAGGACTTTCTGGGCATGAGAGCGTATTCCTTGCGTGACGTTGGGGCGAACCGACCTCAGTAGCTCCGTGGCGGGCACACTCAGGTATGGGTTCGCGTTGCTTCGCTGATGGCTATTAGCTCGTGCCACCAATTCTGCAAAGGGATTCTTTGGTTCTGGAGTGTTGGGATAATCCGTCGAACCTGGTTTTCTGCGAGTGCTTCGTCGGAATGCCTGCCGCGAGGTGTGTAGTTACCTGTAAGGCACAAACGTCAACACTACCCGGCTAGAGAGCGTGTCATAGCTCCCTCGGCAGCCCATCGCAACGCGAAGGTAGTCGATTGCGAAAAAACCCTCAGCCCGCCGAGGGCGTCGCGCTGCAGGGTCTCCAGATACCCTTTCTGGCCCGTGGGGCAAGCGCCCTATGCGAGAGGTCTCCCTCTGTAAGCCCATCCCAGCAACGCCCAAGCGTCGACATCTTGACCATCGCGCCACCGTGCCTCCTAGAAACGCTTGTACTCGGAGACAGGAGCGCGCCGAAAGCGCCCTCAGTAGGAGGGGAGCTGGAAACACCAGCTGGAGCAAGAAGATGCGGGTTCATGCCGCCACGGCGCGCCGCCAGAGGTCAGCGTGGCAAGTTGCCGCACTTCCTGTCTCTTGAACCTGTCTCCTGAAGGAGTGGCCGCAGCGTTCCTACGATCTTTACATTAGTCCCTTAGCGCTCCATCCTTGACCACTTCTGGCAGGATTCTCTTCAGTGCTCTCGATGCTGTCAGCGGTCAGGAGTCAGCCATCAGCCTCCAGATCCCCATTCGCCTGACTGCTTGATAACCGACCGCTGCTTGCCAGCTTCCTCTTTGGTTCCGGCTCCACCGGTTAGGGGATTTCGAATGCGCCTACGCTGCAGCAAGCGGCATGAGATCGAGCCATGGCGCCGTCTTCCACCACCAGCACCAATGAGGAGTCACCATCCGCTGGCGAGATGTGTTGCGGCCTCGTCCTGGTGAGCCGCCGCGGGCAACGTGACCAGCGGGTCGTCCATGTCATGGCCTAATAAGTGCGTGTCGCGTGCATCACGCCTCGGGCCCCGTCAACATGAGCCGCTGCTTGGAACGAGCACAGCCCGGACGTGGCGGGCCGAGGGACGTTCGAGGGTCGCCGCCCGTGCAGCGGCGGTCAGGGGCGGGACCGTGTGCTCACCGGATTCCCGGTAAGGGTCGCGCTCGATCTTTGGGTCCGGGGGCCGCGTTCGGAGGGCAATCACCCCAGGGACCGGTTCGCGACTCGGAGTGCGTCTCGATGAGTCGCCGATGCGGCCGCGAAGGCGGTGCGCGTCGCGGAAGCGTCTGGTCGTCGCTACTCGCTCGCCAAACGTCTCGTGGCCCCTGCGTTTCCTCTTGACTGATGCGCGTCTGCTTGGCCAGGCTGCAGCCCGCGACGCGCAGGCGCCCGTAGCTCAGTTGGATAGAGCGGTGGATTTCTAATCCACTGGTCGCAGGTTCGAGTCCTGCCGGGCGTGCCATGAGTCCGCACGTTGGTGAGCAATCACCAACGGCGCAGTAAGGCCCGGTCCCAGGGGAGCGGCCAAGGATGACTCCTGGGCCGCGAGATGACCTTGCGCGGCTCGAGACGTGTCCTCGGTCGGGCAGCGTTGCACGAATCCCGCATTGGGCAGCGACTGCCCGAGGGAGCTCTCTGAGGAGAGCGAGTACGCCGCGAAGCCCGGAAACACGACACAACAGGCGAGTACTACTTCAAGGACTGTTCTGTGTGACATGGGCGATGGGAATCAGAGCGTTCTTCGGCGCAAGCAGGGCTGCTGCTTGCCGTCGGTGGCGTTTGCAGAATGCGTGCCAGCCCTTCATGTCGCGATGGCCTTCGCTGAATGCCTCAGCGCGCGGCCATCCGTGGGGGCATCCATGAGGTCAGGGGCGCTCCCTGTGACTCCCCCGCAACAGTGGGCCCCAGACTTCACGTCAGCGCGGCACGTCTCGAACGCCAGGCATGCGCTCGCTCAATCAGAGCCCGCGAGCCCACTCCGGCCGCAGGACATGGCGGCCCGCCAGCGCTTCGTCGATGGCGTGGAGCAGCCTTCCGCGGTCTCGCGGCAGCCTCCCAGCGAGAGGAAGGTAGTTCGACGCATGATTACAGCGAAACACGGTGTTGCGCGGGCTGCTTGCGGCCACGATCGTGCGCGCTTCTCGTAGCAGGTCGGGCACTGCCGGCAGCGAGAACCCGTTCCGCTGGGCAAGGCGACTCAGGGGTGTGCCATCGACGAGGGTGAGGGTCAGCAGCGAGACGTAACGTGGGTCCATGGCGGTGATCAGCCGAGCGGAGCCCTCGGCGTGCGCTTCGCTTCGCGCCGTGCCGCCCGCCCCGAGCAAGAAAATCGCCGAGAGTGTCATGTGAGCCGCGTGGGCTCGCTGCGCTGCTCGCACGTGATCGGCGAAGTCTGCTCCCTTCGCTAGCGCCTTCAATGTAACGTCGTCGCCTGACTCCGGACCCATATAGAGTAGGGAGAGCCCGGCGCTGCGTAGGGCGAGAAGGTCCTCGTTCCCCGTTTCTAGGAGGTTTCGCGCGGTCGCATAGCTGCTGATGCGTACCACCTTAGGCAGCAGGGAGCGGAGGCCCGCGAGTAGTGCCATTAGGTCCGCAGCCGGCATGGCGAGCGCGTCACCGTCTGCCAGGAAGACCCGCCGCACAGCCTCACGCGCTGTCGATGGCAGGTCTGCGATTTCGGCGAGCACCTCCGCGACAGGACGCGCGCGGTACACCTTGCCACTGTACATGGCGCAATAGGTACAATGGTTCCACGAGCAGCCGATCGTCGCTTGGACGATGAGGGAGTCCGCCTCGCTCGGGGGACGGAATACAGGGCCTTCGTAGCGCATGCGTCTCGTGGAGTGCCAGAGTAGCCCTACTCGCCGAGACGCGGGTGGTCAAGACCCAGGTCCGCAGAGGGGGGGGGCTCGCGGCCAGGTCCTCAGAGGCGTGGATCCTCGTCGAAGCAGCAGCGGAATCCGCTGTCGAAGAGCCGGAAATCGCTGCTCACCTTGAAGAAGGTGTAGTCGCAAATGGCTCCTTGGTCCTGAGCGCTATCACTGCGATAGGAACCACCGAGCAGCGGATAGACGGCGTGGGGCAACGTCCAGGCGCCGCCGCAGGATCCCCCCGCGGGCCCCGCCGAGTCGCAGCAGGGAAGACCGTACTCGTCGCAAACCTCGTTGGAGTCCGCGTCCGTGCAGCGGATACCGTCCGCGACGCACGTGGCGGCGTCTGCCACGCCAGAGTTGCGACAGATTCCGGAGTGGCATGCCGCGCCGCTGCTTGTCGTGCAGTTCGAGTCATTGGCACAGCACTGCGTGGAGTCGCTGCAGGGCTGCCCGCTGAGTCTTTGGGAGTTGTCCAGTAATCCACACAGCCGTTGTGCTCCCGAGGGCCCGCTTACGGAGCTCGACGTTCCGGAGCAGCATTCGGCGCTGCAGGTCGCGGCGTCCGGGCACACAGCGCGATCCTTGAGGCAGCGAGCGAGCTCACGGGCATTGCCCGTCGTGTCGTGGGCGTTCGTCGTGTTACCGAAGGCCGTGTCCCACGGCGAGGCACAGGCGGCGAGGAGCGGCGACTCGGTCGGGAGGAGCGCGTCCTGGTTGCCCGAGAGTCCAGGTTCCCCATCGAACCCTGCCAGGTTGCAGTAGGGTGGGTTCGTATAGTCGGACGCAGTGCTGCAGCTCTCGGTGAACCCGAAGTCGCAGGTGCCATCGGAGCCGTGACAAAGGCCCACCCACTCGGACATGCGGCAGATGCGACCACCCATGTCGAAGCAGGTCTCCTCCACCTCCCGCGCGGCGACATTGGTCCAAGGCAAACGACCGGGCCCGGAACAGGCGAGGGTTCCCGGTTCGTTCAGGGTGCCTTGGCTGTTTTCCGTGGCGTCGGGGCGGCTAGCCTCATAAGCGAAGACCCACGGGCCCGTGGCGCTGAGAGCGACGACCTCCGGCTGCACGAAGGGTTGAGCGACGTTTCCGAGGGCCGCCGCTTCCGTGTCGATGAATGTCTCGTCGATGGTTCCGTCGCAATCGTTGTCCTTTCCATCACAGATTTCGTTCGACGCCTGTGGGGCTGGCGCATCGCACTCGAGATCCGCGCCAGCCGCGTTGCATATCCACCGGCCTTGCGTCACGCAGTCATTGTCGAGGCCCTCGCTCGCGCCGCTCCGCGTGCAAGCTGAGCCTTTTCGCGCGCTGTGCTCATCGTCAATGACACCGTTGCAGTTGTTGTCCTTGCCATCGCAGTCTTCATCGAGGCCAGGCGCGGAACAGTCTCCCAGGGCGCCGCCACAGATGTCCGGATCGGCGAACGAGCAGCTCCACTCGCCCGCGACGCAGCTCACCGTCGGCGTGCAGCCTGGGCTGTTCGTGTTGGGCACCCCGCAGAGGGCGCGGAGAGTGGCAGTCTCGGGCTCCGTGATGTCCACGGCTTCGTCTACCTGGCCGTCGCAGTCGTCGTCCTGGCCGTTGCAGAGCTCGTAACCGAGGGAGACGCAGAAGGTATCGCAGGGGTCGCCGTCATCCGGTACCAGGTCGTGCCAGTTCGCCAAGCAACCATTGCTGCTGCACTCGTAGCTGTCGCCGCTATCGACGCAGCTCCAGTCGGTATTGGGGGAGGTCGCCGTGCAATCGTTGTCGCAGCTGCCACAGCTCGTGACGAGGTCCAGGGAAGTGCCGTTGAGAATGCCGTCGCAGTTCTCGTCCACGCCACACGTGTCGGTGAGGCTCGCACTGCGCGTGACGGATCCCTCGCAGACGACGAGTCCAGCGGCGCTGCAGGCCGTCAGCCCAGCTTGGCACGCGGAGACGCCACCCTCCACCTCCGGGGGAACGTCGCAGGGGAGCGCTGCCTCGGGGGTTGGAGCTGCGCAGACCTGCTCGCTCGTCGTGGTTTGAAAGGCACAGAGCTCCCCAGGGCCACAATCGTCCTGGGTCGTGCATGTCCGGACGGGTTGGATGACCGAGCCGTCGACGACGCCGTCGCAGTCGTCGTCTGCCCCATTGCAGGTCTCTTCGCTGGGGCCGATTGCTCCCTGGCAGAGGAGCTGCCCGTCGTCCGTGCAGAGCAAGGTGCCGCCGGTGCAGGTTCCCACGTTCGTGCCGCAGTTGCCCGTGGCGTTCGTCACGGCGTCATCTGCCACCCCGTCGCAGTCGTCGTCCAACCCATTGCACAGCTCGAGTTGTGAGCCGGGTCGGATCACCTGGGCGCCCTCGTCAGAGTCGCAGATGCCGTTCCGGAGACCCGTCTCGGGGACGTTGGGGTTGGCGCTCGTCTCGTCGTTCGAGGCGGCGTCGCAGCAAGAGAGCTGTCCACCGATACACTTCTGGATTCCCGCGTGGGCCTCGGCGGCGCAGACGCCCAGCGTACCTCCCTGACAGCTCTCACCGATGCCCTCCGCCCCCTCCAGGTCAGGGTCCGTGTTGTCAATCAAGCCGTCGCAGTCATCGTCGATGCCGTTGCAGATCTCCGGGCCGCTGGCGTCGCACTGGTACTCGCAGCCATCCGAGGGATTGCCGTTCGCGTCGTGGTAGCCGTCCTCGCAGCTGCCGACGACGCACTTTGTGTTGGCTTCGCTGCAGCTTTCGCCATCTTCGGCGCTGGACTCACAGCGCGCCGTACCGTGGAGAATCACGCAGCGGTGGCCACAACGGCCGCAGTTCTCCGTGTCGTCACAGGTGTCGACGTCTTCGTCGATCTGACCGTCGCAATCGTCGTCGCGGCCGCAGCCCCGCTCGCCGCCGAGGTCCAGCGTGTTTTCCCCCTGGGGATTGTCGTCACAGTAGTACTCGCAGCCCGGGACGTCAGGATCGATGTCGTAGAAGTCTTGCGCGCACTCCTCGAACTCGCAGCTGCCGGCTTCGGTGCCGTCGGCGTCATCGGGCGGCGTGCAGGTGGGGGACGCGACGTTCGCGAGGAGCAGGGTGCAATCCGTCGCACAGTTTCCGCAGCTCCTCACGGAAGAGTAGTCGGCGTCCTCGTCGATCTCTCCGTCGCAATCGTTGTCACGGTGGTCACAGATGTCGTCGGCCGCGGGATCGCATTGCGCGTCAGCGCCCGCCGCCCCGCTCGAGCCGAGGCTTCCCCTGCCGGCAAGCGGCGAGTTGCCCGTGCCCGCGTCGAAGTCGAGGCCCGGGCCGCCCCCGGAGCTCGGTCCGCCAGAGCCACGCCCAGCCCCTGCCGCGAGCTCTTCGCAGCCGCTGTAGCAGTATGCCTCCTCCGTGCACCCGCTCAGGACTCCACTCGTCCCGAGTCCCAGGAGCACGAGGAGCAGAGGGCCGCTGAGGCGGGTCGATGAGTGCGTCGACGTCGTTTTCATAGGACTACCCCTCCTTGCGCGGCACGTCGCTGAGAGCGTCGGCGTCGTCCCTGCAGCGCGAGCGCCGCCAGGGCCAGCGCGGCTGCTGCCGCCGAGCCGCTCGGCCCCGACCGGATCCGGCAGGAACAACCACCACCACCGCTGGCGAGCCCCCAGTTGCCGCGCGGTTCGTCCGCGGAGCCAGAGCCCGGGCCGTTGCCTGCCTCACCGCTGCTGCTTCGCCCCGCGTCGCTCCCACCGTTCTCGGTGCCGCCAGCGCCGCCAGCGCCAGCCGTCGTGTCACGGTAGCATTCGCCCGCCGCGCAGACCTGGCCCGCAGGGCAGTGAACCCCGGTGCAAGGATCGTCGACGCAGGCTCCCGTCGTGGGTTCGCAGTAGGCGCCATCCGAGCAGGGAAGGGCGTCCTCCTCAGTCCTGCAAGGGCTCTGCCCACATTCCCCCGTTGGTAGGCAGACCTCGTCTTGGTCACACGGCTCGCTGCAACCGGTGGGGAGGCACTCCCCTTCGACACAGCGCTCGTCGTCGTCGCACTCGACGTCAGCGCAGGAGGGGACGCACCGGGCTTCGTCACGGGCGGAGCTTGGCTTGCACGTCTCGTCCGGCTCGCAGGGATTCTCTGCGCAGGGGTCTGCGACGCAGTCCCCGTCGATGCACATGGCTCCCGTCTCGCACCCGAAGAAGTAGCAGTTCTCCACTTGGCATTGACCCTTGGTCGCGCCGCTGGGCACGCAGCGGAGGCCGTCTTCGCACGTGATGCCGAAGCAGGGGCTGTGGCAGCTCTGCAGACGGCACTCGCAGACGGGAATGGGGAGCCCCCGCGCATCCGTGCCTCCGGGGCCACATTCCACGTTGCCCCGAGCGTCCTCTACCGTCTCTTTGCTGCAGTCGCCGCAGGGACTCGGCGGGATGCAGAAGCGCCCCTCTACGTCGGAGCCGCTGATCGAGGCAGCATCGCAGCTGTAGGCGCCGGTCGCGCAAGGAAACTCGCCGGATTGGCAAGGCGCCGCGCAAAAACACTCGCCACCCACGGAGATGCAAGCCTTGCCAGGGGAACAGATGGGTGGATCCGTCTCGTCCGTTCGACCGTCACAGTCGTTGTCGACGCAGTCGCACTCTTCCGTCTGAATTCCCACGCCGCCCTGGCAGGCGACCATCCCATTGATGCAGCCCAGGGTGCCGGGAAGGCAGAGTCCCTCGGACGAGCCACACGTCGCGCCCAAGATCCGAGTCGGATCCGCGGGATCCGCGGTGTCGTCGATACCGTCCGGCGCGGGTCCCGATTCGTCGACACGCCCGTCGCAGTCGTTGTCCAACCCGTCGCAGACCTCCACCTGCGGGCCAACCCCCCCCTGACACACGAGCTCCCCGGAGCCCTCCGGGTCGCAGACGAGCCGTCCCGGCTGGCAGGCGCCCTCGCTACGGTCGCCCGGGAAGTCGCTCGCGTCGTAGGTCGGTGTGCACTCGCCGCCCAGGGCGATCCCGTTGTCCACCTCACCGTCGCAGTCATTGTCGAGACCGTCGCAGATCTCTGCCTGGGGTCCCACCCCGCTGCACTCGAGGACACCGTCGTCACAAACGATGGTCCCGGGCAGGCAAGCCCCGGTCTCGTCACCGCAAGCGTCCCCGATGGGACTGCCGAGACCTTCGTCCGTGGCGCCGTCGCAGTCGTTGTCGAGACCATCGCAGATCTCGCCTGCAGGGAGCCGACCCTGGGTACACGTCCACGCCCCCGCGCTGCACTGCAGCGTGCCAGCGGCGCAGGGGCTGGTGAGCACTCCGGCGTCACTGCAGCCGGCGCCCTCCGGCGCGCACCACTCGAGCTCCGCGAAAGAGCAACGGTCCTCCCCTTCGCACGCCTCGGGCTCGATGGTCCAGCAGCCAGACTCCGCCGGGGCGTCGGCGAGGGGGGCTTCGTCGACCGCGCCGTCGCAATCGTCGTCGACGCCGTTGCAGACCTCGACGGGCACGGGTCCGCTGAAGGTGCACTCGAGCGTCCCTGCGACACAGGCGACGATCCCCGCGTCGCAGGCGCCACAGGGGCTGCCTACAAGAGGAAGGTCCGAGCCGTCCCAGGCCAGGTCCACGACGCCATCGCAGTCGTTGTCCAGGCCGTCGCAGATCTCCTGCCGGGGGCCCGCGGCGCCCTGGCAGCTGGAGCTGCCGCAAGGGATCTCACCCATCCGGCAGATCGAGGTCAGATTGCTGGTGCCGTCGCCGTACACGATGCCCGGGTGCCCGCTCGGCACGCTGGGTGCGCAGGGCTGCCCTTCGGCGTCGTCGTCGATCTGGCCGTTGCAGTCATTGTCGATGCCATCGCAAATCTCGGCGCTCGTCGCGACGTCGCAGGTGCCGAAGTCCCCGCTCGTGCACGTGCGGATGCCCTGGCATCCCGGAGTCCCCGCCAGCGCGCAGGGGACGGTGAGGGGATCTCCATTCTCGTCCTCGTCGACGAGCCCGTCGCAGTCGTCGTCATGGCCGTTGCAAGCCTCCGAAGCAGGATAGCAGGGCTCGCAGTTGTCCAGCTCTTCATCGATCTGGCCGTCGCAGTCGTCATCGCTGCCGTTGCATTCCTCCGCGACGGGGCAGGAGGGACACTTGGTGAACCCCTCGTCCGCCTCGCTCTCCCTGCTCGATCCGTCGGCTTGCAGGTTGTAGTCCCACTCGCAGTTGTTATCGAGGTCGTCGCAGACCTCCCCGGGGTTTTTGCAGAGCCATTGGGCCTCCGGCGCCGCCGGGTCCATGCTCGGGTCCCAGCATGGAAGCAATGTGAGATCCGGGCTGCCCGCCGTCACGCTCGCCTCATAGGCAGCAAGACAGGACTCGCGGGCGTCTTCACAGCACTGGCCGCTCGGACGCTCACGGTTACACTAGACGCGGTAGCCCTCGTCGGTGCAGCCGTTGCAGTTGTCGTCCAGGTTGTTGCATCTCTCTGGAGCAATCGCTCCAGCGATGATGTCCGCCAGCGCGGACGAGAGCTCGGCCTCGTTGGTCGCGAAGATGGAGGAGCTCGTGCCGCCAGCGCGGGCAATCGCGTCCGTGCGGCTCTGGGTTCCGCCAGCGAACTGAATGACGTGCGTGAGGACGCGGCGCGGCGGGCGCGAGGAGTCGTCCTCGGCCAAGTTGAAGCCCTGGTTCAGGGCGGCCGCGGCCTCGACGGCGGCTCCGGGTTCCTGTTCCACGTGGTAGTCGGGATCGCAGGACTCGTCGCCGTCCGTGAGCAGGATGACGTTCACGCGGCGGCATGTCGGGTCGGCCGGGCTCAGGGGTGTCGCATAGGTGGGACCTCCTCCCGTGGCTGGCGAGACCCACTCATTGGAGAAGTAGCGGTAGGCGTCGCGCAGGGCGCCCCCGAGTGGCGTCCAGGTATTCGCCGAGATCTCACCGTTGCTGCTCCTGTTGTCGACCCACGTGAGCAGGTCGGCGGCGGTGGTGCTCTGGCTTATCGGAACGAGGATGTTCAGACTGCGCCGCTGTAAGAGGACGCTGTCTCCCAGGTAGGGTGAGACGTAGGGGTCCGGGGACGGATCATCAGGGGTCCAAGTCGCGGGATCCCAAGCGGGGAGCACGACGCTGCCATTGGTGGCGCCGCAGTCCGGGCTCGAGACGAACTGCGCCAGGCCAAACTCGACGAGCCCGGAGAACGCCTGAACCGCGTTGTAGACCGCGCAGCGGGCATGGCCGGTGCGGGTCGTCGGGTACGTCGCGTTCGTGCACGACGGCGCAGCGCCAGAGACCTCGTAGTCCATGCTCCCAGAGTTGTCGACGATGAGCATGAAGTACGGCTTGGCTGGCTCTGGCCAATCCCCAGGGTTCGGCGAGCGGCACTCGGCCGGCTCCAGAAGCTGTGCTGCGGCATCGTCAGCCGCGAGCCACGCACCCAGCACGAGAGCCGGAAAGAGCCAGCTCCCTGTCTTGAATCGTTGCATGCCGTAGAGCTCCCTGGCGTAAGACCAGTGAGCTCTACGGTTGGGGCGCACCAAACTGAAGAGCCCGGCGAGGCGCCGCGTCATGCTGGCGGATACGGTATGTGATGCGGGGAGGTGGTAATCCAGGCTGCTCTGCCGCTTGGTCGAGACCGCGGCCCAGAGCTCGGCTTCCTACCTCCGAGCCCGGCGCATGCGCGCGCACTCAGCCGCAGCTGCTCGCCACCGAAGCGGTGCCACCATTGTCGATGGCGGCCAGCACGGCGAGCTGCAGAGCGTGCCGGTGCGCGTTGCCGATGGGGGAGCCGTCGAGCTCGAGGATCTCGAACCTGTCGTAGACGCGACCACCTCGCGTGGCGATGTGTGACCCCACGATCTGCACCTGCTCGCGGAAGAGGGCCTGGGTGACGGCGAGCAGGAGCCCCGAACGATCCCGGGTCTCCACCTCGAGGGTGACGATGTTGCCCTGGCTCCCTTCGATGAAGCGCACGGACGTCTCGGACGCCCCCGGTGTGAGGGATCCGGGCGAGCGCTGCGGAGCCGTGGCCTGGCCGTATCGCCCTGCGAGCAGCTCCATCAAGGCTTCCCGAACGGCGCGCGCGTCGCGCTCGGTCACCTCTTCCTCGTGGTCCGGGTACAGGTGGCGAACCCAGAAGAGATCCACCGCCTCGATGTTGCCTCCGTGCGTGACGCGGGTGTACGCCTCGGCTTCGATCACGTCGAGGCCGCAGAGCACCAGTGCGGCACTGATGAGCGCCAGCAAGCCAGGCTCGTCGCTCGCCACGATGCAGAGCCCCATGCCCTCGCGGTGGGGTGAGGGAAAGAGTCCGATGCTCGTTGCTCTCAGTCCTCGTTCGGCTACGACTCGTGCGTGGCGCGTCGCCGTCACGGCATCGAACTGCTCTCGGTAGCGCAGCGGCATCGAGTCGAGGAAGGCGAGCAAAGGATCTTCGGGCTGCAGCACTCGCCCAGTCGAACCCTGTGGCTGGCAATGGGGGGTGTCCATCGCGTTTCCGGACGATGTTTCGCCGCTCCCTCGCGGCGCACGGAGGTGCGGGAGGGTTGGGCGCGTGTCGGGGGGCTCATGCCGCGGAGCGGGCTGAGCTGGAGCGCACCCCTGAGACGGGCGCGCTCGAGAGTCGTCGACTCGGCTCGAGCGCAGACACGTGGCGGAGCGAACCGTCGGAGCACCGCGCCTGCGCCCCCTGGTACGAAACGTCGTGCCTCGACGATGAGCTCGAGCATCGAGCCGACGTGCTCGATTCACCTCGAGACGATGAGCTCGAGACGACGGGGTGGGTGACCGCTCTCAGAGCAGCGCTTCGCTCTCGCCCGGGGGAAGCTCGACGAGGCGCCGTGTCACGACGAAGCTCTTCCCGTCCCAGTGGATGCTCAGGTGTTCGAAGGGCACGGCTCGTGACTCGGGCACGCTTCGCCGCCTCGCGGCGAAGCGTGCCCCGGTGGCGTCCGCTGGCGAGAGCAGCACGGCGTCCAGGCCGATCGGCGTCGCATCGATCCTCTGGCCGAGGGCGATCTCGTTGCCCCCGACCAATGCCGTGAGGCTCAGATCGGTGAGCAGGTTCTCCCACGTGAGCAAGTGGAGCACGCCCGCGCTGCTGAAGAGCTCGAGCTCCCGCAGTTTGCGCTCGATGGCTGTCCGCTGGGACTTGGTGGGGGCGTTTGGGGAGTCATCGGCGAGCAGTCGCGCGAGCCTAGCCGCCGAGGCGACGCGAGCCCAGCGTCGCGGATCGTTGGGCCCCGGGGAGCCTTGGGCCGTGGCGACGCGGCGCTCCAGACGCAACGCTTCGTCGATGCGTCCCGCTCCGGCGGCTGCCGCCGCGAGCCGCAGCCACGCCATGGGATCGGCGGGCGAGGCATCAGCGAGCGTGGCGTACTGGCGATAGGCGCGCTCGTACCAGCCGTGGGCCAGGTAAACGTCCCCCAGCAGGCGGCGGGAGGCCGCATCGTCGGCATCGAACTCGACGATCTCGGAGTAGGTGCGTGCGGACTCGTCGGTGTAGCCCGCGTGGGCCAGCACGTCTCCCAGCTCGCGGGCGAGGTCCGGTGTGACGAGGCCGCCATTGCGGAGCTGGCGGCTGAGGTCGACGGCCGCTCCGGCCCGCTTCGCTTCGATCAGGGCGCGTACGAGGCGAATGGTGCCGCGCGAGTCGCTGGGGGCGCGCGCCGCGACAGCGCGCAGCCGCTCCAGGCGCTGCTCGGGATCGGCGATGGCCTGAAGCTCGAGGTCCAGGTTCACCCAATCCACCGCGTCCCCGAACAAGACGGCCCGGACGGCCTCCGTCAACGCGGGATCCGTCGTCCTCCTCAGGATGAGCTTGGCGAGGTACTTCTGTACCTCCGGGCGCGTCGCGAAATAGTCGAGGACGAAGCGGGCGCCGCTCGCGCTCCTCACCAGCCGCTGCATGAGGATCAGGAAGACACGCTCGGACTGCCAGTCGCTGAGCTCGCAGGCGCGTTGTGCGGCTTCGTAGCGGTCGAGGAGCGCGGCTTCATCGGCGCCGCTGGCGGCCAGGCGCTGACGCCACAAGACGGCGCGATCCCACAAGGGGCGCGCCGCGGCGTCGCTGCAGACCAGCAACGCTGGCGAACTGCTGGCGGCACGGCGCGGCGCGGGCTTCCTTTCCCGAGCTGGAGAACCCAGCGCCGCCAGTTCCTCCTGCGGCTCTTCAGCGCGTGCCTGTGGGGCTGGACGTCCTGCGCGCCGCGGCGCGCTACGATACCGTTTCGTCTGCGCCGTCGTGCTGGATGCGGAACCCTCCGATGTGTCCGACGAATCCCCCTGACCCCAGCCGTCGACTAGCTGGGGGCCATCGAAGGCACCCACCCTGGGTGTGGGTCGCGCTGCTGCTCGCGGCTGGGCCCTTTCTTCTGCAAGGTCGACTTCCGGCGGGGCAGGAGCCTCGTTTTTGGCGGGCTCTACTGCCAGGCGCACGGGTTCGGCCATGCCCGGCACTTCCGTCTGCGCGGCTCCCATCTGCGCGGCTCCCATCTGCGCGGCTCCCGTCTGCGCGGCTCCCGTCTGCGCGGCGGCGGGCTTCGCCATGGGGGCGCTGGCGCTCTCGGTCTGGACCACCTCCTCGCTCTGCGCGCAACCGAAGCCGGCGCTGACGACGGGCAGGGACGCCGCGAAGCGCGTGGCCAGGGCGCGCTCCGTTTCGATGTCGAGCTCGGTGAGCCTGACGCCGCGCAGCGGAGAGCGGCGCCGCTGGATGCCAAGGCGTGAGTACGCCTCTTCACTCTCCAGCGCGAGGATGCTCGTGAACGGCGTCATCAAGCCGTACTCGATGCCTATCGCGGCGACCTTCCCGCGTTGGGCTTCTTGCCCGCGCTCGCTGCCGAGGAGACGCCGGATCTGCTCGGCGGCCCAGAGCCGAGGCACGAAGGCGGCGGTCACGGAGGTGTCTTGGACGAGGGCATAGCGGCGCGTCATGGTCTCGCCAGCGAGGCGGAAGCGCACCTCGGCCTCAGCCGGCAGGGGATGATGGGTGCGGGCAAGCAGCGTCACCTCTTGCCCCCGCGAGAGCGGCCCTTCGCTGCTGAGGAACGGCTCATCGAGGCCCGCGCCGAGATCCAGCTCCAGATCCGTGAGAGTCGGCGTCTTCACCTGCGCGACGAGCTCCAGCGCGCGCCGGGTAGCCTCCTCGGCGCGTGCGATACGCGCACTCTGCCCACCTCCGACTCGGGCGAGCTCGGCCAGCAGCGGGTGATCGGCCTCGCTTCCCACGCCCACGGTGAAGAAGCGCGCCGCGGAGCTGCCGAGAGCTCGACGTAGACGTGCCAAGAGCTGGTCGGGCGCCACGATGCCGGAAGTCGCGATGCCGTCGCCGATGTAGATCAAAGCGGGCTGCGGCCGGTCGTGAAGGCGTTCGAGGGCAACGTCGAAGAGAGCCGCGAGGTCCGTGGCGCCGCCCGAGGGGTGGTCGGCGAGGGCGCCGAGGGCTCCTTCGATCTCCGCCTCTTCGGCCCGCGCAAGACCGGTCCTGGGATGAAGCGCCTTCGCGCTCGCGTCTAGGCTCAGGAGCGCGAAATGGTCCTCTTTGCTCAAGGCTCGCAGCACGGCTTCGGCGGCTGTCACCTTCAGCCGTCGCTCGCTCTCGTCGCCCGCAGCGGAGGTATCGACAACGACAACGACGTCCCCGGGAGGATCCTTCACCGCAGCCCACTCCACGTCCGGGACGTAACGGGCCATCACGTAGTCGGCTGCGTCGTCCCCGGCCTCGAAGCGGGCAACCCGCAGCGGCGCGCGCTCGGGCGGGAGCACTGCCTCCAGTTGGAACGGAGCTCGCGGGGTGTATCCCGAACGCCGCAAGGTAACCAGCTGCCCGCTCTCTTCGACGCGCGCGTCGGCGAGGGTCGTTATCCTCATGGCGCGCCCCGCCTCCCCCAACTCTGCGGTGAGGGCAAACTCTCCGATCCGGGTCGGTGCCCCCGACCCCATGGGGTAGACGTAAGTGAGCCGCCCCTCCACCATCGGTGTGAGCTCGAGGTAGCGCAGGACGATGCGGCGGCTACCGCCTGCTGGCACGGGATAGATGCGCGCGCGATAGGTGCCGCTGTCGATCCATTCCAGGATTGCAGGAGCATGTCCCGTGCTCTTGGCTCTCGCGTAATTGGCGGCGGCTTGCTGGCGTTCGATGAACTCGCCGTCGACGAGCACCCCGTCCGTCTCGACGGCGAAGCTCGTGACGCTCGCTCGATCCGGGAGCGTGAACCAGTACCAGCCCTCCATGGGGCGGTCGGCGGCATTGAAGAAGGTCTGGTCGACCTCGGTCTCGCTCACGCCCTCGCGCACGGCAGCGCGCACCGATTGCCTTGCGATCTCGAGCTTTGAGGGCTTCGTACCTGGGCGGCTGTCGTCCACTCCGTACAGGGTGCCGCTGCCCGCGGCCGCCAGCGCGAATCCAGAGTCGAAGTCGGCCATGCCCCCTGTCCAGTCTTCCCAGAAGGTGACCCCCTCGACCTGGGGCGGCTTGCCAGCGCCGAGGGTCGCCTGCTCCCCCGCGTGGATCTCCACGCGCCCGTGCGGCCCGCTCGCTATGGCCATGCCTCGCGCCGCGTAGATGACGGTCCGCCCCTCGTCGGCGCGAAAGCTCAGCCCCGCGTCACTGGCGGACAGCTCTGTCTTCCCATGGCGATGCAGCAGGGCCTTTCGCTCGGAGGGTGGCGCGTCCAACCAGTACTCGCCACGCTGGAGCTCCACGCCGTCGGGTGAGAGGGTCACGCGCGTCCCTCCACGCAGGAACGCCTTGCTGCCGTCGGGGAGTCGGATGAGGGCGCGCGCACCCGCCCCGGTCGTGAGCTCCGCGCCTTGCAGCAAGGCCGTACCCGATACAAGGGGCACGACCTCCTTCCCGTTTGTCAGCAAGACCTCGCCCGCGGCAAGCTCGAGGCGAGCCTGAATGGGTGCGCTGCGTTCAGGGGCTCGGTCGCGGGAAACCCAGCTGGCGAGCGCGACGAGCCCCGCCGCGAAGAGAGCGACGGCCGAGGCAAGGATTATCTTCTTCCGGCTCTTCGCGTTTGCGGGCGGTGTAGGTGCTGACATGGCGTGTCCGTCATCATCGCTCGACGGGGACCGACGGTCGACGGCAATTCCATCCCCGGACCCGCGAGATTCGCGGAAGCCGGTGACCCGTTCGCACGCATTGTGTTTTAGTTGGTGACGGGATGACGGATTCTCGCACTCACGGGTTTGGCAGACGCGCCATTCGGGCTAGGCACCAGGAGAGAGATCTGATGAGTACTGCACACAGCCTTCACGTTGCGTCCCTCCTCGCTGTTGCCGGGGTGAGCTCGAGCACTGTCGCTGCGGCGCAAGTGCTGCAGCCGCCCGTGCTCCCTCCGCCCCAGCCTGTTGCGCCCGCGCACACGCCCGTGCCAGCGCACACGCCGCGCACACTACCGCCCTCGCAGAGTGAAAAGTTTGCCATGGCCGGTAACCTGGCCATCAGCGTCGAGCGTTTGATGGGCTACTACCGGAGCCAGGGTTCCCTCGAACTCGAGAAGGGCGGCAACACCCTTCGCATCGATGAGACAAACCATTTCGTCAGCGTATTGACGCCCTCGAACAGCGAATACGGCGCGGAGGTCAGCGGGATCGCGCGGGTCGCCGTCGATTATTTCGTGCGGGACGAGATGTCGCTCGGCATGAGCGTCGGCTACACAGCCCACAGTGGGGACTTCGAGCTCGACTCGAGCTACCTGGCGAGCAACGACGACTCCTACGACGAGTTCTCTGCCTACTTGGCCGGTGCACGCGTGGGCTACGCATCGAGACTCACTCCATATCTCGGCATTTGGCCGCGGATGGGCTTCTTTTATTCCTTCTGGAAGCTGGAGAACCCAAGGTCCGGTGACCAGGCTACGGGTTCCCTCCAGACCCTGAACCTGGAGACCCTGTTGGTGCTGCTCGCGAACCCGAGCTTTGGCGCCCACTTCGGCGTGACCTACGACCTTTCGTTGGTCGGCACGCAGGCGACAGACAACTCCGCGGGGCGGGCCGACTACGTGATCGAGCGGGAAACCCTTGGTATCGTGGCCGGCGTGACAGGACTTCTCTAAGAGAGCGGTGCGAACCGGTAGGTGGGAGTCCGACGTTGTCCGCGCGGCCGTGAGCCCGTCCCGCGGCTTCGGCCGAGGTTCCGGACGTCGCCTCCCCGCAGGGATGCGGGGCGCCGGGTTCGTCCGCCGGGGCCGATGTCCGTTAAGGGCACTGTCGAGGGGGCTGCAGGGTCGGACGCGCCCAGTCCGGACAGCAATTCTCCGGGCCAGGGAAGCAGTGATAGGATGCGCCGCGCTCAGGCGAGCTCCGACCGCCTAGAGGATAGCTTCCTCCAGACGCGACAGGACCGAAAGCCATGAACGACCATGACCACAAGCGCATTACCCCTTTCGATCCCACGATGGACTTCGCGGGTCGGCGCGCAGCCCTGCTCGGACCCGGCAGCTTCCGCTCCGAGTCGGTGCGCGATGGCCGGAGAGCTTGGGCCGTCGAGTCGCTCCTCGTGGCCCGGCGCCAGCAAACGAAAGCGCTCGCTCCGACGCCGGTCGAGGGCTTCGAAGTCGCGCGCCCCATGCGTCCCGCGGAGGGTCTCGAAGCCGCGCGCCCCATGCGTCCCGCGGAGGGTCTCGAAGCCGCGCGCTCCGTTGGTTCCATGGGGGGGCTCGAGGCTGAGCCTGAGTTCGTTCCAGCGAGCGGTGTCGCTGGGCCTTTCGGTATACCCAGGGAAGCGAGCCTCGAGGCTCCTTTGGGGATACGCTTGCTGCCTCCAGCGGGAAAGGATGGCGCTCTCGACGACGTCGAGCCATCCGCGCGTTTCGGGGTATTCGAGCCGTTCGAACCGTTTGCGGGGTCCGAGGTGGCAAACGCTGCCACCGGGAGCTTCGCCCCGAGCGATGCGCCCTTGGAGCTCGAGACGGGCTTTGTCTCTGCACAGCCGTACCGATTGCCCCTCGTGGGCCTCGGGATTGCAATCGCGGCCGCGACCGTCGCGTTGCTGGTGACCCATCTGCGCGCGCCGCCACAGGACGCTTCGACGGCTGCCGAGAGTGCTGCTCGGACGCCACATGGAGCATTGGTGTCGCAGGGGGCCTCCGTTGCGGCAGCGTCGGTGGGTTCGGCAGCGCCGGTGGGTTCGGCAGCGCCGGTGGATTCGGCAGCGCCGGTGGGCTTGGCAGTGTCGGTGGGTTCGGCAGCGCCGGTGGATTCGGCAGCGCCGGTGGGCTTGGCAGTGTCGGTGGGTTCGGCAGCGCCGGTGGATTCGGCAGCGCCGGTGGATTCGGCAGCGCCGGTGGATTCGGCAGCGCCGGTGGATTCGGCAGCGCCGGTGGGCTTGGCAGTGTCGGTGGGACAGTCCGTCATGGCGGGCTCCAATGCCAGTACGAGCGTGCCCCCGCCCCATGCCGCGAACTCGGCGACGGCGCGAGGCCCCGCGAACACCGGGGCGAGCGACCCGGCTGAGCCGTCCTCCTCGGAGAGATCGCCCAGCACGGCGCACACGCATAGTGCTGCTCACGAAGCGCGTTCGCGCTACGAACGGATGACGAAGGGACGGCCCTTTTGACGAGCCATTGTAAGACCCGGGAGATCGCACAAGTGCGGCGCATGCACGCGCGGAAGAGGAGTAGGCGGACGATGCGACGGAGTTGGACGATTCTTGCAGCGGCGCTCCTAGTTGCCATCTGTTTGGCCGAGAGCGCAGCGGGCGCTAGTGCGACAGGGCCATCCGGCGAGGGTCGCACCGCAGCCCAGACACCGCAGAGGGATGCCGGGCAGCGGGTTGCGGGAACGAGTGCCTCCGAGGTCTCGCAGGCCAGCAACACCCAGTCTTCGGAGCATCGGGCGACCTCGCCTGCGAGTCCCGAGCCCGGCGGAGCGAACACTCCCGAGGGTGTGACCGAAGCTCGTCGACGCTGGGACGAGGGGTTGCAGGCGGCGAGTGAAGGCAACTTCGAGCTTGCGGTGGCCGCCTTTCGCCAATCGTATAGCCTGGTCCCCCATGTGGAGACGCTCCGCAACCTGGGCCTCGCGGAGCTCGAGGTGGGAGACTTCGTGCAGGCGGCCCAGCACCTCTCGAAATACCTGGCGGTAAAGAGCGACCTCTCAGAGGAGAACCGCGAGGAGCTGGAGAGCGAGCTCACGAATGCGGAGCGGATGGTGGGCAGGCTCGATCTGGACGTCACCCCGAGCGATGCCGTGCTCCAGATCGACGGGGTGCGCGTCGAGCCACCGCTGACTGGCAGGGCGTGGTACGTGGAGCCGGGGCGACACCGCATCCTCGCCCGGATGCCGGGTGCCCAGCCCATCGAGCAGGAGGTGGAGCTCGGCGCCGGTCAGCAAAAGCCCGTGGCCATCGCCTTGATCGTGTCACGACCCACCGAGGAAGAGCTTGCTGCTGCCAAGGAACGACCAGCTGCTGGGGACCAGCGAGCAGAACGCTGGCCGGAGCTCAAGCGCTGGGTCGTCGTCGGAGGCGGCGCCCTCACGGTGCTCTCCCTTGGCTTGGGCTTCTATGGAGAGGCGGCGCTCAGCACCGCCAGCGCCGACGTAAGGACGGCGCAAGCGGACGCTTGGGAAGCGGCGGGCGTGAGAGACGCACGCTATCCTTGCCAGAGTCCGTCGGGAGCGGCGCTAGATGCCTGTCGGGACCTGCGCGACGCCACCGAGGACGAGCGCAGGGCTGCCTGGATTGCCAACGTAGGCTGGATCGGTGCGGGAGTCTTCGGCGCCGCCACGGTGGCCGCGTGGCTCTTCTGGCCTGACGAGGACGCCGCGACAGCAAGCGTGAGCGTCCGGCTCCTGCCGTGGGTAGCGGAGCATGGCAGCGGCTGCGTCCTGGGCGGAAGGTTTTGAGAGTGTTGAGGCGGGAAGAGGGGCTGGGTAGGGTGAGACGGCGGGCATGGGCGATTCGGACAGGGTTTGAGGTGGATGCGATGAGGCAGAGAAGCGTGCGCAAGATTGCTTTGGTTTCACTGGGGGCATGGCTCATGGGCTGCCATGACACGAACATCTCCTGCGAAGACGATCTGAGCTGCGGCAACGGCGGCGCAGCCGGGTTCTCGGGTGAGGGCGGGGCGGCAGGCACCGGTTCCCCCCTCACCGGTGGCGGTCGCGGCGGGGAGAGTCCAGAATCCTTGGGCGGTTCAGGGGACGTGGGCGGCGGCACCTCGGGCTCGGCCTCCAGCTCCGGCGGCGCAACGAGCGGCTCGGGTGGTGTCGGGCAGGGAGGCAGCGCCGACTCTCAAGCGGGCGCCGCGGGCTCGGTGCTCACCCCTTGTGCAGAGGGGTGCAGCGGTGCGGCACCCTACTGCGACGAGGCGCGAAATGCCTGCGTCGAGTGTCTGGTCGACGCTGCTTGCGGTATCGACGCTCCGCTCTGCGATGAAGAGCGCAGCGTCTGCGTCGAGTGTCTCAGCAGCGCCGACTGCATGGGTGCCGAGCTCCGCTGCGACGAGACAAACGGCAGGTGCGTCTGCGCATCGACCGACGACTGCGACGGCTCCCTGGTCTGCGATCCCGCGCGTTGGGAGTGCGTCCAGTGCATGGAACACGCCCAATGTGACGGTGAGACCCCTGTTTGCGCCGAGGCAGAGGCCATCTGCGTGGGCTGCCTGACGAACGAGGACTGCGCTTCCGCAACGGCCTCCCTCTGCGCCTCGAGAGCTTGCACGCCCTGTACCCAGCCGGCGGACTGCGCTCATGTCACCGACGCCCAGGGCCGGACCCTTACCCTTTGTGACGCCGGTGAGTGCCGCGAATGCCTCACCAACGCGGACTGCACGAGCCCCGGCGCCCCGCGCTGCGACGAGACGTACCACTGTGCGCCCTGCCAGCTCAACGACGACTGCGAAGACATCCACCTCGAGAGCGGGGACGCCCTCGGCGTGTGTGATCTCTCCGCAGGCGAAGAGGAAGGACGTTGTGTCGAATGTACGGGCACGGACTACGAGAGCTGCGGGACGAGCGGAGGCGTGCCGCTGGTTTGTGACTCGCTGGAGCGACAGTGCTCGACGGCGCTCGAAGGGAGCGCGGTGCTCTGCCAGGAGTGCGTGAGCGACGCGCAGTGCGCAGCGGGAGAGCTATGTGTCGAGCAGATGTTCGAGGGTCAATCGGTGGGGTACTTCTGCTTCTCGAAGGAAGGTGCCGATGGGGTGTTCAGCGATTGCGAGTCTTTGGGGCGCCCGTATGTGAGTGCCATAGCAGGAGCTCGGAGCGTGGACGGTGCGGAGGCGACTATCTGCGGTTTGCGGGCGAGCACCTGTCCCGCAGTTCAGGACTACAACACAAAGGACTGCGGCTTCACTGAGGCGTCCGGCGGAGCGGGAGGGGCTTCAGGGCTCTGGGGCATGGCAGGCGCAGGTGGTAGCTCGGGAAGCGCGGGCGGTGCCGACGATGCCCCGCCGCTTCAACCGAACGACGCCCTTTGCGGTTTTGCGGCTCCCAGTGACGCGCGCTGCGTTCCCTGGGGTGATCAGCAATTCCTCTGCACGACGGCGTGCCGGTCAGATGGGGACTGTATCCCCGGCGCCACGTGCGACAGGGCCGTTCCACCATACCACTGCACGCTATGAAGGGGGCAGGGCATGCCCGTGGGTGCATAAGCATTGCGTGAATGTGGTGGACAGCGGAAACTTCAACAAGAGACGACAGCCACACACTGGGACTTCAACTCCTTGAAGAGCAATTCGACTTCCCAGCGGACGGCATAGGTGGCAGCGATGTCGCCGGCCGAGAGCGCCTCGGCTTCTGCCACTCGTAAGGAGTTGCCTTCCATGAGTCTTGGGCGAGGCTTTGAGCCACCCCAAAAGCGAGAGCCGCAAGAACGGCACAGATGGCCGCAGCTCTTGCCGGTATCCAGTTGGTTCTCTCCGCCCATGACCGTGCGTACACCAGAACCACGCTCAGGGCAGCTGCCGCCAGATACCACCGGTCCTGGGAAAGATGCC
>JAEWRL010000249.1 GCA_023398955.1 Pseudomonadota bacterium
CACCGCCCTCGGTCGTCGAGCTATCCTTGCCGGCCTGCACATCCGCACAATGGTGCTCCCGCAGATGCTGACGGCTGAGAACTGAAAGCTGATTGCCTGCACCAGTCGGCAACAGCCATCCAAGTCCTGCCAACCCCGCCATCAATCTGCCCGGTAAGGGACTAAAGCCCTCCGCCGGACGAGGAGCGCGCCCGCAACGAACCCGAGGGGCAGCAGGAGCCCCAGATCGAGTCCCTGGACGACCAACGTCGTATAGTGTTCGGTTTGCACTGGGACGACGCTGCCGTCGAGGAGCGGCGGGACGACCACGCTCAACCAGAGGAGCCCGATACAGAGGCTGTTCGCCATCAGGAACCCCCCGGCGGCACGGACCGGAGCTCGCTCGTCGAAACAGGAGGCGAGGTCTAGGGACGCCAAGGACAGCAGCACCTGCGCGAGGGCAAAGAAGCTGCAACCCAGCAGCAAGGCGTAGACGAGGAAGAGGACATTGTAGGTCCCCATCGTGATGCAGAAGAGGTAAGTGACCAAGAAGTAGCCGAGTACCCCCGCCAGGAGAAAGCGCGACCGCAGCCCGCCGTCGCGAGCACGCCAATAGCTACCGAGAAGTAGCGGTACCCCTGCGAGGAGCGTCACGTAATCCTGAGCGATGCCCTGGATGGCAACCTCTGCCGACATGTGTCCATACACACCACGTCCGTAGATCTGAACGACATGGCCGCGGATAGACTCGTAGGAGTACGGGCCAGGGCCCCAGTTGCCGAGGATACCCACCAGCGCGGCGCTACTCGCCGCGACGGCGATGACGACGACCAAGCTTCGCAGGACCGGAGAGGCCATGACTGGACCTCAAAGGTCGGCAGGGTCGAACTCCCGCACCGCCTGCTCGATGTCAGCCGCCCGCGCCTGGACGAGCGGCGCCGGTCCGCCAGCTTCCAGGATGTATATCTTGCTGCTCCCAAAGACCCAAAGGGAGTGCTCCTCGCCGATGAAGAGCGTGACGTAGTACAGGTGGGGTTCCCGGCTCTCGTCGTGACCAAACCGAAGCTGCCGCCCTCGCAGCCCGCCGCGGGTCCTTACGTCCCGCGATTCGAGAAGGGCGTAGCCACCGCGGAAGCGCATCTCATTCTCTATCGCCCTCTCCCAGAACGACAGCTCGCCCGGTGGGTCATTGTCGATGCGGCGTGCAGCGATGACCAGGCCATCCGCAGTCGTAGCTCGGTAGTCGTAGGCCGAGTCCTCCGAAAGGACGACGAAGCCCGGCGGAGTCGCTACGTTTGCCGCACAGGCCGAAGCCAGCAGACCGAGCCCCAACACGGCCAAGAGGGGAGCCGGTATCCGGCAATCGCTCTTCGTACCCCACGTCATCACTAGCCTCACAGGTCGAGGAGCTCGGGGAGCCCGAGCTGTTGGAGCCAAGGAAAGGGCAATTCGACTCGCGAGCGCACGCGATCGACCGGCCGCGATTCGAACCTGACGGTGATTGTCGAGTAAGCAATGAGCTCGCTCATCAGCTTGAGCCGCCCCTTGAGCTTTTCGATGCTCGCCAGCACCCGCTGAAGCTCCTTCTCGACTGCCAGGGCTTCCTTCACGGAGCTGGCGCGCTTCAGCAGCTGCTCGAATCGCTCCCGCATGACCTCCAAGTTGCGGAGCTGCAGAGTCAGATCGTTGAACTCCACTGTCACGTCTTGAACCGTAACCTCACGGTGAAGCTCGTCTCCTAGCTCCTTGAGCCGAGCGAGCGAGGCGTCGAACGCGGCCGCGGGCACTCGGATCGTGATACCGCTGTCGACGCGGCGGATGAGGTATCCTCCTTGCTGCTTGGCGAGCTGCTCGACGGCATCGATGGCCTTGGTCGTCTCGAAGACAGCCATGACCAGAGAAGCCGTATAGATGAGCAGCGGACGGCGTTCGGAGGAGAGGTCCTGTCGTGCCGCTGAGCCTGGCGCGCCCTCAGGGCCGAGATTCCCTGCGCTGCCTTCGGTCGTCCCATTCGAGGAGCCAGACGAAGCACGCTGCGGAGCGATTGGCGACGCTGGCGGTGACGATGCGAAGCTCGTCTGCGCGACCTCTGCCTCGGCAATGGCCTTGTTGGCGGTCGATCTCGCGGCATAGGAGTCCGCAGCCACCGCCTCGTGCCTAGCTCCGCCGCAGCCTACGGCAGCAATCGATGCCGCAATAGCCACAAGCAACCACGACGGTATCGCTCGTCTCCAGATCGGGCTCGTTGTCATTCTCGGCATAGCGAAGCGCCTCAAGAGACGCCATCTTACAGCCTGGCGAGCCGCTGACGCCAGCGCCACGCGACGAGTTCCTCGACGGGTGGAGACAGGACCACAGCTTGCAGCGACCATGGCGCGCCGGACGGCCGCATCAGCCCGTTGGCGACCATGCCACTGTCGTCGCATCGTCCCGGGCCTCTAGCTCAAACGCCGCGCTTCCCGGGCCAGAGCTCGACCTGAAGCCGCGACGAGAAGCGCCAGTCGCGACGGACACAGGCTTCGGCGATCCAGGCGCCGCGCTCCCGAAGCCCCTCGGACGTCGCAGCGCAAGGCATCAGCATGACGCGATCGCGCCGCCATCCCCACATCCTGAAGCAAGCATCAGCCTCCTCGAGGTCGCGCGACGTATCGACGACGAATTTCAACCAGGCCCGCTCCGTGTCCCGTAGCACGCGCAGCGCGGTCGGGTTCCAGCGCCGCGCCATGGGCTCACCGCTGTTACCGAGCTTCGGCGACACGTTCCACTGATCGACCCGCTGAGAGAGATACTCACACGGCGCAACGGTTCCGTTCGTCTCGATCTCGATGCGGAGAGAACCCGGCAACCTCTGGACCAGCTCCGCCAGCGCATCCTGCTGGAGCAGGGGTTCGCCACCGGTTATCACGAGCAGGAGGTGCGTGCTGCATGCCACGTAGGCCTGCACAGCGTCGAGAGTCATGCTGACGACCTCCTGGGCACGCTCGAAGCGAGAGAAGTCCCAAGCATAAGCGGTGTCGCACCAGGAGCAGCTCAGGTTGCAACCCGCGAGGCGCAAGATGGTGCAGGGGACGCCAGCGCTCGGCCCCTCACCCTGGATGCTCTCGAATAGCTCCGAGACAGCTAGGGTCTTCGGCTGCACGGCCTCGGGCGAAGGAGAAGCGACTTCTCTCACAGGAGGTGCACTATGTGCCTCTGGAGCGAGCGCGCAAGGGTCCAGGACCACGCAACGGTCCAGAACCACGCAGCGGCCCGGAACCACACGACGGTCCAAAACAGGGCAATAATTGCATGCCAAGCGGAGCGTGGAGCGCCAGCCGAAGCGCGCGCTACGTGGCTGGTGAGTGTTGCACCGGCCGCGCAAGAGATCCATTGTTACGCCTGGTACAAGCAGAGGATCTCGATCATGGACTCAGGTGAACTTGGTCGCGCAGGCACGACTGTACTGCGGAGCGTCCGCAATCCCTCCGCCGCAAGCGACAACTCGGAGCCCTCCTTCTATTGCCCGGAGTGCGGAGCGAGCTTGACGCTCGCCAGCGTCCCCGCCCCTGCGAAGCATGAGCATGAGCAGGCAGATCTCGGCTTGGCCTCTTCTGCGCAGGTATCCAGCATCTCATCGGACTTCACGGTCGAGTGGGACGGAGGTGGTGCAGGCGGCCACGAGCCAGCACAGCCGAGCGATCAGCGCTCATCTACCTCCTCGCAAGAAGGCGCCTCGTCGGCCATGGCTTGCGTCGAACTACCAGATCCTACGGCTGGCTTCGCCGCGGACGACGCCCCCCCCCAGGCAACGCACTCTGACGGGTTCGAGGACTACCAGGCCAGTACCATCGAATTCGATGTATCTCGCGACGGTGAAAGCGATAGCCCAGTTGAGAACGCTGAGCAGTCCGCTCACGCAATGGCAACTCATGGCACGGACCCCGGTTCCAACTGGGAAACCGATCTGGACCGATGCCCAGAACCGGAATCCCCTACCCTTACTTCGGTGACGGCGGAGTCGGACTCCACGGACGATGAAGCGCCGACCATGGTGGTAGCGAGAGATGCCGTCGTGGCAGCGAGAGATGCCGTCGTGGAGCCCCCGCACGGCTCCCCGGGCGTCACCCAGGGCATCGTCCCGGCAGCCGCCATGAGCGCCACCGATGGCTCAGTTCCGTCTAGAGAGAACTTTTTCAGCGATGCGCCCGTAGCTCGCGAGGCCACCCGGGAGCCGCAAGGGAAGTCCCGGCGCGGATTCGTGGTGATGGGGCTGGCAGCGGGAGCCCTGTCGGCCGCCTTCTTGCTCAACCGAGCGCCGCTCTCGAGCGACCCGCAGAGCAGCGCAACGCTCCAGACTGTGGCGCCGAACGTCGTCGAAGCTCCTCACCCATCGGTGGGCGCTGCGGCCGCCATCCCCGAGGAGCCCGTCGCGCAGGAAACCACGGTGCCCGCGGAGTCGACCCCTGCCCAGGCGGGCATTTTGGGAACGCCTCCCGGTGGCGAATCCGCGAGAGCAACCCGCCAGCAGCCCTCGCAGACGGAGCGCGCGGCGGCAGCAGCGGCGGTCGAAACCACGAAGCCACGGCAAGGTGGCCAGCGCCAGGCTCGTGTCAGCGCCGCGGCGTCGACAAAGCCGACAAAGCCGACGCAAGAGCCAAGCGAAGAAGCCACCAAGGGCCCGTTCAATCCCGACCTCGCGGCCCGCGCTCTCGAGGCCGCCGCGCAAAGCGCCAGCTCTTGCCGCCGCGCCGACGATCCAAGCGGCATCGCAGTGGTGACAGTCACCTTCGCGCCGTCGGGGCGCGTCACGACGACAACCATCGCGGGGCCTCCTTTCGTCGGCACGCCGACGGGGAGCTGCATCGCGTCAGCCCTACGCAGCGCCAGTGTTCCGGCCTTCTCGGGTGACCTCATCACAGTGAAGAAGACCGTCACGATATACTGACCCCTGGCCCCTTCGCCGCTCGAGTCACTCCGTCACGGGGCTTCGCTCACAGTTGCAGGCGTCATCCCAACGGTGTCTCGCGCCCAGCTCCACCACCTCGAAGTCGCTCCACTCGAGGCTCGTCAACTCGTTGGGGCCGAACCCCACGTCTGCCCATTTTGCCGCCGTGAACCGATCGTTGGCTGCGGTAAAGGTGAGGTTCCCTGCGTCGGAGAGGATCATACCGTACTCCTTCAGTGCCTGGGCCACCACTCGGGCTGCAGGGCTGAGGCTACCTTCGTCAAAGCTTGCTCTCAGGCGCACACGGGTGCCGTAGGGTGGTGCATCCCTGGCGCCGCTCGTTGCGCCCGTGGAGTGGGTTGCCGGCCTTACGTAGATGCGCTCGCGGATGAGCGCGTTGGGCAAGATGAAGCGAATCGCGTGCTCGATGCGGCCCGCCGCGATCTCGTCTGCCGTGAAGAGGTGCGCAGCAATGGGTAATCCCGCCGCGTCCGCGCTCGTGCAACAATCGCCGCGCAAGGTCGGGGAGTAGGACTGAGTCAGATCCCAGGCAGCCAAACAGCCACCCCGGAAGCCCTGGGCAGCCAGGTTGGCTCGCCACATCTCATAAAGGCGGCACTCCGCGACGTCGAGTACGAGCAGGTGGCAGTCGCCATCGCTGGTACAGGCGTAGCCCGATTCTCCCTCGATGGCGCCGCCCTCGGGAATCGGAACCGGGGCGGAGTCGCAGTCTGGCTCGTAGAAGTCGCCCGTAGGCTGGAAGGTCTCGCGAGGGGTCACGGCGCTTGCGGTCAGAACGGTGATGCCGTACAGGCTATTGGGTTCCTCGCTTGGTCCATCCACCCTGAAGCGCTGGCTCGAGGTGTGATTCGCGGCCAAGTAGTCGACGATCGCGTCGGACTCGGCGTCTAGGGGAGCCGCATCGATGCGCTGGTTCCACGGGTGGTCTGGGCCAAAGAGTTGACCCTGCCTCGCCCCACAAGTGCCGGTGCTCGCGATCCCACCAGCCCCGCTCGAGCTCCTGCCGCCCAGGGTGTTCGCGGTCGTCGCCCCGTGGCCGCTGACGCCCGCTCCGTTACCACCCTCCCCCGTGCCGCCCCCACCAGCACTCGCCACCAAGCTCTTCCCGTTTTCATCGCTCGAGCAACCGGCGACGAACACCATCAACGCTACCCACCTGGCCATCCTTCCGCTCATCTGCCGTCGCTCCTTCCGCGATCCCTGCGCTCCGGATACCAATGATCGCCTGCCCTTGCCGGCCACCCAGGCACCCTCGAGACTCAGAGATACAGCGAGGCCCCAAGAAACGCGAGGGGCGTCAGCTCGACCTCGTCCGTTTCCCTGATGACGTCGAGCATGAAGCCTCCGCCGCCAAAGAAGCCGAAGGTGTCCAGCAGCCGCTTGCCGAGGGCGACACGCAGCGGGAAGCGGTAGCGGACCAGCTCGTGGTCCTCCTTGTCGAAGTCGAGACGATAGCCCACCTCGGGTTCGAGGAAGAAGCCATAGATCGGCACCTCGTGCCCCCACGAGATCTCCGGGGCGAGATTGGGATCGATCCCAGTGCTGAGGCGGGTCGTCAAGAACCCTGTGGTGAACCCGAGGCCGATGTTCCCCGGGTACTCAGTGCTCCCCCAGATGGTCGGCTCGAGGATGCCCTCCGTGCTGTAGGGGATGAGCCCCAGGGAAACGCCGTTCACCCGACGAGCGTAGTTGAACAGACCGATCTGCGCCCCTTCCACCTCGCCGCCCACATTGACGAGTCCCCATTGCAGCCCTGAGACCGGCCCCGTCGCCACGTTCACTGTGGCAATCTGTGCTCCCGAGAGCGAACCCGCGGTATTGGTGAGCAGCGACAGCTCCAGGCCGCTGAAGGCATCGGTCACGGCGTTCATGAAGATGGCGATGTGTGGGCCACGGGCGCTTCCCACAACGACGTTGCCCAAGCCGGCGACCTGTGCGCCGCGGAAGTCCCCCAGCACGACGTTCGCAGCGCTGGCTACCTGCGCGCCCCACGACTCGAAGGCCGTGGCGGGGTCGGAGGCAGTCTGGATATTGGCGACACCAGCAATGCGAGCGCCGTCCAGGCTGCCTGTCGCGACGTTGAAGAAGTTCGAAAGCGCCACACCTGTGGTAGGCCCTCGCACGAAGGTCGCGCCAAAGGCCCAGGCCACTCCTCTCACCCGCCCCGCCGAGAGGAGCCCACCCGTGGCGCCCCACTCGAGAGAACCGACCTCGCTGTAGACGGCACCTAGCTCGAACTGGACGTGACGCTCCTTCGTGTCGTGGAGAGCGACGGGATAGAGCAAGGATGCGTTAAAGCGCTGGAGCGGCAGCGGTTTCGCCGGCTCGGCCTCGGCAGGCGCGCGCGGCTCCGCCTCCGATGGCGCATCCCCCTCCGCACCGGGCGAGCCCGGACCTTCAGGCGGTCCTGGCGGAGGCTCGGGTGCGGGACTCGGCGGTGCTTTGGCACCAAGCTCGAGGGTGATTGTGCGATTCTCTGCCTCGCCAATCTGGACGACCTGCTCCGAAGTCTCGTGACCCGGAGCCTCGACGCGCAGCTGATACTCCCCCGGATCGACGGGCAGCGCCACGCCGAGCATGGCGTCGGTGAAGTGAAGGGCCGTGCCGTACTTGGGGTCGATGCTGGTGACCACGATGCCTGGCTGCAACGACACGGCAAGCTCGACGGTCAAGCGCGACAGGCGACCCTCGAGCTCGGCGACCGCGCGCTCCGCGACGGGAACGCGGGGATCGCGCGCCGGCAGCTTCTCGAGAACCTTCTTGTACAGGGACCACGCGGAAGCGACACGACCACGCTCCCGCTCGCAAAGCGCCAGGTTGAAGAGCGTCCCCAGCGCGGGGTCGAGCTCATTGCTGTCCTCGAAATAGGAGCAGGCCGCGTCGTAGTTCTTCGCGACCATCGCCTCACGCCCCTTGCGGAACAGAGCCTCGGCCACGGCCGCAGATCTACTCTGAGCAGCGACGAGCCCCGTCTGGAGAAGCACAGCGAGAAGCAGCGCTCCACGGGCTGACGCTCGGGCTGATCTCGGCTTCATGGGGCCCCACTGTGGCGCAGAAAACGCCAGCTGTCCGCCCGAGTGCCGTCTTCACTGGCGACTGTCATACAAGTCGCTCGGTGCCTGACGGCGCGGCGGAGGTGCGACTGCGGGCCGAACGGACGGAGTCGCTGCCATCGGGCGGTCCCGCTGTGGGTCGCGCAGCGCTTGCGAGGGCGTGCGCCGGACAAGGGCGGAGGCAGCCGACATTTCCTCGGCGCCCGCCGTCCCGCTGGCTCCCACCGAGGGCGAATCCTGACCCGCGGAGGCACCGGGAGAGGGAGAAGCAGCCGCCTCACCGGATGCCACATTCCCGCGCGACGGCTCTCCGGAGGACCCGCTGGCTACGTGGCCAGCAACGCTGTGGGGCTCTGCCTTCGGCGCGGAGACCGCGTCGTCTCCCACTGGGGACACCTCCGCTGGACCGGGCGGCTCGGGTACGCGAGCAGTCGTCCACCACCAGATCCCAAGTCCGAGACAGATGAGCGCCGCCGCGGCAAACCCGGATCTTCTCCGCAAAGCTGCCCGCTTGGCAGTCATCCCCGACGACCACCTGCCGCTCCCGCCGCTCTCCGTCACCTCCACGGGTCCGGAGATGTCCGCCAGCGGCACTCCGGAACGCAGGATGCACCGGGTCCGCGCCGGGACGCTCGCCGCGCTCGGCCCTCCAAACGGCGCCAGCGCGTCTGCCAGCTCGGCGACGTCGGCGAAGCGGTCGTTCTGCTCCCGAGCCAGGCAGCGCAGTACGACGGCACGCAGTCCCTCGGGGATTGTCTGGGGCCCCTCATCGGGGAGCACCGGCTCCGTGCTGATGATCGCGGCGCAAATGGCGAGGGCGTTGTCGCCCTGGAAAGGCCGCTTGCCCGTCATGGCTTCGAAGAGGACAGCCCCGAGTGACCAGATATCACTCCGCGTGTCCACGGAGCGCGGCGCTCTGATCTGCTCCGGAGACATGTAGGCGGGAGACCCAAGGACATGCTCGCTGGCCGTGACCGACTCGCCCACGAGGGGCTTGGCAAGCCCGAAATCCAGTAGCTTGAGCCGCCGAGTGCCATCGGACCTCTGCTCGACGAAGAGGTTTCCGGGCTTGATGTCACGGTGCACGATACCGTGGGCGTGTGCGACAGCGAGCCCTTCACAAGCCTGCAAGGCGAAGTCCACGGCCTGCTCGACGGGCAATGGCCCGGTGCTCTCCAGCTGCGCATCGAGATCCTGACCGTTGAGCCACTCCATCACGATGAAGGGCTCTCCCTGCGCGAGTCGGCCCGAGTCATAGACGCGCACAGCGTACTCGCTGGCAATCTGAGCCATCGCGCGGGCTTCTCGCTTGAAGCGCTGGAAGGCGTCCTCGTGACGGAGCCGATCCGAAAGGAGAAACTTGATGGCTACGGGGCGGTGCAGCTCGACGTCCGCAGCCTGGACGACCACCCCCATTCCCCCTTGGCCTAGGATGCGCCCCACGCGATACCGGTCTGCGACCAGCTCACCTTCTTGGACAGGGGACGCGAACATGCCCCGACCCTATCGCAGCCCGAGAGGGCGCGTCAGCCCTTCTTGCAAGGAGGCAGTGTCTCTGTCTCCCTCCCATGAATGGGCGTTCGGCCGAAGCCATTCGCACCATTGCCCCGCTAGCCCGCCGGCTACCCGCCAAGAAGCCGGACACCATCCCCACCCGTGCGGCGTCGTCCGGCAGCACCTGTGCCCTCTCTCCTTCGAAGACACACCCTAACCCGGCGGAGCCGGAACCAAACAGGGGAACTGGCAACGCCAAATGCAACCGGAGGGCAGGCTATCAGGTGTCAGCCGTCAGGCGTCAGCTTCTGCATGAAGCTGGCGAGCATCCTGCGC
>JAEWRL010000079.1 GCA_023398955.1 Pseudomonadota bacterium
GCTTGAGGCCTAGCTCCACTCCAGGCGCAGCGGCTCCTCCGGGCCGCTGCGCGGGGGTGTGGCTTCCGCTCGAGACCGAACTGGACGGCCGCACGGCACACTGAGGATTCCATTCCTAGTCTAGACATATGCTCCGCCGCTCCGGACCGTTTTCGCAGACTCAGAATCGCTGGACCGCCGCACCGCACCGCTGTGCTGCTCGCCTGGACGCGCACCACAGCGGCTTCCTTCGGCTCAGTACTCCTGGGCGATCCAGTAGTGCGTTCCCGCCAGAAGCTGCACTCTCTCGATGCGCTCCGCTCTAAGATCTGGCGTCATTTCCAACTCGAGGAGATACTGCCCTCCCAACGGCCTGAATGCGAATTCCGACCTGGCCGCAGCGCTGATGTAGCTGCTGCTCCAACCATCAACTAGGGGTTCGAGCCAGCGCTCCAGAGCGATGGCTTTCCCTCCTTCAACAATCCCTTCAGGAAGGCTAATCGCGTGAAATCTTCCGTTGTAGTCCGTTACCCACGGGCTTCCGCTGTGACGAAGCGTGTATCGTACATAGCCCCTCGAATAGCACTCAAGATTGTCCGGGGCTTCCGAACAGTCGAGCACGCCCGTGCCAACCAGGTTCACGGCCAGTTGGGTCCACCGAGCGTTGTAGCGGTTCGAGTACTCCGACCGGCGCCGCTGACCATTGAGTTGACCCCAGGGATCAAGCGTGAATGCGAGACGAAGTCGCGTTGGATACGTCCACTCCGGCACCGATCCTGACGCCTGACAGAGGGTCGCGACCTCACCGGACCCCGAGGGCACGTCCTTCCAAATCCCCTCTCGCTCACAGTAGCCCTCCCACGCGCCGAGAGTTGGGAATGCCGTCACCTCTTTGTCGTCTACTGTGCCCGCTGTTTCATCGACCACTGCTCGGACGGTTGCCGCATACTGCTCGCGTCCCGAAAGGCCGGGCAATGTAATCACGTCAATGTCGTTGTCTGCAACGGCACTTGGCCTCGACACAGTGTATCCAGCGATGAACTGCTCCAGATTTGTGACGTAGTCCGCTACTTTGTTTGCGGAAACAGCGGTCCCTCCCTCGCTCGAGAGCTCAAGTCCGAGACTAGCGGGAAGACTGAGGTCGTACTCGTACACCTCATCAGCCCACACCCTTGGCGCCACGACAAAGGCCTCGTCTCGACTAGCTTGCGACAAATCAATGGCGAACTGAGACTCGATAGCTCGTCGCGCCACTAGTGCTTGCCTTCTCGCAACCTCGACCATCGCCTTTGCGCGCCACAATTCGTGGTCCCTAAAGCGGCGATACATCCCGAAAGAAGTCGTCAGAACGTTCTGATACTGCGTGACCGCCGCTCGCTTGGCCAAACGCTCCTCGAGTCTGACCCGCTCCTTCGCTAGCTTTGCCTCCGCCTGAAGGCGAACGATCGACGCTGCGCTCTGTTGCATCGCGGCCTGAAGATCTGTAACCCCTTGAGCTGAAGCCGCAAACGATGCGAGAGCGTTCTTGTTCTCAGCATTTGCCTCCTTCATTTGGGGACCAAAGGCAAGCATGGCGTCCTCACATCGTTGCTTCTGTGAATTCAACGGTCCCGGACTCCAACTGACTAGGCTCGGAAATCCATACGAGAACCCAGCGTTGAACGCCTGTTCCATTCGTCCAACCGAGCACTGTCTCCTAATCTGCTCTGCCGCTGTTTGTAGAAGCGAGTTGGCCACTTCAATGCGAGCCGCAGCCGCATCCCGAGTCGTAAGCAGTACGCTGAATTTCTCGTTCGGCGACTTCAGGGCGCGCCATTGCTCGATGAGTGCGCCCTGCAACTCGCCACCCGAAAACTCGTCGAAGGCGGGAACGGTACTGCTCCCCAGCTTCGCCGCGACAGCCGGGGCAATGCCAACTTCCATGGAGAGTGTCGCTTTGATCAACCGGTCCGCGTTGCAGGTCATGTTCGCAATCGCGATCGCCGCCATCTGTTCGGCGCGGGCGACAGCGTCGTTCTCTGCGCTGAAGTCGCTCCGCGCGTAATCCCACCCAAGGAAGCCCAGCGCCGAATGCAACACATCATGCCTCATCTCCGCCATATCAATTCCCATGACACCAAGAATCTGTTGATACACTAACTCAGTATTGCCGGCGATACCTATTGCAGCAACGAGATCTCCGAGATCAGAATAGCCCGTGAGTCTGCCGATGAGCTCCCCCTCCAACTCCTCTGTCTCTTGCATGATGTTGGCAAGCTCTGGATTATCACTTTCACTGAACTCCGGGTCGCTACCAGCCAACCACACCGCGTCGCTCAAAGCCTGAAGACTCATTACGAAAGCGTCTCTACAGGCGACACTATCGTAGCCATCAAGGGCCGGATACCAGGCTTGTTGGAGGGGAGTCTTGACAACCTCGAAGTTACACGATTCATTGCCGGAGCCGCACAGCCCAGTCTCGGTCTCTTTCATTCCTTGTTGCGCCAGCTCCGCCGCGGCCTCCAGCGCCGCGTCGCGTTGCTCGCCGGTGAGTCGCTTCTCTTCGACGTCGGTCTGCCGCTCGAGCAGTCCGCCCAGAGCACTTGTCACTGCTGTCTCCGCCCGCTCTGAAGCCTGTCGCGCCGAGCTGAGGAAATGCTGGACGGAGGACTCACCAGAACTGCCACCAAATAGCTCCGCGCTGAACGGCGGAACCCAGCCCTGCGGGACCCCGAATCCATCGTAGAGCGGAGATTCAGGATGAGCGATGCTCGGCAAGAGCTGCTGTCGCGCGAATACTCCCAGGGTCCCCCCCGTTGCGACAATCGCACCATTTCCGGCCACCAGATCGTTCTGAACGGAAAGGCCCGAGAATACGATTCGTGCCTTCTTCGAGAACCCCTCGGGAGTCTCGTTCAACACGAGACCGAGATATGTGCCGTGGTACAACACGAGCGCATAGTCGGAATCGTCGCTGTACCCCACTGGCGCGGAGGTTAGATCGAGCGGCAACTGTGTGCGCCATAGGCCTTGTTCCACATCGTGCAGGAGCTGCGCAAAGTTGCCGCTCGCAGCTGCTTCGGTTACAACATCTAGCGCAGTCGTTCCGCCAACTTCAACCCTGCCAGGCGCAGCAGCAAGGAGATGTTGGATCCAGGGCTCCCACACAGCGACCACCAACACTCCACTTCCACCTCCAGGGTCGAGGACGGGATCACCATCCACTGTCGGAATGCTTAAGTCCCACTTTCGCTCGGCCACATTGCCCCACGGACATGGCGCCCCGCCGGGACTACAATTAGAGACGCGGGGGCGCACATAGACAGTGGATTCCCCGACGGCGGCCGCTGTGGCTGCCTGGAGCTCAGTGCCCAGCACCTCGTCCAGCATTCGGCCGAGTATCTCTTTGGTCTCAGAATCCCCGTAGGCCGGATTGGATAGCCCACGCACTAGTTGCCTTGACACCAACTGGGCAGCACCAATCACTGACGCCACACCCATTCGTCGCATGAGCTCTATGTTCAGCGTTGCCGGCATTGGAGAGGAGATATTGACGACTTGCTCGTCCTCCCTTGCCAGACCATTCCCAGCTAGACCAACTGCAGTGTCGTAGGTTCCCAAACCAAACGTTGGCGTTGTCCCTCGCGCCCCTGCCGAGGCAATATCCACTAGAGTCGGTTGCGTGAGCTCGAAGTTGCCTGACAAGAGCAGTATATCGTTCACCTCGTCGAACTCGATCTTTCCAGCAATGTTGTGCGTTCCGACTCGACGTGTCAGTGACCGCTGACCAGGTATCGTGATGCAGCCACTGCCTCCCACTACCTCGGCCAACAGCCGACCGAGACCCTGACCCACACTTGCGTCAATCCCATACTCTGCCTCGAGCACGTCTTCCATTGGAACCGCGTTACACGAGTTGTCAGATGAATCGTAGGTTGCCGTTGTTGGCGGCAACGGGTCGCCACTCGCGGGGTCGTACACGTCTATCGCTTCCTGAACCTGCTGTATGCACCGCTGTTCCTGTATCGCTGCTTTCGTCCGCTCGTAAGCAAGGCCGTACCGGGTTTCGTCCGGCACTTGGCAGATCCTCGGATTGCCAACCGGGGATTCCGACAATGGCACAGTACCAACCGCAATCGCCTCGAGCGAACGCGCCAACGATAACAGTTCCCAGATTCTTGGATCCTCGGTCCCCACGTCCGCGTAGGGCACTGCGTCCCGGGACCACTTCAGCCCATTTCTTCCACCGAAACCAAAGAGATCCTCAGAGAACGAAGTCCCGTAGAGCAAGCCAGCGAGGCGCTGCTGCCAGGAGCCACGTCCCCAGACTCGGCTCACATCGCTATCGTTGTCGCCCATGCCAGAGTACATCATGCCTGCGCTCCTACTCCGAGCAACAAGCGAAATCTCTTCCTGTGCAACTTCGATGAGCAACTGCACCGCAGCGGCAAAATCCGCAGCGTACAACTGCTGCTTATTGACCGTCAGGTCCTTGAACTCTGCAAGGATCTGTAGGAACTCCGTCTCATCCTGAATCACGCCTGACGGGTTGGAGGTCAGGTAGTTCAGTGTTTTCACGACGTTGAGAAAGTAGGCAACGGCAATCTGCGCGCGCTCCCGTATCACATTGAGCAACTCCAGCTGCTCTTCGGCTGGCAGAAGCAATGCCGCCCCAGCAGAGGCGCCGGGCGATAACCCTGAGCTCGCAGATATCCACGAGGAAGGGGCGTCCCGTGCACGGTGGCTAGCAGGGAAATAGAGCCGCCCCCTCGCGGAGCTTGACCATCAAGCCCGGAGGAGGCGACCTCCTTGTTTGTGATGACAAAGGAGGTGTCTCTTGTACCGCAAAGTTCTGCGAGATGCGCGCTTCTTCGAGCTCCTGCTGAGGATTGATCAGGAAGAGAGCGAGCGGGTTCGGCTCGCTCGGTGCCCCCATTGCGGGGGACCGCTCCACGATGGACATTTTTCCCGCAAGCCCCGAGGGATACTGCTGGGTGCCGGGGAGCTTCCGGAGGGGTTTGAGGTTCGGTTCGACTGGTGTTGCGGAAGGTGCCGGAAACGGACGCTGCCCGAATCGGTTCGGTTTCTGGCGCGCAAGGTGTACTTGGCGGTGGTGGTCGCCATTGCGACCGTGGTGGAGGGCGGCTCCGATGGCGACGCCCGGCGCCTGCTGCGCGGCCAGCTTGGCGTATCGTGGAAAACGCTGGCCAGGTGGCGGCAGTGGTGGCGAGAGCTGACGGGCTCGACGTTCTGGCAGAGGATCCGGGGCAGGCTGCCGACAGACCTCGACGTCGAGCGGTTGCCCATGTCCCTTCTCGAGTCGTTGCAGGGGGAGGCGGCTACGCGGTTGCTCGATCTGCTCGAGTTGCTCGGCCCTCTGACAGGCAGCGTCCCGGTCACGCTCGAGGAGGGGTCATGACTTGGCATTGGCAACGCGCAGAAGTTGGCTGCAGTCACGCTGGGCGAGAAGCTCTATGAGATTTCTCCAGGGACGGTCCTAGCGGCCGAGCCCCCAAGGAGTTCCTATGGCTGATAAACGCCCGGGCACGGCCCATGGGCGATGGGCGGAGTTTCGCTTCGGCGTCATCGGCAGCCTGCTTTCAGCTCCCCCGGAGCATGGTGAGCTCGAGACCGAGCTTCAGGCCCTCGCCGGCAAGACGTGGAGCCACCCCATCACTTCAGAGCCGACTCGATTCCACGCTTCGACCATCGCGCGCTGGTACTACACGGCACGCAACAATCCAAACGACATCACGGGCGCTTTGCGTCCACGGGTTCGCAGTGATCGCGGACGGCACCGGCCCTGCTTCTCCGTTGCAGTCTGGGAGGCATTGGCAGCTCAGTATGCCGAGCACCCGAGCTGGACATACCAGCTGCACGCTGACAACCTCCGAGTCTCGTGTGGGGAGGACTCGGCGCTGGGCCCGGCTCCAAGCTACGCCACGGTGCGCCGGCACATGAAAGGCCAGGGCTGGCTGCGGCAACCCAGACGCCGTGACGACGACCGACCAGGGGCGCGGGCTGCTCGCTATACGCGAGCGCAACGTGAATCGCGCAGCTGGGAGATGGCTCACGTTCATGCGCTCTGGCATCTCGACTTCAAGGACGGGCCTTTGCCCGTTCTGACCCGCACCGGCCAGCGCAGGCACCCGCAGCTGTTCGGTGTCATCGACAATCGCTCACGCCTCATCTGCCATCTGCAGTGGTATTTCGGCGAAGGTGCCGAAGAGCTCACCCACGGATTGGGACAGGCGTTGCAGAAACGAGGCAAGCCTCGCCGCATCATGATGGATAACGGCTCGGCCATGAAAGCCGGCGAGACGCGCCAGGGGCTGCTCGACCTCGGCATCGAGTTGGCGCTCATTCCTGACTACAGTCCCGAGCACAACGCCCCCATCGAGGCCTACTGGAAGCAAATCTCATTGCGGCTCATCCCCATGTTGGAAGGGGTGCCCAACCTCACTGTAGACGGCCACCGAGATCCGTAGAAACCGGAGAGGGTTCGAGGGACGCCAGATACGGCAACGCCGGCTAGCTCGGGGCCAGCCGGCGTGTTGTGATGATGTGGGGGTTACTTGTTGGTGGGTCGTTTCTTCTTCGTTCTTTGCTGCGCGTCGCGGTCTCTCCAGGATTCTCCCTTGATGTCGAAGGTGTGGCAGTGTTGGGCGAAGCGATCGACAAGTGCCGATAGGCAGGTGGCGCCCGGGAATACCGATGCCCATTGCTTGTACGGCAGGTTAGTCGTGATGATCACGGAGCGCCGATGATGGCGCGCCGTGATGATGTGGAAGAGCATATCGGCGGCTCGGGAATCGCAAGCGAGGTAGCCGAGTTCGTCGAGGATCAGAAGGGACGGGGTCGTGTATCGACGGAGTCGGCGTTCCATTGCAGGAATGGATTCCTGCCGTAGCAGGTCGGCCAGAGCTGCCGACAGGGTTGTGAAGCGCACGGCATGACCTTCTGCGAGCGCGTGAAGACCAAGATGTCGCGATAGCATGGTCTTGCCGAGCCCGGCGGCCCCACGGAACAGGATGTTCTCTCCTTGGTTGATGAAATCGAGGGTCTGATACAGGTGCTCGTACAGCGAACGGTCGATCTCGGTCGGGTGATTCCAGTCGAATTGGTCGAGGGGTTTTGGGTTTCCGAGACTAGCGGACTTGGTGCGCCGCTCGAGATTCTTCGCGTCACGCTCGCGTCGCTCGATGACGGCAAGTTGTTCGATGAGTTGCACGGGGCTGAGTTTGGATTTCGTCGCGTGGGTGATGAGTGCAGACAAGGCCTCGGGAGTGAGCCGGAATCCAAGAGCCTGAAGGATGTCGTGGATGTTGACCTTAGACATCGTATCCCTCGAGGTCGTGCTGGATCACATCGCATTCGACGACGTGCTTCCCGAGAGACAGTGGAATTGACTGGGGCGGCCCCTTGTGTTTTTGGTGGTACTGGTCGCAGAGGATGGCGAGCGCACCGGGATCGCAGGTACCCCGCTGCAACATCTCGTCGACGGCAGGTTGCAGGATACTGGCTCCGTACAGATCGAGCAGGCGGATGGTCTTGGCCGTCATGATGCCGATGTTTCGGCCGCTCTCGAACCAGCGATCGAGGATGGGCTCGATGTTGTGGATTTCAGCTCGTAGACGGTCCTGCCCCTTCGGCGCGGCTGCCTGGCGTTTGGTCGCGAGGATCGCGGCTCGATGCTCGGGCAGCTCGATGACCTGGTGACGCCCCCAGTTGCGGGGATGGGAGGCGACGACGTCGGAGCCGTCGAGCAACCGAACGTGTCGGTCGTCGGCGTCGAGGATGAGGGTCCGTCGAACGAAGGCGGGGGGGACAGAGTAGCGGTTGGTGTCGAAGCGAACGAAGGCAGCTTTGTCGACCGCAGCCGGAGTGACGAGATTGACGTCGGGAAGCGGAACGGGGAGCGCGATGAGCCGAGGCTTTTCCTGCTCGAAGAGCGCGGCGACGGACTTGTCTGGGTGGATGGGATGGGGACGTTGATTGCCAACATCGTTGACGAACCTGAGTAGCTGGGCGTTGCCGTGGGCTAGGGAGTGGAAGCTGCGCGCCGCGAAGAATCGCTCTTTGAGCCAGCGTATGAGGCGCTCGACCTTGCCCTTTTCGTGGGGCTTGCGGACTCCGCAAAGGTTGGGTTGAACGTGCATCGATGCCGCGAGCGCGAGGAGCTGCTCGTGGAACCGGACCAGGTTGCCGTGTCGCTCGGTGACGACGGTTTTGGGATTGTCGAACAGCCATTGCCGAGGGTTACCTCCGAAGAACTCGGAGGCGCGCACCAGCGAGCGGAGCAGCGAGAAGACATCGAGATCGAAGACGAGCTCGGCCCAGAACGCTCTGGAGAACGCCAGCGTGATCACGAAGACCCACAGCTTGCGCTCACCGCCGGGAACCTTGATCGAACCGACGTGAGCCCAGTCGATCTGCGCCTGCTCTCCGGGGAGCGTTTCGACGCGAAGGAAGGCTTCTCGCTTGGGCTCTGGTCGGGCTGTCTGCAGGTGGCGTCGCAGGGTGCGAAGGCTACCGGCGTAGCCTCGCTCGCGCAGCATGTCGTCGAGCCTAGTGCCCACGAGCCTGGGGTACTTGCTCAAGACCTCGTCAATGAACCCCAGGTATGGCGCTAGCAGGGTTTCGGCGGAGGGCTGTCGGGGGGCTGGACCATGGCGAGTCAGAGCCCGCTCAACGGCGTCGGGATGCACCCCCAACTGTTGGCAGATGGTGCCCCGTTTCCAGTGCTCGGCATAGTGCAGTCGGCGGATCTCGGCGACTGTCTCGGGGGGAAGGGTCATGACCGAAATCCTCCCTCGTGGTGGAGCCCCGACAGATCGTCGAAAGCGTGGAGCCAGTCAGCACCGTATCGGCCGGCGCCACGAACCACCGCGAGCCCCAGGCTCCATCGGGCGCCCTCGACGGCTGCCAAAGCCCCGAACGTTTCGGACAAGGTACCGGTCCCCGACTCGTCCGCACACAACACAACAGAGAGGGGCTCGGGTTGTCCCTCCGACAACGCCCCTAGCAACAGTGGCAGGGCTCGCGAGCCTCGCGAACTGGGGCTCAGAATCGCTTGGAGTACCCGCCGCTGCGGGGTCTGCGCCAAGATCCGAATTCGCTTCGGATCCGACGCAATCGTTACGGACATTGCTCGTCTTGTCATCGACTCGTTGAGCCGGCAGGTCGACGGAAGCCACCTCGGCATCGCGCGCATGCTCGGCTGCGCCTACGATTTCGGATTGGGCCAACTTCTCGCTACTATGTTCCATAACGCGAGCACGCAGCTCCCGTCGTCGGGCACGCATCGTGTCCCGCTGGTCCAGGCGTCCCTCTGGCGAGCGCTGATACACGGCCCGTGAGCGCCGCAGATAGGCGACTCTCGCTGCGACTGCGCAGTCTTTGCAGCAGTAGGTATGTCCCCGATAGTGCTTGAGGCAGATGCCGAACAGAGCGCCACAGTGCGCACACCGCCGCAGGAGGAGAATCATCACGCCCTTGGACTTGGCGCAGGAAATTTGACCTTCTGCTCCCGATCCCCCAACGTGCGGACCGTCCGCGCCCTTGCGAGACATGGGAAGCCAAGAGTTACCGCTCTTGGCTTTCGGCTTTTGTGCGCCGGCGGCCCCCTACCGCGATCCGCGGGGCAGTCCCAAGTTACTGGGGCTCTTCCGAAGCGGTACGCTCTCTTCCTGTCCTCAGCACGAACTGCGCGCTAGGTTTCTACGGATTTCCGTGGCCAGCGACAGGGGTGCCCAACCTCACCCTGGCCCAGCTCAACGAAGCCACTCAGGCTTGGGTCGAGCTCGAGTACAACTGCTCCGAGCACAGTGAAACCCGCCAAACTCCCATCCACCGGCTGCTCGCTGGCCCGAGCGTCGTCCGCGAGGCGCCTTCTGCCGAGGACACCCGTCGAGCCTTTCGCCTCAAGGCCGATCGTCGGCAACGCGCCTCCGACGGCACCATCAGCGTTGCTGGCGTCCGCTTCGAGGTGCCCAGCTGCTACCGTCACCTCGGCAGAATGACCGTCAGATACGCTCGATGGGATCTCTCCAGCGTGGATCTCTGGGACGATGCTCTCGGCGTCGTCCTTTGCACCCTGTATCCCGTGGACCGTGAGGCGAATGCCGATGGCTTCCGCCGCCCTGTGGCCCCCTCCTGCTCATCTCCCACGCCGCCCAAGCCGAGCGGCGTGGCGCCACTGCTGCGTCGCTACATCGACCAATATCGCCAGACGGGGCTGCCCCCCGCCTATCTGCCCAAAGACGACTTTTCGGATTTGGAGGACCCATGACCCGCGATTCCAAACTGCAATCCCTCTATGGACTCAAATTCAACCCCTTCCTCCCTGACCTGCCCCTCGAAGCTCTCTATGTTCCCGGGCTCATGGAGTCCTTCATCGCCCGCTGCGAGAGCCACCTCACCGAGGGCGGCTTCGCTCTGCTGACCGGTCCCCCTGGCTCCGGTAAGTCCGTCACCCTGCGTCTGCTCACCTCGCGACTGTCTCGACGCCGCGACGTCATGGTCCGCTCGCTCTCCTATCCCCAGTGCCGCGTCAGCGACTTCTATCGTCAGCTCGGCGATGCCTTCGCAGTGCCGCTCAGCTGGAGCAACCGTTGGGGCTCCTTCAAAATGGTCCGCGAAAAGTGGCAATCTCATCTCGAGTCCACTCGGCTACGCCCCATCCTCGTCATTGATGAAGCACAGGAAACTCTCCCTGCCGTGCTGCGCGAGCTTCGCCTACTCACCAGCAAGGAGTTCGACTCCGAGTCCCTGCTCTTCGTCGTTCTGGCCGGCGACAGCCGCCTCGCTGATAACCTACGCACCCCCGACCTGCTGCCTCTCGAATCGCGCCTTCGTACTCGCGTCAACCTCCAGCCCGCCAGTGTCGACGACCTCTCCACCTGCCTCCACCACGTCCTCGACCAAGCGGGCAATGCCCAATTGCTCACCCGCGGCGCCCTGTCCGCTCTGGTCGAGCACGCCGCGGGCAACCCGCGCACCATGATGTTTCGAGGCAACGAGCTGCTTCACGCTGCCCTCGAGCGTGAGGCTCGTCAGATCGACGAAAAGCTCTTCTTCGATGTCTTCGCGCTCCCTCCTCCACCCACCAAACCCCGCCGAAAGTCCCGATGACTGCCTTGCCCGTCAGCCCCGCTTCCGAGCTCCAGCTCCTGCCCGTCGAGCAGCGCTGGCTGATTGACGGCCTTTGGGGCGCCGAGGCCGTCGGCGTCGTCGGCGGCGAGCCGAAGTGCTGCAAGTCCTTCCTCGTTCTCGATATGGCCGTTGCCGTTGCCTCCGGGACGCCTTGCCTGCGCCGTTTTCCCGTCGCTCATCCGGGCCGCGTCCTACTCTTCGCTGCCGAGGACGCCCTCTGCACCGTCCGTCAGCGCCTCGACGGCATCTGCTCCGCCTCTGGAGCGAGCCTGCCCCAACTCGACCTGCAGGTCATCACCGCTCCCTCTCTACGCTTGGATCTCGAGCTCGATCGTGAGCGTCTCAATGACACCGTCCGCGTCCTGCGGCCCACCCTGCTCATCCTCGATCCCTTCGTGCGCCTGCACCGCATCGACGAGAACGTCTCGGCTGAAGTGGCTCCTCTGCTCGACTACCTCCGCGGTCTGCAGCGCCGCTATCAGACCGCCGTCGTCCTCGTCCACCACTCTCGCAAGGGAGCCTCGCACCTGCGGGGCGGACAAGCTCTTCGCGGTAGCTCCGAGCTGCACGCCTGGGGCGACAGCAATCTCTACCTGCGTCGCACCGGCGACGGAGACTCCCTCGCTCTCAGCATCGAGCATCGTGCAGCTCCCTCGGCCTCAGGGCTCACGCTTCAACTGCTCGCCAGCGGCGATGCTCTGGCTCTCCATGTCGACGAGCCCGCTGCGCCTCAACCTAGCCAGAGCCCCACACCCACCGCTATCGACCGCGTCGAAGCCGTGCTCGCAGCAGCCAACAAGCCCCTGACTCTCAAAGCCATCCGCTCACAGGCCAAGATGCGCGCCATCACTGTCTCCGACGCACTCGCTACTCTCGTGACCCAGGGCCGCGCCCACCGCGCCGACACTGGCTACGTCCTCGCTGTACGTTGATCGCGCCCTCTTCCGGATTCCCATCCCCGCTATCCCTACCGTTGGTGGGAGCCGGAATCCGGAATCCCGATTCCCGTTCCGGTCACCCCTAGCGTTGCGCGGAAACGGAATCGGGAATCGTCCCCGACATCCTCCCATGCAAACCGTTTCTCTCTCTCAGCGTGAAAACGCCTCTCGCAGATAGCGAGTCCAGGATCACCTGACCACGATACTTTCGATGCATCCTCCTCCGCGAACACTGTGAGATGCCGTTCTCGAAACAAGTCAGAGTTCTTCAGGATCTTACAGACCTGTTCCTCGTCTACAGTCGCGTTGATGCACCCCACAACAGCGTCCGATTGCTCCGCGAACTCGGGCTGCTCAGCCTTCAAGCGGCGCCCCAGTTCCTCGAGATTTTTCCGAGACACGCTCCGACGCTCAACCCCTCCACCTGAAGCCCAACGCCACGTGAACTCCATTCGAGAAATGAAGTCCGACTCAAGCTGCCCGACGTCGACTTCACCGTCCATGACAACGTGCCAATTCAGCCGTCTGTGCTTCGCGTCGCCCTTTGTGGGAATGAGCTTGTTCAGTCTCAGCTCCACGTTCGGCAGCACCAGAATCGCCTGAAGCTTCTCCAGATAGCCGGGGTCCTCGCTCAACTCGACAGCAAAGAGCCTTCGCAGCTTCTCCTGATCAGCAAGGTACTCCTGCTTCAGCTTCCTGTAGCCATCGACGAGGAAATAGTCGGTAATCCCAATGACCTGAACCCCTTTCTCAATCGCCTTCGTGAAGAGGGCGTGAACGTAGCTATCCCAGGAACGGAACTGCGAATTGAGAATCGACTCTGGAGTGTGCACATGGAGATCCCACCTCCGCCACTCGGAACCGCGAGGAAAGCGACTGCTCAAGTTATTCATGCGTCGAATCTCCCAACAAATCGCTGAAATGCACGTAAGCCTCCGCCATATCATCCTCCCTCGAACACGAGTCAAAGGGCGGCACGAACGCCCCCTGCTGATCACAGGCCCACTCCGGGAGCTCGGCGCCCTTGGGGGCATTCTGGATTTCCTCCCACTCCTTGCGAGCGAGCCCGACGCCGGAGAGGCCGCGGTTGGTGGTGAAGACGATCTTGCCGCGCTTGTCGTAGAAGGTCCCTCGTTCGCACTGCTGCAGCACGGGGAACTGCACGCGGTAGATGAGGATGAGCTGCTCCAGGGTCAGGCCGAGGGCGAGAGCCGCCAGGGCATCGAGCTCGACCAGGGCCTGACGGCGGGCGTAGGGGGTACGCAGCGCCGAGTCGCGGGTCCAGGTCTTCTCGAGGCGCGACCAGGACTCGAGACGGGGGTCACGTTTGGCAAAGCCGTCCTTGGTGATGCCCTTGGGGCAGACTTCGGACCAGAGCTCGGCGTAGTCGGTGGTGAGGCAGTTGAGGCGGAGGGCGCGGGCGTGAAGCAGCTCGCACAACTTGCCGCTACCAACGAGAGGCAGCTGCTCCGCAAGCGTCTTGTTCACGTGTCCCATTCCCGTGCTTTTGATGAAGAAGTCAACGAGCACAGAGCTTGCCAACCCACTGCAGCGAATGAGTTCTGCCGTATCAGAAAAGGCCAGACCAAACAGCGTGTTGATGTGTGCCGCCCCAGGGGGCAGAATGCACGGAACCAACGTTCGCTCTCCCGTAGGCGCGACCATCTCACGATGAACATACCGATACATCTCCGTCACCGGCCTCCCCCGCCAGTGCGGTGTCCGCTTCCGATACTCCGCCTTCGAACACGCCGGAACATAGTTCGTCCGCGGAAGGTAGTCGTCGGGGATGACGGTCAGGTCGATGGGGCTGTAGTCCTGATGGTGACGACAACCCTCGTTCGGGTTCTTGTACAAGGGCGTACCGACGTAGAAATGCGGGCCAGACACGATCCACTCCTCAGCGGACTTCGGGAAGCGCGTCTCGCGCTGGATAGTGCCGTCTTTCTGCTGGTTGGTTTCGTGGAAGTGTTCGGTCGCAAAGTATTCATCCCCCAAATCCGCCAGCGTCCGCGGAACCTCCGCAAACCGCCGCAGTACCGCGAGAATCTCCTGACTGTGCACCACGGGTAGCCGCGCTTCCGTCGCGGGGGTTCCAGGGGGATCGTAGAGCTTCGCGAAGAGGGCGAGGGTGTCTGGGTTCACCTCGACGATGCGGGAGCGGTGGCCGCGGAGATCCCACGTTTCAGCTTCTGTCTTGATACCGGGAACGGGGCCTATTCCATCATGGCCTGCGCTCTCGTCCAGCGTCCTGGGATGAAAGAGATTCGATACCAGCGAGAACCGGGGAGTCTTCGCTCGCCTGCCGCGCGAGACTGTCATTGCATACAGTCTGGTATGGAGGATTTCCGAGAAGAGCATTAGCTTGTTCTGAAAACGCGCAGCCAGCGCAAGCCGATGCGACAGCTCCTCACGAAGAGCATTCCCGTGTGGGTCGTCGAAGAGTCCTGTCTGATGGAACAACCCCACACCGGCCAATTGGGACGCTGAGCGCCAGCAGGCCACCAGAAACGCCTTATACAAATTCGTCTGCACCCCCTGAAGAAGCGGATACGCCTGGAGCGAATTCAACACGGCCCCCACCCCAGCCGTCTCTTCAAAGTCGTCCAGGTACGCCGTCAGCCCACGCACATCCGCGTTCAGCTGCGCTTTCCTCTTATCCGCCACCTGCTTGGCGCTCAGCTTCCGAAGCACGAGGCTCGGCTCGTAGTCCCCCAACACCCCCGCTTCGTTCCACTGAACCTTGATCCACGGCGGGTTCCCCAAGAACACGTCCATCCCGCCCCGCTCGGCGAAGACCTCGGCGAACTGCAACTCCCAATGATGAAATCGGCGTTGCTCGGCAGTCGCCCGGGCCACGGCGAGTCGCGCGCTCGGCGGCTTCGGCGGCGCTTCGCGCGACTCGAGCATGGCCTGCGCGTCGGCGAGCCATTCGCTGCGCGTCGGGAGCCTCTCCGCTTCCCGAATCGGCCAGAACCACAGCGCGCACCAGGCGTCCATCAGGGCTTCCAGGCGCTTCCCGGAAACCTCGGGGCCCTCCAGCCTGCGCGCGTGCTCCTCGCATTCCTCCACCGACTTCCAGCGGGGGGTTTTCTCACCGGGAGCGAGCTTCGGCTCGGGCTGGCCCCAGAGCCTCAGAGGCTGGCGCAGGGTGGCGAGGAGCCCCTGGCGCTCCAGCACATGCCGCGCCCAAAGCACATCGATGCGGTCACTGAGGGCTTCGAGCTTCCGAACGTCTTCTTCGGTGAAGGGCTGGCAGAACTCCCGCCGCCATGCGCTGATGCGCTTCGTGTTCTCGGGCTCGAGCTCGCTCACTACCTTGTCGTCGTCGAAGGGGGCCATCCCCAGATCGGGCACCAGGAAGTGGTAGACGCTGCCCGAGGGGCGTTTTTCGCCCAAGGGGATCCGCTTGGGGATCTTGTGGAGCCAGGAGTCCTTGCCGCTCTTGAGCAGATCGGCGCCATCGAAGACCTCTCGACGCGCGCCGATCAGGGAATTGCCCACGGCGAGGCGCTGATCGAAGTAGGGCGCCTCGACGCCGGGCTGGAGGATGTTGAGCCAGAGGGAAATCTTCCCGAGCTCGGCCGCCAGGGGATTGAGGTCCACGCCATAGCAATTGTTCACGGCGAAGTGGTACTTCACCCGCTGCCACTCACGCTGGTACTCCTCGGCGGGGATCTGCTGCCCCAGCTCCGCCTGCTTGCGCTCGAGGTAGGCGTGGGAAAGCTGATTGACAGCCTCATTCAAGAACGCGCCGGAGCCCATGGCGGGCTCGCATACGGTGAGCTCGAGGATCTCGTCGGCCGTCAGCGCCCGTTGCTTGCCCGGCTCCCCCGCCTTGCCAGGCTCACCCAGGCGCTCCTTGAGCGTGTACTTGGTGAGGCAACCGGTGAGCACCTCGGGGGTGTAGTAGCTGGCGCTCTTCTCCCTGTCACGCCCCGCCAGGCGGAAGAGGTAGGTTCCCTTGGCGTGCCGCACGGAGCGGCCGCGCCCGTCACGGACCTTCTCGGCGTCGTTGTAGTCGTCGATTTTGCTCTTGGGGACGAAGAAGGTGCGGGCAGAAGGGTCCGTGACCTCAGCTTTGGCGCGAACCTCGTGGAGCTCCTCGGCCGCAAAGAAGCCCCGATACGAGAGCAAGCCCTCGTACACGGCCCCAAGCTGGTTGATGCCTAGCTGTGCGTAGCTGATGCGGCCGCGCCCGCGCTTGCCTTTCTCCGCGCTCAAGCTCAGAAGCTGGAGCACCTCCTGCATCACGGCATTGCGCAGCTTGACCCGCTTGAGGATGGGGGTCCGCTCCTCGTCAAAGAGCGGGCTGCGGAGCCCCGTCAGCGTGAATGTGTGGTGCAAAGGGGCGCCGCGCTCCTCCAAATTGAGCTGCCCCATGCCGAAGCCGCGTTGGATCAAGCGAAAGAGCCTCCGCAAGCTCTGATCGATGTAATACGGGTGCGGCTCCTCTGGAACCGGCCTCGGTTACTTGATCCTTCGAAGTTGCGCCTTGCGCGGGGACGCGGCAGCTAGCGGATCGGGCACGTTGGCCCCAGCGTAGCGAGTACAGTGGTTGCGCTG
>JAEWRL010000094.1 GCA_023398955.1 Pseudomonadota bacterium
TCCGTTGTGGGGGTCACTGTTTCGCAACCGCGATTATCCACAACCGGGAGGCCCCTTCTATCCATCACACGCTCAGGTCTGGCTCCTTTTTCGCGCAATCATTGCGCCCGGGCGGGATTTGCACCCATTTGACTTCGCAGGTCGCCTTCACCTCGAGGAAATTGGGCTACGATGCGCCCGACTGCTCGATACAGCTGCAGTGCCCATCGGTAGGCATCCAGCTGATGAAGTTCGTTCCGACGTCGACGTCGGTTCGGCTCAGGATCCGTGGGGCGAGTGCCGTGACCGTGACCGTGACCGTGACCGGGTTTCACTGAGTTCATGGGGTTTCATCGGTCACCCGCCCGACGGTGATTCTCAGCAAGCCAGGCGACCCCTTCGGCGCCGAGGTTGTGGCAGGGGGCGTTGTCGATGATGAGGAATACTTTGCGGCGATAGCGTTGAACGAGCCGCTTGAGAAAGCCGAGGAAGCTGTAACCGTTGAAAACGTCCGCGAAGGCGAATTCGAAGCACGCCTCGTCGAGGGAAATGGCCCCGAAGACGTGAGCCGTCTTGCGCTCGCCCCGTGTTGCGACTCTGGCGGCTGGCCCACTCGAGCCCAGGTGCGGTGCAGGGTCGGGTCAAGCTGAAAGCTGCCCGGGGGCTTGGCCGGAGACAAGCCGTCGAAGCCATGCTCGACGTATGCTGCAAGCCACTTCGTAACGGCCGACTGGGTAACGAGGCGCAGGCGAAAGGCGCTCGCAGTCCAGAGCGTTCGCTACTGACAGCTCAGCTCGAACTGAACACCCAGGCTGCCCGCTTCATTGGGCACCGTGGCGGTAACGGTGTGACCCATGATGTCCGTCAGGGTGACTTCCTCGCCTCCCATAAGCTTTCCGAAATCCCAGAATCCTCCGTTCAGTGTCCCCTGGGAGCTTCCAGATACAGCGCTGGCTAGAGGGAAGGCGAGGTTCTGGAAGTAAACCTGACCCTGGTATCCACCGTTGAAGGTTACCTGGATGTCCGAATCGACGGGGCAGCCCACGACGTGCCAGCTGACGCCGCTCTCGATCTTCCCCATCACTTCGTTCATGCCGAGGGCTTCGGCCGCCGAGAGGCTCAGGTCGATGTGCTCATCGGATTCACAGCTGGGGCAGGCATCGATGACGGTCGCGATAATGGTGCGGTTCCGGTAGCTGACCTCGACGCACATCCCGCAATTCTGTCCATTCCCGAGGGGACCAGGGGGCAGCGCTGCAAAGTGCGGGGTGGAGATGTTCTCCGCGACACTGACGACGTCATTGATTGGGCACCAGATCTGCTCGCCTTCTCCCTGGGGTCGTTCTCCGGTCTCTGTGCCGCAGTATCCACAGTATGTCTTGTACTTGCCGGGGCAGGTCATCCCCGGCTGATCCGGATCGTAGGTAGTCCCTTGTTTGAACCAGTAGCAGGTCATCATGCCATTGCTCGCCGATGGGCCGTCGCTCCACGAGCAGAGCTCACCCCCTGCTCCACCGGCTTCGGGGCTGCCTCCTAGCCCGGCACTGCTGCCTCCCGTCCCCCCTGCGCTGGAGAGTCCCGCGGCTGCAGCGACACCAGCCTCGCCGCCCATGGCGATGCTGCCGCCGTTGCCCGCGCTCGCCGCGCTTCCGCCAGAAGAGGAGCCTCCTACAGCGACGGGAGCCCCGCCCAGGCCGCCTCCGGCCGCCGTGCTTCCACCCAGTGAAGCGCTAGCGCCACCAGCCGCCGACGCACCCCCTGCAGCCATGCCTCCTCCCACACCGTCCGTGGCCGGAGAGCCTCCAGCACCTGGTGTCCCTCCCGTGAGCATTCCGCCACCGATGGCGGCCGGGGCAGAGCCGCCGGGACTCCCCCCACCCGTATCGGCGCCGCCCGCGGCAGGTCCCCCTCCTCCAGCAGAGGAGCCGCTCGAAGCCTCATCTCCAGCGGAACATGCTGCTACGAGCGCAAAGTAAGAAAGAAGGACCACTCCTAGGTTCGATTTCTGCATTGACCGGGATCCTGGGCAAGCCGTCGCTCTCCTTCCGGCGACGGCCATGGGGGACGTCACGATAGCATAGAAGCGGCTGCCTCGCGGCCTCCGTGTCGGAGCGGGGCCGCTCCCGCGCGTCCTGCTTCATGCGACGATCAGCGGGACCTCCACTTCGGCGGGAGTGAGCCCCCCGTGGACGCCCACGGGCGTCTTCTCCTGGGAGCCCTGTACGGAGAAGAACGCTGCCGGGAGGAGCGGAACTGCCAGGAAGTCGCCGAGGCGTTCGCGCACGGTGGGCGTAGGTGCCGAGGGACCGAACAACCCGAGGGCGGCGAGCTCGTCCGCGGAGCACAGCGCAAACGACTCACCGAAGCGCTCCAAGAAGGCCGCGGTGAAGGCTGCAGCGGCCTCCTTCTCGGGTCTCAAGTGGAAGATCGGAACGGGAGGCTCACCCGTTGGAAGGCAGCGCAGGTGCTGAAGCAGCGGGTCGTTCGCCTGGATGATGTGACGGTGCTTGGGTTCGGGCGAGACTTGGCCGTGGTCCCCCGTGACGACGAGGCGCGCTCGGCCGCGGAGGGCCGTCGCGGTCTCCTCGAGTACTCGATCCACGAGCGTGAGCGCCTCGATACAGTCGGGGTGAGCTGGACCAAGCTCGTGCTCGAGCGTGTCGAGTGCAGGAAAGTACACGTAAGTCAGCGTAGGGTGGGACGCCTTCAAGACACGCTGCACGACCTGCTCTGCGGCGCCCTGCAAGGATTCGTAAGCAAGAGCGGGTGCGCCTGCACGCAAGTGGCGCGACGGGAGGCTGGCCACGAGCGCCTCGGGCAGTACGGCCATAGGACGATGGCCGAGGTGCTCCCAATAGCTGGGCATCAGGAAGACCTCCTCGGGCGCGATCCCGAGCTTCTCGAGCGGCTCGCCGTCGGAACGACGAGCGAACGGCAACGTGACGACGCTGAAACCCCGTGCCGGCAGGTAGACCCACCAGCCCACGGCTCCATGCCGCGCGGGCCACTCCGCCGTAGCGAGCGAGGTGAGCGCAGCGGCGGTCGCCGAAGGGAAGACGGAATGGAGGCGTCCCACGCGCTGGCGCCGCAGGAATGCCGCCTCCGGCAGGTTTGCCAGCTGAGCGTCGCCGAGCCCGTCCACCAGGAAGACCACCAGGTGCTCCGGTCGGTCCAGCAGTTCCTCGACCCACCGCGCGCCTTCGGTCGCCGCTGCGGGCCCACTCCCGCACGAGCGCGCGATGGCCAGCGCCAGGTCGACGAGATTCGCCCCGCTCGCGGGGTTCACGAGTGCCCGGGAGCGCAGGCCTTCTTCGAGCTTCGCGAGCTGATCTTTCATGCGGGGTAGGGTAGCAGCCTGAGTCCCACGGTCGCCCTCGTGCTCCCCGGGCCCCTCCAGGACAGCGGGCGTGGGCCGTCCCTGACGGGGCGGTCGTGGCTTACGCGACCTCGACGGCGCGATCCCGCAGGGTGGCGGGATCGATGGCCGGCTCTGCGCTGCCCTCGAAGCGCACGGAGATGCTCAGCTTCGTCCCCACCAGCTGGTTCGTCAGCGTGTCCGCAAGGCTCATCAGTTCGTACTTGGCTTCGGCGCCGATGTCCTCGTCCCCAGCGAGGATGAGCTTGCCGTGCGTCGCGGAGGACATGTGGTGCAGGAGAGCCCGCGTGAATAGGCAACGCGATTCGAAGACCTCGTCAGTGTTTCCGCCGGGACTTACCAGCAGGACCGCCGTCGAAACGCGGCGCCGGTTGGACTCGAGGGTTTGCAGGCGCCGAATCGCGCGAATGGCCAGCTCGGACGGCGTGCGGGCCGAGTCCCCCGCGACGACGGTGACGTCGGAGACGACCCTCTGATAGTGCGAGAGCCATAGGGGCCAGCGGCTGCCGGCTTCGGCGACAACGAAGAGGAGCGGAGTGCTGTTTTCAGCCATCTGGGTCTGCAGGCGCACGAGGGGGACTCTTATTGAGAGTAACAAAACGGGGCCAGCAAAGGGCGCAAAAACGGGTGGCCAGTATGCGCATAGTTTGCCGGCATCCGGCGTCCCTTCCTGCCTCCCTGGGTTCCCATCGCCGTGCGCCTCCGTGGAGGGCCCGGATTTCTGGCCTCCATCACGCGACATGTCCCAACGGAGGACAGCGCGCAAAGATTGCATGCTTACTCGCTCGTCGCGGAGAAGCCGCACATTTGTGCTTGACAACCCACAACGTCGGTGAAGCGCGCACCCGCCGCGCCAGCACGCGCTCTCCGGCGTGGGTCGAGGTCGAGCTCGGAGTTCGGGGCGGCTCCGGCAGAATCCCTCTTTCGCTACTGCGAATCGGCAGGGCATTCCCCCCAGCAGCCTTTGACTAGCTGACAATTGCCGTCGATTTCAGCGGTCGCAGTTTTTGCGCTTTCGCGAACACCCTCCCTTAGCTACCTGAAGGGGCAGCGCTCGCCGCCGTGTGCCGTCCCGCGAGGATTGGCCTCGGCGACGTCGACGCTGCACCGGCCGGAACTCTCACCAGGCAAGGTTTAGTGTAATGAGCGGACGTAATCTCATCACGGTAGATGCCAACGAAGCCACGGCGTCTGTCGCGTTCAGGCTGAGCGAGGTCATCGCGATCTATCCCATCACCCCGGCATCCCCCATGGGGGAGCTGCCCGACGAGTGGGCAGCAAAGGGTCGGGTCAACATCTGGGGCGAGGTGCCTCTCATCACGGAGATGCAGTCAGAAGGTGGAGCGGCGGGAGCCGTCCACGGCGCCCTGCAAGCAGGTGCCTTGAGCACGACGTTCACCGCGTCTCAGGGCCTGCTCCTCATGATCCCGAACATGTACAAGATCGCCGGTGAGCTGACGCCTTGCGTGCTTCACGTGGCGGCGCGGACCTTGGCTACCCACGCCCTCAGCATTTTCGGGGACCACTCCGACGTCATGGCGTGCCGTCAGACGGGCTTCGCCATGCTGGCCAGCAATTCCGTGCAGCAAGCCCACGACATGGCGGTGATCGCCCACGCCGCCACTCTCAAGGCCCGAGTCCCCTTCCTCCACTTCTTCGATGGGTTCCGTACTTCCCATGAGCTGAACAAGATCGAGCAGCTCTCGGACGACGACCTCCGAGCGATGGTCGACGAGGGCCTCATTGCCCAGCATCGTGAGCGCGCTATCAGCCCGGATAGCCCGAAGATTCGCGGTACGGCTCAGAACCCCGACACGTTCTTCCAGGCGCGCGAGGCCTGCAACCCCTTCTACGAAGCGTGTGTCGGCACCGTGCAAGAGACAATGGACGCCTTCGCGCAGCTGACGGGGCGCCGCTACGAGCTGTTCGAGTACGAGGGCCATCCCGAGGCAGAGCGCGTCATCATCGTCATGGGCTCCGGGGCGGAGACGGTGCGTGAGACCGTCAAGGTCCTCGCGGCCAAGGGTGAGAAGGTGGGCGCTTTGGAGATCCACCTTTACCGCCCCTTCTCGATCGAGCACTTCCTCGCGAAGCTGCCGACGACGACGAAGAAGATCGCCGTGCTCGATCGCACCAAGGAGCCAGGCTCCGTCGGCGAGCCGCTGCTGCTGGACGTGATTGCGTCGCTCAATGACTCCTGGGAAGGCACCATGCCGAAGGTCGTCGGCGGCCGGTACGGGCTCTCCAGCAAGGAGTTCACACCGACGATGGTTGCGGCCGTGTTCGCCGAGCTGACCAAGGATGCCCCGAAGCGCCGCTTCACGGTGGGCATCGTCGATGACGTCAGCAAGCTCTCCATCGAGCTCGGCGAGCCGCTCGATCTGCTCGACGGCGTCTACCAGGCTCTCTTCTTTGGTCTCGGCTCCGATGGTACCGTCGGCGCCAACAAGAACACGATCAAGATCGTGGGGACTGATACGGCGAACCACGCGCAGGGCTACTTCGTCTACGACTCGAAGAAGTCGGGTGCGATGACGGTCTCGCACGTTCGCTTCAGCCCCAACGCGGTCAGGGCACCCTACCTCATCGAGTCCGCGGACTTCATCGCCTGTCACCAGTTCGAGTTCACCGAGAAGATCGACCTGCTCGAGCGCGCCAAGGCGGGCGGCACCTTCCTCCTGAACAGCCCCTATGGCTCCACGGAGGTGTGGGACAAGCTGCCGCGGGAGATGCAGCAGGATATCGTCGACAAGAAGCTCAGGTTCTACGTCATCGACGCCTACGACGTTGCCGGTAAGGCAGGCATGGGCCGCCGCATCAATACAGTGATGCAGGTCTGCTTCTTTGCCCTCGCCAAGGTCCTGCCCGTCGATGAGGCCATCGCCAGCATCAAGGGAGCCATCGAGAAGACCTACGGCAAGAAGGGTGCGGAGCTCGTGCGCCGCAACATTGCCGCCGTCGATGCGGCTCTCGAGTACATGATAGAGGTCAAGGTGCCGTCGCAGGCATCCTCGCCCTTCGATCGTCCCCCGATGGTGCCGGAAAGCGCGCCAGACCTGGTCAAGCGCGTCTCGGCCATGATGATGGCCAACAAGGGAGACCTCCTGCCCGTCAGCGCGTTCCCCGTCGACGGTACGTGGCCTACTGGCACGACGCAGTGGGAGAAGCGCAACATCTCCCTCGAGGTGCCTATCTGGAACGAGGACATCTGCATCCAATGCAACAAGTGCGCGATGGTGTGTCCCCACGCTACCGTGCGCGCCAAGGTCTACGATCCGAAGAGCCTGGACGCGGCTCCAGAGACCTTCAAGCACCTCACCTTCAAGTCGCCCGCCTTCAAGGGACAGGCCTACACGATCCAGATTGCCGTCGAGGACTGCACGGGTTGCGGCATTTGCGTGGAGGTTTGCCCGGCGAAGGACAAGTCCAATCCGAAGCGCAAGGCGCTCGAGATGGCACCCCAGCGGCCCCTCCGTGAGCAAGAAAGGAAGAACTACGAGTTCTTCTTGGAGCTTCCCGAGGCCGATCGCACGGCTGTCAAACCCGACGTGAAGCACGTCCAGCTATTGCAGCCGCTCTTCGAGTACTCGGGTGCCTGCCCCGGCTGCGGCGAGACCCCCTACATCAAGCTCATGACGCAGCTGTTCGGCGACCGCGCCCTCATCGCCAACGCGACGGGCTGCTCGTCGATCTATGGCGGCAACCTGCCAACGACGCCCTACACGACGAACAAGGACGGGCGCGGGCCTGCTTGGGCGAACTCGCTGTTCGAGGACAACGCCGAGTTCGGCTTTGGCTTCCGGCTTGCCGTCGACGCGCACCAGAAGCACGCGCAGAACCTCGTCAAGAGGCTCGCGTCGAACCTCGGGGACCAGCTGGTGCAAGCGTTGCTCGAGGGCGACCAAACGACGGAGGCGGGCATCATCGAGCAACGCGCCCGCGTGGCCGCGCTGCGTGAGAAACTCGCTGGCATGAACGGCTCCGTGGACGTCGCTCACCTGAAGGCCCTCGCGGACTACCTGGTCAAGAAGAGCGTGTGGCTCGTCGGTGGTGACGGTTGGGCCTATGACATCGGTTACGGCGGCCTCGACCATGTGCTGGCGTCCGACAAGAACGTCAACGTGCTCGTGATGGACACGGAGGTGTACTCGAACACCGGCGGTCAGCAGTCCAAGGCCACGCCCCTCGGCGCCTCGGCCAAGTTCGCGTCAGCGGGCAAGGCGGTCGGCAAGAAGGATCTGGGGCTGCTCGCCATGAGCTACGGCCACGTCTACGTCGCGCAGGTTGCCTTCGGCGCCAAGGACGCCCAGACCCTGCGCGCCTTCATCGAAGCGGACAGCTACGAGGGGCCGTCGCTCATCATCGCCTACAGCCACTGCATCGCTCACGGCTACGACCTGGTGCATGGGCTGGATCAGCAGAAGGCGCTCGTCGATGCTGGCGGGTGGGCGCTCTACCGCTACGACCCGCGGCGCTCGGAGGCAGGAGAGCCGCCGCTTGCTCTCGACTCGGGCGAGCCGAAGGCGAAGCTCCGCGCCTTCATGCAGGCCGAGACACGCTTCCGGATGGTCGAAAAGATGGATCCGAAGCGCTTCGAGAGGCTCGCGGATGCCGCCGAGGAAAGCGCCCGCCGCCGCACCGAGGTGTATCGTCACATGTCGCAACTCATCGTGAACGCCAAGGATCAGAAAGAAAGCTGAGAGGGTACGAAGATGGATCTTTCAACGAAGTATCTTGGACTCGAGTTGCCCCATCCCTTGATCCTCGGAGCCTCTCCGCTCGTCGATGATCTGGACACGGTGAAGAAGGTGGAAGACGCTGGTGCTGCTGCCATCGTCATGCACTCCCTCTTCGAGGAGCAGATCCTCATGGAGCAAGGCGGTGTCGAGGCGAACATCAGCGCGCACGAGAACAACTTCGCCGAGGCCTTGGACTACTTCCCGAAGGTGGAACAGTTCGGTCTCGGCCCGGACGAGTACTTGGCTCAGATCGCCAAGATCAAGGCAGCTGTCAGCATCCCGGTGATCGGCTCTTTGAACGGCACCACGAATGCGGGGTGGCTCGAGTACGCCAAGCAGATGCAGGATGCAGGTGCGGCCGCTCTCGAGCTGAACGTCTATCAGATCGTGAGCAGCCTGGACGAGACAGCGGACAGCGTCGAGGCCCGCATCATCGAGATGGTGAAGAACGTCAACAGCAAGGTCAGCATCCCAGTCGCTGTCAAGCTCTCCTCCACCTTCACGGCGCTCCCCAGCCTCGCGAAGCGCTTGGCGGAAGCCGGCGCGGACGGTCTCGTCCTCTTCAACCGCTTCTATCAGCCCGACATCGACCTGGAGGCGCTCGACGTCGAGCACCGGCTCGAGCTGTCGACCCCCACGGAGCTCCGCGAGCGGCTACGGTGGCTTGCCATTCTGTCCGAGCGGGTCGACGTATCCCTAGCGTGCAGTGGTGGCGTTCACAGCGCCACGGATGCACTGAAGGCCGTGATGGCCGGTGCCCACTGTGTACAGTCGGTCAGCGCGGTCCTCAAGAACGGACCCGGGTGGTTCACGCGCACCAGGGAGCTGATGGCGCAGTGGCTCGAGGAGCACGAGTACGAGAGCCTGAAGCAGGGCCAAGGGAGCATGAACATAGCCAAGAGCCCGAACCCCGTCCTTTACGAGCGCGGCAACTACATGAAGGTGCTGCGCACCTTCGCCGCTTCCATAGGACACTGAGCTGAGAGTGAGAGGGGGTTGAGAGCCGCGCTCCGGGAAACCGGGGTGCGGCTTTTCTCTTGAGCTATCGCCGTCCTGCCCTCGAAGGGCCGAAGGCTAACCGAGAATTGCCCTCATTGCCCGGGAGGGATGGCGATGCGAGGGGTGGGGGGAGAAGCCATGTCACTCCCGATATAGAAGCTCGGCTGGGTTGCTTGGACATATCCCATCGTCATGCAGGCGACGCTCGTGCGGTACTCCGGGTCTTGCATGAGGCCATACATGCGGTGCGACGTCGGCTCCGTGGTGGCGTAGATGCGGAGCTCCGTGTTGTCGTTGCACGCCCACCACGCCTCCTCGCGCCAGTCCCCCAGGACGTCGCCATAGCCCATGGGGATGTTGCGGCTGCCCGAGGAGCATCCCGTCGCGGAGAGCAGGTTCGCCAGCCTTCCGCCGGCCCATTTGTCGATGCGGGTGCCGTCGATGAGCTCGCGCTCGCGATCGCCGTCCCACCAGATGGCCATGTTCGGGGTATTGGGGCGGGCGCCGAGCGAGTCTCCAGTGGGGGAGTAGAGGTCACCGGAGCTGGCCCATACCTCTACCCCCGGACTGCTCGCGTCGATGTTCGCAGCCAGGCCGCGTCCTACGTCTCCCCAATCGCCGCCGGGGCCCCAGATGAGCTCACCAGTGGCTGCGTCGCGCACGCTGATGGGGTGATCGTAGACATCGTTGAACTCCTGGATGTAGAAGATCTCGAGCCCTGGGCGTTCGGGGATGAGATCCGTCATGTGGACGCGATCTCCATGTGCCTGCTCGGTGCACCACAGCTCGGTCCCGTCGTCATCGACAGCCACGGTGAAGTAGACGACCTCGTCCCGCCCATCGCCGTCGATGTCGCCGACCCGCACGTTGTGGCCGTAGTTCCCGCCATTCGGTGCCCGTACCAGCTGCCAGCGGCGGACAAGGGTGTCGCCTTCGAGGTCGTAAGCCTCGATCACCGTGCGTTCGTTGCCGCCGCGCATGATGACGACGCTAGGGTTCTCGGCGGCACCCCCGAGGTAGGCAGGCGCAATCTGGTTGCGATTGTAGCGGTAGCCATCGCTGCCCCAGGGACGGACGTCGACCCACGGCGCGCGGGCGCGCGTTGCGCCCGTTTCACCATCCCAGATCTCCAGGAATTCGACGTCCGAGTGCTCGTTGGCGTAGAATTCGCCGGTGCTGGAGCTGTAGTCGGTGATGCCATCGCCGTTCAGATCGCCGTCGCCGCCGTCACTCTCCGCTACCTCGCTGGCCTTGAGGGCGAGCTCGGCCCGGCCATCGCCGTCGAAGTCGAAGAGGGTGAAGGGAGAGAACCAGACCCCCGTGTCCACGTTCGGGCCCAGGTCGCGACTCCAGAGCAGCGTTCCGTCGTTCGTGTACGCCTCGAGCTTGATCGTCTCGTTGGGCAGGCCTTGGTCAGCCGCCTGCGTCACGTCTTGGTCGTTGTTGCTGTACTTGACAACGAAGTCATAGTCACAGTCTCCGTCGAGGTCTGCCGTGCCGACGAGGCGTACTGCTTGTCCCGTGGGGTTCGAGAGCGGAAAAGCCAAATACGGCTGTGCCCACGCTGTGAAGGCCGCGGACTCCCCTTGCTCGACACCTCCCAGCACGGGGCGCACCACGTAGCTGTCGCCAGGGCTGCCCGCTGCGTCCACAAGGTTCGTAGATTCGGTGATGGGGGACTCATTGACCTTGGTCCCGCCGCGGTAGACGTTGAAGCCGAGGTCTGCCGGATCCGTAGCCTTGAGGCGCCAGCTCACGAGGATGCCTCCCCCAGAAGGAACGGCGACGCCCCCGCGACATGCCGCCAGCTCACCCGCTGCGGGTGCTCCGCCGGAACCAGCGCTCGCGTTGCCGCCCGTGCTCGGCCCCGCGCCCCCGCTGCCCCCGCTGCCCCCGCTCGAGGGCGCTCCCCCGAGAGTGCCCGACCCAGCGTCGCCGCCCGAGCTCGATGTACCGCCGTTGCTAGGCACACCGCCGCCGCCAGGGCTACCGCCACTGCCAGGGCCTCCTCCAACGGCCGGCGACGACCCCCCCAAGCCGAATCGACCCCCAGCAGCCGGTGAGGAACCCCCGGCGCCGATACCGCCCCCGGCCGCCGACCCCCCCGAAGCGGGTGATGATCCGCCGGTACCGGGAGCCCTTCCGCCGGAGCCCGCGCCGCCGCTGGGTACCGTGCTGCCTCCTGCCGCGACGGAGCCTCCCACCGCGGTTCCGTTCGGATTGCCTCCAGAGTTCCCCGGAGCGGCGCCGGCATCTCCCCCGGAGCCCGTCGAGGAGCTGCTCGAGTCGCCGCACGCTGTCAGCAAGCACCAGCCGACAGCAAGCGTCGCGAGCCACACGGCGCGAGGAGGCGGAGGCAAGCAAGTGGTCAGTCGTCTCATCGTATCGTCTCCGTAGGCATTGAAGCCAGGCCAGCGCGGCGAGGTGACATGTTGCGCCGGGCGGCGCACGTCCATCGCGTTATAGTCCCAATTGTGGAAGCAAGGCGTCGTACTCGGCGAAATCCTGAGCGTTCGCGAGCTGAGAGCCCCCTGACCACGTGAACATTGCCTCGCCCCACTCACCACTCCCTGTAGGTTCCCAGAAGAAGGTGCCTCTGCCTCGCCCGTCCGGCAGGTTCTTCATGATGAGGTTAGCCGCAGTTCGCTCGGGGTTGTATTCCGCGATGATGAAGTCGAGGTGTGGGTAGGCGCTCGCCAGACTGTTGAATGTTGCCTCCCAGGTCGAGGGTTGGCCTTGGAAGGCCACGTAGCAGGAGAGGCCCAGGATATCGAACTCGACCCCGTGATCGACGGCGCTCCTTACCCACCAGTCGGCAGCCGAGTGGTTCTCGATGTGGAGCACGATCTCGATCGTCGGGTCTACCGCGTGGACGCCCGCAATCCCGGCCTTCAGCAGGGTCGCCAGGTCGTCCCAATTCGACGCGCTGCCGCCAACGGGCGCGCTGCTCGGATTGTTGCCCCAACAATCGGTGTTCGGACCGGGAACGTGCATGAGCATACCCGGAGTGATTTCGTTGCCGACCTGCACCATGTCCGGGCGAGCCCCAGCGGCAACGGCGCTGGCGATCACGTCCTCGGTGTAGTCTCTCACGTAGTTGGCAAGCTCCGTGAGCGAGGAGGCACCTCGCCACGGCTCGGGGATGATCTGGTTGCCCGGGTCGGCCCAGACGTCACTATAGTGAAAGTCGAGGAGGAAGCCCATTCCCTCGGCCTTCGCTTGTTGGCCATAGGCGATGACATGGTCCTTGTCCCCAAAGGGTTCGCTCAGACCAGAACAGCCATTCGCGTTCGAGGCGTAGCCGTAGGGGGCGGAAGGATCTACGAAGGTCTTCAGGCGGACGTAGTTGAAGCCGTGGTTCTTCAAGAGGGCGAAGATGCTCTTCGTCTGTCCATCCGTGTCGACATAGGTGCTGCGTGTCTGCTGGGTGTTCGAGATGTCAGCGCCGAGGATGAAAGGGACATCGATATTTCCGGAACCTGCCCCCCCCGCCGAGGTTCCTCCGGCGGCTGCTCCCCCTGAGGACTCGCCCGCCGAGGACTCGCCCCCTGACGCGCTTCCCCCTGACGCGGCTCCGCCCGCCGAGCTGCCGCCGGATGAAGTGCCACCTGCGGCTGCACCCCCTACCGCCGAGCCACCGGACGAGCTGCCGCCGGAAGGGCTGCCGCCCGACGAAGCCCCGCCCGCGGGGCTACCGCCCGCCGAGCTGCCACCTGATGATGTCCCGCCAGTGACTCCGCCGGCGGAGGGGAAGCCTCCTGCCGCGCTACCGCCGAACGAACTCCCGCTGCCCGCATGACCCCCCGATCCGGCGCCTCCAGAGGGCGTGCCGGTCGAGCCACCCACGAAGGCGCCTCCGCTCCCGGCGCTTCCGCCCGAGCCTGGGGCTACTCCGCCGGTGGCGCCGCCCATGGACGTGCCCCCACCCAGCGCTCCGGAGGCTGTGCCGCCGAGAGCGCCGGTCTGTCCCTCAGCGCCGTCATCCGAGGCGCAGCCCGCGCCTCCCAGGAGGGCCGCCGTCGCGCCAATCCACGCCCAAGTAGCTTTCATGCTTCCGTATCCTAGCCGATCCTCGGATTGTCTCACACGGCCCGGCGGAACTCGCGCTTTCTCATGCAATGGCGGTGCATTTCTTCAGTGAGGCGCCGAGGATCACTGCAAGACGCGCACACGGCCAGCGCGTCGCGTGAAGAACACGAACAGCGTTCCCAACAGCGGCTCCTCGGCGAATCGTGATCGCACGAGGGCACACAGCCCGTCGATTCCGTTTCGACCGTCCACGAACTCTGTCGCGGTCCTCTGGATTAGGCCGCACGCCGCGCAGCCTTTCCCCGCTTATGCAGAACAGCCCAAGCTGTCTGTCCGCACCACGGCCAAGGGAGATTTTGCCAGTAAATCTCCGGGCCCCGGAACCTCCGGCATAGGTGGAACAGTGCGAATAGGCGTAGACTGGCAGTCGAGGTAGCAGTTGGCCAGACCGACAGACACCTCGTAACCATGACTGAATCGCCCAAGCGCTCCGAATCATTCGAGTACGATGTTTGCCTCTCCTTCGCTGGCGAGGACCGGAAATACGTTGAGGAGGTGGCGAATTACCTGCGTGCAAGGGAGGTGGTCGTCTTTTACGACAAGTACGAAGAAGTGACACTGTGGGGCAAGGATCTGTACGTTCACCTCGATCAAGTCTATCGAGAGCGAGCACGTTACTGTGTCCTGTTCGCGTCGGAGCACTACGCGAGGAAGCTCTGGACGAGTCATGAACGACAGAGTGCTCAGGCGCGAGCTTTCGCCGAGAATCAGGAGTACATCCTTCCGGCCAGATTCGACGACACACCAGTTCCCGGTCTTCGGCCAACAGTTGGCTATATAGATCTTCGCGAAAGGTCGCCGGACGAATTTGCCCGTCTAGTACTGGAGAAGCTGGGCGACGAGGGTAGTGCGTTCACCGAATACCCATACATCGAACTGAAGGTTGGAATGCTCTGGTCTGCTCTCGCAAACGTTGAAACCGAGTTTGAGCTCATTCGTTTCCGTGCCAAGAATATCGGTGAAGCAAGCTTCGAAGACGCCAACGGACCAACCTGGCAGACCCTGTACGAGCTACCAAGTGGTCGATACCTCGTGTACGTCGATGGAATTCACCGAAATGACTACCGAGACGCGAGCCTATGCGGTGCCATCCTCGAAACTGATTCGCGCGAGCCTATGACTCTCGCACAACTGCAGTCCAGTTTTCCGGCACTTGCAGCGCAGTCAGGGCTAGCCAGGATCCGAGGGATCTAAATGAGCTGCGATCTATTCAAATGCCCCGAACTAGGCTAATTGAATGGCCCTTAAATATTCCATCGGACAACGTATCGCGGGACGTGTGTGCGCGGCTGATGAGTCGTTTAGTCGACTCGAACGAGCGGTTCGTCGAGTAGGTACCGCGGAAACCTGGGGCTGGTTTGCGGAACGCATACATGCCCTCGAATTGTCGCTGGCGGAGCTCGGAGGTTTCGATGAGCAACTTGCGCAAGCCGTCGAGAGTACTTATGGCTGGCTTGGACCCAAAGAAGTATTCGAACAGCACGAGAAGACCGAGGAGCTCTGTGCGGAACTGGAAGCGCTCACGGCAGCGTTCTTTGTAACGCTTCAACCTCGACTGAACGCAGTGAAGGTTGCCGCCAAACGCGTGTACGAGGTGGCAACCTCTCTGGATGAACTGCACGTCGCCGACGCCACCGGCCCCGCCTGGCCACCCACCCTTGAGAGCGCCTGGCAAATCGCCAATTACGTCAAGCACAGCGACGAGTGGACAAGCGATCTCGACAAGCGACAGCTGAGATGCTTCGAAGCGCTTGTCAGCCTTGGCGTTGCCCAAATTGTGGATGGTCAGCGCGAGTTCGATCGGTGGCCACTCATTTCTGCCGCCTGCGCGCTCTCCGGCGAGACCTGGTTGCAGCCTGCAGTTGGCGCCATTGTACAGCAATGCGTAACGGCATGCCGAGACGTCGTGCAGTCCATTCAAGCGGATTTTGCCCAGATTGCAAATGACGTTGAAGCGGTCCGTATCAGAAACATACCGACATTGAGAGTGCGAACGACAGATGATCGTGCCGACGAGCGATAGTGGCAACCGGCGCATCGGAGGCTGTCCAACTCAGGTTTGCACCTGGCAAGCGCCTGAAATGTTTGACCTTGATCTGAAGCGCGATATCATGATGCACTTGCAGGTGAAACCTCAGGCGTTAGCCAGTCTTGGGTCACCGTGTTCTTGCCCATCTGCGGTCATCTTCTGTAGGGTTTGGTCGGGGGAATGCGGTTCCTACTCGATACCAACATTACTCGTTGCCGTCCGTTTCGCACCGGCTTCCACGAGTTACCGTCTTCGTCACTATCGCGGACTGTGAAGCGCCAGGTCCAGCACCTTGGCGTATTGCTCGAAGTCGCGGTCTGTCGTGTAAATTGCCAAGTCTCGCCGAAACGCTGCCGCGCAGATCAAGAAGTCCGTGTTCGACCCCTGAATCCCCTTCCCACGGCATCGGTTGAATGCGCTCGCGGCTTCCTCGTAATCGGCCTCATCCAGCTCCACGTCTGGAAACGCCCGCAGGTGCTCTCGCAGAAGCTCGAACTGGGATTTCACCTTGATTCCGGACAACAGCTCCTGGCGTACCGCACCCATCAGCACTACCCGTCCTTCCCCGATCAGCTCTCCGAGTTCTCGGGTTGCCGTGTCGTCAACTCGCTTCGCACGCCGCAACGCTAGCGACCACACTGACGTGTCTACCAACACCCTCACTGGCGACGCCGCTGCTTCTTGTAGTCGTATGCCTTGTCGAACTCAATCTGGCCGAACAGCTCCACGACCTTCGCCTGCTGCCTACGCTGAATGTACTCCCGCAGTGCTTCGTTCACCGTGTCCTTTTTCGTACGGTGCCCACCAACACGCTGAGCCTCTTGCAGCAGCTGGTCGTCGATCGCCAGGTTTGTCGCCATGGGTCACAGTCTACACACCCTGATGTGTGGCGCACGCGCCATGCCTGCCTACTCATACGGCGTTCCGTCCTTGTGCACGAACTTCACCGTAGGCCCTGATTCCACCGCAGGCAGTACCGACCGTGCCACCGCCGAAGCGGTCCAGGCCCGCCGTCACGATTCGAGCGGACTTCCCTGGCCATGCCCTTGGTCTCGAGGGCTTCGATGTCCGGGCGTAGCCTGGGTGGGCTGCGGCTGCTGTCGGAGCCGATCCTCGTCGTGGCGCAGCTCGTCCACGCTTTCGACACCTGTCGTGGGCGTGACCCCGCTCTTTCGGAGCGGACATGTGCAATTTGGCACGATTGACCCGCTCTAAACTGCACCATAACTGGATTCGGTCATGGTCAATTGCACGCAAATCTTCTGGAGCGTGCAATTTAGCACGGGTGACCCGGTGCCAATTGCACATCACCCCTTCCAGGAGCGGGTGACCCGCTCTTTGGGAGCGGACATGTGCAATTTAGCACGATTGACCCGCTCACAATTTCACCATAACTGGATGCAGTCGTGGCCAATTGCACATAAATCCTCGGGCGCGTGTAATCTAGCACGGGTGACCCGGTGCCAATTGCACATCGCCCCCTTCCGGGAGCGGGTGACCCGCTCCCGCGACGTGATCCGGGCTTGCGGCAGAGCGGGTGACCCGCTCGCGGCGCCATTTCCGGGGCCACCGACAGCGGGTGACCCGCTTCAGGGTCGTTTGCGGTGCCGTCTGTTGGGCCGGCCCTGACCACTGAGGGCGATGAGCCGCGGCAGGCTACCGCGTGCACCAAGTCGGGCCAAGGCCAAGCAGGTTGAGGCGACGACGAAGGGATAGCTGTCATCCAGCGACGCCAGGCTAGCCAGCACTGCGTGACGGCACGGCCCTGCGTCGCACGCACGAGCAAGCGCCAGCAGGGGCTCCTGTTCGATCCACTCTGCGCTTGTGGCATCATCGGCCCCGTGTGGCGAAGCATGGAGAAGCGCGAAAGGCCCTGGGCGATGTTGGCGACAGTGGGTGCCTTCCTCGTTGCGACGGTTTGGCTCGCTGGCTGTGGTGAGAGCAACGACGGCGGCAATGGTCCCAGCGGCTCCCCACCGGGACCGAGCACCCACGTGGTCCTGGGGCAAGAGCGGGAGGGTATCGCGACGTACTACGGAGCCACAGGCGAGGGTGCCTGCATGTTCGACAGGAGCCCTGGCGATCTCGACGTGGCCGCCCTCAACCTCGAGGACTGGGACGGGAGCGCCCTGTGCGGCGCCTGCGCCGAAGTGACGGGACCTTCCGGCTCGGTCCGGATCCGTATCGTCGACCTTTGCCCGGAGTGCCGCTCGGGACATCTCGATCTGAGCCAGGAGGCCTTCGCCAAGATCGCGACTCCCGAGCTCGGGCGCGTCGACATCCATTGGCAGCTCGTCGCCTGCGACGTGAGCGGTCCCGTTGCCTACCGTTTCAAGGACGGTGCCAATCCGTGGTGGACAGCAGTCCAGGTCCGTAACCATCGCGTCCCCGTGCGTTCGATGGAGTTCTCCAAGGACGGCGCTTCTTGGGCTCCCATGGATCGTATGGACTACAACTACTTCCTCGCCGCGGACGGCTTCGGTGACGGCTCCACGTGGGTGAGGCTCGAGGCATTCGATGGGCAAACACTGGAGGATGAGCTCCCCGCCGTGCAGGAATACCTCCAGGTGGACGGCCACGCTCAGTTCGAGTAAGGCAGGCGCGGACTCCTGGTCGCTACCACCAGCGTCGGGTTGATTGCCCAGCATTCGGAACGAAAGTCCTGGGAGCGCCCCCTGCGACGCCCTCGGTGTTCGCATCCGGTCCACGGAGCTCGTGAGCTCGTGAGCTCGTGAGCTCGGTCCGGCCTGGTCAGCTGGCGATCGATGGGTCTCATGAGGCTCGCATCTGGTAACAGAGCATCCTGAGCCTGGAATCTTCGGCTTCGCGTGTAACCGTGACACTCTCTGTGGACAGCGGCGACTCACGGCCTCGTCCTCTTCCGTTGCCAAACGGCCCGGGCTGGTGCTGGTGACCCAACCACCTGACAAACTCGGGAACTCGGAAAGATTTGCGTTCGTCAGAAGAGGGTGCCTGTCACAACCAGCAGACGGTACCTCTCTCCACAATGCGCTAAGAGGTGCTGCTACTGGTACAGTAGTACGTTGTTTGCGCGGATCGGTCGTGGAGTTGATGGAATGCGGACTTTGACGAATTGGCCAACCTGCGCGCTGGTTCTGGCGCTTGCCGGGAGTGCCCTTGCAGGCGCGTGCAGTGGTGGTGAGTTGGACGGTGCCTCTGCGAGCGGCGGCAGCGGGGCACTAGGGGATTCGGTTGGCGGCAGCTCGACGGGGACGGGCGGACTACCGGCCCTCGGAGGCAGCGCGCCCGTTGGCGGTTCCGCGGCGCTGGGTGGAATGGTGGGCGGGAATCCAATTGCGGGCGGGGGGGCACCTTCGACGGGTGGCAGCTCGGCCTCTGGCGCCGCGGGTCCGACAGGGGGCGCCATCGAAGGCTCCATGGGTGGCATGTGGCTCGTCTCGGGCGGCACCGGGTCTGAAGCTGGTGGTGCTGCTCCCGCATCCGGCGGTGCGGACACGGGTGCGGGGGGCGCAGCGTCGGGTGGGGGCGGCGGAACGGGAGGTGCTGGCGCTGGAAGCTCCGGATGGAGCGTCGACGAGGGCGGCTTTGTCACGCTGTGCGACTACTCCGGGTACGCCTGGACCACCGTTGACGATTCGAGCACGCTTTCGCCAGAGGATTTCTCCGAATTACCCCAGGGCGGACCCCTCTGTGCCAGTGGAACCCTCGTCGCTGACGACGCTTGGGGCAGTTATGGCATTGTCGGAGTCAATCTGGGACAGCCTGCTGGCGCCGAGGAGAGTGCGGACGTGCCGATCAGCGGGACGGGCGTCACCATCGACGTGAGCAATCCCGCAGGGAGTCCCCTGCGTGTCGCCGTTCAAGACGCAGCAGGCACTCAATGGTGCATGGATATTGAGGCCGGCGTCACGACGGTCCCTTGGGCGGACCTCCGCACGGAGTGCTGGGGCACCTCTGGGCAGGCCTATGGTGGTGAGCCCATCAACGCCATCATCGTGCAGGTCCCTGGTCACAACGTGAACGAGACCCCGTTCGAGTTCTGCATCGACGCCTTGGCGCTCGAAGGCGCCGAGTGTTCCGGAAGCGGCATCGGCACCGGCGGCGCCGCAGGCGTTGGTGGAGCGGCTGGAGCAGGGGGAAGCGACGTTGGCGGCGGTTCATCGGTGGGCGGCAGCGAAGAGTTGGGCGGCGCCCCCAATAGCGGAGGGACCGAAGAGACGGGCGGGTCCCCGAGCACAGGCGGTTCGCCGGCGATGGGCGGGTTTCCGGGCACTGGCGGGCTTCAGCAAGCCGGAGGCGCCCAGGCGGCGGGCGGAACCATGGAACTAGATTGCCCCACGTTACCGAACGATTCTCGCCATAACGGCATGGATTCATCGACGTCCTGCGCGAGCTGTCATCGCAACGCTTGCACGTGCTTTGACTGCTGAGCGGAAGAGCCACGTCAGGAGCCACCCCAACGAGGCGTGTTCCCTCCGGGGCATTGCCGCAGCCGACGACAGCCGGTGAGCGGCAGAGCGCCCGCAGCTTTTGCGCCCTACGCCTTCTTGATGTTCGGGTCAATAACCGTAGAATGCGTGGCGTTCCTCAAGGGTGTGGGGATAAGGTAGTTGGAGTTCGACCACACAGAGGTTTCTATGGGATTCCGTTATAGGCCTTCGGTTTGTTGGCTGCTCGGGCCGTTCATGGTCTTGCTCGCCTGCGCTAGCGAAGACAATCAATCGAGCGGCATGGACGCAGCCGGCGGCGCCCTCACGGGCACTGGTGGGCAAGCCTCCAGCAGTGGAGGGCAGGCCACCGGTGGCAGCACGCAGAACGGCACGGGTGGCGTGGACGCTGCAGCATACTGGTCTGCGGCTTACAATCCTGCGGGTTTACCGACCCCTAGCGACGGGGGCTACCACGCAGCGGGACCCAACCCGGGCCCCTGTCTTGCCTGTCATGGCTCAACGGGTGCAGCAATGACGAAGCTCTCGTTCGGCGGCACCGTCTATGGCGCGGATGGTGTGAGCCCAGCGGCAAACGTCGAGGTCGGGGTCAGCGACGGCACGAATCGGATCTTCGTCTACTCCGCTACCAACGGGCTGTATTGGGCGGCTGAGACGGCCACCCCAGTGAATTGGCCGGTCGCCGACATCCGGATGCGGAACGCATCGGGAGAATACGTGAAGACCCCAGCGATGGCGCGCAGCGCAGAGTGTGACTCCTGCCATTCCGGGGCGCTCGTTCTGAAGACTGGTCCTTGAGCTCGTCGGTCTAGGGCCTCTGGCTTTGCTTCACCGCCTTGTCTCGCTTTGGTCCTCGGGAGCCGTGCGGCTCGCTCGGACTGGCTGGCTGTTGTCGAGAGTCGGTGTCGGGCTGGTCCCCCTACTTGTCGCTGGCCTTGGGCGCGCCGCGCCAGAAGCGGCGCCAGGAGCGGCACCAGCAACCGCAATGGCAGGGAAGCACGAGCCGCTCTCCGATTGGAAGGCAAACCTCACGCTAGTCGAGGAGTACCGTCTGCGTCGTGCATCCAACGTCCTGGTGGGCGGTGAGGAGCTGGGGGGACCGCCCGCGCCCGAGGATCAGACGGACCACATGCTGCGGCTCCAGTCCGACGCTCGGATAGAGGGCGCCGAGGAGCACTTTCTGGGTCTCTTTTCCGGCGCGCTGTGGTGGGACCTCGACGGGTACCCCGCGCGGGGTACCCCAAATCTCTTTGTGACCCAGTATGCGGATCGGAACCCATGGCTGGCGCCCTATGCGCTCTCCGTGGAATGGCGAAAGTCCGGGCTCCTCGATCACCTGCGCCTCGGCAGGCAGGACGCGGAGCATGGAATGCCCCTCACCTTCGACGGCGCCTCTCTCGGGGTCCGGGCCGCGGAGCCTCTCCTGCTCTATGCATTCGGGGGTCAGACCGTTCACTTCTTCGAGACGACGCCCGGGCTGCTCGAGAATTGGGTCGTGTCCTCGGGGGCCGTGCTGCGCCCGATGCTCTCGTTGGAGCTCGAAGCTGACGCCCGGTTCATCCAGGATCAGGTGGCAGATTGGGAAACGCCCGCCACCGCCGACGTGACGACCCACTCCTACGGCCTCTCGGTCGCGACGCGGACGGAGGGACTCTACGGGAAGACCTATGCTCGCGGTATCGACGACCAGCTCTCGCACGCGGGCGGCGCGATGCGGTTCGCTTCGGTCGAGCAGCGCTTTGGCCTCGACGCTCGGATCGATGCGCAGCTGGTTCGCCTGGACGAGATCGTCGAGAGCGAAGCTGCCTTCTTCTCCTTGCTGGGGCCCAGTCTGCCCTTCGCGCGGTATCGCTTCGAGGCGTGGAAGGAGCTCGGAACGGGCAACGACGGTGAGCCTTCGTGGTTCCTCCACCTGGGCTGGCGCGGCAGACAGCTGCTTTCCGATGATCCACAACCCTTCAATCGCAACGGCGCTGGCATCTATTTGCATGCTAGAGCGGACGACCTCATTGAGAGGGGCGTCTTCGTCGGCGCGACGGGCGAGTACAGCTACGTTCCGGGATCCATCGACGATGGCTGGCGCCTGGCAGTGGGGGGGTCGGCTGGTTACCGCGGGCCCGCGCTGAAGACGGAGGTTGGTACCTATTGGGAGCGGTACAAGATCAATTACTATAGGAAGCTCGAGGAGCTGGAGAGCGCGCGCTCCATCTACGCCAGCGCTGCCTATCGCGTCGCTGCCTGGCTCGAGCTCCGAGCCCGCTACGAGATGGACATCGTCGACCGCTACTTGGAGACGTTCACGCTCGCTCTCAGGCAGGATTTCTGATGGCAACGACGACTCCGTCGAGGCAGGCCTCCCGATGAGCCATGACGCGCGCCCGTGCGGGCATGCCCTGGATGAGCGGAGCGTCGGTGGGCCTTCCCTCAGCTCCCGTGCCTGCCTCGTCGTCGTCGCCGGTGCCGTGTCCCTCCTCTCCGCCCAGTGCGAGAGGGCTGCTCTCTCCGACGGCCTCTCGGAGCGCACGGATTGCTCGGCTTGCCACGGTTCTGCACGGAATGCCGCGCCCCCACAGGGCGTCGACGGCTCGACGAGCACGGCAGACCTCGGCGTCGGGGCGCATCAAGCCCACGTGGAGGGGGGGAGAATAGCCGCTGCTACGCCGTGCAGCGCCTGCCACCCGATGCCAAGGGACATGCTCAGCCATCCCGATCCGCGGGGAGGACCGGGCACGGTCCTCTTCGACGAGGTTGCCATCCAAGGTGGAGCCGTGCCCGCGTGGAACCGAGAGTCGGGGACCTGCGCTGCCACCTACTGCCACGGCTCGACCCTCCCCGAAGCCGAAACGCGGGCCGTGCCAGTCTGGACGCGCGTGGACGGTAGCCAGGCGCTCTGCACTTCGTGCCACGGCTTTCCCCCAGGGGGTGCCCACCCAGCGTCTCCCGTCTGCGAAGCTTGCCACGGTGCGGTGATCGCGACAGGGGGCGTCATCATCGCGCCGGAGCTCCACGTCAACGGGACGGTGGAGTTCGGCGCGGCTGCCCTCGGTGTCGGCCACGAGGGAAGCGCCCCGGACACCCAGCTCGCGGCTCCGCTAGGTGAGCCGATCCACCGGCCCTGAGGGAGAGAATGACGATGAACGAAGGGCCCAACTCACCGATCCCGAGGAGCCAGCACGATGAACCCCAGCATGCGGGCCCGTGGCGCGGCGCTACGGAGCGCCAGCTCTCGGCGCTCTTCGGTGACAGCCTGTTTGGCCCCTGGCCGGAGCTCGACGTCGATCCAGCGCGAGCGGGAGCCCTTCGGAGCCGGCATGTGTGGCTCCGGAGGCTCGCCGCGCTCGCATTCGTCGTCGCTGTCGTCGCAGGGTTCCGCCTGCTCACCGCCCCGGTGTTGGCGCGCAAGACCAATGAAGACCGCGCGCACTATGCCGAGCAGCTCGCCATGTTCCTCGAAGACGGCAATCTGGAGCGGACCTCCGAGTTCCTCGAGCTGGTCCGCGGAGGGCGTGGCGAGCTCGAGCGAGCGGGCCCTCACCTGGACCAAGTCCTGCGGGCCGAAGCCGCCGTGTATAGGTACCATGACGCCTCCCCACGGCGGTTGGCCCTTCTCGAAAGCGTGCTCGCTCTCGAAGGTGTGGCGCAGCGCCCCGCAGCCCGCGTCGCGCGCATGACGTTGCTCTCCCGTGCGGAGCGGGCGAAGGAGCTCGCGACTCTGGAAGGGCTGGCCAAAGCCGTCGAGCGGGATCCGGAGATCCCCTATCTGATGGCGACTGCGCTCGAAGTGACTGGCGACATCGAGGGCGCCCGCCGCGCTTGGAGCCGGTCCCAGGACTACGGACCGTCGTGGCTCGCACACCGCTTCGAGCAAGGCGCCTTCGAGGTTCGTCAGGGGAACGAAGCCGCCGCCAAGGACATCGCTGCCGAGATAGCACGGCTTGCACCCGCCTCTCCGTGGACGGCCGCCTCCGTGGAGGTCTTCGGGATCGAAGCGCCGCTGCTCGAGGCGGGCGTGGCAGAGCCTTCTCTCTCGCCCGTTCATTCCTATCAATGGAACCTGGCGAAGTCCGTTCGGCTCCTCGCGGCCGACGAGGGCGGCTTGGCTCGCGAGGCGATGGTGCAAGCGGTGGCGGCCGTCAATGGCCAGGAGCCGTTCGTCCTCGACGCCTTCGACTCCCTCCTCCAGGCGCAGGCCGTCGAGCTTGCGCGGGCTCTCACCATGCTCCCGGAGTGGCCGAAGGGGTCGCGAACGGGGATCAGCAAAGAGGAGCAGCTGGCGAAGCTGCTGCGTGATCCATGAAGCGGAGACCTCGTGCTGAGCTTGGCTCCTATCGGAGCGCGGCGCTCCTGGCCGTCCTCCTGTTCGTCATTGGGAACGCGCAGGCAGACGAAGACTTCTTTCGAGTCTCTCCCGGTCCGCTGAGCCTGGCCCACGCGGCGTACGACGCCTCGCAGCGCTGCGGGAACTGTCATGTCTCCTCTGAGGGGGTCTCCGACAAGAAGTGCCTCGACTGCCACCAAGCGGTCCACTCCCGCGGGCGCCTTCACGCAACCTTCTCTGGTAAGCCGTGCATCTCCTGCCACACCGAGCACAAGGGCAGACAGTATAGCATCATCGACTGGGGTACCGTGGGAGGGCGCAAGTCCTTCGACCATGAGCGGACCGGCTTCGAGCTGAGCGCTCATCACGGCGACGTGGCTTGCACCAAGTGCCACGTTGCCAAGCTGAAGAGCGGGCGCACCAGCCATCTCGGACTGTCTCGCGACTGTAACGGCTGCCACTCCGGAGTGCATGGCTTCACCCGGCGCGAGCTCGCTCGAGACTGTGAGCGGTGCCATCGGCCGGGCCGTGCCCTGCGGGGGCAGAAGCTCAGCGCGTGGAGCCGCGAGCACGACGCCCTCGTGCACGTGCCACTGCTGGGGAGACATCGCGACCAGCTCTGCACGCGCTGCCACACAGGCGGTGTCATGTCGGGAAGCTCGCCGCGGAAGTGCCAAGACTGCCATGCTCCGACTCACCCCGTGACGAAGGCCACGGCTGTCTGCGTCGGCTGCCACTCCCAGAGCGCGCCGATGAAGAGCGCCACTGTCGACCACAGCGGCTTCGGTTTCCCCCTCGAGGGGCGGCACGCCAAGGCCAGTTGCAAGGCCTGTCATCAGCGTGGCGAGGGCGCGAAGCGGGTCGAGGTGGCGGAGGCCGGCCGTGTCCGTGGCTGCTCCAGCTGCCACGTGGCGTCCCACCCGATGACCCGGGCGACGTACGACTGTGCGCGATGCCACCCATCGGGCGGAACCTTCAGGGGGGCCAAGGTAGACCACGCCCTGTTCGGGTTCGGCCTCTTCGGCGAGCACCAGGGCCTCCGGTGCTTCCGCTGCCATACGAAGAGACAGAGGAAGCTCGACTACAGCGAAGGTGAATGCGTCGAGTGTCACACACATCGTGGCGCTCACGGTGGCCAATTCAGCGATAAGCCCTGCGCCAGCTGCCACGTGGAGGGGGGCAAGCGAAGCGAGCCGTTCGACCACGACGTGGACTCCCGCTTCCCCCTCATCGGCTTCCACGGGCAGGAGAAGGTCCGCAACGACTGTGAGCTGTGCCACCCGGATGGGATTTATCGCGTGGGTACCGTTGCCTGCAAAGACTGCCACGAAGACTTTCACCGGGGGCAGCTCGGCTCGGATTGTACGCAGTGTCACTCTCCCACGGTGCACTTCAGCTCGCCGCGCACCGAGAACCTGGACCACTCGATATTCCCCCTGCTCGGCAAGCACAGGACCACACAGTGCCGGGCGTGTCACGTGGACAACAACTACAACCTGGCAAGCCATGAGTGCATCGCCTGTCACGCCGATGACGACGCCCACGCTGGCCGGCTGGGCCAAGACTGCGGGCGCTGTCACCTGCCTACGAAAGGGGCTCCGAAGTTTGACCATGAGCTGATGACGAGCTTCCCGCTCACTGGGGCACACGCTCGGGCGGAGTGCTGGCATTGCCATCGACCAGGCACCGAGCCCGCGAGGCCTTTGAGCGTGGAAGAGTGGCGCCAGGTGAGCCCCGCGGCGGTCGACCGCCGGTTTCCAGTAAGAGGGCGCGCGTGTCGCGACTGTCATGCCGATCCCCACCAAGGCTATGTTGGCCAGGATTGCGACACGTGTCATACGACAACGCACTTCTCGGTGCTGACAGGGCCCCAAGCGAGAGCAATCCTGCCTGCCAGCCACCGCGGCGGGTGGCTCCAGCGTCACGCGATGCTCCCCCTCACGGCCAGCGGTCTGAGCGCTGAGCGGCAGAACTGCGAGACTTGTCACGGAACGCCCGTCTGTCGCGGATGCCATCTCAGCGAGCGCCCGAGAAGCCACAGCGGGCTCTGGCGGCTCAGGACACACGGGACCGCCGCCGAATTCGATCCGAGCGCTTGCGCCGTATGCCACGAAGCGGCGGCCTGCACCCAGTGCCACGAGCGGACCGCTCCCCTGAACCACCGCGGCAATTGGCTCGGGCTCCATGGTTATGCGTCGGGCGGCTTCGGAGAGAGCAATTGTTACGTCTGCCACCGCCGGACTGAGTGCCTTCAGTGTCACCGTTCGCCCTAGGAGAGGTATCATGGAAAGCTCCGTCGACATAACCTTGGAGTCGCTGCGCACCATGGACGTGTTCCTGGGGCTCGCAGATCCTTCACTCCAGGCGCTGCTCTCTGCGGGCTTGGTGCGCCAGTTGGCTCGGGGTGAGCCCCTCTGGGGAAGCCGCGTCGTGGAGGGAGGAGCTCCGGAGCTCCGCGTCATGGAGGGAGGAGCTCCGGAGCACTACTGTTTCGTGCTCGAGGGGGGGCTGGCGATCACTCTGCGAGGCGGCGACGGCGTGGCGCTGCCTGCGTTACCCTCCGGGGCACCGGCTGGTGAACGCGACATCGAGTACCTCGGCTACCTCGAACGGGGGGCATGCTTCTCGGATGGCTTCATGGCGCGGCGTCCGCCCCCAGGGCAGCCCGCGATCGACTGCGTCGCCGCGTCTCCTTCCCTGTTGCTGCTGGTGGAGGCCTCGGGGCTCGCAGCCTTGATGAACGAGAGCCCGGAGTGGAGCCGGGGTCTGGCGCAGCACGTCGCGAATGGCCGTACGCGCTTCTTGCAGAGCCAGCATCCGAGCCGGCGCGTCGTGCTGGACTTCTATCTGCGGGAGCACTTCGCCACAGCGACGACGATTCGCGTGCGTCGCCTGGACCACTGCCTGGATTGCAACAAGTGTCACGACGCCTGCGCGAAGCGACACGGGTGGGCACGGCTGGACCGCTCAGGCCCCGTGCTCGGGCGCATCGGCTTTCCAAGGGTCTGCCGCCGCTGTGTCGACAAGCCCTGCCTGGACGCTTGCGGGTTCGGGGGGATTACGCTCAGCGAGGAAACGGGAGAGGTGACCATCGGGAGCGCCTGCACGGGATGTGGGGCATGTGCCGCTGCTTGCCCGAACGGCGCCATCTCGGTGGTTCGGCGTCCATACACGCTCGCAGACTTCCCTGAGCCCATGCCGATGAGCAATGGTCAAGGCCTGACGAACGTCCACAATCTCTTCGTTGCGGGGGACGTCTCGGGCGCAGCGCTGATACGGACCGCGATGAATCAGGCCGTAGATGCCATCGATGGCCTGGAAGTGCAGAGCTCGGGGGCGAGAGGCGGCGTCCTAGACGTTGCCATCGTTGGTGCCGGTCCTGCCGGGCTCGCTGCGGCAGCCCGCTGCCACGAGCGCGGCTTGTCCCACGTGGTACTGGAGAAGGGGCGCCTCGCGTCGACAGTGCGCGACTACCCGAAGCGTAAGCACGTGATGGCCGAGCCGAACTCGGTGCCTGCGAAGAGCTCCCTTTGGTTTCAGGCTTGTTCCAAGGAGGAACTGCTCGAACGCTGGGAGCAGGCCGTCGTCGCGCATGGCATCCAGATCGTGGAGGGAGCGGAGGTGACGTCCATCGCGGAGGTTGACGGGGGCTTTCGCCTCCAACACTCGCGCGGTGAGCTGCACGCCGCGAACGTTGTCCTTTGCGTCGGCAAGCGCGGGTCGCCGCGGCGACTCGGCGTGCCAGGTGAGGTGTACCCCCGGGTCCGCTATGCGCTGTCGGACGCCGAAGCGTATCGAGGCAAGGCGGTGCTCGTGGTCGGGGGAGGGGACTCCGCCGTGGAAGCGGCGCTGAGCCTCGCCAGCGTCGGCGGCGTGCAGGTCACCTTGAGCTACCGAAGAGGAGCCTTCACGCGAACGAAAGCGGCAAATCGCAAGCGCCTCGAGGCCTACGCCGCTGACGGCCGCGTCCGCGTCGTGTTGAGCTCCACTGTCGTGGCGCTGGAGCCGGGAGCCGTTCGCCTCGCTGCTTTGGGAGGCGAGCAGCGGCTGGCGAACGACGTGGTGCTCGCGTTGCTCGGTAGTGAGCCCTGCACCGCCCTGCTGAGGAACGCTGGCGTGCGCGTCCTGGAGCCGGGCTCGGAGGAGATGGCAGTCTACGCACTGAGCCGCGGTCAGCGCCAACAGGCAGTCAAGTGCGACGAATGCCGCGGCTACGAGGACCGGGCCTGCCTTAGCGCTTGTCCGACGGGTGCTCTCGTCGAAGTGCCCGTGGAGACTCTCTTCGCGGAGGCGACCCCCGGACACGCGGTGCTGCAGAGGCAGGCCTCGGTGGATGCCTTCATCGGTCGGGGCGACGTTGGTGCGTTGCTCAGCAGGCGCCCCAGCACGCTGCATCGGGCGCTCGTCGGTGCGCTCATCGTCGGCTTGCTCGCGACCGGTTCAGAGGCCTTCCTCCGAGCGACCCAGCCCGAGCTCAGCTTGGCAGCGCTGCTGGGTCCTGGTACCCAGCAAGCGAGTTCGATCGCTTTCAGCTCGGGTCGCGGCTTTGGGCATTGGCTGGGCTACATTGGAGCGAGCCTGATGCTCGCTGCGCTCGGTTACACGCTGCGGACGCGGACCAGACACTTGGAGGCTCTCGGCTCCCAATCTGCGTGGCTCTCGGCTCACGTCTGGCTCGGCCTCGCAGGGAGCACGCTCGTGACGTACCATTCAGCATTGAAGCTGGACCGCTGGGCGAGCATAGCCTGTGTCCTCGTTTGGGGCATCGTGGCGACTGGGGTGATTGGAAGGTACCTCCATGGGCGCTTGCACTCGGCCCAGGCGTTGGCGGAGTTTGAGCTGTTGGCTCTCCGTAGGAAGTGTGAAGCGCTGGTGCCGCCCGACGCACTCCGGGGCGGCGTCGCAATTCTGCTGAGCGAAGCCCCTCGCACCAAGAGCAAGGTCATGCTGCTCGCGGTCGTGCTATTCTGGCACGAGCTCAGGGATCGCCTTCTCCTCGTCTCCTTTTGGCTGGTAGGCTCCCGCCGACTCGCGAGGGGAGCTGATCGAGGGGAGCTCGTGCGCAGCGTGGGACGGTGGGCTGCGAACCGGCGCCGGGTCAGCTACTATCACGCGTCCCATGCGGTGCTGAGACGCTGGAGTATTGTTCACATCGTGATGGCTATAATCATGTTCGTCCTGGCGGGGATACATATAGCTTACGGATTCATGTACAAGGCTGTCTAGCGCTACTACCCCAAGTACATGGCCCAGTCTGCTGAGGTGTGCGAGCAGGGGCGCATGGCCTCAGCGCTCGGGAGAAATGGCCCGGGTATGCTCGCGAGAAGTGACCCAGGCTTGGCGCGCGCCAACAGCCGGCTACCCGGTGACGCGGCTGTGGATAGCGCACAACCTCGTCGCGAAAGCTGCTCAACCGCCTCGCCAGGGTCGACCTGCTCGTCATCGACGAGTGCGGTCAGCTAGTGAGGCGTACATCTCGTCGAAGAGGTCCTGCGCCTTGAGGAAGATGCCGCGATAGCCGTTTTGGAGGGCTTTGAGCAACAGGCCCGTGGCGAGGCCCGTCTTGCCGACGGCGGTCCCGCCGATGAAGACGATGTTTTCTGCGCGAGCGACAAAGTCGAGGCTGGCGAGGCCGCGGATCTGCCGGCGCGAAACGCCAGGCTGGCGCTTGAAGGGAAAGGACTCGAGCGTCCACTGCTCGGGCAACGCGGCGCGCTTGATGCGGTAGTTGAGCGCGGACTCTTGCTTGCTGTGCCACTCGGCGCGCAGCAGGCGGAGCAGGAACTCAGCGTAGCCGAGCTGCTTCTTCTCGGCGAGCCCGAGCTCGTCTTCGAGCACCTGTTGGATCCTTCCGAGGTGGAGATTCTTGAGTAGCTGATTGAGTTCTTCGTCACGCATCATTCACTCGTCGTTGTCGCCATCGAAGTCGTGCTGAGGGAAGTAGTCGTCCTTGATGCTGCGCAGGATGACGGTCTCGAGTCGGTCGAGGTCGTACAGGCCATAGCGGGCGGCCTCGCCGAGGGCGTGACGCAGGGAGGACTCGGGGTTGGGCTTCGAGCTCCTCGTGAACGCGCCCGAGGTGGCCCTTGCAGTCGTGAACCAGCTGGACGATCTCGTCGTGGTGGGGCTCCGCCTTCTCGGCGCGCTCGAGCAGCGGGATCTTGCTCGTGCCTGCCGCGAGGATCTGCTTGGCGGCGTTGCGGGAGATGCCGAACAAGCGTGCGATGGCGCGCTTGCCGTGACCGGCGGCGTGCAGGGTGAGGATGGTGGAGCGAGTTTCTTCATCCAGCATGAGGGACCTCCTTGGTGATGGCGCCGATGAGGTCTTCGACGTCGTGGCGAGCACCGGCCGCGGCCCGCCGAAGCCGCTCTCGCTCTGGAGGCAACAGCTGCTGGACGACGCCACCCTCGACACGAGCGAGTGCCTTGCGGGCGATGCCTCCGACAGCGCCCACGTCGCGTAGCAACTGCTGCGCGGGGTCGGCGGGCTTTCGAGTTGCGTCGGTCGTGGTGGCACGCAGAATCGGTGCGCTACACTCGCTGTAGCGGTAGGGGGCTGTTGATTTCATCCGGGCATGGTGTCCGGCCTTCATCTCCTACCGCTACTTTCCTACCTCCCTCACCGGCTCGGACGCGGAGGGGAGAGCCAGCGATGCGCTTCGACTCTCGCGGTCGTTGCAAGTCGCGCTGGCAGTGTTGTCGCACGCGAGGCAGCTCTCGCCTCCGCGGTGGGCACCGCGCGGCGACATGGGTCACTTCTGCCGAGCAGGCGTGGGTCAATTCTCGCGAGCGCTCAAGGAGCCGTCGCGGCACCGCGCCTGCGCCCGCGGGTACGAAGTCAGGCTCCGCACCATCTATCGGATCACGCCTTGCTCGCTCGTGTTCAGGTGGAAAAGCTACTCGCCGAGCGCTTCCCCAAGGCGACAGTGCCGGACAGCGTGCGTAAGCTGCCCAAGGCGCGAGAGCCAATGCCGGAGCCTCGCAAGACGGCAGCAGCCTCGGAGGCTCAGC
>JAEWRL010000022.1 GCA_023398955.1 Pseudomonadota bacterium
GCGACGGCTCTGTCCGCCGAGCGTCTGCGCCAGGGCCGCGCTTTGACTCTCGAGCGTGCCCGTTCCTCTGGGGCGCCCGAACTCAGTCCCGAGTTGTGCGCTATCAACAGCCGCCTCACCGGGTAGCCGGCTGTTGGCGCGCGCCAACGCGCCACTGGACTCCAAACGTCGAACCTCGACTGAACATCAAGCGCTCCATCTGGCGTAGCTCGTCAACGGTTGTCTGCCGAGAATGTGAGCTCTCGTCCATCGCGTGGTTCGCTTCTGCCAAGCACGCGCCAAGCCTGGGTCATGTCTCCGAGCGCTGAAGATCCTAGATCGGACGATCGATCGACAGCTCCGGCGGGTAGCCGCTATTTCACCTCATGGATGAAGCCACGCGCGCCAGACCGCGGGATGAACAGCCGAGAATTCCGCAAGATTCAGCGTCCATGTGCCGGGGGGCGCGCGAAATCTAGGATCAAGATACGCTCTACGTTCACAGTGGCAGGCAGTACTTCCGTAACTGTTATATAGAAGGCAGCGTGGACTTCATCTTCGGCGCCGCCACCGCGGTCTTCGACGATTGTACGATTCACAGTGCGGCGGGGGGACGGCGGTGACCGCCCCCAGCACGGAACAGACGGTCCGCCACGGGCTTGTGTTCCTCGGCGGCGAGCTCACTGCAGGGAGCGATGTCCGAAGCGGTTCGGTCGCCCTTGGCCGCAACTGGCGTCCCTACGGCGCTGCCGCGTACATCCGCACGGTCCTCGGTAGTCATGTCTCAGCCGTCGGGTGGGTTCCCATGGGAGAGAACACGCTGGACACGGCTCGCTTCTCTGAATACGAGACGACCGGGGCCGGAGCCTCGGGGGCCACACGCGCGCCCTCATCGAGGCACCTCGGCGACGCTGAGGCCGCGACCTACACGGTGGAGGCGATTCTCGCGCCGTGGATCCCTAGTCTTAGCCGTTGAACGCTATTGCTGACAGTTCGTATGGCTGCCTGATAGGATTGCGGACTTTCCCTCCGTGTATGGTGAGTTGAAGGGAGCCTTCTTCCCCTTGCCAGCGGTTGCGAAGACGTAGTCGGCGAGCTCGGTGCCCGGTGCGAGGAGGTTTGTCGCGATAGCCTCCCGCGAGGCGGTACCGTAGTCGGCGAGCATGTCGGGAGTGGTGCCATGGGATGCTGCTAGGTTGCCCGAGGCCGAACCATCGAGGTTGCATGCCGCATCGGACAACCATACACGGCTCTGGGTCACCTCTAGCCCTCCGCCGTCGGATTCGAACCCAGTGAGCAGCTCGTCGACGAAGTACTCGATGTCGTCGTCGCGCAGCGCTGCGGCGGCCTTGTTGACCAGGAACATACTATTGTCGAGCGCGACCCGTGCGCCGACGCGGACGCTGAGCACTTGCCTTCGATAGTTGAAGAAGACGTTGTTGAACATGTGCGATTTGCCGAAGCGAATCAGCGGAACCCGCCGGCTGCCTTGGCCGAAGTATTCGTATAGGTCATCCGTCGTGACGAAGGCGTTGCCGTGCATCGTGGTGGTGATCGCCGCGCTCACGGTCTCGCTGTCGCTCGATGCGTGCAGGCAGGCCCTTTGAACGTTGCGTACCAGGTTCGATGACATGGTGATGCCGTGCGCCCCCACCTTCACGTCCCACGCGGAGTCGCCTGTCAGGTCGAAGGTGTTCTGGTGGAGCCAGATGTCATGGGAGCCTCCCGTGGAGCGAATCATGTCGGGGTCAAGGGCGTGGTCCTCAGTGTGCCCAGCTCCCTGAAAGAGCAGATTGGTAACGATCACGTTACTATCCGTGTGTGTGGGTTCGCGGTTACTGTCCGCCCCGATCTTGAACCCGCTGAACAAGAAGTAGGCCTGGCTCTGGCGTCCATCGATTGTCGTATTGGAGTGCATCTGGGGATTGCGGATGGGTAGATTCCCATCGTTGAGTCGGTCGTTGAAGAACGTCTCGAGACAATCCGCGGCGCTGACGCCATTGGCTGCGCACCAAGACTCATGGTCCAGGCAGCTGGCTGCCCCCGAGATTTCGAGAGCCGCCTGAACCTCGGGGTCGTCGCAGAACAACCGATACATCGCGATCCCGTAGGGTTCCGCGAAGTCGTCCTTGTCGAAGACGATCCACTTGTAGTCCTCCGTGCTGATCGCCTCGATGAGCTGCTGCTCCACGGAGACGCTCGCGTCCTTGGTGATGATGACGAGGCGACTAGTGCCAGCTGGATCGTAGCCGCCCGTGGCGTTCTCTCCATAGCCGATGGGCTTGCCCAGGGACATCGCTAGACACTCGATGATCTCTCGATCGGTAGTGAGCGACGACTCACGCCAGTTGACGGATTGATCGTTGATGAGCGTCTCGCAGTCTGCCATGCCCGAGTCCCCACCAAGGCCCGAGTTGCCACCGGGTCCGGAATAGCCGCCGTCATCGCCGCCACTGCCACCAAGGCCTGAATTGCCCGCCATGCTCGAATCGCCGCCCAGGCCCCACCCCCCACCGACGCTCGTGTCACCGCCGAGTGCGGTAGAGCCGCCGAGCGCGGTAGAGCCTCCGAGCGCGGTAGAGCCACCGAGCGCGGTAGAGCCGCCGAGCGCGGTAGAGCCGCCGAGCGCGGTAGAGCCGCCGAGCGCGGTAGAGCCGCCGAGTGCGGTAGAGCCGCCGAGCGCGGTAGAGCCACCGAGCGCGGTAGAGCCGCCGAGCGCGGTAGAGCCGCCGAGCGCGGTAGAGCCACCGAGCGCAGTAGAGCCGCCGAGCGCGGTAGAGCCGCCACTACCGGGCTCCGAGCCGGCAGTCGACCCAGCGATTTCTCCCGCCGTTCCTGCCGACGCGCCTCCGTCGGAACTCTCACTACTGCCGCAGGCGAGAGCAAGATGCAGAGAGACGAGGAGGCAGGCAAGGCGAATGCAGTGCATGCAAGCGTGATGCGCGTCCCGCTCGGATCGATCCAAAAAAGGACACTCCTAAAGCCCCCGCGCTCGTACTCCCGTAACGAAACGATATGTGCGAAGGCGTCGAGACGAGGCATCATTAGCGCGAGACTTGGGGGCATGACTCGACTCTCGCGACGTGAACTACCGTTCTCGTGAGGCGCGTGTCGCGACTAGCGCGGGTCAACTGCTCCGGCTAGAGGTGTGGGCAGGTTGGAGCGCCCTCGAGCAAGCGAGCCTCGTCGTGTCTGTCGGCAGCGAAGCGGCGGGGAGAGGGTTGAGCGCAGTCACCACGGTGGCTGGCGGGGGTGGACCACTCCCGACACGGGATACTCAAACCGCCGCTTGCGCTTCAGCTGAGGCGGTGGCTCGGGCGAAGGCGGTGAATCCCGTACACTTCAGTATTCCACTAGTGTTAGATATATTCAGTGCGCTCCCACCGCTGGCGCACTGAATGCAGTGGGGACCTCTCACATCCCAGGAGCCACTGCCGACTCCTTGGCCAACCAGCGCGGAATAGGAATAGCCGCCGGTTTGGGCCCTGCGCTGGGGTTAGCCGTCATGCACGGCCCACTCAGCGGTCGCCTCGGCGAGCCACCGCGGCCCGCATGAATTCTCTGCCGAAGATCCCGAGCCCCTCGACTGGGCATAGAAGCATGGCGACGCGCACCCTGAGCGCAGTCACGACTCCCATCCCACCAGCCAGGTCGTGATCAGACGATCCGAAAAAGTGACAGTGATCCCCATGACTGACAGAACCAGATTTCTCGCTGCCTCTCTCCTTTCTTGCCTGTCCAGCCTCACCCTGGTCGCCTGCAGCGATGATTCCTCAGAATCCGACGACACGGGTGTTGGGGGCATTACTGGCACAGGGGGAACCCCTGGCACTGGCGGCAGCATCGTCGGCCCCGCGGGTGGTTTCACAGCCACGGGGGGCGTGGGTACGGGCATGGGTGGCAGCTGGCCAGTCGCCACGGGCGGCAGTGGCCCGGCCGCGGGTGGAGCCTTCGCAAGCGGCGGCGTCACGGGCAGCACTGGCGGCGTGACGGGGAGCACTGGCGGCGTGACGGGCACCACTGGCGGCACGACGGGGAGCACTGGCGGCGTGACGGGGAGCACTGGCGGTGTGACGGGCACCACTGGCGGCACGACGGGCGATAGCGGTGGCATGGCGGGTGCACCCGGCGGCGCTCCTTCCCTCACGGGCGGAGCTGGCGGCGAGGGAGGATCGAGCCCGGTCGGAGGAAGCGGTGGCGCGGATACTGGCGGTACAGGCGGAAGCACGCCAACCGGCGTCCACGTTCAGCTGGGCGAGACCTTCCAGACCATTCGGGGGTTTGGCATCAACAGCGCATTGATGCCGGACAACAAGACCCTCCCGATAGACAAGCTCTTCAGCACCGATGGCCCCGACGGTATCGGCTTATCCATCCTGCGCGTCGGGATGACGCCCCAGGGCACTCTCACGGGCAAGTACGTCTCTGAGGCCAAGAGCAGGGGTGCAATCGTCATCGGGTCGACGTGGAGCCCGCCCGCGAATTGTAAGACCAACGGCAGCACGCAGAACGGTGGGCATCTGATCCCGCCCGAGCAGGACGGTGGCAGTTGCTACGACTCCTGGTCGACGACGATCGCCAACTTCGCGCAGCAGCAGGGGCTCTACGCCATGTCGATCGCCAACGAGTCTGATTTTGCGTCGTGTCCAGGGGTTCCCGTGTGTACCGACGCTTACGATACGACGGTGTACACGGCCAAACAGATGGTCGAGTGGGTCAAGGTGGCTGGACCGAAGCTAAAGGCTGCGGGGGTCAAGGTCATCGCCCCCGAAGCATCAGAATGGATTCACGTTTGGAGCAACGCATCGGGCACGGGTTCGCTCGTTGCCAGCCATCCGCACAGCTCGGATCCACTGGACTGCGGTTGCTACTCGAATACGCCAACGAATGAGGGTTGCGCTCAGACGTGCCTGGACGGGAATGGCTACGACTATGGTCACTGGCTATGGGATGATCAGGAAGCGTGGAACGCCTTCGACATTCTCGGGGTGCACGAGTACGACTCGCAGATTGCGTACGCATGGCCGAGCGACGTCAACGACGGCGTTCGAGACAAGGAGGTCTGGCAGACCGAGATGTCTGGCGTGATGCACTGGCCGGAACAGGGCCCGTCCACCGACATCAACAACGGCGTCGCTGTCGCGGGGTGGATCCACTCGGCGCTCACCGTCGGTGAGGCTTCGGCGTGGCTCTACTGGTGGTACGAGGCCTACTACCAGAACGACAACGAAGGCTTAGCCCTGATACAGGGGAGCTCGACAATTGCCAAGCGCTACTACACGTTGGGCAACTACAGCAAGTTCGTGCGCCCAGGCTACGTCGCGGTGAAGGTTGCCGGCAATGACAACGATGATGTCCTGCTCTCGGCCTACAAGGGTGAGGACGGCGGCGTGGTCGTCGTGGCCATCAACAAGGGCAGCGCGGCAGCGGAGTTCCCCATCGCCATCACTGGCGGCACAGCCCCTGCCTCGGTGACGCCCCATGTGACTTCAGCGAACCAGAACCTCGTGGCGGGCACCGCGATCCCGGTCGCGGACGGCGCATTCACGGCTTCCCTCGCTCCCAAGACAGTGACGAGCTTCGTCGGGAACTAGCCTCGCCTGGCTCGAGCAACTCAACCGCGAACCCCACGGGAGCCCTTCGGCTCCTGTGGCCGTTCGTGGGGCAGGGCCGTTGGACGTCGAGGAGAGGGAAGGGTCAGCGATCGGCGGCGCGCCCGGCTTCGCGGGAGCGCCCGTGAGGTGGAGAACGCCGAGAAGACGTGTAACCGACGTCGTCACCGAAGCTGTTGGGGCCCGTCACCGTCCCGGCGCTCGCGTTGCGGACCTCGAGCGCCGTCGTAGGCTGATGCCAAGCCCCGGCACGAGAGCCCACAGCCATCCAGAGACGGGGCGACCTCCCATTCGACAACCGCACCCCGATTCGTCCTGATCCGATGTGGAATCATCAGCAGCGCTCGTCGTGCTCCCGCCTTCGGCGATCACGCCGCTGGCGCCGCTACTGAGAGCTGTTCCTCCCCCTATCGAGCGCGCCGTGGTGCCCCCCACGTTGGAACCACCCGTGGCGAGTGCCCCACCCGAGCTCGCCTGCGCCGCGCTCCCCCCAGCTCCCGATGCGACTGGCTGGCCCCCGCTCGACTGCCCACCGGTGTTGCCCTGTTGCGTGCCACCCGATGCCGTGCCACCCGTCGCTCCCAACCCCGGATGGCCACCAGTCGTCGAAGTCCCCCCGCTCGAGGAGGGAGAGCCCGCGTTGCCGCCGCTCGACTGATCTCCTCCAATGCCGCCAACGCCACCCGCGGCTCCCGGACTGCTCCCGCCCCTTCCAGCCGCGGCAGCAACGCCAGCGGTCCCGGCCGGTTCATCCGCGCCCGCAGCTCCAGCGGTCCCCGCGGCTCCGGGCGCACCGCCAGCTCCCCCTGTGCCCGGCGCACCAGCCGTGCCGTCTCCGCCCTCGATGGTGAGCGTCCCATCCGCCAATGGAATGCCGCCGAACCGCGGCGTGCCGTCATCGTTCCAGGTGAGCGGCTGGACCCGAGTGGCGCGGTTGGGGTCGTCGAGCGGATCACCGGCGATATTCTCGAAATCGCGCGCGTGATAAACGAGCAAGTCGACGCTTCCATCGGGTGACGTGGTGAATTGATTGTGCCCTGGGCCGTAGATGCCATTGCCGCTGCGAAGCACGGGTTGCTGAGCTTTGCTCCACGACTGGGGATCGAGCAGGTCGGCGGAATCTTCGGCCGTCAGTAGCCCGACGCAGTAGTTGGCGTCCGTCGCTGACGCAGAGTAGCTGATGAAGATCTTGCCGTTTCGCTTCAGTACTGCGGCGCCTTCGTTGACCGCGTAGCCGCGGGTTTCCCACTCGTGCTCGGGTGCCGAGATCCGCACCCCGCGCCGACTCAAGGTCCAGGGATTGCTCATCGGTGCGATGTACAGAACCGTGTTCACGTTCAAGCTGGGATCGGACTCCGCCCAGACGAGGTAGCGGACGCCACGGTGCTCGAAGGTGGTCGCATCCAACGCAAAGAAGGCGCCGTTCGACTTCGGGCCGTTCGTGACGAGCTGCCCCAACTCGTTCCAGGCTCCGGTAAGGGGGTTCTCCGCGTCGCTCGTCAACACATACACCCGAATGTCCCAGACGTTGCTGGAGCTGCCGGCAGCGAAGTAGATGTACCAGCTCTCGTCGATGTAGTGGATCTCTGGCGCCCAGATGTGAGAAGCCATCTCTCCGCTGGGGTGCGCGTTCCAGATCACCGTCGGTGTGGCGGTGCTCAACCCTTGAATCGTCGGTGCACGCCTCAGCTCGATGCGATTGTAGGCGGGGACGGTGGCGGTGAAGTAGTAGTAGCCGTCCGTGTGCCGATAAATGTGCGGATCGGCTCTCTGCAACACCAACGGATTCGTCACCTCGAACGACTGGGCGAGCACGGGCTGCGCCACGTAGGTGAGTCCCCCAAAGGCGAGAGCCCCGAACAGGGCAACACGGCGACACGCCGCGCCGAGCCCGCTCGGAAGCACCTCGAGTCCAGAGAAGCGACCCGCGACCGCTCCTTCGACAGTATTGCGTCCGGTCCGTACTGACACTGAAATTCCTAGCGCTGAGTCTGTTCGAGAATATCTCACTGCTGGTTCTCGTTGTAGAGGTAATCCCACTGAATGAGCGCGGCGCCATCCGCGGTGCTCAGGTCGAGATCATGCTTCCGGCGGCGGGATCGAGCTCAGCGGTCGTCCCGACTCTGCCTATCCCAGCCATGACGAAACGCTGGCAGCCTCAGCGGAAGTATTCACGGCGCAGGGGTAATCTGTGACGCCAGGGCGCGGTACTCCCCCCGGGTTCGAAACCTTTTGTTCGTGGGAATCCAAAGATCCGAGCTGCTGTCGATGGCGAAGGAGCGAAGCTCGGAGCCCGTTAGCACGTCCGTGTCGTAGGTGATCCACTCATCGTCCGACTTGTCCGCTCGCGTCCCATTGTCGTCGAAGCTGCAGAGACTCGGTCCATACGAGTCCATATTCCTCCCCGTGAGCCACTTCCAGCCAAATCCGTCGACGCGAATGCTGTGGACCTCGCGGAACGGCGTAGTCGAGCCATGTATCATTGGAACTCACGTCGAAGGGAGTCCGGGCTCCGCGCCATGAACCTCGATGTCTATCTCGTTGCGGCGACGCTCGGCGCTGGCACCAGCCTCCTTCAGATTGCCCCTGCGACGGGACGTCACGAGTCATTCCACACTGCTTGTATTCCCGCCCGCGTAGAGCGCGAGTATGGGCTTGGGGCCCGGCGCGTGGAGGCGCAGCCGAGTACGCCGGCCACGCGGCGACGCTGTTGCTTGTATTCCCGCCCGCGCAGTCGCGAGCATGGGCTTGGGGGCCCGGCGCGTGGAGGCGCAGCCGAGTACGCCGGCCACGCGGCGACGCTCGGCTGGGGGGCAACCCGATCATTGCGACGCCGAAGTGAGCAGGGGAAGGTGAGGGGCCAGGGGCCGTTTGCCGGCCTCGATGCATTCTTTCCCATGCCCCCCACTTTCTTGGACCGGTTTCTGCGATCGCGGCGACTGCAGCACAGATCGTGGGCTTCAGGCACCCGCCCACGCCGAGGAGCGCATTGATGAGAATGGAGCGTCAGGCAACGAAGACGTGTTTGGTTGGGATTCTTAGTATCGTCCTGGCTGGTTGTAGTGACTCGGGCGGTGGCGATGAGAACGCCAGCGATGGGGGCGCTGGCGCGGAAGCGATTGGAGGCGCAGCCAGCATCGGCGGCGGGACCGCGACTAGCACCGGCGGAGTGACCGAAACGGGCGCCGGCGGTGCGACCGAAACGACCACTGGCGGCATGACCGAAACGGGTACGGGTGGGGTGACCGCAACGGGCACTGGCGGCGTGACCGAGACGGGTACGGGTGGAGTGACCGAAACGGGCACTGGCGGCATGCCCGAAACGGGCACCGGCGGCGTGACCGAAACGGGCACCGGCGGCGTGACCGAAACAGGTACTGGCGGCGTGACCGAAACAGGTACTGGCGGTGTGTCCGAAGCTGGCGCCGGCGGTGCGTCCGAAGCTGGCACCGGCGGTGTGTCCGAAGCTGGCACCGGCGGTGTGTCCGAAGCTGGCACCGGCGGTGTGTCCGAAGCTGGCGCCAGCGGTGGGACCGAAGTCGGCACATCTGAAGTAACGGTTCTGCTTGCAGGTGATAATGTCAATGCCGATGGGCCATTACGGACAACCGTTGAAGAGAACCTCAGTTTCAGTGGGGGTGGTCATGTTCTTGTGCGCCCGACAGACATAACGAGTGAGCCAAGCACGAAGCATCCTGTTGCTATCTGGGGTCCAGGTGGCGGCACTCCTCCGGGAGACTATATGATGCTCATGAACCGCATGGCTTCTCAAGGGTTCGTCATCGTAGGGATCAGAGAATCGAGCGGAGGAAGCGAACTGATGTCCGCTGCGATTGATTGGCTGGAAGAGCAGAATCGCGATCCAAATAGTCCCATGTATGATAGGCTAATTCTTGATCGTGTTGGTGCTTTTGGTCATTCCATGGGAGGGCTTTCTTCTGAAGCAGTGGCCCTTGTCGATGGTCGTGTGGCGACAGCCCTCTTGGATAACAGCGGTGCTTTTGGCCATGATCAGCTGGTTAATATGCAAGTTCCGGTGGGTATCATCTATGGCGAAGATGGTATGGAAAGGCCCAACGCAGAAGGTGATTATAATAACTCGGCAAACCAGGGTCCGTGCTGGCTGGGTATGATGGCCGGAGGCGGCCATGGCTCTGGCCCCTGGGATGGTGCGGGTGCAAACGTGGCCTGGATGCGCTGGCACATTGGGGGCGAGAACTTTCGTAGAGATGCCTTCCTTGGAAATGGCGGCGATTACAACAATAGCGGAGTCTGGACGACTCAGTTCAAGAACTGGGACGACTGGAAGAACTGGAATGAATAGATAAGCGCGCAACCGGAGAGGATCTGTCCCGCGCCGCGGGCGCCCTTCTCGACGAGTCGGTGATCGGTCTGGACGTCGAGACGACACCCAGGTCTCGCGCGCTGTGCCTCAGTCAGCTGGCGGCCGCGGAATGTAACTACCTCGTCGACGTGCTCGCTGTGTCTGACCTCGAGGAGCTTCGGCCCATCCTCGAAGGCTCGACGCCGCGGAAGGTCATCCACAACGCCCGCTTCGAGCGCGAGGTGCTCGGGCGCTTCGGCCTCTCGCTCGAAGGGATCGTCGACAAGCGTCAGTGCTCGTGCCCGTGGCCGCAGCAGCCGCCGTCGTGGGCACAGTCTTTCTGCTCGCCGTGCTGCTTGCCACCGCAGCACTCGCCACCGCCACCATGGCCGCCACAGCTGCCGTGCCCGCCGCAACCCTCATCCCCATGGGCGTGCCCGTGGGCGAGCTCGGCTTCAGTCGCAGCCCGGACGCCGACGACCTTGATGTCGAAGTGTAGGGTGGTGCCCGCCAGCGCGTGATTCATATCCACCTCCACTTCCCGCTCTGCGACCTCGGTGATTCGCAGGAGCGCCTGCGAGCCGCTGGGGGTCTCCGCCACGAACTCCATACCCACGCTCAACTCGGTATTTGCAGGGAATGCCTCGCGGGGGACTTTCTGGACGCCTCGCTCGTCGCGAAGCCCGTAGCCGTCCTCGGGAGCCACCACGATCGTCTGCTCGAAGCCGATGGGCTTCCCGGCGAGTTCGCGTTCCAGTCCCGGGACGATATTGCCCTTGCCGTGGAGGTACTCGAGCGGGGTTTCCCCAGACTCATCGAGAACCTCGCCAGCGTCGTTCCTCAAGCGGTAGTGAATGGAGATGATGTGGTCGTCGGCGATGCAGGGTTGTTCTGAATTCACCGCTGCGCCCTAGCATAAGGGCGGTCGGAGTTCCCCCGCGAGTTGCTTCTTAGTGGCCTGCATGCGGAGCGGAACACAGAGGTGACCCCACGTAGCCGACCGACCTGTTTCGTTCAGGTAACAGTCCTTGCTGGGTGTGCGTAGCGAGCTTCGCATCGAAGCTCTTGCGGGCATCGACCGGCTCCGTGAACGCGAATAGCTTCACACCGGGCGGCAGCGTCAGCATCCCAGCTGCTCCTCGACGGCTGCGACCAGCTCCGCGAGTTGCCTCAGGTTGTCGAGCCCCGTCACCCGCAGCCGACGTCCTCCCCCGAGCTCAAGCTCGGCGCTGAACCCCAGCTGGCTCGACCAGTACGTCAACGTGGCGGCGTGCGACATGCGGCCAACGATGGACCTCTCGTCGCCAGTGCGCACTCACGCGGCTGGCAAGGGGCTTACTCCACGCGCACGTCGTGCTGACAATCTTGCAGTTGTTGCCCGTGGGTGCGGCTCCCTGACGGTTCGAATGATGCCAGGCACTCTGTGGAAGGCGCGAAAGGCTCGGCGCTTCAGAACTCGGCGGCCACGACCAGATGGTCCCACGAGCGCCCCCTCCGTGGCTTCTCGTGCATGACGCCAACGGCAACTGCTGCCCCGCAGCGAGCTGGAGCGACGTAGGGGCAGAGTTCGTCGTCGTCGCGGGCTACGCCGTCGCGTATCATGGCCAACCGCGAGCCACGAAGCGTTCGGGAAGGGCATTGCCGCCCTCGCCGACTACGTCACCTACTTCAATGGATTGCGCCCTCACCAAGGGCTTGCTCAGCGAGTTCCCGCTCCGTCCACGGCGAACTGCTCCTGCACTGGCGGACGGATTGTGGCGCTCCCTGCGCTTGGTGGGCTGCATCACGAGTGCCGGAGGGGCGCTTGAGGCTTTCGGATGACGCAAGGAGCCAGCACAGCCGGTGAACCTGGTCGCGTAGGTTCCCCTCACGGTTACCCGAGCACCGGCGGCAGGGATAGGACAGGCGATCTCCTTGCCCCAGTAGTCATCCAGCACCGGGGTCGAAGGAGCCCGGGCGCAACTGCGGATCGCCTTGTAGAGCTTTGAGTTTTTGCACACCAGGGGCTTGCGCCTCAGTAGCAGGCGTTGGTGAGTTCTTCCGGGCCGATTTGCACGGCGCCTACAGTGCCGTCACCGGCTACATGGTGAACGACGTCTTGCCTCGAAATGGGACAAGACCCATGCGTTTGATGTTCGAGGATATCGAAGCCGCCTGAACTGGGCTTCACTCCGCCGCAGGCAATGCCAACGAAGGACACGTACAGCGACGCTTCGTCGGCGCTGTCGATAGGTCCGACAATATCGAGCAAGGTTGATGTCGTATCGGCAACCGCCGCGACGTCGCCCGCTCGAAATCCGGCGAGATACTGGGTGCAGGTCAATTGCACCGGCGACGCAGGGAAGAGTACACCCAAATCCGCGTCGAGCTCTGCGATGCGTGACACACACGCGCTGGAGGTGCACGCGGTTCCGACGTCATCAATCACGTTGAAGGGTGCGGTCACGGCTGCCGCTCCGGGTTGACCATTCGCGCAGGCCTGGCGCAGCTGCCAGCCATCGTAGGGCGCTCGGGGGGAAAGCCCGTCCAAGACCGACTCATCGCAGGCACTGAACGATTCGTAGTCGATGGGGTTCCCCGCTTCAGGGGATTGGCCCGAGCAAGCGTTCCCAACGCCAACGCTGGCAAAGATCAGCACCGACTGTGCCAGCGCTGCCATCATGACACGCCGCTGGCACAGCCACGGGACCAAGTGCGCCAACCGAACGCCATCTGTGGGCAAAGAGGGTTCCATGGGATTTCTGCATGCAGAAGACGGTCGCGCACCGTTGTTTGTGGCTGCGGTCGCTTGACCGACCAGTGAGGATTCATCGTCTCTATGAGTATAGCTCGGCAGATATATCGTCACTCCTGGGATTCCTACGAGAGATCGAGCGCATGCACGATGTCGCCAGCGTGGTAGTTTGCCACAAGTGCAAGTCCGTCGCTTTCATCTGCGGCTGACGCTACGCGGCTCCGGTGACCTCCCGCCTCGGCGAACCGCGTCCACCGCCCGCAGAAAGCCCCGTCTTGCACCCCCACGCCACAAAACGAAAAAGGCTCCCGAAGTTTGTCTTCCGGAGCCTTTGGTTGAACGAGCGTGGGGGCTACGCGAACCGCTTCACAAAGACGCCTGAGAGAGGCGATGGAGAGAAAGATAGTTCGAAGATTCTTTGTTGGGCTGTGGCTGGCTCAACCCAGTGTGGGAACGCGGAACGATGAGACATCAGCAACTGAGCCGCTGCCGAGGCGTGGGCGCGTCATGAGTGAGCTGCCTGACAGCTGGGCGGCCTGGTACGGTGGCAAGGGGGGCCTGCGATTTCGATCGCCGGAACTCCGCGTCTAGGGTTTCGTCAGAGTCTGGTCGAGGGCTGGACTCGGGGCTACAGACTGGGAGCACGGGTGCGGACGAATACTGTTGCTGGCTCGTGCACGATTGGCGAATGTCGGGTTCGGGCGGAGCCTGGAGAGTTCGAGAGGCCAGATGAGGAAGAAGGTCGCCAAGGAAGCGCCAAACCCAGAAGCCAGCGCGGCCACGGGCAAGGGTAGCAAGACGAAAGCCGGTCGAAGTCCCTCGCGGATTCGGACGGGGGATTCGATGGAACCCGTAGCTGCGCCGGAGCTTCTCGAACGCATCGTGACGATTCTGGAGAGCGCTCGTGGTCGGGTAGTTCGAGCGGTCAACAGTGAAATGGTCCTCGCCTATTGGCAGATTGGTCGGGAGATCGTTGAGCATCTGCAAGCCGGAGCCAAGCGCGCGGAGTACGGGGAGCAACTGCTCGACTCGCTATCGCAAAGTCTCGGCGCCCGCTTCGGTCGGGGCTTCTCCGTCACGAACTTGAAGTATTTCAGGCTCTTCTATCAAGCATTTGCGGACCGCGAGCCGAAGATTCGTCACGGGACTCGTGACGAATTGGCCAGGCGGCAGATTCGTCACGGACCAAGTGACGTTTCCGATGGGTTCAGGCTGCCGTTGAGACGGATGCGCAGCTCAGCGGGTTCTCGAGCGCTCTGACTTGGACTCACTACCGTACCCTCGCCAAGGTCAAGCACACGGCGGCAAGGTGCTTCTATGAGATCGAAGCGGAGCGAGGTGGGTGGCCTACGGAGCATCTCGAGCGTCAGATCCATACGCAGCTATTCACACGTCTGCTCAAGAGCCGCGACAAGGAGGGGGTCATGGAACTGGCTTCGCGGGGGCAGAGGCTGGAGCGCCCGATCGACGCGATGAAGGACCCCTACGTGCTCGACTTTCTCGACTTGCCGGAGGCGCATCAGCTCCGAGAGCGCGACCTGGAGGCGGCGATCCTCGAGAAGCTGCAAGGCTTCCTCCTGGAGCTTGGCAAGGGATTCGCGTTCGTTGCTCGCCAGAAGCGAGTGAGCTTCGAGGACGAGCACTTCTTCATCGACCTCGTGTTCTACAACGTGGTCCTGAAGTGCTATCTGCTGATTGATCTCAAGCTGGGTAAGCTCACTCACCAGGATGTGGGGCAGATGGACGGATATGTCCGTCTCTTCGACGATCAGTGTAGGAACGATGGTGACAATCCGACGATTGGCCTGATCCTATGCGCGGAGAAGAACGAGGCTATTGCTCGATACTCTGTATTGCACGGTCACGAGCAACTGTTTGCCGCCAAATACGTCACTCATCTGCCCAGCGAAGAGGAGCTTGAGCGAGAGCTGGCGCGCGAGCGTGGCCTCTTGGAAAGGAGAGCTGGAGTGGGCTCGCGAGAGCAGCCGCGGTAGGTTGTAGGGGTCGCGCGCGTGGGCGCTCATGATTCAACGGGCTGACCACAGGGGCCACGGAGCGCGGAAGCCTTGCGCCTGGACGCGTGAACAGGCCTGACTGGGAAATCGAACTCGGGCGAGGTTGCTGGGCGGGATGCAGACTTGGCCAGACCCGTAGTGGGCATTTACGCTATCTGGGAGATGGCCCAACCTCCGAAGATCTCCGGGAGACCACCGGTCCGGGCGCTGCGTCGCGGCGACGGGTCGACGCCTCCCGGGGATCCCACGAGGCAGAGCGGGGACAAGGCTCCAGCCGCGACGTGCAGCGCCGAGGAACGACTGGAGATCTTCACGAGACTATTCCGGGGGCGCCCGGATGTTTACGCGGTTCGTTGGGAAAATGCCAGCCGAGGCACGAGTGGCTACATGCCGGACTGTTCCAACAAGTTCGTTCGGCCCTTGTGCAACATTCGGACCACCAAGTGTAGCCGGTGCCCGAACCAAGCGTTCAAGCCACTCAACAAGGAAGCGATAGAGCGGCACCTTCGAGGACACCACACAATTGGTGTCTACCCACTGCTGAAGGACGGGACGTGCTGGTTCCTGGCTCTAGACTTCGACGAGCAGACGTGGCGAAGAGATGTGAGCGCTGTTCGCGATGCTGCAACAAGCCTCGAACTCCCTGTCTACGTGGAGCGCTCGCGTTCGGGAAAAGGGGCTCACCTCTGGCTATTCTTCGACGAACCGATCTCCGCGAAAGGCGCGCGGACGTTAGGCGGGATGCTGATCGCGAGAGCCCGGGAATTGCGGCCCTCAGTGGTACTTCGATCCTATGACCGCATGTTTCCAAGTCAGGACTCCGTTGCACAGGGTGGGCTGGGCAATCTGATAGCGGTGCCTCTTCAACGGGGGCCACGCAAACTCGGCAATTCAGTATTCGTTGACGATGACCTGGAGCCCTATTCGCACGAACAGCAGTGGACCGTACTGGCGAGTGTCACTCGCGTGTGTCCGAAGAAGGTTGCCGCCACTCTGGCAGGTGCAACGGAGCATCAACGCCCCAAGTTACGCTCGAGTTCTCCGCCGGTGGGGCAGACTCTCGAGCTCTTTGCGCGAAGCGACATCGACGCAGTAGAGGACCCAAAGAGGGAAAGAAGCGTTCCGGGGGAGCTCGCACTCTCGACACTTCGGTTCAGAGTGCGGGAGAGGATCTACGTTGAACGCGCACAGCTTCCGGACCGTGTTCAATCACGAATTCGCAAGTTGGCGGAGTTCTCGAACCCTGAGTTCTTCAGGAAGAAGGCCGCGCGGCTCTCTACTTGGAACACGCCGCCGGTCATCCGGTGTTCTGAAGTGTTGGAGAACGAGATCGCTCTGCCGCGCGGAACGGAGCAGGAACTACGTGGCGTCGCCTCGGCGCTCGGAATCGAGGTGAATTGTCAAGAAGAGCGTGAACCAGGCACCCGCCTCGACGTGGTATTCCAGGGCTCGTTGACTTCAGTCCAGAACGACGCTCTGGAAGCCCTGAGTGCCCACGACATGGGGATTCTGGTTCTGCCGCCCGGTATGGGAAAGACGGTTGTCGCGACCGCCTTGCTGGCGCGCAGAGGAACGTCGACTCTGGTCATCGTCAATCGGCGTGCACTGGTCGAGCAGTGGCGAGCCCAGCTTTCGGCCTTTCTCGGGATTCCCGAAAGCAGCGTTGGCAAACTTACAGGTGATAGGAGCCACCCGACGGGTGAGATCGACATCGCAACGATGCAGTTTCTGGCTCGGGGGGAACATGGCGAGGCTCTGGCCCAGTATGGCCACGTCATCGTTGATGAGTGCCATCATTGCGCCTCGCCAAGCTTCGAGAGGGTGCTGCGGACCATTCCGGCGAGGTCCATTCTTGGGCTCACGGCGACGCCGAAACGTCGAGACGGACACCATCCCATCATGCATATGCAGTTGGGGCCCATTCGCTTCGAGATTTCGGCGAGGCTGGCGGCCGCCTGGCGCCCGTTCGTGCATCGATACTTCGTGCGACCCACAGAGTTCGTGTTGCCAGCGTTCTCTGAGGAGTTGACTGAATTGCAGTCGCATCTCGCCCAAGACGAACGAAGGAATTCCTTCATTCTTGACGACGCAGTCGCAGCGCTTCGTGAGGGGCGTTCTCCCTTACTGCTCTGCCAGCGTCGCGAACATGTCCTGCAGCTAGCGGGCCGCCTGGGGCGCTACGTCAAGAATCAATTCGTCTTGATGGGAGGCATGACCGCGCGACAGCGCCAGGCAACGTTTGCCGCCTTGCGAGCACTCGACTCGGGGGAACAGCGCCTCGTAGTTGCTACCGGTAGCTACATCGGTGAAGGTTTCGACGATGCTCGGTTGGACACGCTCTTGCTCGTTGCTCCGATTTCGTGGAAGGGGACGCTGGCGCAATACGTTGGACGCTTGCATCGACAGCATCCCGACAAACGCGAGGTGTGGATCTTCGATTATGCGGATAAGGCCGTGCCCAGGCTTGCGAGAATGTTCGAGAAGCGTCAGACGGGGTACCGCGCACTCGGCTATGTCGAAGGGGATCCTCCGCATGAGTTCGAACTCCTGACCGATCCCGGCGCGGATGTGGAGGCGTATTGGGAAAGCTTCGAGCCTTCGGTTCATCGCAGACGCAGAGCCGCACACTGACGGGGTTTTGTGAAGGGGGCTAGAGGGTTTGGCGCCTGCCGCAGACTGAAGGACTCGGCCTGGCAAGACAAGGTCTTGCGTTCCTTCCGTGAGTCAGTCAGATCGCGAGCGTGTCACTTGACGTCCTGAGAGCCCGAGCACGCGTTGCCGTCGCGAAAGTGAGCGCGTGGGCGAAAAGGACTGTGATGGAAGCCCTGCGGCCGCTGCCGCTGGTTTCTGGGCTCGTCGAGGACGTCTTCCGGACAAGGGAAGAGCTCGTTGCCGAGAACCTCCTCCTGCGCCAGCAGCTGATCGTTGCTTCTCGCAAGATCAAGCAACCCATGTTTCGGCGCTGGGAAAGGGGGCTCTTCGTGGTCCTGGCGAGCAGGCTTCGCCGCTGGCACTCGGCGACCCTGCTCGTGAAGCCTGACACCGTTCTTCGGTGGCACCGTGATGGATTTCGCCTGCTGTGGAGTCGAAAGTCGAAGGCAGGAAGGGCTCCGAAACCCCGGTTGCCCCAGGAAACGATCGACCTGATCGTCCGGATGTCGAAGGAGAATCGGCTGTGGGGAGCGGAGCGAATCCGAGGCGAGCTTCTCAAGGTTGGAATCCGTGTCGGGAAGCGCACGGTCCAGAGGTACATGTATCGCGACCGAAGCTCAGGACCGAGGGACGGGCAGTCGTGGAAGACCTTCCTGAAAAACCATACCGTGTACGCCTGCGACTTCCTGCAGCTCTACGATATCTGGTTCAGACCCATCTTCGCGTTCTTCATCGTTGATGTGAACGAGAAGGACGTTGTGCATGTTGGCGTGACACGCGCGCCGACGGAGCGGTGGACGGCGCAGCAACTGCGTGAAGTTACGCCATTCGGGAAGGGACCGCAGGTTCTGATTCGGGATAGAGACACGAAGTATGGCACGATGCTGGATCGCGTTGCCGAGGGCGCAGACATCGAGGTCGTGCTGACTGCGCCATGCGCTCCAAAAATGAACTCCGTCGCAGAAAGACTTCTTCGGAGCGTGAGGGGGGAGTGTACAGACCACGTCATCATTCTCAGTGAGGCTCATCTTCGAGGCGTTCTCAGCGAGTATGTCACTCACTTCAATATCCAGCGTCCGCATCAAGGCATCGAGCAGCGGATCCATCAAGCCAAGCGAGCACAGCCCTCCAACGCAGGTGGAAATGTCGTGGCGTTTCCGGTATTGAATGGTCTTCATCATCACTATCAGAGGGTGGCGTGAGGGACGGATGATGAAAGGAGCCAGTACAGCCGTGTCGACGGGTATCGCGACCTCCTCCGCCTGCCACCACGCATAACCAAAATCATCCTACGGTCAGCAATTTCACCCGTGAAACACCAAGCAATGCCTGTGCCTGGCACCGTTGCCGGGCGCGTGCTGTCCCACCTGGGGCATATCCGATCTTTGGAGCCGGCCAGTCGGAGAAAGCTCTGGCGACGCGCGCAGGCGCGCTGGAAAGGGACCATCGAATTGTATCCGCCTAGTCCCCGGCACATATCGCCTTCGCGTCCCTCCCGTGGCTACATGTTCTTCCGCAAAACCTTCCGCCGAGTTCGCTTGCGAGACCTAGAATTCAGTTGACGCCAACTCTCGATAACAACTACCTTGAGTTATGGGTCGCCCGCGAGGCGTCAAGATACTGCAGCTCAGGCGGTTCCACGGTTCTGCATTCTGACACGAACTAGCTTGTACGATATAATGGTGCCAGAGAAACGATGCGCACTAATCAGACCTGGGAGAACGAAGTGAAATACTTGCAAGAAACACTAGCTGAGTTGGCGTGCATAGTAATCGTGACCTTAGTCGCTTCAGGCTGTAGTTCGGACGTCATCGATCTATCCAACGAGGACTCTTCCCACTCCGTGGGTTCTAATGTGTCACAGAATATGGAGAAGCAAGACTCGATGGACGTAGCGGGCGAGTCCCTGGAACCATCCCCCACCCCGGGGTACGACGATGATGACGTTGCCCGGCTATTTGCCACCATGGACGAGGTTGCGCCGGAGCGGCAGGCTCACTACAGAGGCGAAGAGCAAAAGTTCTTGCAGCATCCAGATGCCATCAACCTGCTTCGGGAACGTCACGCCTCGAGTGCGGCTGGCGATTACAATGGTCGCTGGCGTACCATCTATCTGGCGTCGAAGGTGCACACCTCAGATGCAGTTGACTTCCTGGTAGGCGTCGCGCTCGCACCTCTCACAGAAAGGCATGGTCCAAACGCGCCGGATGCTCACGAGAGTCATGACTGCGATCCCGAGAGTGACTTTCCGGCTAGATTCAGGGCTGCGGTTGGGATCATTCAGTCGCTCGCGAAAGGTGTCCCTGGATCAGGCGCTGCTGTCATTCGTCTACTTGCCGAAGGCGATCCTGCTGTGGCGCGGATGACTATTGCTGAGCTAGCAGGGGAGGGAGGGCTAGGCCGAGAGCACGTCGCAATTGCCAAGAGAAGAGGGTTCCGAGCAGATTTCAGAATGCTATCGGAGGAGGAGCGTCAGCGCGTAACAACGATTCACCCTGCAACTCTGCAGCGACAGGACGGTAAACCAATGATAAAGGCTCCACTCCCGGCATACTAACGCAACGCAAGGATAGGACTGTAATGATGCCACGTGTTACCATTTGTACGGTTGTTATATTGTCCTGTGTGCTGGCTACGCCTCTGTTGCGCGCAGCTACTTGCTACTGGGATCCAGGGCACCTTGGTGCACAGTCTGGTGACTCAGTTATATACCCTGTTTGGTCCTGCCGTCAGAGCTCGATTGATGCGTTCTGGTCGCGGTACAGCATGGCTCGCGATGATTGGGACGACGGATTTGGCTTCGAGGCACCCTGCGATCAGAACCGGCCTCTCGCCAGAACGTTCAACGCCATAGCGGCACTAGCGTACTCCTGAACTGACAGTCCTACCTGCAGCTATAGCAACAGTAACGTGCTTTTGTGGGCCGAGTGTTATGCTGCGAACTCGATCGACGAACTCGATGGGCGTTGCGGCAGCGGTAGCGCTTCGTCTGGATCGTATGCACGCACTACCTTCGGAAGCGTGGATGACTACACGAACCTGTACTGGCGGTTCTTCTATGGCGAGAATATCGCTGAACGTGCGGCCACTCTATTTCATGAGGCACGACACGCTGGTGCTTGGTGTCACCATTCGAGTGATAGCTCATGCCCCCGGGGGACCAGCTGTGATCCGAGCTACGAGAACGGATGCCAGGGGTTTGGCTCTGGATCCGGCAAGGGCGCAAACGGAGTCCAGGTCGACTATTTCTCGTGGTATGTAGCCTCCGCGTTATCATACCGGACGACCAGCGCATTGAAGACTCGTGCTCGAGACAAGGCAAATGACATCCTGACACGGGGCTTTCAGAAGGATCCATGCTTGATCATGCGGAGCAACGGTTCGCTGATGAGCTGTACCGGAACGGTTCAACAGTAGTGGCAGGCCACCCGAACCCGTTGTCTGGTGGGATTACAACCAACACAAATGGTCAAGGAGCATTCACGATGCGAAACGGGCCGAGAATGGCGTTATTGTGGAATGGAGTACTCTGCCTCTGCGCTTGCGTTCATTGCGGAGCGAGCTCGGAAGACGGGGGGGCCGAGCCGATCGTATTCAGCCGTGCCTCCGCTCCCGAGGACGCACCGGAGACCCTATTCATCTACTGGGAAACCAAAACGTATCTGTTTCAGCGTGTGGGAGGGGAGCGCCACGATAAGCCGCTTCCCGATGGCGTGGCGGACGTCATCCGGCCGGTATTGACTGGCGATCTGTGGCATCACTACGTGGCGGTGAGCAACAACGAAGACCGCTGCCTCTTGGAGGAAGGCTACATCCTGGATGGTGTCTCGGTCGACGGCGAGGCCGCTGGGCTGAGCTGTTTCATTCCCTCAGAGGTCACGGATGACCAGGCAGCGGCCATGCTCGCGGTGATGCTTCCGATCTACGAACGGCTGAGAGATGAGGGGCCGGCAGCCGCAGGACGCGGCAGCACGCGGCACCCTGCGACACCCTGAGCTACGACGCTGTCGTGGCTGCTTCGCTCGTCCACCGCAGGATCGTTGAGAAATCCGCCGAGGACAAGTCTTGAAGGTGTCACCGATCCGGGCGAGGTTTCCGCTCGTGTTCACCGTCCTTCGAGCTCGTCTTCAGGCGGCCGTCCGGCGCGCTCGGAGCTCGGCTAGGACGGTGATCCGAGAGGCCCTCCGACCCGCTCCGTTGGTGACCGGCTTCGTCGAGGACCTCTTCCGCAGCCCAGACGAGCTCGGTGCCGAGAACGCTGCTCTCCGCCAGCAGCTCATCGTCGCCTCGCGCCGGGTGAAACGCCTGGCATTCCGACCCTGGGAACGAGTGGTCCTCGTGGTTCTTGCAAGCCGTCTCCGAAACTGGCGGAACACCATCCTCTGGTGAAGCCAGAGACCGTCGTCCGCTGGCACGGCCACCTGGCGATGGTCAACGCTGGCGAGCATTCGTGCGCGACCACAACGTCTGGGTATGCGACTATCCTCAGGTGTACGACGTCTGGTTCCGACCCCTCTTCGCCTGTTTCGTGATCGACGTGAACGCAAAGGAGGTGGTCCATGCGGCCGTGACTCGCGAGCCGAGCGAGCGCTGGATGGCTCAGCAGATCCGCAACGTGACGCCGTTCGGGAAGGGCCCCAAGGTCATCATCCGTGACCGGGTTCCAAGTTCGGCACGGACTTCGACCGTGCGACGCGCGGCGCATGTATCCGCGTCTTGAAGACCGCGGTACGGGCCCCACTGATGAACTCCGTCCGCGAACGATTCATCGGCAGCGTCCGACGCGAGTGTCTCGATACATCATCATCCTGGGTGACGACCACCTTCGTGCCGTCCTCGTCGAGTACGTCGCGTACTTCAATGGATCGCGCCCGCAACGGCTCGCGCAGCGAGTTCCCGCTCCGTCCACGGCGACCTGCTCCAGCACTGGCGGACGGATTGTGGCACTCCCTATGCTTGGTGGGCTCCATCACGACTGCCTGCGGGCGGCGTGAGGCTTTCGGATGACGCAAGGAGCCAGCACAGGCGCGCAACAGCGAAGGCGCCAAAGAAGAGAGCCTCAGAGAGGAAGAAGCCCGCCGAGAGGAAGTCGTGACAACCTCGGGATCCTCGCGACCACGGGCTGTCTTCGGTGGCCGGAAGGCGCGCCAGCCCACGTTCGCCCCACGCCAGCCGTCTCCCACGAGGCGGCCCAGACCCCACCGCCAGCTCTTCAGCCCCACCACGCCCTGGACACGGCCCCGAGTCGCGCCGTCCCGCGGACGCCCTCCACCTGTTCACGCTCGCCGCACCCAATCCCGCGGGATCGCATGATTTCCGTGCCTTGCCGGGGGCCCTGTGGTGCAGGTTGGCACAAGGTCCCAGGTGGGGAGCCGCGTCGCTCGCCGTCCCCCATCAACCAGGACAGTCAAAAATCGGGTCAGCGTCCACGGACCTGTCAACCATTCTCCCCGCGTCTCTCCCCGGCGGGACAAAGCCGAGAGCACGCACCCGTCCACGCGCCCCGTCACGCCCCCCTCGGCGCTCTTTGCAAAACCGCACCCGCCGTGTCCCCTCCGTCGCCAATCGTCGCATCCAGCGCGTTCCCCGCGCCAAATCACCGAAGCCCCCGCCGACATCGTCGTGGGGGCTTCAGTCAAGCAACGGGTCGTCCCCGTTTGCATCAAGCTACACTTGGCTCCGCATTTGGAGCCGCCTGCAAACACTCTTTGTGGGCAGATTCGCGGGCTCGCAAACTCGGTTCGCACTGTCCGCCGAACAAAGAATGGTTGAGGTTACGAGGGGTTGAGGATGCTTGGGGCTGGACGGTTCTCCATGTTCGCGCTGTCCACGCTTGAGTGGGGTGGCACTCGCAATCTGTATCTACGTGGCGTCAGCACCCAAGGAATCCTCCGCAATATCTTCAGGATAGGCATCATCGAGGACATCGAATTCCTTCACAACCGTCGTCTCGCCCGTTGCGCTGTCGAGCATCTCAATTCTCGCGGGGCCCATGTTTCCGGAACCGAAGAGTGGCTTGCGCTTGACCAAGCATTTGAACATGGCCACGGAGTTTTCGCTTCCGCCTGGGACGACCTCGCCTCGCCGATACTTCACGCTAAGACTTCCCGTAACTGCTACCTCGGCCAGCTTCGCGAAGTCGAGCCCCCCCGGGAGCTCAGCTGACGCGCCGAATCCGAGCACGCTATCGCGCGTCCTACTGATGTACCACAGCCACTTCTTGGCCTGGGCAACCCCCGTTACCAGAAACTCCCTCCTCTTCAAGTGCGCCATTGCTGCATCGAGCACATCATCAGCATCCGCAGTCGCGAATGTTCGCCAAGGACAAGGTTCCGTGGCATCAAATAGGTAGTCCGTGGCCTGGCTGAAGCTCACAAGCCCCGACAGTTTCACCTTGATTGGTGCCCCTCCAGTCGGGTTTGGCAGCTCTACGTCGCCCGCTCCATCGAAAGAGATCATTGTCGTGCCCTCGGAGTGGTACTTGAGCGACAACGTGGTGGTACCGGCCTGCGCGGATCGTTCGATGATCGCCCTGATCTTCTCAGCAAGCTCGGGCTTCCCCATGTTGCGAATGCGGTCATCGAGCCTGCCCACGACTGTCATCTCGCCTCCCCTTTTCGCCAGGATGGCGCCAAGCTCCAGGGGGAGCGTCCAGACATTGGCGATGTATCCGGTCCTCTTGAGCAGCAGTTCTGCCAGTCTGTTTGCGAAGTTCGTCATGATTGATGGCTCTGCCTTTCCCTTGTGTCTTGTTTCAGTGGCAAAATCGGCGGGCACGGCACCGCGCCCGTTCACCAAAGGAAGCCGATCGCGATGCCCAAACCACGGAGACGTCCCCGGTCAGGTGACAGCCCACTACGACGTCGGTCAGCAATAGCCGCATTCTCCCGGAAGCGGCCATTGCGAGACGATGTAGGTACAGCTCGCGCGTAGACGAGCTTCACACACCCAGCAGCGGCAGACCCTTTGGCGTCGTCGCGTCGAGCATGAGGTGGCTCGCGTAGCCGCCCGCTGCTCCCACAGTCGCACCGCCTGCCATCTGCGCGAGGAACCTACGGACCGGATCCGTCTCGCGTTCCGCCGCCGTCGCCAGCGCCACGTGGGTCCGGTGCAGCCGCGGTGCCGCCCAGCTCGTCGCGCCGAGCGCCACCGTCGAGTGCGCGAGACGCCGGTGTCCCGGATGGGTCGCCGGCTCGAGCGCATCGGGCAGCCGCGACGTCACTACCCCAGAGAGGACTCCGCCCAGCAGCTCCCCGAAGCTCGGGGAGCGCCCCGCCGCCATTGCTGACGCCAGGACCGAAGCTCCACCGGCGATCGCGCCGGCTGCGTCATGTTCACGTCGATTCGACATCGCTCAGCCCTTGCTCCGACGGGGATCGTGTCCGTGACTGTCCCGCTGGCGAATCTGCCCATTGCGTCCGTGAACGAGCAGCTCACTCTGCTGCGCTCGCGAGATCTCCCGCGCCTTCTGGATTGCCTCGGCCTGCGTGGGCACCACGGCCGTCGCGCGCTGGTTGCCCTCGCCGACCACGGCCCACTGCCCATCTCGGGGCACGACGTGCTGGTTTTTTCCATTTGTCATGTAAACCTCTGAATTCATTGAAAGGATCGACCCGCACTCGTTGATTGTTGGGGCGACCTCGACTGTTGCGTGTCCAGTATATACTGGACACTGAACGAGCGTCAAGGCGCGCCCCGCTGAGCTGGCTCAGCTGGGGCACCATCGGCGCCCGCCGAGCGACGGACCTCCCCGTCACGAAAGCACCGGCGCAGTGGTAGCGTGGTCCCCCGTGCGCTTCCTTCCGAACTCCCACGCCATCCGCTCCGCTCTCGACAAGGAGTTGCGCCGGTGCACGTCGCTCCGGTGGGCCGTCGCGTGGGCCTCGAAGCACGCGCCCAGCGCCGAGGTGCTCCTGAGCATGCCCGACAAGATCGAGCAGCTCACCGTCGGCGTGCACTTCTACCAGACCGACCCGGACTTCATCGAAGCCTTCCTCGACCACCCGAAGGCCCAGTTCGTGATGAACCCGGACGGCGTCTTCCACCCGAAGCTCTATTTGTTCGTGCATGCTGATGGGGGCTGGAGCTGCATCACCGGTAGTGCGAACTTCACGCGCGGCGCGCTCGAGTCCAATGCGGAAACCGCTGTGCTCATCACCGACGAGGACGACGGCGCCGACGCCGCGCTCGCGGCGATCTGCGAGACCCTCGATGGCTACCAGGAGCTCGTAAGCGCCGTGGACGAGAGCGACTTGGACGCATACCGCACCATCTGGCGTCGTCAGCAACGTCGCCTCGGCTCTCTCTCCGGCCGCTACGACAAGCACGAGGACCGCAGCTCGAAACGGACCCGAGTGCCGTCGCCCCTCGACGTCCCGCTGTTCCGCGAGAACTGGGAGGAGTTCTTCCAGGCCCTTCTCGAGCAAGAGCAGCACACGACTGAAGGGCACCTGGCCGTGCTGGAGCGAGCCAACGAGCTCTTCAGCTGTCACCAGCACTTCGCCGATATGTCAGAGGACGAGCGGCGGGGCATCGCAGGGCTGTACAACGCCGAGGACGTCGAGTGGCTGTGGTTTGGGAGCATGCGGGGGGCGGGCAGCTTCCAGCAGGCGATCAACGCCAACAACCCGGAGGTCTCCCGAGCGCTCGACTCCATCCCTCACACGGGCGAGGTGAGCGAGCAGCACTACCGCGAGTTCGCCGAAATCTTCAGCGCGGGCTTCGAACGGTCAGGGCTTGCGGTGGGTTCGCGTCTGCTCGCCATGAAGCGACCCGACTACTTCATCTGCCTGGATTCCAAGAACAAGCGGAAGCTCTGCCAGGACTTCGGCATCACGCAGCAGGTCGACTTCGACAACTACTGGGACAAGGTCGTCGCGCGACTGACCGACGCGAACTGGTGGAACACCCCCGCGCCCAAGGACAAGCTCGAGCGCCGGGTCTGGAAGTGCCGTGCGGCCTTCCTCGACGCTCGGTTCTACGAGCCCGAAAGCTAGCGCGCGCTCCTCTTCAGCCGCCCCCTCCGGCCTCTTCCGGCTCCCCCAACAAGGCACATGTCGAGAGAACAGCATGCCCGAGCGCATGCGGAACGCGCTGCAGATCGGGCACGCGGGGAGCGCTATTCACGCGGGTTCGTTCGTGAACTTGGCCGCCGCATCGGAGGCTCCAAGGTGCTCGAGGTAGTGCCCAAGCGCGCGACGCAGAAACTCCATGCGCGTCTTCATCCCTCGCTTGCGCCAGGCCTCGTCCATGGCCACCACCGCTTCCGCGTCGAGCCGTAGCGGCAAGATCTTCACATCGGCGTCCCGCTCCGAGCGTGATCGCGCGGGGCGCGGACCGACTGGGACACGCCCCTTCTCTGCTTCGCGGATCTTCCAGATGAGGTAGCGCTTGTCATCAGACCCCGTGTCACGGCCTATGACCTCGCGGTACTTCACCTGCAGTTCCTCGACGGTCATCGACGAGAAGCGCCCGCGGGGCTGTTGTTTCTGGCGTCGCGGTTGGCGCTGGTGCACCTCGTGGGGCGTTTTCTCCAACTTCGCCAAGCTAGGGTCCGCCGGTCGATCCGGCGCGACGTCGGCCATCGTGGTGGCGCCTTCGGCTGGGGCGCGCTCGGCCTTGCGCTCAATGGCTGGCTCCCTCGCGTCGTCTTCGTCGTCGAGCGCTTCGACGTCCGCGTCGGCGAGGGCGATCGGCTCTTCGAGCTCATCCGCGTCATTCGGGGCGTCCTTCAGCGCTGAGCAGATGCTGCGAATCAGGTACGTCTTGTTCGGGCAACGTGTCTCCTGTCCGGTCGCCTCCCGATAGCGCTCTTTGAGTTCGGGAAGGCGCAGGTCGGAAAGCTCAGCGATCAGGTCGTTCATGTCTTGGGTCATCGTATCCTCACACTGGGCGGCGGATACACCTCTCCTGATCGCGTGCCGCCCGAGCCGCGTCAGGATGCTCGCCCCTTGATGCTTCGCGGTGGGCCTGGGCTCGAGCCCACCGCGGGTTGGTTCACTTGCGGAGCGCGGCGAAGCACTCGAGGTCGATGGCGCGCGGGTCGCTGCTGACGAAGCTGAAGCGCTGCTCCTTCTCGAGCCAAGGCTGCACATCAACGCGATCACCCGGGCCGATGCCACCGTGGCGCGCAAGCTCGTCGTCGTCGGTGATATACGAGCCTTCTGCGTCCGGATCGAAATCGGGACTCGCTGCGCCCTTGAGCACCGCGATGATGAGAACTCGGTGTCCGCGCAGGTAGCGGTGTTCGGTTCCCGTGTACGTCGTTTCTGTGCCGATGGTCTTCATCGCTCGTTCTCCTTGGCGGCTCTGCCCGCCTCGTAGGCTGCTTCCAGGGCGGCGCGGATGCTCCAGACGGCGACTTCGTGGAAGTCGAGCTCGTCGCTCCGGCGCGTCTCCAGGGCTTCGATTCCGAGCTTCGCGCGGGCAATCCGCTCGAGGCTCTGCGTGCTTTGCTGTTGCTGTGTGGTCTTCACGAGGGACATACAGGCTTCTGTTTTGGCCCCCAGCAAGGCAGTTCGACGCAGAATCAGACCTTCCACCGTGACCTCAATTCACTCACTGCTGCGGCACTGGGAGCGCACGGACCCGCACTCCCAGAACACCGACAGCCGGGGTCCCTCGCGGTTCCCGGCGTCGGCGCTCAGCAACCTGAGCGCTCAGCGCGCAGCCACCTCCCAAGCGGTCTTTGACCCGTAGCGAAGCTGCTCGCCCTCGACCAAGAAGACGTCGCTGCGCGCGCAGCCATCGCCCAGGGGCGCATCCTCGTCCTCATCCCCATCCGCCCGAAGGATCTCGTCGCGGGTGGTCACTCCGCGCAGCTGGCATTCAAAGGGCCAGCTCTGTTGCATCATCACGAGGACGTCCGCGTCCGGATCCTGTTCTTCGAGTAGCTCGATCAGTTCGCACACCTTCATGTTCGTCATCTCCGTGTCGGGGTGGTCCGTGATGCGCCCCGTTCGCGACGCACATACAGGCTTCCGTTCACGGGTGTTGCAAGGCGAAGGTCGCGAGAATCGACCTCGAAATGCACCTTCCCGACGTGCTCGGCAGAGTCGCCGAGACACACGGGGAAGTGGTTCAGGAGCGCACGTAAGGACAGGTCTCGCAAAGGGGCGATTCAGGCGTCGCTGCATTGATGAGCCCCGGCAGCTTCGCCAGGTCGAGCCACCCATGCAGCGTGCGTTTCCCGATCATGAGGGTGCGCCCCCGCGCGGTGAACGTAGAAGTCCGGCGCCTACCGGAAGGCTTGCCGGCCGCGGCATCGAACTGCCCGTAGTCACAGGTCACGATGCTCGACTGCTCTTGCTTCAGCTCGTCGAGTACCGCCACATGCTCCGGCTTGGACATGTACAGGATGTCGCCGGGCTTGGGTCGCGCGGAGCCGCGAGCCCAAACGAAGGCGCCGAGGGGGTTGAAGACGATTTTCGACAGATTCTTCCCCATGGCCCACGGCAGCACACCGCCATCATCCTCGCGGTTCACAATGCGTTCATCGCGAAAGCCGAGCTCCTTCAAGACGTACTGAGCGAGATCGCCGCACGCCGAATAGCCCTTCCACTTCTGCCGCCCCTCAGTGACTTGCTCGAAAACAGGATCGCCAAAGAGCCGTCCCTTGTTTTCGTTACAGGCGTAGCGTGCAATGCGAACGGCCTCGGCGCGAAGCGCATCCTCAGAGGGATACGTCCGAGCGGGCGTCTGCCCGGCGCTCATTCTGCAGCGCTGTCTTGACGGCCTCGACTGGGCTCAGGGTGGAAGCTGTTGATCGCTTCCTTGAGGGCAACGAGTGCGGACTCCATCTTGGTGATGGCCATGGTCTGGGCGCGGCTGAGCTCGGCGACTTGCTCGTAGAGCTCGCGGATGGCGGCGTCCTTGCGCTCATTCATGCGCCAAAAGGCCCAGCCAAGCACAGCGACGAGTCCGTAGGGACCAGTCGCCTGCAGCCAGGTGGCGATGCTTGTGAGTTCGGGCGTCATTCTTCGTCTTCCTTGAGGGTTGGGGCGTTGCCGGTGCCGGCGTCGTTGGACGCCGCCAAGGGCTCGGCCTGAAGCCCGTTTGGAAACCACTTCTCCACCGCGTCGACGCCGAGGTTCTCGTTCACGGCAGCCAGCACATCCGCTGCCGTATCCGCGTCACGGGGATGGAGAGCGTCGACGAGCGCATCGACCATCAGACGATGCAAGTGACCGTAGCTGCCGGGCAACGGGTGCTCGGGTTCGTCTTGCGGAGCACGCACCAGGAACTCGGTCGCTCCACAGCCGCACGGCGGAATCGCAAGAATCCCAGTGTCAGGACCATCGGGCTCCCCGGTGAAAGAAAGCGAGTCGAAGGGAACGTCGCGCCGCTGTTGGCAGACGGTGCAGAGCTGGCGGATGTGGTCGGCAGCGATTCGAACAATGGGCATTGGGTCCTCATGCAGTGGCGGTGTAGGTCGCCACCCAGTAGGCCCACTGCCCCGACGTGAGGGACCGATAGCCGTAGTATCCGAAACCATCGCGGGTAGCAGAAACGATGCTCGGGGCGGTGTTAACCACGGTGTAATAGTTGATGGCGAACGTGATCGAAGAAGGGGTCGCGGCGAAGCGGTTGCGGAAGGTCACGGCTCCACAAGTCGCGACCGTTTCGGTACTGCTGGCCGTGTTGCTCCAGCCCATGCCGATGCGCCCCTCTTCCTGCATCGCACCTGTCATCTCGAAGGCGGAGTTCGTCGTCGACGACATGGGCAAGCGCCAACGGCGCTCAAACGTCGTGAACGTTCCGGTCCCGCTCGACTGATAGAACATCTCGAAATCGGTGCGGGAGAAGCGGTAGCCTGCAGACGAGTAGATCGTGCTGTCCCGAGCCCAAGCGCTCCCATTCCAGACGGCGTTCACCGTGAACCAAATGGAGGTGGTGTCGGCGTACACACGGAAGGGTGCAGATCCCGCTTTCTTATCAACCAGTTAGGCAGCGAGCAGTGTAACGGGCGTGGCATCGTGAGTGCGGGTGGGGACGGGCTGAGGGCGGAGTCGGAAGGACGGTTGCTCGGCAAGGAAGGC
>JAEWRL010000068.1 GCA_023398955.1 Pseudomonadota bacterium
GGAAATCTGCACGTCCGGATCTGAGAGGGGCCGGGGGCAACCCCGGCCTACTCGCTATAGCCTGCCCTCCGGTTGCATTTGGCGTTGCCAGTTCCCCTGTTTGGTTCCGGCTCCGCCGGGTTAGGGACTGTCTCCAAAGGAGGGATTCGAGCCCGAGCCCAGGGCACGGAGGTGCCCGGAGCCCGACCATGGTCGGGCTCGGCTTTGAAGACACTCCCTCGTTCCTGGGCTGGCTGCGGGAAACGGTCCAGCGCGGCACCTCAGCCAGATTGCTCCCGAGGTTCTACCATCAGAAGCACACCGAAGTGGTCCGAGAGCGTCATGCCGATGGCAGGCAGAGGCTCGTCGAAGATGCGCATCGGCCGAGCCCCTCGCAGCGGCTCTTCCAAGAAGATATGGTCGATGATGGAGCCGCCTCCAGCAGAGCAGTAGGTGCAGCGGCCGTCCCCCTGGAGGTAGGGGGCGCTGAAGCCCAGGTCCAAAAGCGGGACCAGGAGAGAGTCACGCAAGGTCGCGTTGAAGTCCCCCAGCAAGACCGCTGGCGTGGAGCCCGACTGCCGGATGCGCCCGACGATCGCATCAATCTGCCCGCGTTGCAGGTCGCGCTGGGTAGTTCCTCCCAGAGCTTCGCCTGGTGCCGAGAGATGGGTGCAGAACACGTCGATCCCGTCACTGAGTGCCACGTGCAGCAGGCCTCGAGCGACCCGCCCCGACGGGAGGGCCTCTGTTCGTATACGGAGGGGTCGTTGCCGCGTCAGCATGACGAGCCCCAGAGCGCCATCATAGGCGTGACCCGAGCCGACGCGACCCGTTCGACAGGACCGCAAGGCATCGCCCCAGGTGGAGTCTTCGGCGTGCTGGCTGATGCAGCCGGCGCAGGAGGGGCTCAGGTGGGTGACGACGCTTCGGCAGCGAGCCAGCGCGCATCGGGGGAGATCGTCGGATCCCGCGCAGTGGGTGCCAAGACAAGAGTCGATGAGGGTTGCTTCGCGGGTGCTGCATCGCAAGGATTGCCGCTCGGACTCGGCTTTGCCGACGGTGACGGTGTACTCGGGCTCGAGGGCTTGCAGGCGCGCCCTGTCTCGCTCGGACCAAAGCTCCTGCAGGCAGACGACGTCAGCGTCGAGAGATCTGAGCGACTCGACGAGATACCCGGCGCGCTCGGCGCGCTTCGCGACGGTCGGAGACAGGCCTGTATTGAAGGTGGCTACGGAAAGCGTCTCGCGTCTCTTCCGCGCTGAACTCTCGGATGGGGCTCGAGGCGGGGGCTCTTGATCCAAGGCAGGGTGGCCGCCGCGGACCTCGGAACGCGGCGCGGGCGTGTGCTCGCGACAGGCCGTGCCGGCGAGCCACAGCGTGCTGGAAAGGAACAGCATCGCGATGCGAAGGACGGCGTATTCTAGGGGATTGCTGGGTCGAGACACTGGAGCACGACCCTTCTGCAACGGTCATGCCATGCGGCAATGTGCCTGCGGGAACGCTGGGGCGAGCTTGCGCGGGGCTCGGGGACTATCACGTCTCCTCGTCGAGCATGGCCGTATGGCGGAAGTAGCTCTCTTGCTCGAAGGAAGCGCCGAGGGCACCAATCACGATGCCCACCGAGGCCACGAAACCTGCAAGCGAAACGTAGTGGCCCTCGGCGATTGCCCGTGCCGATGGAACCCAGTTCTGCACGATTTCGGTCTCGAAGAGACCGTGAGCCATCAGCCAGGTCAATGCGAAGAGTAGTCCGTAGGTGACCCCCATTCCCGTCAGCACCCCGAGGCTCACGGAGACGGTGGTGATGACGCTCTGTTCGCTCAAGCGGTGCCCCAACCGGCTGAGCAGGTGTTGGCGCCACAGGAGGTAGTAGCTTGTGCCGAGCAGCGCCATGCCGGACAAAGAGAGAACGCGCCAGAGCGGCTGCGTCATCCCAACTTCCCAGGCCTCGGCGGTCATCAGCAGGACCATCAGGCTCGAGGCGGCGGCTGTCGTCAGACGACTGAACCGAAAAGGAAACTGCCAGGGAGCAATGCGTCGGATCCCGCTCCCGATCTCCCTCCTGGTGACCCAGGCCGCCTTCACGTAGAAGCCGAGACGGGAACGTGCCTCGCCGCGCTCTTCCATCCTCGGATCGGCTACCTCACGGAGGTGTCGCTGCAGACGCGCCTGATCGGTCTGGGAGAGCATTCTCATACCGTCGAGATCGCTCTCCGATGTAAGATCGAACATGAAGTCATTCGGCTCAGCGCTGTGATCCAGATCGTTGAGATGGCCGAACAGATGCATCGCAAGAGACGCGACCCGCAGCGCCGTCGTCTCCTCCCAGGATTCCCGGGCCGCTTCACCGGGTGAGGGATCCGGTGCGAGCCGAGCCACCGAGAGAACTGCCACATCGGCGGCTTGCGATGGGGCGCCCAGCATGAACGGCTTGTGATAGCTCCGCAGCGGTACCCCCGTCACGATGAAGGCAAAGTCCCAATGGCCGGCGTCCCGCTCGAGTACGGCCGCGTCCACGAGGCTCATCGGCTCGGCGGGTGCCGGGACGAGGAGTTCGCGGCGCTGAACGACGGGCATACGCCAGTCGAACTCTGGCAGCCATTGGCGGAGCCAGCCCTCGAGGCGAGCCCTCCCTAGTTGGACGGCTGCAATCTCGGCAGGGGTGAGGGAACCCGCGAGCACCCAGCCGATTTCGACCGCGGCCGGGGTAGTCCGGGTACTGATGGGAGCGTCGGACAGCACTGTAACCTAACGGTCCAGGACATAGCCCGCCATGAGCGGAAACACTATTGTCGCGTCCGACTCGACGATGAAGCTCGGTGTCTCACGCCCCAGCTTGCCCCAGGTGATCTTCTCACTCGGATCAGCCCCGCTATACGAGCCATAGGACGCCTTTGCCTCCGAGATCTGGCAGAAGTACGCCCAGAGGGGCACGCTCTCGCGCATGTCCTGGTTGAGGAGGGGGACGGCGCAGATGGGGAAATCCCCTGAGATGCCCCCGCCGATCTGGAGGAAACCGATGGGGCTCTGAGGCGCTGTCCTCCGGTACCACCCAACCAGCGCCGCCATTTGCTCGTAGCCGTTCTTGATGGCACCGAGACCCTTCAACCGCCCCGTCAGCGAGCGTGCCACATAGGCATTGCCCAGGGTCGAGTCTTCCCAGCCCGGCACGAAGATCGGGAGATCCCGCTCCGCGGCTGCCACCATCCAGCTGTCCTTTGGATCGATCTCATAGGTCTCGGCTAGGGTGCCGCTCCGGAGCAGCTGATAGAAGTACTCGTGGGGGAAGTGCCGCTCACCCAGCGACTCCGCGCGCTCGACGAGAGCGAAGAAATGGCGTTCAATGCGGCGAACCGCCTTCTCCTCTGGGATGCACGTGTCCGTGACGCGGTTCATCCCTCGCTCGAGTAAGCGGAGCTCGTCCGCGGGGGTCAGGTCACGGTAGCGCGGGATGCGCTCGTAGGAGTCGTGCGCCACAAGGTTGAAGACGTCCTCCTCCAGGTTCGCTCCGGTTACCGAGAGTGCATGCACCTTGTTTTGCCGAATCAGTTCAGCGAGGACGAGCCCGATTTCCGCGGTGCTCATGGCGCCGCCCATGGTCAAGAGCATCTTCCCGCCTGCGTTCAGGTGCGCTTCCCAGGCGACCGCGGCGTCCACTAGAGCTGCCGCGTTGAAGTGCCGAAAATGACGAGTGAGGTAGTCTCGAAGTATACCCATCCGTGGCTCCATGGGGACTCATACCCCCGCGGCACGATGGCACGAGGGGGCCACATGGTCAATGATGGGAGGTGAGGCGATCTGCCCCGACGTGGCGAGCGCGTCTGGCTTCTCTTGGCTTCTCTGTGGCGTTGCCACGGCCAAAGACGGATGCTGGATGCCTCTCGGGCGCCAGTGAGGTCGCTTGGGCTCGGGGGGGCATGTCCCGTGCAAGCGGGATCGGACTCGTTGTACGTACCGATGAGGAGCATGGCGATGAATCTCAGGTCCGAGTCTTTCGAGCACGCCGCAGCAATCCCCAGGAAGCACACTTGCGAGGGAGCGGACGTGTCGCCGCCGCTGAGCTGGACGAATCCGCCAGAGGGAACCGCGAGCGTCGCGCTCATCGTCGATGATCCCGACGCGCCCGATCCCGCGGCACCGGAGCGCACTCACGTGCACTGGATCCTCTACAACTTGCCGCCTTCAGCGACGACCCTGCAGGAAGGAGCTGGGGCCATCGAAAACCCCCATGAAGCGTTGCCGGGCATCAACGACTTCGGTAGCGCTACCTACGGCGGCCCCTGTCCACCCGTGGGTCGTCATCGCTATTACTTCAGGCTGTACGCCCTGGATGTGGTGCTCCCGCCCCTAGGGCAGCCGACCAAGCAGCAGCTCCTGGACGCCATGGAGGGTCACGTTCTAGGCCGGGCGGAGCTGATGGGGACCTACGAAAAGGGCGGCTAGCTTCTCCTGGCCAAGCCGCAGTGAGGCGCTCGCGAAGCGCTACGACCCTGTCATGACGCCGGCACGAGGCCCGTCAGCTCGTTGTTGATCCAGTGGAGCACAACGCAGGGCCATAGTGATCGGCCCCGTACGAAGAGCAGTCCGAGCACGATGCTGATGGAGAACACCCCTGCTGTGTTCATCCAGAACTGCGAATCGGCAAGGCCTAGCTGGTAGATCCACCACGGCCAGTGCAGGCCCGTGAAAACGGTGCTCGCCAGCAGGTTGGCGAGCCAGAAGCGGCCACGCCCAGCGAGGCTCGCCGATTCCTCCCACGAGTCCACCCCCAGCAAGATCAGCAGCTCTGACAGCACCACACCTCGGAAGACGAATTCCTCGAGGAGAGGTGCCGTTGGGAAGCTCACCTCGCCGCTCAGCTGCCGCAGCCATACCTCCGCCATGGTTAATTGCAGCTGCCGCGCTACGTCGAAGCTGACGGCGACCGACGCGAGGGCGGTCAGCGCCAGCGCGATGGCCCAATGTCGCGGGGTTGGTGGTGGTCCGAGCTGCAGTGGCCGATGGATGCGCCAGCCGTAGCGCCGCTGCAGGTAATAGAGCGACGGCACGACCCAGAGGAGGAGTCGCACGCCAATGGCGCGCACGTGGTAGGCGGCGCCGCTTGCCGGCGGGAGCTGGGGCATGACGACGGTGGCCCAGATCGTCCAGCTCCCGAAGAGCACACCCACGAGGACCAGAAGAGGCTTCGGGTGTCTCTCCGCTCGGAGCTGGAATCCGTCGACCATCGGCTAACTCTGTCCACGCCTACCACCTCTGAGCTGGAGAAGACAACACCTCCCGCTCCGCTCCGCGCGGAGCGGCGCGGGCGTCAGCGCTCAGGAGGACGGACGGAAATCCACGACCCCGTGCTGCTCCTGATTGCGAGGCGCGGGACTATTGCTCGAGAATAGGGACCTTGCTGCGTCCCAGACGAACTGGATCCCGCCGATCCCCTGCAGGTCCCAGTACTCGGCGGCTTCCGTCTGGAAGCACACGAGGACAACCCTTGCATCGTCCGGGCCGTCGAACCAGGGTTCAAGGCTCGCTGTCCACATCTCGCGAATCTTTTCCCGGTGCCGCACCGTTGTGGCGCGGCCCGTCAGCGAGAGGAAGCGCAGCGGGGACTGGCAAACGACGAGCACCCTCTCGTCCCGCTCGACCTCTCGGATCTTCTCGGAACCTTCGCCGGTCGCGAACCACAACTCCTTCTCGCTCTTACTGATGATGTTCATCGGGCGAGCGTGTAAGCGGCCGTTCGTTGCTCGAGTCACCATCATTGCCGTGTCGAAATGGCTCAGGCTTTCCATGTACTGAGCTTGCGCGTCATTGGGCATTGGTTGCCTCCTTCTCGACCGTGTAAGCTGCAAGCCACATGCCCGAGGGCTCCTACGTCTGTCGGGCGGGGGCTAGCCACACTGAGGGCGTGCTGCGGCGTATTGGGGCCCCGCCGCGGCAATCAAGAGGGTGCGGAAGCCCGCAGCGAAACCCTCAGAGACCGGCGTCCAGTGTCAGGTCTTGGGGGAGTGGCCGACCCTGCTAGGGGCATCCTTGGCTTTGGGGGGGTGGCACGCCTCGCTGCCGAGCTAAGCTCTCGAGCGTGTATGACGCCGAGGTAGTGATAGTTGGAGGAGGTCCTGCGGGGCTTTCTACGGGTTTGTTTCTTCTGCACCACGAGCCCTCCTTGGTTGGCCGCGTGGTGCTGCTCGAGAAAGACGTCTATCCGCGCGAGAAGATCTGCGCGGGAGCCGTTGGAGCTCGGGCGGAGCGTGCCCTGGCCTCGATAGGGGTCGTCGTCGAGGCGCCGAGCGTCGAAATAGCCGGCATCACCATCCGCACGCGCAACGCAGCGCGTTCCGAGCGAAGCCGTAGTTCTCGCATTGGGCGCGTCGTGCGACGGCGTGAGTTCGACGCAGCGCTCATGATGCGAGCCAAACAGCAGGGGCTTGTCGTCCAGGCGGGAGCAGGTGTGCGGGCGGTTCACCGCATTGCCGAAGGCGTGCGCGTCGACAGCGCCGCGGGGAGCCTATCGGCACGGGTGGTCGTTGGCGCCGATGGGGTGGGAAGCGTGGTGCGCCGTTTCTTGGGACTGGGTCACACCCGCTACCGCGCGCAGGCGCTCGAGATAGATACTCCGGCGACGCGCGGGGACGCCGCGCGTGACCTGCTGCACTTCGACGTCAGCAATCGTCGGTTCCCCGGCTACTACTGGGACTTCCCCACCGTCATCGACGGCCAAGCCATGTGGTCGCGCGGGGTGTACTTGCTCAAGCGCGCCGACCAAGGCGCGCCCGACGTCGTTCTGCACGAGGTGCTTGACGAGGCCCTGCGCGCAAGGGGGCTCCGCCTCACCGACTTTCGGCAGAAGCGCTTTGCAGAGCGAGGTTTCGAGCCACACCGGCCCGCTGCAGCGGCACGAGTCCTCCTTGTGGGCGAGGCGGCGGGGATCGATCCAATCACAGGGGAAGGCATTGCTCAGGCCGTCCTGTATGGGAAGCTCGCTGGCGAGTACATTGCCGAGAAGCTGAGGGGGAACGATCTGGCGTTTCGCGACTGGGCGAGCGCGTTCACTGCAGCACGGGTCGGTGGCGAGCTGCGAGCACGTGAGCGCGCCGTTGATCTGTTCTATGGGGCCCTGCGTCCCTGGATGGAATCCATACTCACCGACAACCCCTATGCGCTGCGTCTTGCCATGCAGCATTTCGCCGGAGAGTCCCTCGCCACGCGCGATGCCGTCCGCGCAGGAACACGCCTCCTCACGCAGCCGCTGCGTACCTTGATCTGTTCCCGGTGACGTGTGTCAGTTAGCGCACTCTCCCGTCCGGCGGTCCCGGGCGCGCCGTGATCGCGGCTTTCCAGGGAGCCGCCGTGCCCTGTCCAACTCGGCCGCCGCGTGGGGCTGCCGACGTTCATGGCACCAGCGGCAGTGGCTAAAGAGTTCTGCAAAACCTGCTGCCGCTCGGTTGCGCTGCAGGCTGCCCGGCCCATAGTTGCATCGTGAAGGGTAGACCAGGACCGGCCGCGTTCAGGAGCGAGCTCCTTGCTTTCGAGCAACGCTTGCACCTCGATGCACTGCGAGCAGTCGCTCGAGTGAACGAGCCGGAGCTGTCGCAGCTTCTGTCTCGGATTGCGTCGCACCGTGAGGCGCGTCAGAACCACCTGTCCACGCCGCGTGAACGGCCCCGATCGCAACCCTCCGCGGCAACAACGGAGCGTCACATGTCGACCCACGCGCCCACGGCAATGGGCGGCCGCTCCTTGGAACCCGGCACGGTGCTCGCCAATCTTCGTGTCTCGGAGAACGTCCACATCTTGCGCGTCGCTGCTCCGTACGGCTTCGACTTTCGACCGGGACAGTACCTGAAGCTTGCGGTGGGTGCAGGACGCAACCCCTATAGCATTGCGTCGGCGCCCAGCGATCCGGACCTCGAGTTCTGCGTCGAGAGGCGTCCCACCGGCAGTGTTTCACGGGCGCTCGCCGGCCTCGTGCCGGGCGCGCGCATCGATATGGATGAAAGGGCACGCGGCAGGTTCAACCTGGTGGAAAGTGCACTGTTGCACCTCATGGTGGCGACGGTGACGGGCATCAGCCCGTTCCGAAGCATGTTGCGTGAGGTCAGCTTACGCGGTAGTTGGCCGGGCCGCTTCGTCGTGCTGCATGGGGCCAGCTTCGCCGACGAGCTCCCTTACAGACTGGAGCTCGAAGACCTTGCACGTAGCGTCCCCGACCGGCTCAGCTACCTCCCCACCGTGAGCCGCCCGGCGGATGTCCGCAACCGCGAGTGGCGCGGGGGCACTGGGCGGGTTGCGGATCTCGCCCCCGACGTGGTTGAACAACTCTGCCGGAATGGCGAGATCCCTCAGGTCTATGCCTGTGGCCATCCAGAGATGGTGAGCGCCGTTCGCGACATCATGAAATCGCGAGGCATCCCCGTCGTGACGGAGGCATTCAGTTGAAGCATTCGTCTCGGGGCTCTCAGGGGCTAACCCTGCGAGCGGGGACTCGCCGCACGCTCGAGGCTGGGCTCAGGCGGCGGGCGAACTGACGCTTGCGACAATCTCAGTGGTGGAGATGCCTCCGGTTCGTGGCAGATACCGGACGTCACAGATCTCGCTAAGCTCGTCGAAGCGACCCTCCCAATCGGCGCCCATGACGAGGATGCGCGCCTGGAACCGCAGAACGTACTCCCGCTTTTGTTCCAGGGATTCTTCCAGGAAGACCTCGTCAACGCAGTGGAGCGCCTTGACGATCTCGAGGCGGTCCCGCTCGCGGAACACCGGAAGCTTCCCCTTCTTCTTCAGGTTGAGGGCGTCAGTGGACACACCCACCACGAGGCGGTCGCCGAGCCGTGCGGCTCTCTGGAGCAGTCGCACGTGGCCGACATGGAGCAGATCGAAGGTGCCAAAGGTAATGACTGTCATCTCGCCTCCATTAAGAGTTCATCAGCTTGTCACGTATCACCCACAGCCTTCCCAGGCAAGAACGCGAAGCACGGCGTTGGCGCCAGCGGCGACGAGGGTTGGACGGCGCTTCGGACCTACCTTGCCTACCTCTCGCCACTGCAAGCCGCTATCTCCACGGACGCCAAGCGCCTCGCGAAACGTGCCGGCAACAAGACCGAGCGCGCAAGGATTTCGCGACGCAGGTCGACGAGGTCATTGACTCCGAGCCGCCGCCCAGGCTGCTTGACCCGCCACAGCTGCTATAGTCGAGCGGGTCATGTGGCTGAGCAGGAAATGGGGCGGCCCCGCAGTTTGGTTTCTTCTCGCGATGCCCGCCTGTACGCAAGACGCGAGCGGCCCATGGCCAAACACGGGCTACGGCTCGGGCAGCGGGGGTGGACCGCCTGGAGTGGGCGGCACTCTTTCCGTTGGCGGATGGTTTCCGAGCGTGGGAGGCGGAGCTGCCACAGGTGGGTTCGTCCCGTCTGGCGGGGCAGCGCTGACGGGCGGCACTTTCTTGGCCGGCGGCACCGTAGCCACAGGTGGCTATGACGCAAGCGCTGCCGCCCCTGGAAGTGGCGGAGCGGCCCTCGGCGGGTGGCCGTTCTCAGGTGGCTCGAGCAGCGGCGGAGCTGGGTTGAGCAGCGGCGGAGCTGGGTTGAGCAGCGGCGGAGCTGGGCTGAGCAGCGGCGGAGCTGGGCTGAGCAGCGGCGGAGCTGGGCTGAGCAGCGGCGGAGCTGGGCTGAGCAGCGGGGGTGCAGGTCCGAGCAGCGGCGGAGCTGGGCCGAGCAGCGGTGGGGCAGGGCCGAGCAGCGGTGGGGCAGGGCTGAGCAGCGGCGGAGCTGGGCCGAGCAGCGGTGGGGCAGGGCCGAGCAGCGGTGGGGCTGGTGGGAACGGTTTGGGGCTCGACGTCTTCGGGATCGCTGAATTGTATCCATCTGCGCTGGGCGGAGGACTCTGGAGTTCTCGGCACTGGTCGGTGGCGGGCCCTTACAGCATCACGGAAAGGACGGATCCCCAGGATCCCTCTGGGATCTCGGGGTTTCGTGGCACTGGCATGCTCGAGGTGACAGCCGACGGACTGCTCGTGATGAGCGGTTCGCAACCGAGGCTCTACATTCGTCCCGGCGAATCGGGGCCTTGGCGCGATGTCGAGGTGACTGTCTACTACCAGCGCATCGCGGACGACGGTACCGCGTATGCGGGGCTCGTTGTTGGCGCCCGCAGCGGTCCGGAGGGCCACGCCAGCGAGATCTGCGACGCACACACGTACTACTCGAGGCTTCGGCACGACGGAGCTTCGGACTTCGCGAAAGAGCTGATGCATTCGTCGAGCGAGATTCAGAGCAGGCAAGAGGCGGCCGTGGTCTGGCCCACTGTGGGGACGCTGCCATTCAACACCTGGATTGGGTGGAAGTTCGTGATCTACAACCTTCCTGACGGAGGTGGCGTGAAGCTCGAGTCCTATCGGGACCTCACCGAAGGGGCTTCGGGAGGTCAGTGGATGCTGGTGAACGAAACCATCGATGCTGGGGGTTGGTTCAGTCCGACGACCTGCGCCGAACACGCGCCCGTGAACGGACAATCCGATCTCGTCTATCTCGAGGGAGGGACCACCTTCGTTCGGAACTCCGGCATCGTCGAAGCCAGGTACCGTTGGCTGAGCGTGCGCGAAATAGCGCCCTGAATGAGCGAGCGCAATTCTCGGACGCTCTTGCCCAGCCCCAGACGGGGCGGTGGTCTGCTCGGCCCCATTCCTGTTGTTCTCGAGGGGTCTTTACCAAGACGCCACCCCAAAGGTGCTCGCGCAATTGTCGAGGTGCTCGACGATCGCGCTCGCCCATTTAGTTTAGTCGAGTAGGGAGGAGTCTTGCATGGTTGGCGTTCGGCTTTGGCCTGCTGATTGCTCCGCAAGCCAGATGTCGAGTGCGCGTCTCGCCGCACGCAGACGGGCAAGCTCGGCCCGCTGCAGTACGACTTCGAACCACAACTGCTCGGCCACCACTTGCGCTTCCAAACTCTGGGTCTGAATCAGGACGTGCCGTTGGCGCTCGATTTCCGGCAGGTAGGTTTGGAGCCGCTCGACATCGCCAGCAATTGCTTCCTGCCGAAGTGCCGCATGCTGCACTATTCCATCGTGCTTCAGGTCCTGCGCCTGTAGTTCTCGCAGGGCGGCGCGACCCTTGGCCATCGCGCTCCGGTCGTCGGCTTCCGCCTGCCACAAATAGCCGGGGCGAAACACTATGTTCAGTTGCCCGTAGAGGGGCAGTTCTTGGTCGATACCTAATATCTCGTCGTACCCCGCCTCGACGGAGACATTGAAGCTCTCGTTCCGTCGCAGTTCCCCTGCGGCGCGCTCCAGTCGCACGAGGCCAGCCTGAAGCCGTCGCTGGCGCGCCACGTCGGGCTTGACGGGAGCGGTATGCTCCGAAGCCGCCTTGAACCTCGCTCTGGCCTCGAACGCCTGCTCCCGAAGGAGCCGATGTGCTTCCAGCGTTCGCAGGTGCTCCGTCACGGTTCGCTGGTTGCTCTGTAGCTCGGCCTCGCTGCGCTTCAGCAGAGTCTCCGCCTGCTCCATGAACTGCTCGATGACGCGGGCCTTCTCGTTCCAGCCAACGGCCGTGATCGCGTCGAGCTCCCTCTCCTGCGGCCGCGCTTCGACCTCCAGCTGGTGCACGTCGCAAAGGGCCCCAACCTTGGCCTCCATGATATCGGCTCGAAGCCAATCGCTGACGCTGAAGCCCAGCCCGACTCGCGCCCGCAGGGCGAGCGGTTCGCCTGGAGATGCTGCCAACTCGTCGACCTGCAGGGTCGATGCTCGTGCCGAAAGCCAGGGAGAGCGGAGTCGAGCAGATTCGGACTCTTGAGCCGCGCGCAAGTGTTCGCAATACGCCGCAGTCTCCTCACGGGCGAGCCGCTCGCGCTCTGACTCTCTCTGTGTTCGACGGCTGGTCGAAGAGGCTTCGAACGGCGATGCCATGGAGCGATCGGAAGTATCGTGGCCGAACGACTCCGGCGGGCCGAGCCGCGAGAGCCCTACCGGCTCGTCCGGCGGCCGCGGAGGTGCCTCTTGCGCTCCTGCGATACTGGGAAGAGCCAAGGTTGAGACGACCGCAACCAGCATTACGGTCGAACCGATTGTCAGCCGAGCCATCGTTCAGCAGCTTCCCGATTATAGCCAGAGGGGCGCACGTCCAACGTGTAGCACTGCTTCCTTGGCCCACTCCGGGTCATGAAGCTCGAGACGCACGAACGTGCCTCGGAGCTCTGTGCCATACATTGGGTGCTTGGCCACGACTTCCCCGTCGATGGCCTTGCCGACGCGGCCCACCTGCTTGCACCAAACGACATATGCCGCGCAGCCGAAAACAGGAGCTCCGCTTTTCACCGCACGCAGATTGTCATAGGGCACGAAGGCGACCGTTACCTGGCCCGAGGCAGCAAGCAGCAGGGGCGACTCCTGAATGATGGAGATCACGGTGTCATAGCCCTTGATGGCTTCTCCGAGCGCAGAGTCTGCCGCGCCAAGTGCAACCAGAGTGTCTTCGGCCTTCTGCGCTTCGAGGACGGAATTCATGTAGCTGCGCTTCAGCTCGAGACCTTCCACGGTCGCCGGGATTCCAGCGGAAGGGTCCGCAGCGACGGTTCCGAGCGCCCGCAGTTGAAGGGAGATCTCTTCCAGTTGGCCGGTGATTGTCGCTTTCTGTCCCTGGAGCGCGATCTGCCGCGCCTCGAGTTCCGCGAGCCGGTAGTCCCCGGTCGCCTTCTGCTCTTGGTTGATGAGCCTCGCGTCGTAGGCTGATGTCAGAGCCTGACCATGGGCGAATGCGAACCTCTCGGTTGCCTCGTCGAGAGCACGCTGCACGGTGTCGATCTCTTCGCGCAGCGAACGGACCCGATGAAGTCGACCTCGCTGAAATGACGCGTTCTCCGAGACGGCTGCCCTGAACGTCTGCTGGTAATCGTGTTCGACCCCGATAGTGCGCTGAGCGTGCCGCACCTTGGAACGTACTTCCGCTCGCTCGGCCTCGACGCGCTGACGGTTCCAAACCTCGTGCGCCAGGCGTGCACGGAGTTCGATGACGCGAGGATCCGCAGGGGCGATGATGGCCGGTGAGATCCAGGCTTCGTGGAGAAAGAAGAGCCCATTCAACGAGACATACGCGAACAAGCCGAACAAGATGATGGATAGGAGAGAAAACCCCGCAAGCTTGTAGATGCCTACGAGGGCCCTGTTCAACGTGTTCGTGACGGCCGCGGCAGAGCGCCGTGGTCCGGCATGAGCGCTCCTTCGAGCTCCCTCCGGGGACAGCTCTCGAATATCCGAATGGCGCGGTACTCGTCGGTCGTTGACCTCTGCGGTTCCGCTGCCCTCCGGCTGGCGGTCTGCCGGGGTGGCCGCGGCACGGGGGCTCGACTGCAACGCTGAGGAGCTTCTCATCGCATTCTCCGTAAGACTAGCTTAGGTTCGCAAACGACTCCGGTCACGCGACTAAGTCGACTCGAGGTGCTGGGCCGTGCTGGGTATTACCTCGGCGCTAGCTTTGTGCCCTCTCGTTTCCCAGCTCCCCGAGTCGAGCGTCCACAAAGCCAGCACATTGTGTATCAGATAGGTGACGGGCATGATGAAGCCCAGTGCCAGAAAGTAGAGGGGATGCACTCGGTCCTGCTTCGGCACCTCCCGCGCTTCCACGTAGTAGAGCAGTCCAAGCAGCGCGAGCACACCCATGTGTACGGTGGCGAGGCCGAAGAAGGTCCCTTCGACGACGTTCTTCAGAACGACGACCGGGTAGACGAGCTGCAGCGCGAAGAGAGAGTAGTAGTGGATTGCTACGAAGGGATTGAGGCGCCACACGTGTGTGATCCCGAGGATGAAATCCGCAAGGTTGGAGCGCCGCCAGCGCAGCTGCTGCGCGAAATACCCGCTAATTGTCGACGGCGCCACCGTCCAGCAGCGGGCTTCCAGCGTGCAGACGGTTTTGTACCCGGCCTTGACGATCTGGCGTGTGAGGAAACGGTCCTCACCGTACTTGATGGGCACTCCGAGGATGTTCCGGTTCTCGAGCACCGGCTCGAGCTCGAGCAGGACGCTTCGGCGGTACGCTGTCAGACAGCCAGAGAGACAGAGCACACACTCGAACGCTCGCTCGAGGTTCTTCAAGTACACGTAGCCGAAGTGGTACTTGATGGTCTGCATCTTGGTGAGCCAGTTTTCATGCGGATTGATGACGTTGACTCGACCTCCGACAGCAACGATCCGCTCGTCCGTGAATCGCGCGACGAGCTGACGGACGGCATCTTTCGCAACGACGACATCCGAATCGACGGAGACGATGAGTTCGGTGCTCACGGCCCGCACCGCGCGATTGATCCCCCGCCGCTTTCCCATGTTGACCGGGTTGCGCATGACCGTCACCCGCGATGGAAAGCGTTGGGCCGCCGCCTTGGCCCAGGTCAAGCTGTCGTCCGTGGAACAGTCGTCGATGACGCAGATGGACAGCTTCTCGGCAGGGTACTCTTGCTCGGTGAGGCTGACGATCGTCTCGTAGATGCCTTTGCCCTCGTTGAACATCGGGATGACGACGGTCACCGTAGGCTCGTAGTCCGAGCGGGTGAGGTCGAACCGCTTTCCCTTCAAAAGCTTGAAGAACAGACCGGCCACGTAGCGATTAATGATCACCACCAGCACTATCAAGTAGACTGGAAATACGAACATTCTGCCCTCGCTTACCCTCGCGGGTGCGGGTGCGGGTCTCGATACTGTTCCGCAAACTCCCGGCGACCTTATACGTGGTCCCTCGGGCCTGTGCCAGCGATTTCTTGAAGGCAGAGCACAGTCGTCCGCCATTTTTTCATTCAGGCCGACCGTTGGAGCGTGAAGGGTCCTGGCTCGAGCGGGGCCCATCGGGGGCTCTGCCAGCACCCTGGCGTGCTTGGGTGGAGCGGGTCGTCTGGGCTAAGCCCCCGGAACAGCCGCAGGCGACTGAGAAGAGGAGTGAGCTCCACTCCTGGAACTTAGTTCAGGCTTGAATCCATGCGTTCGTCTTGCAAGGGTCCCAGCGGCGTGTCATTGGGAGGCAAGCGGCGAGGGGCTGGAGAACCGCCTGTGCCGCGGTGCAGAAGTCCTACCGGCCCGGTCCTATGCCATTCCCCAAGCCGCGAATGGCTGGGTCCGCTGAAACTGGAGGGTTACCGATGTCAATAGGTAAAATTGTTGCTGGGTTGGCCGACCATGATCTGGTGGTGGGGGGTGCGGAGGTTGCTGGCCAGGCGAGGTATCGTGTGCGGCAATGGCGCGCGGGCGACCCTGTCTACTACTTGCGACTCCCCTCCGGATGGCGCACCGTGGTCCCGCACGCGAGGTGGGTGGGGCTTCTCTTTCGCGCCATGAGTGTAACGGCGTTGGTGTCGCTGAGTCTGTTTCCGCTCGGGTGCGGGGATGGCGAAGGTCCCTCGGAACCAGGTACGGCTTTTGGGCTTCCGCCGCAGGAACGGCCAGCCCCGCTCGTTGGGGATCATTCGACGGCGACAGTGGTGGTTTCGTTGACCTTCGATGACGGCTTTGCGTCGCAGAGCGTCTTCCTCGACATTCTGGAGGAGAATGGCATCGACTCGCTGTTCGGTACCTTCTACGTGAACAGCTCCCGACTGAATCTCGAGATCAACGAGCGAGAGTCACGGGATCACGTCCGCTACGCACCGCTGGACCTGTGGCTGGCGGCCGCCGAAGCGGGCCATGAGATTGGCTCCCATTCGGTTTCCCATCCGGATCTGACGTGTACCCAGGAGCGGCTGGAAGAGGGGGCGTGCCAACCTGGGCATGAGGCCATCACTGCGAAGGAGCAGCGCCGGCAGGTTTGTGGGGACCGCGAGATGTTGATGGCTCTGGGCTTCGACGTGGCAGGGTTTGCGTATCCGTTCGGACGGAACGCGACCGGTGACGAGAGCACGCACCTGCACGATGTGGTCGCGAGCTGTGGCTTTGCTTATGCTCGCGGGACAAGCGGCCTGTCACGAGGGAAAATGGACGATTCCAGTGAACCGCTCGCTGAGAGCCTTCCTCCTGAGAACCCTTACGCGATCCGCAGTTATGATTCGTTGACGGAGGACGTCACCCTGGATGATGTCCGAGGTTGGATCCTGGATGCGCGCGCAGCTGGCGGGGGCTGGGTTCCTCTCTTGCTCCATCACATCACCGATGACTGTCGCGACACCGAGGAACCTGGTTCGATGCTGGGCGTGTGCACGCGTCGCGAGGAACTCGAGAAGCTAGTGCGGTGGCTCGCAAGGGCGGGAGCTGACGAGGGCGAAGCCGGTGCACCGGACGATGTGGCGACGGCGACCGTAGGCCAGGTGATGAAGGAGCTTGGCAGTACGAAGCGGCACCTGGTCGCGAACGGCACGATGGAAGAGCCGCACAGCGGTAGCGTTGCTCGTCCGAACTGTTTCGACCGCTTTGGCGGACGACACGACGGGAACTTCGAGTGGTCGAGCGCCGACATCGAGCGTGAGCGGCAGGATGCCGGAGAGCCCGGTGATCCCGACGGAGCGAGGGGATATTTTGAGAAGCTGATTCCCACGCCGTCACGCCCGACCCCCTTCGTGCAGATGACTACGCGCGACGACCGCTGTTACCTTGCCGTCGTCGAGGGGGGGCGTTATCAGGCGCGGCTGCGGGCACGTGCCTTCGCAGCCAATGGGCAGGAGGTTCGCGGGCGCTTCGTCGCTAGGGTGCTCAGGGTTTCCGCGCTGGGAGGTAGCGTCGACCCCACCTGGAGCGACTGGATCACCGACGGCGATCCAGGTCAATTGCTTCGGGATGAGTGGCAGGTGCACCGTTTGAATCTGCCGCCGATCCCAGAGAGTGTCGTCGCCCTGGCCTTTGGCTATCAGTACGTTACGCCCGCGCCCAGCGACGAGAGCGGCAGCGAGATCTGGCTGGACGACTTCGAGCTGCTGCAGTTCGACTGAGGCCCTGCGCACGAGCGATGGGCGCCTCCGACGCTAAACAGGAGCTGCTCGTCACTGATGACGCGCCAGAGCTAGCCTATGGCCGCCGCGGCGCTCCAGGGCGCGCTAGCGCGCTTCGGTCAGTGGCCGTTCCGGGCCGCCTGAACCCCCAACGGCAGCTTCCGAGCCGGCTCCAAGGGCAGCTGTCGGGTCCGGAGTTGCAGCATGCCGCGCTCAACCGCAGGCATCGGGGCGGGCTCCCGCGAACGAGGGCCGTCGCTCGAACGGGTAGTCGACGCAGGTCCCGGGAGTGGGGTTTCGAGGGGTGAGCGGCATATTGGGACGCCGACGCTCCAGGAACCAGAAGGCGCGGTCAGGGGCCGTCACGTCAACGACGCGCCCGACCGCGTACCTTCGGCGTAGATCCAAGTGCCTGTCGATGGCCCGTCCCTGGAACATCTGAGCGATGACCTGGTCCACGTTCCGGAAAGCGTGGCGCGGGCGCGCGAGAGGGACGACGACGTGGAAGTAGTCCGGCTCGATGTCCACGTAACACTCCGCGCACTCCTTACCAAAAATGGGATTGATGCCCTCCACGCCACCTCTCAATGCGATTTCCTCGGTGCAGAGCCCCCACATGTCGATCACCTTGGCGTCCGTGAAGACGCCGAAGACGCCGGCGTAGTCCGTGACCAGCTTTTCTCCAGGTTGCCGGATGACGTGCTGCACGAGATCCGTGACTCCAAGCAGGTTCTCGTGCGTGTGGCGAAGGACGTGCTGCGCCTCGGCAAGCTTGCGCCGCTCCTCTTCCGTTTCGACGGTGCCCGAGTACCCGTACACCGCGACGAGTCCAAGGACGCCTGCCAACAGTGAACCGACGCCCGCCCTAGCGAGCCAAGGAGCGCTGCGAACCGAAGTCATGGCGATCTGGGCCCCCCATGCCGCCAACACGCAGGCAAGAGGAAGTATGGGCAGGAAGAAACGATTGAAAGGCATCCAGTCTCCACCTACGTAGATAGAGTAGGCCACCTGGACGACTACCGCTGCCATCAGACCCCAACCCTCGCGTCTCGGTTGTAGTACGAGGGGCAGGAACATCAGGGGTATCACGGCGAGGCCTGCAGATTCCCTCAGAAACCCGTAGGCTTGATCGAAGCCGCGTGTCGGGGCATTCAGGGCTACGAACTCCTTCGCGTAATAGGTACTAGGAAACAGGAGGCCGTAGTAGTCGTATCTCCATAAGAAATAGAGTCCGTACATGAGCACGGCCGGAGCGACCCAGCGCAGGAATACCCGGACCGATAGGCGACGTTCGAGGACGGAGGACGCGGCTTCGAACCCGATCACGACGGCCATGGGAATGAAGCCGTTGATGCGCAGGAGAGCCGCGGGAAGGAATGCCAGAAGAGAATAGCGCCGAGCGTGCGCTGGCTCTCGCAGGTACACGTACCATCCGAACACCAGGGCGGCCATGTACGGCACCGTCTCGAGTCCGGAGAGGGTGGCGCGCACGACATCCGTGCTCGAGAGGAGGAGGGCCAAGGCGAAGAAGGCTGCCCAGCGGCTGGCGTGTCGACGCGCAAGACGGTAAGTGCAGACGACCCCGATGAGCAGGAATGCGAACGCTAGGACGCGCGCTACCGGATAGGGATCCGTACCGGAATGGACCAGGCTCCCCAGGGCCACCAGCACGACCCAAAGGAAGTTCGAGTAGCCCTCGACCCGGACGCCGTGGCTGAAGACAGGACCATTGCCTGCCGCCAGGTTGTTCGAGAACGAGAACGAGATGTAAGCGTCGTCGATGCGGAAGTCCCCAACGATTGCGACCTGGTGGAGAACCAATGCTAGAAGGGCAGTGGTGCCCAGGTAGAAGAGAACGGAGCGGGGCAGGCTAGTGCTGATTCTCCGCAGGTGCTGGTGGAGGCTCATCGTGGCGCGAGTCTAGCAGAGAGCTCGAGGCGCAGCGGCTGTCGCCGCCAGCGCTCATGCCGTCCTGGGTTGCGATGAGAGCCCCTCCTCGAGATCGAGGCTCGTCGAGGACGCCGCGCTTCGTCGGGCGGCTGCGCCACTGGAGACGCCGCTGCTGGCGTAGACGGGAAACCCTCGAGTTTCGGTGCTGGTAAATTGGCCGGCCCAGGGTTGATCGTTATTCGACAGCGACGTTTTCGCTGCCAGAGGCCAGTCCGTGCTCGCGAGCCACAGCGATCCGCCTCACGATCCAGGATCATCCCACTCATGACTTAATCCGAAGCGCCTCTGAGTCGCTGGAGCAGACGCCAGCGGCAAGGCCGCGATCGCATTTTCAGAGTGTCAGCAAGAGCCCGGGGTAAGAGGAATCCGTCGTGCAAGGAAGAGAAGTGCCCGCCTTTCTGGGAGTGTTACTCATGGCGTCGTTGGTTGGCGTTGCCTGTGGCGAAGCGAGTAAGGGCGGTGTCGAGGTGCCCAACCCGCTCGCGGACCCCGAGAGCGGTCCGCCCGCCGGCAACCAGGACGGAGGCTGCGTGGTACCGCCCGCCGCTGGTCCCGCGAGTGTTGCGTCCCCAGACCATGTCGTCGGCACCGGAACTCCGGAGAGCTGCAGCGCTGACGGCTTCATCGATGCGGTCGCGCAGGGCGGTGTGGTCACCTTCGACTGCGGGCCAGACCCAGTGGTCATTCAGCTCGAGCGCCCAGCCCGGATCTTCAATGATACCGGACCCGAAATCGTCATCGATGGCGGAGGTCTAGTGACCCTCAGCGGCATGGGTAGTTCCCGAATCCTCTACATGAATACCTGTGACCCCGACCTGGTGTGGACGACGGAGCATTGTAATGATCAGGACCACCCTCGACTCACCGTGCAGAACATCACTTTCGAGCGCGGCAGCCACATGGCGGATGACGCGACCGGAGGCGGAGGCGCAATATGGGCCAGGGGTGGGCGTTTGAAGATCGTCAACTCGCGGTTCTTCGGCAACCGCTGCGCTGATATCGGGCCGGATGTCGGGGGTGCTGCCGTCCGTGCCTTTGACCAGCATCGAGATCAGCCGGTTTACGTCGTGAACTCGACCTTTGGCGGCGCGCCCGAGCTCGGTAACGTGTGTTCGAATGGGGGTGGGATTAGCAGCATCAACGTCTCTTGGACGATCCTCAATAGCTTGTTCTCGCATAATCGCGCCATTGGCAATGGCGGGAACCCTGCCCAGAGCGGGACCCCGGGGGGCGGAAGCGGTGGCGCTATCTACAACGATGGCAACACGATGACCTTGTCCCTTTGTGGCGTGCGCATCGAGGAGAACGAGGTAAACGCCCACGGTAGCGCCATCTTCTTCGTCAGCAACGATCACTCAGGGCGGATTGAGATCACCGATTCGGTCATCACCAACAACAAGGGCGGCTCCTGGTATCCGACGTACCCGCAGATCTCCAATCATGATGACACTCCGATCGACGTGGTCGGCGCGATGATCGAGTAGACCTCGCGGTCCGCGCCCACGGCGGGAGTCGAGTGCTCATCGAGCTCGTCTATTCGCCACCGCAGGGAGTGAACCCGCCCGTGAGGGTGAGAAGGGACAGAGCTCGCAGCATCCTCGGAAAGTACTCGGCGTCGTGATTGCCGCTGCTGGTGGGGATCGCAACGACCTCGGCTGCGAACGCATCGACGGTCGCTTGGTCGTCGCTCATCGCAGCCGTCGCCCACGGACCAACGTTGATGACAGTATGATCGTGCGGAGTGGGAGCCTGCTCGTCGACGCTCCCGTCCAGGAGGTACCATTGTGCGGTGTTCTCGATGCCGACGCTCGCCACCCAGGAGGTGACGCGATCGCTCCAAGTCTTGGCGGCGCCGGTGCCGTACCAGAGGTAGTCGGTGACGACGCGCCATGGAGTTCGTGCGGCATCGTCGCCGTAGGAGGCAGCACGTGTGTAGGCGTCATGACACTCCGGAGTAGCATTGCCGCCGTCAGCCGAACCCCAGTTTCGTACCAGGCCAGTGCGAGAGTCTGAGGCGGCCTCCAGCAGCCAGTAAGCGTCACTGGCTGCAGTTTGCCAGAACTCGGAGTTGCCAGGATCGTAGGCGGCGAACTCGCGATAATACGCAGGTGCAAAGTATGAGTAGTTGACGCATCCGGCGCCCATGTTGTCGTACCACGTGGAGTCTCCCGGTTGGAGTACATGTCTGCCCTCGTGTGTCGTGAACATATGGGTGCGAATCGCCGCGATGATTCTCGACGCTTCCTCAGCGTAACCGGATCCTCCCCAGCGGCAGTCGGCCATGATCAAGGCCATCGCGACGTCGAGGTCGGCGTCTGCCGCCGCATTGTCGGGGTAGTCGCTGTATGTCAGCTCGCGGTGGGCGTCGCAGCCGTAGCGAAGCCAATGCATCAACCCCGTCGCGGGTTGCGGGCTCCAGGGATCGTCGCTCCCCTGATTGAGTGCTTGCTTATAGTAGGCGAGGAGTCCATCTACTACCTCCTGGTCCCCGAAAGACACGGCGAGGAGCATTCCATACCCGATTCCCTCCGAGACTGTAGCGTCGAGGCGATCGTTCTCCCATCTTACGCGGTGGATGCCATTGCCACAGTTCTCCAAGTGGACAGTCGCCCAGTCCTCGTAGGCGGCGCGGGCGTCGGCCGGCGTGACGGTGTTCGGGACGAAGCCCCACCCGTAAGGCGATTCGGGCACCCCCCCTACGCCAGCACCACCGTTCGGCGCACCGCCCACGGCAGACCCGCCACCCGCGGCAGACCCGCCACCCGCGGCAGACCCGCCAGCGCCGGGCGCCCCGCCTGACTCCAGCGAACCGCCTGCGTTCGTCCCCCCACTCGTCAAGGCGGCGCCGCCGTTGCTTCCCGGCGCGCCTCCCGACGGTGTGCCCCCGAGCGACACGCTACCCCCCTCCGCTGTAGGGGGGACCGTCACGCCGCCCGTTCCGAGCTGCATGGGTCCGGGCGCATTCTGTTCGCTTCCCTCGCTGCAGCCCGCACTGGAAGCTACGGCGACGAGGATAGTGGAGCCGGTGATAAGAAACAGGAAAGAGGAAGCAGGTAAGCGCATGCCCTCAACGAATAGCACACGCGCCGCGCGTGGAGGCGCGATGCGGCCTCCTCACTCGCGCACCTCGGCTTCAAAGCGTGGGCGCATGGCCAGAGGCGCGAAACCCAACGAACCGCGGCTATTGAGTTCCAGGTGTGTCGGAGTTATCGCGTCAGCGCGTACTGCGGGGTCGGGCGACTAGAGCGGATTGTTCTCCAGGCCAACCTGCCAGCGCCAAGCGTCGCGCATGGCGTCCGTTATTGAGAGCTTTGCTCGCCAGCCCAAGGTCGACTCTGCCTTGGCGACGTCTGCATACGTCTCGATGACATCTCCGGGTCGCCGCGGCCCTATCACGTAATTCAAGGTGCGCCCGGCAGCGGCTTCGAACGCCTGGATCGCTTCCAGGACGCTCGTGCCCTTTCCAGTGCCGACGTTGAAGACCTCATTATAGCCCGAGCGCCTCTCCCGGCCAATCCACTCGAGCGACGCGACGTGAGCCTTGGCGAGGTCCACCACGTGGATGTAGTCGCGAACGCAGGTCCCATCCCCGGTGGGGTAGTCGTCGCCGAAGACCGTCAGCTTCTCGCGAAGCCCTGCTGCTGCCTGAGTGATGTAGGGTACGAGGTTTTCCGGGCTGCCCAGCGGAAGCTCCCCAATGAGTCCCGACGGGTGGGCGCCGACCGGGTTGAAGTAGCGCAACGTCACTGCGCGCAGGGGCGCGCCAGATGTCACGAGGTCATCGATGATGTCCTCGCACATCTGTTTGGTGCGCCCATATGGTGATTCCGCTCGCTTGAGCGGGCTACGCTCCGTTACGGGCAATGAGTCGGGTTGGCCGTAGACCGTGCAGGACGACGAGAAGACGAAGACGCCAATGCCGTGGCTGCGCATGGCTTGGAGCACCGTCACGAGCGAACCGAGGTTGTTGCGAAAGTAGGCGAGCGGGTGGGCAACGGATGCGCTCACGGACTTGAATGCCGCGAAGTGGATGACCCCGTAGACCTCACCCTCTCGCGCGAATAAGCCGTCGACCGCGCTCGGATCCGAACAATCGACGTCGTGCACGGTCACCCCGTGGCCGGCGATCTGTTTCAGGCGAGCGATGATGCGTCTATCAGAGTTGCTGAAGTTGTCGACGACAATCGGCGAGTATCCGGCCTGGACGAGCTCGACCGCCGTGTGGGAGCCAATGAACCCTGCACCCCCAGTCACGATCACTTTCTTCATCGATGTTCTCCTCGAGAGCCGGCGACCCTACTACGATTCTCGACGGGCGACGAGAAGCACCGAACGGGTCCGAGCCGCTGGGGCGCGTTCCAGCAGCTGGCCAACCCGACGACGGCCCCAGACTCTTACCCATCTCGCTGCGCTCTCCCCGTCATCGGCACGAAGCGCACTGGGATGGCAGGGCGTCGCCGGTAGCCCTGGGCCGTCTTCTCGATGACGAGCAGCTCCTGGGAGCACTCGCCGATGGGTATCACGAGATGGCCGCCCTGTGCGAGCTGGGTCAACAGCGGCTGCGGAACCTCGGGAGGCGCTGCCGTGACGAGGATGGCACTGAAAGGTGCTGCCTCTGGCCAACCAGTGTAACCATCCCCCAATCGAAAATGAACGCTCTTCGCCAACCCGAGCCGGGTCAAGTCGCTGCGGGCGCGTTCGGCAAGGGCCCCGATGACCTCCACCGTGAAGACCTCGGCTGCCAATGCCGCGAGAATCGCCGTCTGATATCCGGAACCCGTACCCACCTCGAGCACGCGGTCTTCGGGCTGGATCTCCGCCAACGCCGTCATCAGCGCTACAATGTACGGCTGACTAATCGTCTGGCCGTCACCGATGGGGAGCGGCCGGTTCTCGTAGGCATGGGGACGCTCCGTTGGCGGTACCAATTCGTGCCGCGGGGTGTCCCGAATCGCCTGCAGGACGCGAGCATCATGGATTCCCTCCAACTGCAAGACTCGCAGGAGCCTTTCCCGCGCCTCCGCTAGGTCGCTCATCGTCTTCCTTTCCAGCGCTGTCAGGTCTTGCACGGCCACCGCTGCGGCCTTCCAGAGTCACGTCGTCGCGAAGAGTTCACTGATCGCGGCTGTGTGCACGTGGGCTGGCCCTCCGCCGCTGTTGGAGAGTACTGGCTGTCCACTTTCTTGGCGGTGGTATCGCTCATCGATCACGCTGCCACAACTGGAACCGGACGGTTACCGGGCAAGCACCCTTCGTGCCGAACCTGCGCTGCGGTGGTCGGCTCGCGGCTTTCGGATGAACCACGGAACCGATGCCGTGGCATCGAGGCGGTTTGACGCGGTGGCGTGGCACACCCATATCGGTGGCATGTTGGCTCACGCTCTGGGATCCAAAGCGGATCATGCCTATGCGCTTCTGCGCATCGTGTCGGGGTTGATGTTCGCGTTTCACGGATTCCAAAAGATCTTCGGGGTTCTGACAGATTTTCAGCCGGCCATCGGTTCACAGCTGTGGATCGGGGGCATTATCGAAATAGTTTGCGGGGTTGCGATCGCGCTGGGCGTACTGACGCCATGGGTGGCACTGCTTGCGAGCGCCACCATGCTGGTAGCCTACGTGCAGTTCCACTGGAAGTTCGATGTCGGGGACAACCTGTTCCCTACAATCAACAAGGGAGAGCTGGCCCTTCTGTACGCCACCGTCTTCCTTTTCGTAGCCTGCCGCGGAGCGGGGCGCTGGAGCGTGGATGGCAGGCGTCGGCGCGGTGGCTCCGTGATCTGAGCAGCGCGCAGCAGCGAGTGTTGCCGAATGGCGCTGCCGCAGATACTCCCGCTTTTTTGCAGGCGGACCGTCAGGACGAGCTGGGACGGGAAGGAGCTCCTGAATGAGCGAGCGCAATTCTCGGTCGCCTCTTGCCCAGCTCCTGCCGGGGCGAGGACTGGGCAAGAAGCTCGAAGGCCGTGGTCTGCTGGGACCCATTCCTGTTGTTTGCGCGAGATTACCGCTCGTCCTCGCCGTGCGGCTCCTGGCGTGCTGGGTCTAACCGTGGATTCGCACCGCGCGCCAGCGCACTGCTCATGGCCTCCGCGGTTGCGCCGATGAGGGGGACGAGCGACGGGTAGTCCATGCGCGTCGGGCCAATGATGCCTATCGCACCTCCCGGGCTGTTCTCGCTCTCCTGGTACGGGGCCACGACCATGCTGACGGGGTACCCGATCGCCTCACTTGTATCGCGTCCCAGGAAGACCTGCACCTGTGCGCTCTCCAACGTTCTGTCGAGCAGCAAGAGCAATCGCTCCCGGTCTTCCAAGGCCCGCAGCAGCTCTCGGACCCGGTCGGCGGACGCGAACTCTGGCTGATCCAGTAGCCGCGATGCCTCTTCGACGAATACGTCCATGCGTCCACGAGGGGCGCCTTCGAGAGCCGCATCCACCAGGGTCAGTCCAAGCTTGCTCAGCGCGGCAAGCTCGTCCCGCTGCTCGGCGAGGGCATGACTGAGACGCTCGCGCAGGCCCGAGAGGGTGTTGCCCTCGACGGTGTCTTCCAGCAGATGATGGAGTCGCTCTAGATCGGGCTCGGCCAGGCTCAGGTCCACGTAGATGTAACGGTTCTCCACCGACCCATCGGAGAGGACGAGCACGCTCAGCAATTCCCCCGGACGAGTCGGTATGAAGCGCAGCTTGCGGAGCGTTCTGCTCTCGATCCGGGGTCGCGCCACCACCGCGGGAGCTCCCGTGAGCATGCAGAGCAGCTTGCCCGTCTCCCTGACGATATCGCTGCCCGCCGGGATCTTCTCGAACCAGGCGGAGATGCGGGACGAGTCGCCTGACGACAATCTGCGGATCCCCATCAGGGCATCGATGTACAACCGAAACGCAGCTTCCGTGGGTATCCGTCCCGCTGACGTGTGCGGCTGAGATAAGAAGCCTTGGTCCTCGAGATCTGAAAGCACATTGCGCACCGTTGCCGCAGAGAGTTCAAACCCGTACTTCTTTGTGAGCGTTCGACTCCCCACCGGTTCGCCCGTCGCGATGAACTCCGTGACGACGGCATAGAGGACGGCCTGCGCACGCTTCGATAAGCTTGTCACCACCGGGTAGTCTGACGCGGTACCGGTCGCTGCGCCAAATCGCGCCGGTCGGCTGGATGTATCGCTTGGGGTCGGGAGTCGCCCTTCAGCGAAGCTCGCCGTGGCACGACGGCAGGTGCAGGAAGAGCCTCTTGACCGGGAGCGGCCGGGCTCCTGGCGACGGAGTTGCCCGCTCGGCCCAGAGCACCGTTCTCCGCTACCTTGGCCAAATCCTTGACAGTTTTGGCGCACAATTCGATGATCCCTGCCTCGCTATCCCCATGCGGAGGACTCGTGACGACGACGTTATTGGCGGTCGATGACAGCAAGACCATGCGAAGAGTGCTCGAGATAACCTTCGCAGGCGAGGGCGACTATCGCGCTGTCGTGGCCGGAAGTGCAGAAGAGGCATATTCCAAGGTACGGGTGGAACGGCCGAGGGTTGTGCTGGTAGATGCCGCGTTACAAGGAACGAGCGGATACGACGTCTGTCAACGGATCAAAGCTGACGTTCCGGGAACCAGCGTCATCCTGCTTAGCAGCAAGCAGTCTCCCTACGATCGCGGTCGAGGAATGTCTGCGGGTGTCGACGACTTCATCGACAAGCCGTTCGACACTCAGCAGTTGATCGACAAGGTGGGTGGAGTTTTGAAGCAAGCCGGCGCTGCGCCTCCGGCGCCACAGCGCCCCGCTGCCCCACCGGTTCAGCCCCGTCCCGCGGCTCCGGTCATGACGACAGGACGGCCCGCCGCGTCCTCCATGCAGACGCCTGCCAGCACCTCGTTCTCGGCGGAGCCGCGCGCCCGAGTGCAAACGCTCGCTTACGGAGCCACCCCGAGCGGCTCGGCACCGAGGCCAGCGGCTGCCGTGTCGGTGGGGGCCCCATCTTCGGCCGGAGCGCGCTCTGCTTCGCCAACCCAAGGTGGGATCGGGACTGCCGCTCCCAGCGCTCCAGCCTCTGCGCGCCCAGTAGTGCGGACGGCGCAGCCGGGCGCCGCGGGGATCAGTAGGCCCATCTCGCCGGTCGTCAGCGAGAGGCCCTCCACACCCGGTCGCGCCGATGCGCCGGGGTCATCGCCTGCCGTGAACCGCGCGGCGGCGAGCGCCGATTTCGAAGCGAGGCTCCAGGGCCTCGGCTTGACCTCCGAGCAGGTGCAGGGCGTGCTCTCGCTTTCGCGCGAGGTCGTGGAGCAGGCTGTTTGGGAGGTCGTGCCCGTGCTCGCGGAGACAATGATTCGTGAGGAAATCGAGCGGCTGACCAGGGAGTGAGAGTGCAGTCGCTGCTGCCGCGTTGAGTCGGCGTTCAATGAGGTGGAAGAACAGTAAAACTGGGCTAGCTTCGGGCCCATGTCAGACCTGCCGAAGGCTTACGAGCCGACCCAAGTAGAGCCCCGCTGGTATCAGTACTGGCTGGATCAGGGCGTATTCCGCGCAGGCATGGCCGAGCACGATGAGCGCGAGACCTACGTCATCGCTCTACCGCCGCCCAATGTGACCGGCTCTCTGCACATGGGTCATGCGCTCATGGGCACGATTGAAGACGTACTAATCCGGCTGGCTCGGATGCAGGGGAAGAACACCCTGTGGCAGCCCGGGATCGACCATGCGGGGATCGCGACGCAGACAGTCGTCGAACGGCAGCTGAAGCGTGAAGGCACCGACCGTCATGCCCTTGGGCGGGACGCCTTCATCCGGCGGGTTTGGGCTTGGAAGGAGCAGAGCGGAGGACGGATCGGCGAGCAGATGCGTGTGCTTGGATGCTCGGCAGACTGGGAGCGCCTCAAGTTCACGATGGACCCCGACATGAGCCGTGCCGTCCGGGAGGCCTTCGTCAGACTCTACGAGGAGGGTCTCATCTACCGGGATACACGTCTCGTGAACTGGGACGTGGAGAGCCGCACCGTCCTCAGCGACCTGGAAGTGGAGACCGAAGAAAACGTCCAGGGAGAGCTCTACGAGTTCGCGTACCCGGTTTTGAACCCTGATCCGGGCGCTGGCGCGACCGAGCTCGTCGTCGCCACGACGCGGCCGGAGACCATGCTGGGCGATACGGCCGTTGCCGTTCACCCCGACGATCCACGTTACAAACATCTCCATGGCAAGAAGCTCAAGCACCCCTTCGTCGACAGAGAAATCCCGATCATCTGCGACGACATTCTCGTCGACATGCAGTTTGGTACTGGTGCCGTCAAGGTAACGCCTGCCCACGATTTCAACGATTTCGCCACTGGCAAGCGGCACGCGCTCGACGAGGTGAACATCATGAATCTCGACGGCACGTTGAACGAGAGGGGCGGCGAGTTCGCGGGGCTCGAGCGGTTCGAGGCTCGTAAGGCGGTCAAGGCGAGGCTCGCCGAGCTCGGCTTCGAGCGGGGGAGCAAACCCCATCGAATGACTCTGCCGCGGTCGCAACGCTCAGGGACGATCGTGGAGCCGATCATCTCTACACAGTGGTTCGTGAAGACGCAGCCGTTGGCCGAGCCGGCACTCGCAGCGGTGAGAGAGGGAAAGACCCGCATCCTGCCAACCGAGTGGGTCAAAACTTACGAGCACTGGCTCACCAACATCCAAGACTGGTGCATCTCTCGACAGCTCTGGTGGGGACATCGAATCCCCGCGTTCTTCTGTGCTTCGTGCGGCGGCGTCCTTGTTACTCGTGAGGAATCCCCTTCCACCTGCCTAGATTGCGGGGGCGGGTCGCTGCAACAGGACCCAGACGTGCTCGATACCTGGTTCTCGAGTGGATTGTGGCCATTCTCCACGCTGGGATGGCCTGATGATACCCTCGCGTTGAAGCGCTTCTATCCCACGAGCGATATGGAGACGGGATATGATATTCTGTTCTTCTGGGTCGCCCGTATGATGATGATGGGCATCCATTTCATGGGGGAGCCGCCCTTCAAACGGATCTTGCTCCATGGTATGGTCGTTGACGAGACGGGCGACAAAATGAGCAAGGTCAAGGGGAATACAATCGACCCCATCGATCTAATCCGTGGCGCTAGCTTCGAGCAAGTCGTCGCGAAGTCCCTGCCAGGTGCTCCGGTGAAGGAGGCCTTGGGCAAGTTCAAGCGCGCGTATCCTTCGAGTGCGCAAATGGGCGCCGGATTCTCTGCATACGGCGCCGATGCTCTCCGTTTCGCGTTGTGCAGCTACTCCCCGCAGGCAAAGCGGATTGCCCTTTCGCCGAAGCGCATCGAAGGCTACCGCAATTTTTGTAACAAGGTCTACAATGCAGTCCGCTATGCTCTCGGGCATATCGACGGTTTCAGTCTGGAGGGGTGCCCCGCTCGTGTGACGCTGCTGCCCAATCGGTGGATCCTGTCGCGTCTCGGCAAAGTCGTGCAGGAGAGTAGCCGTAGCATCGAGGAGTTTCGGCTGGACGAGGGCTCCGGTGCCCTCTACCACTTCGTTTGGGACGAGCTTTGCGACTGGTTCTTGGAAGCGTGCAAGCCAGTGTTTCTCGCGGGTACGGAGCTGCAGAAGTCCGAAACGCGGGCGACGCTCGCGCACACGATCGAGACTGCCTTGCGGGCGCTTCACCCGTACATGCCCTTCATTACGGAGGAGCTATGGCAGAAGGTGCCGCGCCCTCTTGGACGCCCCGCTACCATTGCGCTGGCTCCTTATCCCACTTCGGCAGACGGCATCGACGACCCCGGCGCGGAACGAGAGATGGGGATGGTGATGGCGGTGATCACCAGCGCGCGCAGCGTTCGCAGTGAGCACGACTTGCCCACGAGCGCGCGCGTGCCTCTCACGTTGCGCACCAATGACGCTGAGAACCGCCTTGTGCTTGCTGCGCAAGCACGGCTCATCGAGACGCTCGTTCGCTCGCAGGGCGAACCCACTGTGGAGGCGGCGGGTGGCGCCAGGCCTGTCGGCAGTGTCCTGAGCGTTGCGCAGGACGTCGAGGTCTTGGTCGGGCTGAGCGGCTTGCTGGACCCGACGAAGGAATCCGAGCGCATCGAGCGGTCGCTGAAGAAGCTCGACAAGGACCTCGCGGGCCTTCAGAAGCGTCTCCAGAACCCGAACTTCGTGCAGAAGGCCCCACCAGCGGTGGTTGCGGAGGTCGAAGGGGAGCGTGCCGCCTTGGTGCGTCAGCGGGTGCGCTTGCTCGAGGCTCGGACCCTGGTGGAGGAGCTCCACGGGCAGGGCTCGGCCTGAAGTGCCCCGAGCCGCTATCCCTGCCCGCCCGTCGGTTGGGTCGCTTCGCAGGTGTCGAGCAGTTCGATCGCTCCGGTCCCCTTTGGCTTGAAGACGTTGATCGGGATGCGAAGGTAGCTGACGTTTCCTCCAGCGGGCGGTAGCTTGCCCGCATCCACGTTGATCTGGACGCTCTGGAAGAGGAGCTTCGGCGCGGGGAGCTGCGCATCCCGCCTCCGGCGGAACTCGACGAACTCCTCACGTGAAGTCGACGCGCGCAGGGCGACATTCAGTTCCTTCTGCTCACCGACCGTCGTTTCCCAGCGAACCTCGCGCCCTCCCGGTTGGTAGTCGTGACCGACAAAGATGCGGTACTCGTCTGGGAAGGCGTAGATCCGCTTGGTGACCGATTCGTAGAGGGCTTCGGCGCTGCCTCCGGGAAAGTCGCAACGTCCAGCGCCGGAATCCGGAAGGAACAGGGCGTCTCCCGTGAAGAGGGTATCCCCTATCTCGTAGGTGGCACACGCTGGAGTGTGACCTGGCGTGAAATGCGCGCGGATGGTCATGGTCCCCGCCTCGAGCGTAGCGCCGTCGTCGAGGAGTACGTCGAACTGCCGCCCGTCGGTGGGGAAGTCGTCTGGTAGACTGAAGATCCCCTTGAAGGTCGTCTGAACCTCCGTGATGCGCTTCCCGATGGCGACCCTGACATTCGGGCAGGCCTGCTTGAGCAGCTGGGAGCCCGAGAGGTGGTCGGCGTGAGCGTGAGTCTCGAGGACGTAGTGCAGTCTCAGCTTGTTCCGGTTCAGAAAGGCTATCACTCGGTCTACCGACTCGGTCCAGGTAGCGGAGCCGGCCGGATCGTAGTCCATGACGGGGTCGATGGCGACCGCATCACGACTCTGGGGATCCCAGACAACGTAGGTGAGCGTACTCGTGCGCTCGTCGAAGAACGTCTCGATTTCCATGGTACCTCCTGTCCGGGCGGCGCGTTCCGTCCTCAAGGCCGTGGCACGAACCACCTAGGTGCGAGCTCGGACCTTGGCTCTCGCTGCGCCGCGTTTCACCGGTTAGAGCCTCGTCATGGGGGAATGGATCCAACCGGAGTCGAGTTCCTGTCGGAGGCTCCAACGACATACACGGGAAACGCTCCAGAGTGGTGCGAGCTCGGGGCTCACAGCTACCTACCAGTCTCGGTCTCTGTGCGGGTGCCATCTCGCTGTCCGAGCAGGGTTGCGGTACCGTCCTACATTTGCGGCCCCCCTCACGCCGCACCGCATCGCCAATGCTACACGGTTCGACGCTCAGCTTGGTACCCACCGTCCCGTCAGCTCGGGTGGCGCCAGGCCCGGGCTCGGCAGAGCCACCCGCTGCCTGGCCTCGAGGAGTGTCGTGCCATGGTCGGCTCTCGGCGGCCTCTAACAGCGTCGTTTGGTACGGTCGGCGTGATGGTGTGGACGTGGAGGTCGTGGTGCTGGATACCACCGCCAGTGCACTCGAGCGGGCGAGATTCGCGGAAGGATCCAAGCGTCTCCTCCAAATGGAACCGATCCCGGGCCTGGCGCGCGTCGTCGAGGTTGACGAGCGCGGCTGCTGGTACATTCGGGCCAGAGTGCCGGCCATCGAGCTTTCAGCCGCTGCCGCCCAGGGGGAATGGAAGTGGCCCGCTCGGCTGCAGTTCGTGGCTGATCTTCTCGAGGTTCTCCATTCGCTTCATGCGAACGCCCTGGTTCACGGGGCGCTATGCCCTCGGAACGTCATGGTGGCTCTCGACGGTAGGCCGCTGATCGCCGAGGCCGGAACCGTCGACGTAGCGCTCCTCGATGGAAGGGACGCGGGGTGCCCGGCGGAGTACGCCCCCTTCGCAGCGCCTGAGGTCCTGGCTGGGGAGAGCTTCGACGCTTCAGCAGACACGTTCGCGGTCGGTAGACTCATCGAGTACCTGAGCTCGGGACGGGAGCTCGGCTCGGCGCGGAGCGCGCTTGGGCCATGGGATGAGGCTGCCACGAAGCTCTCGGCCATCGTCGACGCAGCGACGGCGGAGCAAATCCAGGACCGCTACGTCTCGGCCCGTGAGATGATGCGAGCGCTCCGGGTTGTCATCGACCTGGAGCGGAGCTTCGCGCTCCCTGAATTCTGGCCAAACGACGCCATGCGGTCTGCCTGCGAGCCCGACCAGCGGCTTCTCGGTTCGTCATCTCCAGGGACTGGCCTGACGATCCCGCTCGTGTTGGCCGCGCTCGTACTGCTCTTAGGATTGACCGTTTGGTTCGTGGGTTGAAGCCGATGACCAGCGAATGCGCGCTACGGGAACCTGCGCCTTGGCGCCTCGAGTAGCTTGCGCGATTCCTGTTGTTGTCGCGCGGTCCGCGCATTAGAACTCCCGGCCGTGGTCTCACGCCAGGAGGAATGGTTCTGCCTTCGGCTCACCGTTGGACGGCCAGCGGCCCCCAAGCTCGCAAAGTGGCTGATGGAGCGTGGGATCGCCGGCGTTGAAGAGCGCTCCCGCCCGGAAGGGACAGAGCTCCTGGCGTACTCGCAGTGCCAAGCTGAGCTCGAGACGCTGGTACAAGAGCTCGAGCGGCACTTCGGCGAGAGTGCTGGCATCCACACTCGGGTCGTGGAAGCACTGGCGGATGAGTCTTGGTCTACGGCCTGGACGCTGAATCTGAAGTCCGAGCCGCTCGGTGATGGCTACCTACTGGTTCCCACGCACGAAGACCCGGCGGCAGAGGTTTCAGAAATGCGCCGAGTGGTACACTATTCGCCGGACCTCGCGTTCGGTGATGGCGCTCATCCAACAACCCGGTTGGCGGCTGCCGCGGTCGAGCGAACCTGCCGTGGCCGCACCGGGTGTACGGTCTTGGACGTCGGCACCGGGAACGGCGTCCTATCGTTCATTGCCCATTTCAGTGGCGCAGCATTTGTCCTAGGTCTCGACACGGACGGCCGTGCCCTCGAGGCGGCCCGCCGCAACGCTCGGCTGAACCGCGTGCCGGAGGGCGCTTGCCGGTTCGTAGGTGACCCACTGAGCACCATGACGACGCTGTTCGACGTGCTCATTGCCAACCTTGAGATCCGTGTGCTCCTCGAAGTGCTGCCGCAGATGCTTCCCCGTATTCGAACCGATGGGGAGGGAATACTCACAGGATTTCTTGCGTCGGCTGGGGACCTCGTGGAACGGCGCCTGGCCGAGTTGGGCGCGCGAATTGGCACGCGGAGGGAGCTCGAGGGGTGGGCGATCTTCGGCGTTAATCCGCCCGTGAGTCCTGCGGGTTCCAGTTCAGTGGGCGCTCGCAATCAAAGTTGCTAACACCGGTGTGCTTGCAGCCGGACCCTCGCGCTCGAATCGAAGTGTTGCCAGAAACACCCCAAGAAGCACCCCCGTCGGGTGCGCGGCATCCTGAGTCGCGGTCACCCTTTCCAAGGAGTCGAGCGGGAGGGGTGTTGGCCGCCCTCGTTGCGCTGCTCGCTCTCATTGGTTTGATGAGCCACGCCGGCTACCTTCGGGGGACTGTCCTGCTCGGGGGCGCGCTCGTGTTGCTGATGGCGGTGGGGCTCCTGGTTGCGATCAGGGACCGAACACAGCCGGAGGCCGGCCTCATCGTGTCCACGACGTCCGCTCGAGACCTCGTCGTTCCCGCTACCGGCCTGTTCCTTGCTCTTGCTGTGTGGGTCGTCTCGGTGCGCGCTGCCGTAGCAGGTGTTCTTCCTGCCCCACGGGTCAGCGCCGGCGTGCTGATCACGGCGAGCTTCATCGCTGCGGTGTTCGCGGGTGGGCACCTGGCACAGCGGCTCGGCGTCCTCACCCCTGAGACTCCGCTCGTGAAGCGGCGCGGGCTATGGGTGGTGCTCGTCACGACGCTCGTGCAACTGCCGCTGCTCGGAAGCTTCTCTCTGATCGACCCCTGGGAGACACATTACGGCGAGGTCGCCCGGGAAATGCTCGCAAGAGCCGACTGGATCAGCCTCTGGTGGGCTCAAGACGGGTGGTTCTGGTCCAAGCCGGTTCTGAATTTCTGGCTCCAGGGCTTGAGCTTCTCCTTGTTTGGCGTGCCCTTCGCGCCGGATGCCATGCTGCGGGGGGCGGGATCCGGGTTGGTGCCCCAGCCCGAATGGGCCGTAAGGATCCCGGGTTTCTTGATGACTCTGGGAGCTGCCTATGCGCTCTACAAGGCTGCGGCTCTCGTCTGGGGTAGGAGAGCGGCGTGGTTGGGCGCAGTCGTGCTGGCGACGACCCCCTACTGGGTGCTCCTGGCAAGGCAGAGCATGGCCGACATGGCCTACGTCGCGCCGCTATCGGCCGCGATGGCGCTGATCCTGGTTGCATGCGCGACGCCTGCTCACCGCGTCCTTGCTCGTCATGAGATGCGGTGGCGTGGGGCGCGCGTCACCTGGACGGCGATGGACATCCTCATGGGAATCGTCCTGGCGCTCGTTGGGGTTCAGGTCGCGTACCTCTTGTCCAGGCACGTCACGCTGGATCCACACGGAGGTGGGGAATTGCTCCGGCTTCATCCCGACGAGTTCTTCGCTGGGTCCGGCATGGGCAACTGCGGCATCGCTGGGAATAGAGAATGCACGCGGCACAGTCCTACTCTGCTCCACTGGCAACCGTACAAGACGGCGGCGTTATGGGTCACCGTGTGCGCATTCTGGGTGTGGCGCGTGCGCAGAGAACGGCACGTCCGCCGGGTCGCGTTCCTCGGTGCGTGGGTGTTCGTTGCCCTGAGCGTGATGGCGAAGGGCGCGCCTGGTTTCGTGCTGCCGCCGTTCGTGCTCGTCGCGCTAGTGATTGCGACGGGACGGTGGCGGCTCTTGATGGACGCGCGTGTCCTGTCTGCCACTCTCGTGGTCTCGTGCGTCGCCCTGCCCTGGTTCGTGCAAGCATACGCCAGGCACGGAGCCGGTTTCATCGACCGGCTCGTCTTCCACGATATGTACAAGCGCGCGTTCGTGCATGTCCATGACACGAACACGGGTGACGACGTGAGTTTCGGCTACTACCTCTGGCAGCTCGGGTACGGACTCTTTCCGTGGTCCGGGCTGTGCGTCGGGGGCCTGCTCTGGTGGCTTCGCTCCGAGCGAACAGGAGGTCTCCGGAGTCGCTACTCCGCCGCCCTTTTCGGTCTCTGGTTCGTGGCAGCGTTTGCGATGTTCTCCATCTCCCTGACGAAGTTTCATCATTATATCCTGCCGGCAGTTCCTCCGCTGGCCGTGCTTACCGGTGTCCTGCTCGACCGGTTTCTCGGTACGCCCAAAGCGTTGTCACCTGGGCGCTTCGCGTTCCACTCGGCCGCCTTGGTTGCAAGCGTCGGTGCTGTCTGGATCGGCGTCGCTCTGTGGATGGCCGCGCACTCGAGCTCGGCACCGGGCCCCCTCGGACTGCGTGCGTTCGTCGCTGCCGGGCTGTTCAGCATCGCCGCACTCACGAGCTATCCATTGCTGCGAGGACGGATCGCGCCCCAAACGGACGGGGCGGAGCACCAGCGCGGCTCGGAGACTCTGGCGGCCGTCGTCTCATTGCTGAGCGTGATACTATTGGGATTGATTGGTCGGGACCTGCTCGTCGACTACTCGGATGAGGCGTTGGGGCAGATACGTCTGCTGCACCTCTTCACATACAACTACTCACGGGCCTGGCCTCAGTCCCTCTCCCTGCACAGCGAACTCGTCGCCTTCGCCTCGGTCAGCCTACTCACATCCCTGCTCTTATTGAGCCGTCAGATGCGCCGATGGGGGGTCCACGCAATGCTCGTCATGGCGCTCCTCTGGGCGACGTGGGTCGCGGATGTGTACCTCGTCAAGCTCGCACCGCACTGGGGTCAGCGGGGAATCATCATGACCTACTACTCGCTCCGCGAGGGACCTGCGGAGCCGCTCGTCGCCTACCAGATGAATTGGAAGGGAGAGAACTTCTACACAGGCAACCGCCTACCCGTCTTCGTTTCTAGCGGGGAGGAGTTCCGAGCCTGGGTGAAGTCCGAACGAGCCCGCGGTACGGGAGTTTTCTATTTCGTCACTGAACACAGCCGGACCGCGTCCCTTCGTTCGGAGCTGGACAACCCCGAGCAGTTTGCCCTGATGACCAACTCCGCGTCGAACAACAAGTTCGTGCTGGTTCGCGTCGAGTTTGCCTCTGCGTAGCTCGCAGAGATCAGTAACCCAGCTCACTCGGGCGAGCCGTACCGGACCCAAAGCTCGTGGGCGAGGCTCTGCATGACCTCTGCTTCGCCACTATCCCTGAAGCGAGCATCGAAACGCTGCATCCGGGTCCGTAGCGTGTCTGTCGCAGCTGGGTCGAGCCGCTGTTCGAGCGCGGGGATCAGGGTGGCCTCTTCTTTGGCGATGTGACGGCGCATGAAGGTCGTGAACGATCGAGCAACCTCCGAGAGATGCCGGCGATTGTCAGGCGACCATTCCCTGCTTTGGAGCGAGGCGTGTCGGAGCGACTGCATCAGATACCGCTCCATGTTGTGGTCCTTTCGGACACTATCCAAGGTTCCGTCCTCCCAGCTCATGCCTGCTCGGACCAGCGCAGGGAGCACCAAGCCCTCCTCTTTCTCGTGGTGAACTAGGTCGGCGAACTCGCGGAAGAAGGTCACGAGCAGGACGAGGTCGTGGCGGTTCTCTCGTCCACCCGTCTCGACCGTGCCCACGAACGTGTCCAGGACTTCGAGCATCCTGGCGATCAGAGCGTGTTCTTCCCGAAGGGACTCGGCAGGTTCCATGAGGTACTCCTCACCTTGAGGACGCCATTCCGTGACGGCCGTCATGTATCGTACAGGGAATTCCGTCGCTGTCGCGCTTCGTGATTTCGGCTCTCCGTTCCAGCGCGCAGAGCAGGCCCTCCACTGTATATTCGTCGGCCGTGATGTCGACCCGAATGCCATGCTCGATGGCGGTCTGTGTGGTGATGGGGCCGATGCTCGCGACCGCAAGTCTTCCGAGCACCGTTTCGGCGTCGCTTCCCAGGGCGCGCGCGGTGGATGTCACCGTCGAACTCGAAGTGAAGAGGATCACGTCCGCGTTGCCCGGCGCACAGGCGTCCCGAAGGCGTTCGCGAGCAGCCCCCGCGACGGGCAGGGTTTGGTATGCGGCTACCACGTCGACCTCGGCCCCCGCCGATCTGAGTCTTTCGGGTATTGCCGTGCGCGCCTCGAGAGCGCGGAGCACCAGAACGCGCGACACCGGACCGCTTCGGAGAATCGCATCCGCCAGCGATTCCCCGACGTATTGCTCTGCTATGAGGTCGGCGTTCAACCCGCGAAGAGCCAGTGCCGCTGCGGTCTTCGGGCCGATCACAGCGATGCGCGCCGCCCCAAACGCGCGTGCGTCCAGACCCAACGCCGAGAGTCGTGACAGGCCTCGCTCGACACCGTTGGCGCTGGTGAAGACGACCCATTGATAATCCCGGAGTTGGTGGAGGGTTCGGTCCAGCAGTGCGGGGTCGGGCGGTGGATGGATTTCTATCGCGGGCACACAGATCGGCTCTGCCCCCCGAGCACGAACCGCTCGGGCCGTGGCTGCGGCCTGCGCGGCGGGCCGCGGAATGACTACACGACACCCGAATAGTGCTCGGTTGTCATACCAGCGCAGGGATTCCCGAAGCGTGACGACGTCGCCGACCACGATGATGGCGGGGTTCGTCAGCCCCAGGTCCCGCGCATGGGCAGCGATCGTCGCCAGGGTGCCGGTTGCCACGCGCTGTTGCGGGCGGGCGCCCCACTGGACGACGGCGACCGGGGTGTGCGTCGGTCGACCCCCGGCAATCAACGCTGCCACGATCGCTTCGATGCGACGCATGCCCATCAGGATGCACAGGGTGTCCGCTGCCGTGGCTTTGCGAGCCAGGCTCTCTGAGTTCCATTCGACGCCTTGGCGGTCGCTGCCGGTGATGAACAGCACGCTCGACGACAGGGTGCGGTGCGTGAGCGGGAAGCCCGCGTAGCTCGAGGTCCCAACGGGGGAGGAGATCCCTGGCACGATCTCGAAGGGAATCCCCGCCTTTGCGAGAGCCAGCGTTTCTTCCGCGCCACGCGCAAAGAGATAGGGATCGCCACCCTTCAGCCTCACGACACGTTTTCCGTCGCGAGCGAACTGCAGGATCAGTTCAATGATTTCCTGCTGTACCGCGCTTGGCTTGCCATATCGCTTTCCGACGTTGATGATCGTTGGAGCGGGGCACCATGCGAGGAGCGCCTCGTGGGCGAGCGCGTCGTGTAGGACGACCTCTGCTTGCGAGAGGATCTCTCGGCCTCTCACTGTGATGAGATCCGGGTCCCCAGGGCCCGCACCCACGAGCCAAACCTTGCCGATGTTCACCGCTCGAAGTTAGCAGCACTCCCGTCGTTCGGGTCAGAAGGGGCCGGTCGACTCGTGCGTTTCGGGTGAGTGGCGGATGTGTGGGGCGGTCGGCAGGTAGGTGTGTTGTGTCTCGGTGAGCAACGCCTTGACTTCCCGGAGCAACTAGAGACAATCACACATTCTGTGGTTGGTTGTATGCTGAGTACCGACACTTGCCGGTAATGAAGGAGCTCTGATGGCAGGGATCTCCGCCGCAGGGGCATCAGAGGATCTGCTCGGATCGTGGTACGCCACGGATGGCGTCGTCGCTGTTGGCCCTGCGTCGTTTCATCAGCTTCAGGCGCTGGTTCGGCGAGCGAAGCTGTCGTCCGGGTGTCTCGTCCGTCATGAACGATGGCGCGCGTGGCAGGCCTTGCGGGATCTCGAGCAACTCGAGGTGCATGCGCGCGTCCAGCTCGTTCACCGATTGGCCCGCGTCAGTGACAGAGCGCTGGTTCCAGAGTCCCACCCGGCCTCAGGGGGTCTCGGAGACCCGCCTAGCTCGCGTCGTTTCGGTCCCGTCAGCAGGTCCTCCTGTCGCCCCATGGCTGTCGATCCCGTCGGTGTCCTCGCAACGGCCGTTGATTTGAGGAGCGCGCTGCTGCTTGTGTTGTCTACGGCCGTCGCGGCGGCTTCTGCCCAACGTGGGCTCGTCTATCTGGCAGAGCCCCAGGGGACCGCAGCGACGGTCGTGGGCGCACGCGGTTCAGGGATCGAGAGCTTGCTCGGCTACCGCCTGGATGTTGGGGATCCGGGCTTCCGGGCCGCGTTACGGGGGCTCGTGATCGTCGGAGATATCGAAGGGGGACCGATCACTCGGGCACTTGCTGCTCGGTTGGCGCTGGGCGGCACGCCGTCACACGGCGTGGCTCTGGTTCCCCTCCACGTGGAGGGGCGTCTCGTTGCAATGCTCGAACTCGCCCAGTTGGTGCGTCCATTTCGAGCTCGGGAGGTCGCGCGCGCCGAAGACGTTCTCGAGGTGTTTGCGGAGCGCTGCGTCGTCATGGGCTGGTTCGACTGAGGGCACGTCGCTGAATTCTCGACGAGAGAGCCCGACATGTCTCGCTGGCCAATACGTCCCGTGGTACCCATCGGCCATGTGGACCCAGTTTCTTGCTCCCGGTACCGTCTCCTGCCTACGGCTCGTGGCGACGGGCTGGGTCGGTTCGCTCGGGCTGTTGTGCCTCGCAGCGAGCGGTTGCGATACCAGTTGTGCGGAAAAAGGGCAAACCCCGATCCTGTATACGGAGGGGACCGTCGAGCGTGGGGATGGGCAAATCGTCTACTCCACGACACCTTTCGATGGGACCTGGTTGCACTTCCCCTCTGAACGTCAGTTTCGGCTTCGGCATGACCTCGGGACGACGGAGTACACCCCCGTCGCCTACGTAGCCCTGAGCCCAACGCCGGCCGCGAGCGCGGAAGCTGGCGAGTTCTCGCATGCTGCTGGCAACCAAGCCGTATTCGAGTCGCTCACTGAGACCGAGATCGTCGTCCGGAACGCCACGTGCGCGGAGTTTTACTTGCTCGTCCGACTGGAAGCAGGTGCGCCCGACGAGAATCCCGAGAGCTCGGGCTCGGTGCGCTGATCGGGGCCGGCGAACTGCAGTTGGTTGAGCTTCGCGTAGAGGGTCCCCTCCCGCATGAGGTCCGCGTGGCTGCCTTCCTCGACCAAGCGTCCTTTGTGGAATACGAGGATGCGGTTCGCGGCGCGGATGGTGCTGAGCCTGTGTGCGATGATCAAGGCAGTTCGGTCTCGGAGTAGCTCGTCCATGGCCCGTTGGATTCGAGCCTCGGTGTCCCGGTCGACGCTCGCCGTAGCTTCATCCAGGATGACGATGGGGGCGTCGCGATACATCGCTCGCGCGAAGGCGATCAGCTGTCGCTCCCCCACGGAGAAGTTTGCCCCCTGCTCCAGCACTCGTGCGTCTAGCCCTCCGTCACGCGCCAGGATCCAGTCGATGACGCCCAAGCGGGTGAGCACCGCCTCGACGCGTTCCATGTCTGGATTGGGATCCGCTGCTACGTTGCTGGCTATCGTGCCTGAGAAGAGATAGAGGTCCTGGGGCACGACTCCGAACTGCTCTCGGAGCTCACGCCGCTCCAGCGTTCGGATATCCTTGCCGCAGATGCGAATGGTGCCGGTCTCCACCTCATAGAGCCGCATGAGCAGAGATGCGACCGTTGTCTTTCCCGAACCCGTGGGTCCTACGACTGCGATACGCTCACCCGTTTGGACGCTGAAGCTGACATCCCGGAGTACCGGTGTGCCTCGCTTGTACGCGAAATCGACGTGTTCGAACTGGAACGCCTCCCGGCTCGGCACATCGGGGGCGTGCGTCCGGTGTGCGGGGGCATCCTTATCCCTCACGTCCATCAAGGTGGCCACCCGCTCCGCACCCGACAAAGCACTCTGGAGAAGCGTGTAGCGTTGTCCCAACGCGCTGATGGGCTCAAAGAACTGAAGGAGATAGGCATTGAACGCTACGATGGTTCCGAAACTCACGGGCTCGTAGCCGACGGCCACCACCACGAACGCCAGGCATAGCGCCGCAACCGCATCGATCGCCGCATCCTGCATGGCCTCGTACTTGATGGACCGCAGATTGGCGGTTCTGTAGGCAGCATTGATCTCGTCGAACTCGCGCTGGCTCTGCTCTTCCCGTCGGTAGGATTGCACGACCTCCACGCCGGATATCTGCTCTCCCAGCGTGGCGTTGATGCGGGCTGTCTTACCCCGTATCTCCCTAAAAACCTCTCGCGCCTTACGTCGCACCAGTACGACGAGCAGCCCGATGGGCGGTAATGCTGCGAAGGCAATCAGTGAGAGTCTCGCGTCCAGGGCAATCATCAGCACCACGATGCCCGCCAGCTTCAGCAGGTCACCGACCGCATTGAGCGCACCCGAGGAGAACAGCTCGAGGATGGCGTCCACGTCGTTAGTGACTCGCGTCACTAGTCGCCCCACCGGTTGCTTGTCGAAGTAAGCAAGCGGAAGGCGATGGATCAACTGGAAGAGGTGCCTACGCAGCTCGGCCATCGATCGGGCGCCGACGATCTGAGTTGCATATACCTGGAAAAAGCTGAACGCCTGTTCGACGAGGACCACGGCCGCCAGTGCGAGACCGCCCTTGAATAGGCGGCTTGGGTCCCCAGCGAGCACCCCCTCATCGATAGCGAAGCGCATCAGCAGCGGGCGTGCCAGCGCTGCCGCCGACACCAGGACAATCGATGCCAGCGCCATCGTCAGGAGCCGCCGATGGGGTGCGACGAAGGGCCATAGGCGCCGGATGAGCCCCCCATCGTAAGCGTCGCCGAGGGCGGCCTCCTCATGGAAGGCGCGTAGGGTCGAGGGTGACTTGGGAGTCGCGTTTCCTCGTGCCGTGGGTGGCGGTGCGCGCCCGCCCGCGGCACCCCTCATGACGTGCCTCGAGCCAGCGCAAGTGGCTCCAGCGAAAGCTCGGCCATGGCTGTCCGACGACGCTCTTCGTCTGCAAGGTGATGGTACAGCCCGCGCGCTTCCAACAGCCGTTCGTGGGTTCCTGATTCGACGATCCGGCCGCCTTCGAGCACGATGATCTGGTCACATCGCGCTGCTGCGGCGACGCGATGCGTGATGAGGATGACGCTGCGCGCCTGCTTCTCCTCGTCTAGTGCGTCCAGGATGGCGCTTTCCGTCCTGGCATCCACTGCGCTGAGTGGGTCGTCCAACAGCAACACTCGTGGCTCGTAGACGAACGCACGTGCCAGGGCGACTCGCTGCTTCTGTCCACCCGAGAGCTGCACGCCGCGCTCTCCTACCACCGTCTGTAGTCCATCGGGAAGGTCGATGAGTTCGTCGAGCACCTGAGCGGAGCGCGCCGCCCTTTCGATCCGTCCCATCTGTGCAGGCTCGTCCGGGTCGTCGAGCGAGTAGCCTACGTTGCGGGCAGCGGTCGTGGAGAACAGGAATGCGGATTGACGTGCGTACCCAATGGTCCGCCGCACATGGCCCACCGGCAGGGTAGAAACGTCCTTGTCGTCGAGGAAGATGGTGCCCTTTGGTGCGGCCAGAATTCTCGCGAGGAGCTCCGCCAAGGTAGATTTCCCACTGCCGGTGCGGCCCACGATGGCGAGGGAATGGCCGGGCTGCAGGGTAAAGCTCAACCCCTTCAACACCTGATGACTCCCGTGGGAGTACGTGAGATCACGCACCTCCACCTTCCCCAGCGCGGGGGTGGTGGGCTGCTCCGGGCCGTCGTGGATGTCCGGCTCCGCTCGGTACAGCTCGGCAAGGCGCGCATGCGCAGCCCGGCCTCGTTGTAGGATGCCGACCAGGAAGCCGAGCGCCATCAGCGGCCACGTGAGGCGCGCGAGTGCGCGGATGAATGCCAGCAGTCCGCCTGGAGTGATCTGGTTCTGGAGCAGCAGGTGGCCTCCGTACCAGACCACCACGACGAGGCTGACCGAGTTGATGCCTTGCATGATGGGTCCCATGGACCCTCGAAGCCGCGCCAAAGCCAGGCTCTTGTCCAGGTACCCTTGATTGACGGTCTCGAACCGCGCAAGCTCCTGAGGTTCCATCGAGTGCGTCTTCACGACCCGGACGCCAACGATGCTCGACTGGACGGTCTCACTCATGGTCCCAAGAGCGGCCTGTGCGTCGTGAGTGCGGCTGTAGCTGAGCCGGGCAAAGCGAGCGGTGGCAACCATGAGGAGGGGCAAGGTTGCCAGGGAGGCGAGGGTGAGTCGCCCCGAGATGCCCAGCGTCACGGACAGCGCGCTGACCAGGCCAAACGCTGTGTTCATCAGGTTCAAGACGAAGAAGCCCAGCAGCAGTCGGATTTGAGTGAGGTCGTTCGTGGCGCGGCTCATTATCTCACCAGCGCTCATGCGCCCGAAGAAGCCGGGCCCCAGACGATGCAAGCGGGCCAGGAGCACTCGGCGCAGTTCGTACTCCGCGATTCGGCCTGCGTTGAAGACGGCAAGCCTCGAGAGCACTCGCACACCGAAGGCCAGCACTGCGACGGCACCGAGCAACAGGCCGTACTGGACCGCGGTGCTACGATCGCCAGCCACTGCCGCGTTGATGGCTATCATCAAGCGTGTATCGAACCACCACTGGGCGAACTGGTACCCCGCGAGAAGCGCTGCCCCCAGCGCGTACCTCGGCAGGTGCCGCTTTACGTGCGTGCCGATGCGAACCGGGTCATGCGCGTGTTGAGTCGTCATCGGTGGGGCGTTTGGAGTCCGGCGACGGTATAGTCCGCTATCGGAGAGCACCAAGCGCGGACGACGGGCCGTCTCGCACTTCGTACCGGTCGCGAGTCCGTCTCTCGAGGTCGGTTGTGCTCCGGGCCGCGACTCCGGCGGGAGTCCTGGCCGAGTGTCAGTACGGCACAGGATTCGGACATGGACGGCCAAGGAGCGCCCCAGCTCGGGCGGTCCGATATGCCTAGAAGAGCCCGATGCTGAAGTGGAAGGCGCCCAGCGATTCCCAGGTCCGCTGATTCCGACGATTCGGGAACAGACGGTCCATGATTCGCTCGACGTTGAAGCCGTAGTCGAAAGCCAGCGGGCCCACGGGAGTGGCCACGCGAAGCCCAGAGCCGATCGCGTAGCGTAACCGTAAGTAGTTGATGTCTTGGAGATTCGCCCACAGGTTGCCCGCATCCAAGAAGAGAGCGGTTTGGACCACCTGCCCCAGAGGGATTCGTAGCTCGGCACGTGGGTTGACGAAGAAGTCCCCGCCACGAATCACCACCTGGTTCAACGTAAGATCCGAGTCGGGCGCAAGGAGTTGCTCCGCGACGTCCTCGGGGACGAGCGAGTCTTGCAGGAAGCCCCGCAGCGACCCCGCGCCCCCCAGAAAGAAGAGGCGGTCCGGGTACGTGCGGGACCCGTCCACGAGTTGATGATTCCGACCCCAGCTGAAGCTGCCGGCCAGCGCCACACCTTTCCTGCTGAGCTGGACATAGGCGGCGAGCCTCTGCGTGAGCCGCAGGAAGTCGCTGGTGGTCATGGCGAACGGGTTCGTCAGTGATGATGCCTCCGGAGGGCTGGCAGCCTCATTACGAACGGGAACCGCGTGCACGTGCTCGACGGACGTCGATACGAGAGTCCCGGATGTCGCGTCGAGAGGAGCGTTGCGGCGGTCCCACGTGAAACCGAATCGCTGCGCAAACGCCACGCTGGTGCCCTCTGGAACTCGAAAGGAGTTTCTGCGCGAGGGATGCGCCGCGATGTACGTCGCGATGGCGCGGGCCGTGGAGGCGTCCGTGCCGAAAATCGTTGCGGTATTTCGCTCGATCGAGCTCCCCGCCTGGACGGACACGCGACGACTGGGACGGTAAGTGAGAGTGACGATGCCCGCGTCCTTCGTCAGGCCGAAATCGCGAGCGTTGTCCCGCACGTCGACCCCCTCGACGCTGAACGGAAAGAGCGGTCCCAGCCCGATCTCAGGGAAGTCCAGCCGTGCGCTGTTGCGACGTTCCAGCCGCTCCATATCCTCGAGATCGTCGTACTTTTGCCGAACATCGCTCTCGAGAATCAGAGCACTCGGCAAATAGCCCAACTGTACACGGAGCGTGAGCGCAATCGCTTCGGAGGCCACGTTCCGGTGACCGTACTCGAGCGCAATCCGAAGCCCCTCGCCGGTGCTGAAGCCTGGTCGCACGTCGAGATACTGAGGTAGCCGTTCGACCACGTTCACCAGAACGACCTTCTCGCGAGCAGGGACTTGGGGATCCTCCATGCCCACCGTGATGGAGGAGAACACGCCGAGGGTCGCGAGCCGTTCTTCTGTTGCACGGACGAGGCTGCGACGATACGGGAGACCTTCCCGGAGAGCGATGCGACGTCGCAAGAGGCTCTCGTTCGTACCGTGCGCACCCGCGATGATGACCTTCGAAACGATGACCCGCTCGCCTTCGTTGATGTCGAAGATGGCGCGAGCACGCGATTTGTCGGGCGACAGAGCAAGACGATACTCGACGGAGGCGAAAGCGAACCCCTCCTCGGCGTAGACCGATGCTATCCTGCGGCGAGCGCTCTCCAACCCGGCCAGCGAAACCGGACCGCCAAGCTCGAGCTCGGCCGCCTCAAACAGGTCGACGTCGACCAACCCGGCGTTTCCCGCGAACTCTACGTCGTGGAGCATGCTGCGTGGCCCAATCCGGATGGGTATGAAGAGGCGTGCTTCGTTCTCGCAGCTCACGCCAGGTGGTGCCCTGTCCGAGCAGGGCCCTGCCTCGGCGCCGTGCTCGATGGGCAATGGGACACCGTAGCGGTCGTACAGACAGCGTTCCTCCGGTGTTTGGAGCGCCCCCACCGGGATGCAGCCTCGGGGGGGCGAATCCGGGTGGCACGCGCGGCGCATGAGGACGGGCGGATCCACCGTGGCGCTGAGCCAACCTTCGGAGCGGTACATCTCCTGCAAGTGCGCGATCCCTCGGTCGTAGACTTCGGGAACGTATGTGTGGAATGGATCTGGAACGAAGGGCTCCGCTCGTCCGCCCCGCGCCGGAGCATTGGTGGCTCCCAATACCTTGGCATTCGCTGCTCCGAAGAACGGTGGCCCTGGAAGCTCCTCATCGAGGATGCTCTCGATCTCCGAATCCACCTCACCGGCGTCGCGTGGGCCGAGCAGACATGGATAGAAGCGTTGGACGATCCGGACTGGCTCCCCTTCGTTCACGGAGAAACGCAGCGTCTTCGTGCTGCCGTCCGCGCTCTTGCTCTCCCACAGACGGACTCGCGCGTCGAGCAGGCCATGGTTCCGGTAGAAGTCACGGAGACGCTCCACGAGCAATGGTGTGGACGGATCGCCCTTCGACTGGAGCATCAACGATCCGAGCAGCGTCGTGGAATCGAAACGCTTCACACCCTCGAATCGAATCATGTAGAACGGCCCCGCGTGGATGACGATCCGGAGCTCGCGACCGTGCTCTCCCCTCAGCTCGTGGTCGACGGCCGCTTCCAGCCACCCAGCGGCACGCAGCTGCACCGCAAGGCTGGTGTCGGCCTCATCGAGCAAGCGTTCATCGGCAATGTCGCCGGCTCGTACCGCGTACCCATCGAGATGACCACGTAAGCTGGCGAGGGGCGGGAACGGCTGCACGGCGAACTGGCGGGTGTCGATGGTGGCAGGGGAGCCCGCTGACACGTCCACGTGCACGAGCACCGCAATCGGAGCCTCCGTCTCGAGCGTTCGCACCGTCACCGCGGCGTGCGGATAGCCGCGGTGACGCAGCCATACGCGGACGCGGTCTGTCATGGATCTCAGTCCGTCAGGGGTCAGTTCGTCACCAGGCTGAAGTCTGGCGGCACGCACGATCTCGGCATGATCGAAAGCGTTCGCTTGGACGTGAATATCCTTGACGATTCTGCGGGGAACCACGATGAGCTGAAGTTCGGCGCCCGCCTCAGCCGCAGTTACCAAAGCTTCCGCTGATGCATAGCGCCCGGTCTCGAGTAGCTCCCCCAGAGCACGCCGCACGAGCTCAGGGGTCGTCGCCTGGCCCAGGCGAACTCGAGTCAGCGTTTCGCGATGGCTCCACCGCCCCGCCTCGTTCAGAACGCTGACGCCAACCAGCGGTTTCCGTAACAGGTGCTCGGGGATCTCCGGGTCCTGGAGGCTTGCAGCGTTCAGCTCCGGGCTGATGTCGGGCTCAGTGGCCGATGACAGCGAAACGTGCAAAACGGCAGCAATGGCCAGCACGAGCGCCGCGAACCGATGGGGCATGACGCCGGGTGATCTACACTAGATAGGGTCTGCCGCGGGTACCTTCCGGCCAAGGTGCCGTCCCGGGAGAGAGTTTCTTTCTCGTGCGGCCGATAGGTTGGCTGGTTTTCGTTCAGGTGGTGGGGATCTCACGTGAATTGTGTTGCTGTCGCCGTATGTTCGCACGGCGCGCCAGGACTTCACGACGCGTCGCCACTGCACCCAAGGCATGTGGCGTCTGCCGCACGGACGCGGCTTGTAGAGTGGATCGAACGGCATATGTCGCGAACGCCGCAGCGCAGGGCACAACAACACACTGTATTTCGTCGGCGATGGCTTCGACTCCTCGTGGTGGTTGCTGCGGCCGCCGCAGGCGGATTGGCGCTCACGTGGTATGCCGTGCACCGGTTCGAATGGGCGGGGCCCCTCGTGGCGAACAGCCTTCGCGCGGTACTCGGGGCGGAGAACGTGGCGCGCCTCGAGGATACGGCATACGGGGTGGAGGATGGCATCAACCGGGTAATCCGGCGCGGCGAGAAGCCACGGGCCTATTGGCGCGTCGAAGACGCGGGCCTCGATGTGACCCAGGATGAAGCGGCAGGCGAGGCAGCGGAACAAGCCGAGCTTCCACCCTTCAGGCCGAAGCGTGTCGGTCCGGTTCACGCTTCCTGGTCAGCTCCTGGGGACGGAGAGTGGATACCGATACGCGATCCGCGTTGGCCAGACGTCGACCCCCTCATGTACAAGACGCTCCTGCACCCCGATCGAAATCGGTCGTGGGCAGAGTTGTTCGTCGTCGCGCTCGATCTGCGTCGCGTCGCCATCAAGCCGAGGCTGGGCACCCGTGAGCCTGCTCCCAACGTAGACCCAGAACCTGTGCTCGATCGGCCTGGGACTATCCCCCCCAGTGAGCACGAGCGCACGCTTGCCGCCTTCAACGGCGGTTTCATGACCGAACATGGCAAGTACGGGATGATGCTGGACGGCGTAACGATCGTGAAGCCCCATGGGCGTGCCTGCACCTTCGCGAAGTACCAGGATGGTCCTCTACGCATTGCGTCGTGGTCCCGTGTGGTAGATGACCTTCCCGAGATGGAGTGGTTCCGACAAACTCCCAACTGCATGGTCGAGGCCGGCAACCTTCATCCGGTTCTGGCTAGTGGGACGGAGAAGCACTGGGGAGCTACGCTCGACGGGGATACGGTCATTCGTCGCTCGGCGATTGGGCTCGATGAATCCGGCGAGACTCTGTACGTGAGCATCAGCAATCATACGACGGCGAAGGCCGTGGCGGTGGGCATGCAGCACGTAGGTGCGGTGGCCGTCGCGCAGCTCGATGTCAACTGGTCGTATCCAAAGTTCGTCGTGTTTCGCGCCCCGGCGCCCGGTGAGCCGTTGCAGGCGGAAGCACTCGCGGAGGGCTTCGAGTTTCGGCGCGGGGAGTACCTCAGGGACAAGTCGCTGCGCGATTTCTTCTATGTCACATACCGAGGGCCCGGAGTCTCATCCGCGGAGCCCTCCAAGTTGGGTTCTGCGGAGCACTGAAGCGTGCCGGAGCTGCCTGAAGTCGAGATCACGCGGCGCGCCATCGAGCCGTTTCTGCTCCAGCGGCGCATCCACTCGGTCGAAACGACGCCTCCCAGTTACTTCTTCCTTACGCCCCCGGAGGCCCTCCATACTCATCTCCCAGGACGCTGCTGCCTCGAGGTCATCCGGATTGGGAAGTACCTGATGGCGCCCTTGGACGATGGCTGGTCCCTGCACCTGCACCTCGGCATGACGGGACAAGTGTTGTCTGGGCGCGTTCCAGGGATGCTTCCCCCCAGCCGAGCGTGCGCGCCGAGACCGAGCACCTCAGCGCTTCGGGAACTCCGCCCGGATCGCCACAGCCACCTCTTGATTCACTTCGCGGATGCCGGCCCATCTTTGATGGTCCGGGACGTGCGGAAGTTTGGCAAGTGCGCCCTTCGCCCCCCTGGGCAGCTCGAGCCGCGGCACGCACGCCTTGGGCCTGACGCCCTCGACATTCGGGCGGACGAGCTCTACGAAGCCACGAGACGGCGCAAGGTCGACATAAAGACCCTCCTACTCGATCAGTCGGTGCTCGCGGGCGTGGGCAACATCTATGCGGATGAGGCGCTCTTCCTTGCCGGCTTGAGGCCAACTCGCTCTGCAGCCAAGCTCACGCTCCGACAGTGCTCCTCCCTCGTCGCGGCGCTGCGTCGGGTGCTGGCCGAAGCGATAGCCCGCGGAGGCTCGTCGATCAGCGACTTCGTACACCTGGACGGGTCGGGTGGCGGGTTTCAGCGCTGTCACTCCGTGTATGGCCGCAGTGGTCAGCCGTGCCGTAGTTGTGGCGTGTTGATTAGGCGCCTGGTAACAGGGGGGCGCTCTGCTCACTTCTGCCCGCGGTGCCAGCATTGAACGCGCGCTCTCGCGGCTCCTTCAGCAAGGCGACACCCCGCTGACGCTCTCCAGGAGAGGTTTCATGTTGGAAGAAGAAGCGAAACGACTCGCAGCCCAGGAGGCTGTGCGACTACTTCCCGATGAGGGCGTCATCGGGCTGGGAACAGGGTCCACCGCCAAGTACTTCATCGATGCCCTCGCTGTTGCTGTCCGGCAGGGGAAGCGCTTGCGAGGGGTTCCGACGAGCGAGGCCAGTCGTGCTCAGGCCGAAGCTCTGGGGATCGAGCTGCTGCTGGATGCGGGACCCTGGAGCATCGATCTCTGCGTGGATGGTGCCGACGAGGTCGATGCCGACCTCGATCTCATCAAAGGCGGAGGAGGGTCGCACACGCGCGAGAAGATCGTCAACTTCGCGTCCAAGCGGAACGTCATCGTCGTCGATGAAAGAAAGCTGAGCCGGCGACTTGGCGAAAAGTGGCCCGTGCCCGTGGAGATCCTGGAGTTTGGTTGGCGCGCGACGATGGACGCGCTCTCGCAGTTCGGTTCCTGCACGCGCCGCTGCCGAGGGGACCACGAGGTACGCACTGATTGCGGCAACTTCATCTGCGACGTGAAGGTGGGGCCCATGTCTGAGCCAGCGCTCGTGGACGGACGGATCCGCGCTATCCCTGGCGTTGTCGAGACGGGGCTGTTCTGCGGTCGCGCGGACGTAGTCATCGTTGCCGGAGTGGGTGGCGTACGAACCCTCACCAAAGGCGGCTAGCCAGTCAGTCCAGCGCGTCGCGGGGCCAACCGGCATCCGAGCGTCAGCGCAACGGATTCCCTATTCCCTGGAACGACGCGGATCTCGAAGGGGTCGCGGAGCATGCCGGGGCTGGGCATCTCTGTTGAGTGGTCGCCCGTTTTCGCCGGCGATACTACCTTTCTGTTAGTTGAGGCACGCGAAGATTGACAGGCTGCCCGGGTTGCGGGAAGGATCGCCTCCAGTTTCCGTCGTTTCGGTGACCCGATTGAGCGAAAGCGTGGCGACACATCCTCTCCGCATCGAAGTAGCAGGCCAAACGGACGTTGGTCGGAAGCGCACACACAACGAGGACAACTTCGCGATCATGCCGGAGTTTGGCCTCTACGTGGTGGCCGACGGCATGGGTGGGCATGCGTCCGGCGAGATCGCGTCGGGTATGGCCGTCGAGACTCTGCGAGAGTTCTTCGACGCCACCGGGGCGGATCCAGAGCGGACTTGGCCGTACAAAATGGACCGAAGCCGGGGATACGAGGAGAACCGGCTCATTACCGGAATCAAGCTGTGTAACCTGCGCATCTACGAGGCGGCCCAGAGGAACCCTCGGCAGCGCGGGATGGGCACTACCTTGGTTTCCCTGTTCGCTGTCGAGGACGGTATCTACGTTGCCCATGTTGGGGACAGCCGGGTCTATCGGGTCCGCGACGGGCAGATGGACCAGCTCACTGAAGACCACTCGCTGCTGAACGACTACAAGAAAATGAAGCGGCTCAGCGAGGAGGAGGAGCGGAACTTCCCGCACAAGAACGTGATCGTTCGCGCGCTCGGGATGAAGGATACCGTCAAGGTGGATACGCGACTGGAAGAGCCGAGAGCCGGCGACATGATGCTGCTCTGTACCGATGGGTTGTGTGGTCCCGTGAGCGACGAGGAGATCCTGGAGATCATCAAGTCCAATCAGGATCTTCCGGCGACAGTCAGTCAGCTGATCGCGAGTGCCAACGCCTCGGGAGGACCCGACAACATCACCTGTGTGATTGCTCGCTGGGTCGAGTAGGGCCCCCCGGGAACGATTGACCAGGCTTAGCGGGGCGCAATGATCCTGACTGGAGATGGAGCAGGCGCCCGTTCCGGTTCCCCTGAGAGCGGGCGGAGCACTAGATACGTGACCAGCACCACGGAGAGCATCAACGCGCTGGTGATGAGGTACGTCTGGACGGGAGGAAACCGATCCGTACTCCAGCGATCTGCGTAGAATTTGCCTCCACTCCTCTCCCGCAGCTTCTGCTGAACACCAGCGAGCACATCGACGGGAGGCACGGTTTCCGTCATGACGCGACGCAGTAGGGACGGCAACTCGTCCTCGTCGCTCCTCCTCGCAGCGACGGAGGGTTCAGACGGTTGCGGCCGTTCGGCAGAGGAACTATTGTCCTCGCGCAGGTTTGGGTGGGGCGTTCGGGGTTGGTTCATGGGATCGCATCTCCCAGCTCTCTTTCGACGCTTGCTTTCAACGCCGCACGAGCGCGATGGATTCGACTCTTGACGGTACCCTCGGGCAAACCCGTGATCTCCGCGATTTCGTCGTAGCTCAGGTTCTCCACGTCTTTCAGGATCAGCACTTCTCGAAACTCCGGATGTAGCTCGCCGAGGCAGCGTTGTACGATTCGTTCGACTTGGTATCCTTCGGCGAGGTGATCGGGCCGCTCGAGCTCCCCCTGCGTCACCCCTTTGGCTTGTGTCAGCGCGGCACGCGCAGCGACCGGCTCGAGCTCCGTCTGGGCTGCTTCATGGCGCCTCGCGAGGTATATCGTGCGGTTTTTGCATAGGTTCACGGCGATCCGAAAGACCCATGTCGCGAGCTTGGAGTCGCCCCGGAACTGGTCAATCTTCTTGAAGACTTGGACGAATACATCCTGAGCCATGTCTTCGGCTTCATCGCGCCGCCCTAGCATGCGGTAGATGAGCCCGTAGACGCGACCGCCGTAGACCTCGACGAGCTCGTTGAACGCGCGCTCGTCTCGCGCCTTGAGACGCTTGATGAATAGGTCCTCGCTGTCTGCTGTGTCAGGCACGGTGCGTACCTAGGCTGCCATGAGTGTGCCGTGGGTGGGTATCAGGGTGACAGCTCCGGAGCCGAATACCTCGGTGCTCGGTCTGACCCTCCAATGCAGGGCAGGGACCTTGGACGGCCAGCTGCTACGGTCGCGCTCTCGGGTACACTCACCTTGCTGGCCACCATGGTAAAGCCCTCCGACAGCATTCCCGACCCCGAGTTCCCTGAGAGACGGGCTAGGCGTGGCCGAATTGAGCCGGCTCGCCCGGTAACGCGGGGAATACTCCCCGACGGCGAGCTCGGCTTCTAGTTCCGGCACTAGGATTCGAACCTAGATTCAGGGATTCAAAGTCCCTTGTCCTGCCTTTAGACGATGCCGGAGTACGAGGACGGCGGAGTCTAGCAAACGAATGGCGGCGTCAACAGTCGTCTAGACCAGATTTTCGGCAATCATCCTGCCTTGCCTGATGCAGTCCGGGATGCCAACGCCCCCATAGGCTGCGCCCGCCAACGTCAGGCCCGGCAGGGTGGCGAGGTGCTGCCGCATGGCCTCGAGTTTGCCCTCGTGTCCGACCAGGGGTTGCGGATTCGCCTTCGTGTAGCGGTAGACTCGCGTCAAGATGGGCGTCTCGATGCGGCCCATATAGCGGCGCAGCTCTTCGAGCGTCAGGCGGATCAGGTCTTCATCGCTCGATTGCTCAAGCTGGTGCTCATTTCGCCGGCCGCCGATGAAGCCCCGTAGGAGTACGTGGCCCTCGGGTGCACGGTGTTCCCATTTGCTGCTTACCCAGGTAGCGGCCATCAGAGAGCCCTCTCCTTTGGGTACGATGAATCCGACGCCGTCGAGCGAGTGCGCCAGCTGCTCTCGCCGAAATCCAAGGAACACCGTAGCCGTCGAGACGTAAGGGATTTGGCAGAGTATGTCGCGCGCGTGGCTGTCGGGTATCCAGCGCGCCGCGATGTAGGCAGGTACACAGAGGGCGACGCGATCGACCTCTAGGCCCTCCCCACCGGCCAAGTCCACCCCCCAACGTGCAGCATCGTCTGTTGGCGGACGGAGGCCGGTGACCTCCACCCCCGTGCGGATGCTGCCTGCGGGCAAAGCGGCAACGATTGCATCAGTGAGCTGCTGCATGCCCCCTCGCAACGAATAGAATGGACTGGGCGCTTCGTGGGGCGCTCTTCGCAACCACCGGAACACGGCTGTGAGCGCGCCAAGCCGGGAGCGGCTGGAGTCGAGGCCGCCCTCACGCCGCTGCTGCGCTGCGAAAAGGCCCATGATGAGGCTGCCATGCGAGCGTTCGAGAGCGAGGAGCTGAGGAAAGGTCGCCTTGATGCTCAACTCCTCGACGTCTCCAGCATAGATGCCACCCAACAGCGGCGCGGCCAGCCTCTCGGCTGCCTCCTTCCCGAATCGACGCGCAATGAAATGACCGAGCGCTTCGTCCTCGTCGGACTCCCGGCCGCGGATGAAGAGATCGGCGAGAGTCCGCATCTTGCCCCGCCAGGAGAGCAGCGGGGTCTGCAGCATGGGGCCGAGCCGGGTAGGCACGGCGAGCGCCATGCCCGCTGGCATCAGTTCAAGCTTTCCCTGATGTGCCACGTACACGTTTCTGGACTGGGTGCTGATGAGGTCAGCCGTGAGCCCGAGTTCCTCGCACAGCTGGGTCGCGTCTGGCTTGGTGCGGACGAAGGCGTCAGGTCCAGCGTCGATGAGGAATCCATCGATCAGCTCGGTTCTGATGTTGCCGCCGATGCGTGGTTGGCATTCGAGGAGCGTGACTCGTGCTCCCCGGCGACTTGCGGCATACGCGGTGGCGAGTCCGGCGATTCCACCCCCGACAACTGCCAGGTGAGGGGTCTGGCTATCCATCTGCCGCTCCAAGAATCGTGCGGCATGGGACGGTGGCTCTCGGCACCGGTGCCTCGGGACCCATTCCCGAGTCTCTACCGCGCAGACAGTTCGTGCACCAAATCCGCCGAGTAGGCAACCTGGTCTGGAGAGGTTTGGGGGAGTATTCCGTGGCCCAGGTTGAAGATGTGGCCCGGGCCCGGACCAGCTTCCACCAGCACTTCCTTGATCCGACTGCGGAGTACGTCGCGGGGTGCCATGAGGAGAATGGGATCGAGGTTTCCCTGGAGTGCCAGAGGCCCCAACCGCTGGCGCGCGCCGGACAGCGGCGTGCGCCAGTCGACCCCGATCACGCTACCGCCAGCGTCTCGCTGAAGCTCCAGCAGGGTCGCGGTGCCCGTGCCGAAGTGGATGACCGGTATACCCGTCGTCATAACGTCCGCCAAGATGTGACGCACGTGAGGTTGCACGAAGCTCACGTAGTCCGCGGGCGATAGGGCGCCAACCCAGGAGTCGAAGAGCTGAACGGCCTGCGCGCCTGCGGCGATCTGTGCCCGCAGATACCGCCTCACCACCTCCGCGAGCTTCGACATGAGCTCGTGCCAGACCTCGGGAGCTTCGTACATGAGGCGCTTCGTGGTCACGTAATGGCTGCTCTTGCCTCCCTCCACGAGGTAGCTGGCGAGGGTAAAGGGAGCGCCTGCGAAACCGATCAGGGGCGTCCGCCCCGCCAGTTCCCGGGCGAGTATTCGGATTGCTTGCAGCACGTGGGGTAACGTCTCTTCGGGCTCGATGATCCTCAAGGCTGCCACGTCGCTGGCGTCCCTCACCGGGTGTTCGACAACGGGGCCCTCCCCGCTCGCGAAATGGAAGGGCGCGCCCATCGGCTCTAGCGGGAGTAGGATATCCGCAAAAAGGATGGCCGCGTCGACGGAGAACGCTCGAACAGGCTGTAGCGTCACCTCGGCCGCGAGCTCGGGTTGCAGGCAGATCTCGAGCAGCGTCCATTTCTCGCGGATGGCGCGGTACTCGGCCATGTAGCGGCCCGCCTGTCGCATGAACCAGACTGGCGTTGCATCTACTTGTTCGCACCTGCAGGCGCGCAGGAATCGGTCCCACATGGTTGGCAGGTCTCCTAGCGTCTAGAGGTGGGGCCGTCGACGCCGGGCTCGATTGGCGGGATGGGCTGATTGTATGGAACGGCCTCGCCGCCGCGCATCTTCTCTTCGTACTTTGACGGACACTTCGCCATGATCTGTTTCGCTTGGAAGTGGCCCGCTGCCGCCAGCTGACCCTCGGCAGTGACGCTTACTTCCATTCCAGGGATGTCACGGAAAGTATCGGGTACGATGCACTGTGAGTAACGTACGGGTATGGTTGCCCGGTTCTTCATGAGCTCGAACCGATACTCGCACGGTTTGTCTCGTTTGCGAAGGCTGCCCGGGACCAGCATGCCCTCCACACGAATGCTTCGCCCAATCAGGTCTTGGCGCGCGGTGAGCAACTCGTCGACTCCCTTCGAGTATACGGCTGCGCCTTCGAAACTGTTGAAGACGAGCAGCAACAGCAGTCCGCCGAGGCCGAGGAGCACCGCGAGCAGGCCCAAGCTCCGCTTAGGCTTCTCCTGTGCTGGGTCCTGAGAGGTCGTGACCGGCTGGGCTGTCTCGTCCGCAGCGGCGCGTTCGAGTTCCTCGTCAAGCTGGCTCATGGCTTGCAAACCTAGCGTTCGAGCCAATGAGCGTCGAGGCCAGATCACGAGCCGGCCACGATGCCTACATTGGCTCTCGCCCGATGCGGTACCCGGAGCCCATGAGTAGGGCGCCAGCGCTGGCAAGCACGAGCCAGCTCGCAAGGGCGACGGGCCAAGGCTCCAGCGAACCGCTGAGCAGCGCGATGATCGCGGAGGTGCTGCCGGCTGCCGCCCCCGCCAAGGCGACCTGCCAAACGTGAAGGGGCCTCGCGATTCTGGCCAGGATCGCTCCCGCCGCGCCACAAGCCAGAGCGTAGGAAAGGGGAACGGGTGCCACCACGAGTGCCAGCCTCCATCCCGAGGGTCGAGGTGGAGACAACCACATACCCAGCTTCGACGTTAGCCACAGCGCAAGGATCGCCAAGGGGAGCCAGAGCGCGAAGGCGAGCCCTGCTCCGAGGAAAACCCACTGCCATGGAGGACGTACCGGCGTTTGACTGGGTGCCGTGGCCTGGATCACTGGAAGTTTTCTGGGGGACATCGAGGCTAGACTGTTTGTGCTACTGGGGGCTGCGCGCGTACTGTGAAGATTACTGCGCACGGGCGTTCGACACGCCTTTTCGCGGAGGGCGCCGGAGGTTACGCTGCCGGCGTGCGTACCATGTATACGGAGCTCGGCGAGGAGTTGTTGGACCTGGAGATCGAGCGTGCAGCACTGGCGCGCGGCCTGATCTCCACGAGCGTTTCTCGCGTGCGAGCTGAGGAGGATGGGGTGCTCGCCGCTTCTGCCGATCCGGAAGCTCTTTGGTGGCGCAGCGCGTCGCTCCCCGCAAGTGGCGCCGGGTCAGAGCGCCGTCGCCAGTGGGCTTTCTCACTCGTCGAGAACGACAGACTCGCGCAGCTCCGGGGGAGCTGTGCTCACGCTTGGTACGAAGAGCTGCATCCGGTGTCCGAGCCCGAAGCCGGCGAGCTGTCACCCCGCGCCGTCGTGCACCGTATCCTCGACGATCCGCACCGCCGGCATGTCTGGGCGCGCTCCTTTGAGGCGATCTGCTCTCACGCTGCCGATGTCTGCATCCGGTGGCAAGAGGGGAGGGCCGAGCTTGCCGCCCTGTTGAGAGTCGATCTGGGCGAGCTCGAGTCACGCGAGGCGTATCAAGGCGTGACGCATCGCTGGCTCGCTCTCAGCGAGGAGCTCTATGGGGGCCTCGGCTTGGAGTTTCCAAGCTGGTTGGATTGCGCTCTGGGATCGAGCTGCGGCGATGGATGGCCGGGTCACCTGAACTGGCGCACCGTGCAGGAGGTCCTTGGGGCTGATTCGTGGCTCGGGGCGTCTCGCCCATCATTCCCGGCGGCCCCGCGGGCTTTGGGGGCAGCGAGCTGGCAGCGCGCCTTCGCCATCTTCGGACAGTGTTGGGCCGACGCGCAGTTGACGCGAGCGCGTCCCTTTCTTCTCTGGCGTCACCCGGCGCGTCTGGCGGAGAAAGCGCGTGGCGGCCTGCTCGCGCTTCTCCCCTTGAACGGTGAGTTTGCCCGGCGCCGTCAAGGCCTCTCGCGCGAATCGGCGCTGCGTCAGCGCCGCGTGCTCGCGAGGAGTATTCTCTGTTGGACGCGTTGGTTGTCCTTGCGATGCCTGCTTGAAGGGGGCATCGGGCTGGGCCGGCCTGCGTTTCGCAGCCACTTCCGCGAGGCCGCGGCGGAGGCCTTGAACTTCCCTTTGCCCGGCGAGTTTGCGGGAGCGCTTCCTCGCTTGCGTCCTGGGGCAGGCCCCAGTCTGCTCGGGCTGTTGGCGGCCGCACGAACGCAAGCGCGACTCGTCCAGTCCTTCGACGAGGATTGGTTCTGGAACCCCCGCTGCTGCGAGCTCTTGCGCGACACGTTTCCCCAAGAGAACGCTGAGGAGGAGCCCGTCTCGACGCTCGATCTTGCGCCTCTATACGATCTGCTCGAGTCCTCGCTGTCCTGAGCCGGCAGAGCCGGAACCAGCAGGGAATCGGGCGTCGCGGGGAAGCCCCACCCCTCAGCTGTCAGGAGGACGAGGTCAGCGATTCGTGTGAAGCGATACAGCGAGCGTTTGGCTTCGATGACTCGTTTGGCCGGCGCGGCGTGAGCATGACGCGGCGAGTAGTCGAGGTAGCTCAGGTGTCTACGGATACGCGACATCAAGCGCACCCGTCGCCGTTATCAGTCCTACCTCACTGACCTCCGCCGGCATCACCGGCCTTGCTTCGGCGGCCTTGGGCTACGCGAGCTCTTCGTGTCGCCCTAGCTCGCTGCACCCCTGCCAACAGTGGCGTCCTCAAGCCTGCAGCGGGGCCGCGCCGCTTTCTGCCAGACTTGGTCAGGACCTCGCCGTCAAGAGACTAGTATGCGTCCATGGCGGTTCCCGCCATTCCGCTCGCCTCCACATGATAGCGCAGGTCCAAGGTAACGAGCGTTGCCTCCTCTCCCGCGACGAGTCGGCGGACGCCGAGTTCCACACCGAAGAAACGGCTGACGTATCCAATCCCGGCGGACACGGCGTGTGTTCTTGGGCCGCGCTCGAAACGGTAGCCGGCCCGAACGGGATAGTTGTCGGCGAGGAGCAAGCCCGCTCCCCCCATGAAGTTATACTCCGTGTTCTGCCAAGTACTGAAGTCGGCTTCGGCGTCTGCTTCGATCGTGAACAGGTCGGCGCCGTAGCCAATACCGCCGCCGAGCGTCGTCGGCTGAAGCGCGTGCCCTGGATCATTGATGTTGTTCCCGACCAAGGCCAGCGAAAGCTCCGGAACCGGCCGTATGGTGACCCCCGCGTCGAGACCGATGCCGCGGATGATCTTACCGTTTGGAAGCCCGCCGGAGGCAAGGCTATAGCCAAGCGGCCCGAGCCCGTTCTGTTCGACCCATAAATAGCGGCCACCAACACCCATGAAGAACTGCTCCGAGAACGGGTAGGCGAGAGCAAACCGCACATCCGTCCAGACGCGGTCAAGTCCGTTGGGATCCTGCTTGTTGTAGGTGGCGCCCAGCCCTCCCGCCACGGGGGTCGTGCTGTCCACGGCTGCGGCACCGTAGGTTTGGCGATCGGCTTCTGGCATGACCGAGACCAGCGCGCCGATATGATAGACCCGGTTCGATGCCATGTTGGCGGGATTCATGAACAGTGCGCCGAGCGAATTGCTCAGGGCACGATCAGCGCCGCCGACCGCCGTGCTTCGGCCTGTTTCGATGGTTCCCTGCCCATAGCCCACCTCTTGCGGGACGGTATTGGCCCCGGATGCGGGCAGGGCAATTGCATGGGCCCCAGCCAGTGCCAACCCGCCGAGCAGGGCCGCGAGCTTGGAATTCGCTCGGGTCGGATTAGGTACACGTAGCATCGCCTAGGTTGCCTGGCTGCTAGCCTGCATTCCTCTGACGGGCAAAGAATTTTGTGTCAGGGCCCGGTTCAGGCGCGCTGTTCGGCGCTGGCATACAATGGAAGGTTGGCGGGTCCGCACCGCTTGTTGCCCTATCCCGAAAGTGCCCCTTGACCCTTGACGTGGCCAACTGCGGATATTGATGCCGGATGCGTCGCTGATGGGATGGCATTCTCCGAATTGTTTTGTTTGTTCCAGGCGTTACTGAGCCCTCCGCGGCTGCGGGCGCCTCGCGGGAGTGCGGCGGCTGCCAGCGCCGAGAAATTGGAGCTGGTCCTCTCCGCAGGTTTTACTGGAGATCACGATTCTGTGAAAAATCGAGCATTGAAGTTTCCCTGCGAGCGGTGCTACCTCCGTGAACTCTTCAGCAGGCGGCAGTGGTCTGCAGTCCAAAGCCGGACGGAAGGTCTGGTCTTGGTGCAAACCAATGCCTTCCCGATCCATCCAACTAGCATCAGATAGTCCGTTCACTTCGTTCGATGAGCACGTTGACTCTTGGACCAGAGTCGGCGGGCCCTCCGGGCTCGCGGGCACGTGAGACGAAAGATCGGGTCTGATTACTCCACAGGGGTGTGGATAACCTGGGGAGTCCTGTCTCTTCTACATTTCGAGCAGTGGCACACAGCGGCAAGATGTTGAGTTCCTCGCATTCCATCGAAGTCTGGCGGGCGGCGGTCGAGCACACCAAGGGGCGCTCCCCGGCGACCTTCGAGAAGTGGTTTTCGGGCGTGCAGTTCGACCGGTTCGACCAAGGTGTCTTGGCACTGACTGCGCGCGACGAGTTCGTGCGCGATTGGGTCAAGGCGCATTTTCTCCCAGACCTACTCGATCACATTCAACGGTTGAGCGGCGATGGCACCCTAGGTGATGTGCGTGTCGAGTGGAGCATTGATGGCAAGCTGACCAGTCCGATCTGTACAGTGGCAGAGCGGGCGGACAGTCGCAGCGTGCCGCCTAGTCGGGCTGGTACTCGTGACTCCGTCCCCCCAAGCACACAGCCACGATCCGTCAGACCGGCACCTCGTTCTGTCCTGCCGCCGCGCCTGAGGCCAGTATGGGAGTCCGTGATTGCCATACTGAACCCGAAGCACACCTTCGCGAACTTCGTCGTGGGCCCATCGAACGAACTTGCCTACGCGGCTGCTCAAGCTTCCGCAGGAGGAGCTGGTCCTCGCTACAACCCGCTGTTCATTGCTGGAGGCACCGGTCTGGGCAAGACCCACCTCATGCACGCTATCGCCCACAAGATGCTCGAGCAGCGTCCCGAGGCGAAGATCATCTACGTCTCAGCAGAGCGCTTCACAAACGAGTTCATTGAAGCAATTCAACACCAAGCAATGGACAGTTTTCGCGCTCGTTACAGAAACGAGTGCGATCTCCTGCTCGTGGATGACATCCAGTTCTTGGCAGGGCGTGAGCAGACTCAGGAGGAGTTCTTTCACACCTTCAATGCATTGCGCGACGTGGACAAACCAATCGTCGTCACGAGCGACAAGTACCCGCAGCAACTGCAGCGTATGCCGGAACGTCTCGTCAGCCGTTTCACGTCAGGGCTCGTGGCGGACATTCAGGTGCCAAAGCTCGAAACGCGAGTAGCGATTGTCAAGAAGAAGGCGCACATCGAGGGCATCTCGCTCCCGGACGCAGTTGCCGTGTTGCTCGCCCAGAGTGTGCAGAGCAACGTTCGCGAACTGGAAGGCGCGTTGATTCGCTTGGCCGCGAAATCGTCGTTGACGGGCAAACCCGTGGATGAAGCATTCGCACGAGCCGAGCTGGCCGTGGTGGCGCCGCAGAGTCCCGACATGATGAGCGTCGAGGACATCCAGCGAGCGGTATGTGGTCACTTCCGCCTATCGAGTGCGGACCTGCTGAGCAAGGATCGCCACAAGAGCATCGCGTTTGCGAGGCAGGTGGCCATGTACTTGTGCAGGCAGAGGCTCAAGTGCAGCTTCCCCGAGCTGGGGCGTGCCTTCGGGAACCGCGATCACACGACCGTCATGAGCGCGGTCCGACGCGTGGAGTCGCTGCGGCAGACCGACCCGCAGGTGAACGCTCACCTGGAGGCCATCGAAAAGCGGCTTGCTGGGGCCAGCGAGTCGTAGGCGGAGTTCTGTGCGTTTGGCGAGTTGCCTAGCCTGAGTATGCCAGGCAGCAGCAGCGCTTGCGGCGCACTCCCTGAGACCCGCTATTCGGAAGCGTCGCCGTAGAGAGCCTCTGCGATCTGAAACGTGGTGTTCTCGAGTCGGGCGTAGGCGTCCTGTATCGAGCCAAGGTCCGCCCCGCTCTCCAGCAGCAGCCTCAGCGTCTCCACGTCCTCTTGCATTCCGGTGATCCGTTGCTGGTCGAGCAGATCCGCGTAGCCCTCCAGGGCCTGCTCTGTCGTGTAGATCAGTGTTTCTGCTTGGTTCCGAAGCTCTGCCAGCTGTTTGCGCAACGTGTCGCTCTCGCGGAACTGCTCGCCTTCGTCCACGAGCCGCCCGATCTCCGACTCGGAGAGGCCGGAGGTGGGCGTCACCTTGACCGTCTGAGTTCGCCGCGTCCCGAGGTCCGTCGCCTCGACTGATAAGATCCCGTTCGCGTCTACCCTGAACGTTACTTGGATCTGGGGGACTCCGCGCGGGGCCGGCGGGATCCCGCTGAGCTCGAAGCGCGCGAGACTGCGGTTGTCTGCAGCCATGTCACGCTCCCCCTGCAGGATGTGGATCGGCACGAAGGGCTGATTATTCATGCTGGTCGTGAAGATCTCTGACTTCTCGGTGGGAACGGTGGTGTTACGCGGAATGAGCTTCGTGAAGACGCCACCCCCCGTCTCGACGCCAATCGAGAGCGGTGTGACGTCGAGGAGCAGGACCTCGTCGATTTGACCTGCTAGCGCGGCGCCTTGCACTGCTGCGCCCACGGCGACTACCTCATCCGGGTTTACCTCCCTGCTTGCGTCACGTCCGAAGAGCTCGCGTACGGCCTTCTGGACAGCGGGCATACGAGTCATGCCACCCACGAGGACAACCTGCTGAATGTCCTTCGGCGAGAGCTTTGCGTCCCTGAGCACCCCGTTGCAGCAGCTGATCGTGCGGTCGATGAGATCCCGCGTAAGGATCTCGAGCTCGCTGCGCTTCATTGTGCGCTCAAGGTGTACGGGACCGGCAGGTCCCGATGCGATGAACGGGACATTTATCTCCGTCTCCAACGAAGAGCTAAGCTCGTGCTTAACGCGCTCTGCGGCTTCGCGGAGGCGCTGCAGGCTCATCTTGTCGCTGCGTAGGTCGATGCCGTGTGCAGATTGGAACTCTTCTGCGAGCTTGTCGATGATCCGAACATCGAAATCCTCGCCGCCCAGATGGGTATCCCCACCGGTCGCCTTCACGTTGAATACCCCATTGGCGATCTCGAGGATGGAGATGTCGAAGGTGCCACCGCCCAAGTCGTACACCGCAATACGTTCCGAACCGCCGCTGTCCAGCCCGTACGCCAACGCCGCCGCGGTGGGTTCGTTGAGGATACGCTTCACCTCGAGTCCCGCTATCCTCCCCGCATCTTTGGTCGCCTGCCGTTGAGCGTCGTCGAAATAGGCCGGGACCGTGACGATCGCTTCTGTAACTGTCTCACCCAGGTATGCTTCCGCCGTCCCCTTCAATGAGCTGAGGATCATGCCCGCGATCTCTGGGGGAGACATCGTCTTGCCACCCACTTCGACCCAGGCATCTCCGTTCGAGTGTCGAACGATGTTGTAGGGCACGGCCTCTCGGTGAGCCTTTACCTCCGGATCATCGAACTTTCTCCCCATCAGGCGTTTCACGGCATAGACGGTGTTGACAGGGTTGGTCGTGGCCTGGCGTTTGGCGACTTGTCCGACGAGGCGATCACCGCTGCGCGTGAAGGCCAGGATCGATGGCGTCGTTCGCGCGCCCTCTGCGTTGGGGATTACCTTCACGTCCGTGCGACCGGCAGCGTTGTGTCCCTCGACGATGCACACGCACGAGTTTGTCGTCCCCAAATCGATCCCGATGACTCTACCCATATCAGCTCGAAGTTACTCCCAGTCGGGGCCGCACTTCAACGGCGGAACGTAGCCGGCGCGCATGGGACGAGGTTCGGGCGACCCCAAGGGGGAGCGGCCGCAACTGTGCTACTCGGGCCGTGGTGCTCGGGCCGTGCTACTGGCTGGGCGCTTTGGCCACAACAACCATGGCCGGGCGGACGAGCCGATCTCCCATGCGGTATCCAGCCTGCACCTCGGCTGCCACTGTCCCGGGGGCGTGTTCCGATGTTTGCAGGTGTTGGATGGCTTCATGAACGGAGGGGTCGAAGGGTTTGGCGACGGTCTCGATCCGCTCGATCCCGATCCTCGAGAGCGTATCGAGGAACTGACGCATTACCAGATCGATGCCGTCAGCCAGTGCTTTGACTTCGGTCGCCGAGCTGGCATGGGCTGCGGCACGCTCAAGGTTGTCAAAAACGGGCAGCAACTCGCGAAGCAGCTCGCTACGACCTTGCTTCTCGGCATCGGCTACCTCTTTCCGTGAGCGCTTCCGGAAATTGTCGAAGTCTGCCGCGGTGCGAAGCAACTGGTCGCGCACCCTTGTCAGTTCTTCCGTGGCCGTCGTCTCCTCCGCCTCCTGGGAGCTGGATGCCTCCGGCTGCGCCGCGCGCTGCGATGGATCGCCCGCTACCGTGGCGTCTGCAGGCGCCTCCTGGGGTGGCTCGGAATCGTCGAGGGTGCTGGACGCCGGGTTGCTCCAGGTTCCGCTTGCGCGCGAGCTGCCAGCATCCGATTCGCCGCCGCTGGTCTTGTCGCTGGACGAATCCGGCAGCCTGGACGCCGGATCGACCCCAGCCGCTGCGCCACCCTCCGCGACGCCCTGTGGCGGTGTGCTTGCTTTCTCGCCCTCCTTGGAGGTCGCTGTCTTCGTTGTGGATTCTTCGGAGCTCTTGTTCACGAGGGCGACACTATAGCCACTGATTGCGCGCTGCCAATCACTGCCCGGTCGAGAACGTATCCGGGGCCTGGGCCTGATCGGGGGCCTCCTCGCAGAGAGCCTGTCGCAACGCGACGAGGACCCCGCCTGTCGAGCGTGCGTCCTCCACCTGTGTCGGGTTTGGCGCGAACCAAGTGTCGATCCGCGGCAAGACCCAGAAGTCGGTGCCAGAGGACAAAGGGGCGACTAGCCGGGACGCATGGCCAGCCCTGCCATACCCGCTGGTCTCCGTCCAAAAGCAGGTTCCATTTGCTTTCGGGGCGAACAGATGCTCCCGGCCGGCTCGGATATGCACGCTGCGCCGCGCGATTTCCCGCCCGTCTTCCGAAATGGCGAGGACCTCCTGTCTGCCGGTAGGCCACTCTACCAGGGACCCGGCCCTTGCGCTCTCATTGCTGCTGGGCGCCACTTCGACAGCGGCCCGACCATCCACCGTGATCATGAGAGGTGAGTCCGTGAGGTTGAGGATTCTCACGGGCGCCCGGTACGCAGGATAGGTGACGAGGGCCAGCACGACGCTCACGGCCGGTCCGAAGAGCAACCATCGTGAGCGGCCGCCGCTGCTGCTGACCACTCGAGCTGCCGCAGAGCCGTTCGCGGCTGCTAGGCGTTGTGCCCACTCGGCGTTGGCGCAAAGAAAGAAACCGCGAGGTCCCCACCAACCGGCTTTCTCGCCCCAGAACCACCGAGAGCCGCCTCGTCGGGCCCGACCGTGCCATACAGCGAAAGCCATTGGGAAAAACGCGAGGGTCCCAGACAGTCCGGCGTGCACCACGGCTCCGAGCGTTGGAAGCACGAGTGGGAGTATCCCGGCCGCAGTGATGCCTAGGAGCGCCGATGCGGCGACCACACTAATCCGCGCCGTGACGACGGCCGCCGCATCCCGGTGGCACTCATTGCAGTACGGCACGATGAGCGTCGCGCCGCCCGGACCGCGCTCGCGAAGGGATTGGGTAGGCTCAGCGCAGCACCCTGCGCACGCGTGCGGGCTGACGGCTCCGTAACTCGGTAGGCGGACGCTTCGCACCTCCCTCCGCCTCGCGTGTTTCCAGGGTGGTTTGCCGTCGAGGAACGTCCATTCCGCGCTCGTCGCATCGTCGTCGGCTACGAACTCCGCACTGACATCTTCGCGGCTCATCATCTGCTCCGGAAGGTTGGCGAGCCACTGCCGGCTCGTCGAGGCGATCGTAGTACGGGAGCGGGAGCTCGTGCATAGCAATGATCATGCCGGCCATGGGCGACGCACAGATTTGGGTGCGGCTGGCTGGTCAGCACTGTTCGCGGCAGGGCTCCGCGGTTGACCACCTCAGGTGCGCCGGCTTTCCTTGAGCTGGTGAGTGTCCGGCGGTAGGCCCCCCACGGTGATGCCTGAACTCAACGAGCCGCAGACGCAGGCCGTGCTTCATTCTGCGGGACCACTTTTGGTGTTTGCTGGTGCAGGGAGCGGAAAGACGAGGACTATCACCTACCGGATTGCGAACCTCATTTCGCGGCACGCCGTGCCCCCGTACCGACTCCTCGCGGTCACGTTCACGAACAAGGCTGCGGGAGAAATGAGGGCGAGGCTGGAACAGATTGCTGGCACGAGCATCGTACGGGACCTCTGGGTAGGTACCTTTCATTCTGTCTGTGCTCGTTTGCTCCGACGGTACCATGCGGAGGCGTCGCTTGGGCGCGAGTTCCTCATTTACGACGAGAGCGATCAGAAGGCTGTGGTCGCGCGTGCGATCAAGACGCTCAAAGTCGATGAGAAGCAGTTCCCGCCAAAGGCGGTGCTGTCTCGGATCCATGTGGACAAGCGCGAGGGACGAGGCCCAGATGCCATTGATGACAGTGACTTCTTCGCTCGGACCCACCGAACGCTCTACGAAGCGTATCAATCCGCATTGCGCGCGGCGAATGCTGTTGATTTCGAGGACCTCATCGTAGAGGTAATGCGAATCGCGGAGAATCCAAACACCGCTGCAGGTCAAGAGTTACGGCAGATGTTCGATCACGTGCTCGTGGACGAGTTCCAGGACACCAACCTGACCCAGTACCGTCTCCTCAAAGCGCTCAGCTCCCACACTCGCAATCTTTGTGTCGTCGGCGACGATGATCAATCGATCTATCGATGGCGAGGCGCGGACGTGCGTATCATACGCAACTTCCGGAGGGATTTCTCGGACGCGACCATCGTTAAGCTGGAACAGAACTACAGATCTACGGCCAACATCGTGCGCGCCGCTTTGGGTGTCATCGAGCCGTCCGAAGAGCGAGTGCCCAAGAAGCTATGGACGGACAGCGTGGACGGCGCGCCCATCGTCGTGCACGCCGTCCGTGACGAACGGGACGAGGCGGCCGCCGTGGCGACCAGCGTCGCCGAAGCGATTGCCAGCGGTACGCCTCCGACGGATATTGCCGTATTCTATCGCGTTCACGCTCAGTCGCGTGTCATTGAGGAGGCGTTTCGCGCAGACCGCATACCTTATCAAATCATCGGCGGCACCCGGTTCTTCGATCGCGCGGAGGTCAAGGATGCTCTCGCCTACCTTCGCCTCGTCGAGAATCCGCGGAGCGACGCGGATCTTTTGCGAATCATCAATGTCCCCACGCGCGGTATTGGCGCGAAGACGATCGAGAAGCTGTTCGAGACGGCTGCGGAGCGAGGCACGTCTGCCTTCGATGCGATTGATGCTCTGCTCCGTGGTCCGGCCTTGGCGAGCGCAGCGAAACGGCGCCTCGCGGCGTTTCGCGATCTCATGGAGCACCTGCGGCAGGCGCGAACTGAGCTTGGTCCGCGCGCGCTGGGTGAACAGGTCCTCGAACGTACGGGCTACCGAGCGCTATTGCGTCAGCAGGATACGGCGGAGAGCGACGCAAGACTGGAAAACCTCGAGGAGCTTCTCGGCTCCCTGAGTGAATACGAGTACGACGCGGGGCAAGCCGGAGAGCCAGCGACCCTCAGCGGCTACCTCGAGCGAGTGTGTCTCGTGGCGGCGATCGATTCCATGCGAGACACCGCCTGCGTTCTCCTGATGACAGTACATGCTGCGAAGGGACTCGAGTTCGACTCGGTCTTCATTACGGGGATGGAAGAGGAGGTGTTTCCATACCGTGGAGTCGATGGTCGACGACCAGACGAGCTCGAAGAAGAGCGGCGTCTCGCGTATGTGGCAATCACGAGAGCGCGGCGCCAGCTCGTCATCACGCATGCGATGTCTCGCACGCTGTTTGGAAGAAGCCGATATCTTGAGCCGAGCCGGTTCCTTGGAAACCTGCCCCCAGCCGTCGTCGAGCATGTGGGCAATCCGGAGTGCTGGCCAGGTATGATGGACGGGCGCTCGGCGGACGCACGTTGGGGCACGTCGGCAATCACGCTGCGACCGGGCGAGCGCTTCATCGAACGCGATGAAGTCGAGCCAGCCCCGAGCGATGAACCGGGCGTCGTCGTCCGACCGGGAGATGCCGTGCTCCACAAACGCTTCGGCAAGGGAGTGGTGGAACGGGTCGAGATGGGGGTTGCGCCCGCCGTAGTGGCGCGCTTTCCCGGGTTTGGCGTTCGCAAAGTACTCGCGCAGTATCTGAGCTACTAGGGCTGGGTCACTCGCGGCGCGGCTGCGCTCAGGATCCCGTTCCCCCAAGACGCGCCACTTCTGCTGTGAGCCGTTGTCACCTCCGATTCGTGGCTCTATGAATTGGCTCGCCCATGACGACCAAGCGCCTCACGTATCTCGAGCAAGTAGTGCAGAGCGGTGCCGCGGAGGCGTTCGCCCGTTATGCCCTCGCCCTCGAGTACCGCAAAGCCGGGCGCTTGGAGGATGCCATGGGCGTTTTTGAGCGGCTGCGCGCGCACGAGCCAGAGTACCTTCCGATGTACCTGATGGCGGGACAAATCCTGCTGGAATCGGGCGCCGATGAAAGGGCGTCTACCTGGCTTTCTCAGGGGTTGGCGCTGGCGCGTGAGCGAGGCGACGCCAAGGCTGCTGGCGAGCTGGAAGAAGCCCTTGCCGGCTGTTCTTGAGTGTCGCCGGCCTCCGGTCTCAGGAGGAGCGCTCGCTATCACGACCCGGGCCTCCGTTCAGGATCTGTCGAACAAGGTGCCGGTGGAGATAACGCTCGCGCAGCTCGACATCGCGGATCTGTCCGAGCAAGCTGCGGGCGTATTCGGCGGCAGAGCTGCGGAGCTTTGCCGCCTGTGGTGAGCCGGCGCGATCCAGGGCGTCGCAGCACAGGGCCCGAGTCGCCAGTCCGTACTCCGAACCCTGAACCGCCTCGATCGCTCCCAGAGCCGTGGTCGCCAGGAGTATGCCCGTGTGGTTCTCATGGGCGTCGACCCGCGCCGCTGCTTCTACCGCCATCGCGAAGAAATGAAATGCGACGTATGCTTGGGCTTCTGCGGCCTGCCTTGCATCGAAAGCATACATGATCGCTTCCGCCGAGCTGTCTTCCGCGCGCGCCAGCAAGCCGCGCAGTATCTTCTCATGGATTTGGTCGTAAGCGCTCCCGCTGATCTCCGTGAGGACACCCGCCTCTTGCACCAGAGTCTGAGCCTGTTCCTTGTCACCGACCTCGAGAAGGAACTCCGCCATGCATAGCAGGGTGTCTGCGTGGGCGTCTTGGTCCCCGTAGCGCTCGTGAGCTTCGCGGGCGCGCTTCAGATAGCCGAGACCGCGATCATAGTCGCCGAGGCTGGCGTAGCTTTGACCGATGTTGCTCAGAGTTCGTGCAATCTGAAACCGGCCGCCGATGGCGAGGTCGATGCGGATTGCCTCCGTTCCGAGGGCGATGGCGTCCTCGAAGCGCCCGAGCACGTACATCGCGAAGGCCAGCGAGTTCTTTGCTCGTGCCTCCAGCCGGCGTGCCCCAACCTTGCGGAATACGGCGATTGCTTCCGCATGAGCCTCGATGGCTTCGTGAACCCGTCCAACCCGATGTAGCAGGGTGCCCCGTGCTCGCAGTACCTCGGCACGCTGTCTCGGAGGGACCTCGGGGCTGCGTGCCGTTTCCAGGGCACGATCCATCGCCGAGAGCGCGCCCTGCATATCGCCGAGGTCGCGAAGCATCTCAGCGACCAGGGCTTGGGAGCGTACCTCTATGACGTGGGCCTGCGCTTGATGGGCCACTAGCTCCGCCTGTTGCGCCGAAGCCAAGCCCCGGGCAAGGTGCCCCGCTTCGAGTTCGAGCAGGGCGGTCCGCTGCAGCGCCGTGGCAACGCGTAAGGGATTCCCGCTACGCCGTGCTAGTTCGCGAAGAGCTTTCAGGTGTTGGCGCCTCTCCCGCGACCGACCTTGGACACGTGCCAGTGCTTCGAGCGACTCCAGCGCGTCGAGGCGACGTTCGTCCTCGGCTGGGAGCAGAGCGAGGGCACGATTGAAGTAGCGCGTCGCCAGTCGAAGCTGATAGCTGCCCCGTGCGGCGAACGCCGCCCTCAAGTAAAAGACAGCGGCATCCGTGCGTCGGTTTCCACCAGCCAGGTGGCGTGCCACCACGGCTGCTCGCAGGCCTTCGCCCATGGGGGTCTCCGCCAGGAGCTCCCCCAGCTTGCGGTGCATCGCGACCCGCGAGCCCGTCGGAATGGATAGGTAGGCGACGTCGCGCGTCAGCGGAAGGCGAACGTCTACCGCCGAGCCCTTCATCTCGCAGAGTCCGCGTGCGCAGAGTCGCGCAACGGTATCGGTGCTGTCGCGATCGAGCAGGTTATCGAGTGTATCTTGATTCAAGGGGCCGCCGCTGATGGCCAGCCACTCGATGATGGCTTGTTCGTCTTCCGGAAGCTCATTCAGACGATCGGCGATCAACTGCTCCAAGGTAGACGGCAGAGAGGCAGCCGGGCTGGCCCCCGACTCGGTTCGGACGAGTTCGAGAGTGCCATCGGGGCGATCGCGGAGCTCGAGCGCTCCCCTTTCGATGAGTGCTTCGACCATCTCCAGGGCGAAGAAGGGATTTCCGCCGACACGAGGCAACAGATCGGTGCAAACTGCTTCCACGCCGTGGCTCGCGCCCAGCCTAGTACGGAGCAATCGAACCTGGTCGTCGCCGTTCAAGCCCTTGAGTTCCAGCCGGACGATTCCGTCCAACAGGGTGGCGAGCTTCTCGTCGGGGCGTGAGACCAACAACAAAAACACTGGCAGCTGCTCTGCGCTCTGGAGGAGGTCACGCGCGAGCTCGAGCGTCGGGCGGTCGCACCACTGCAGCCCTTCTATGACGACGACGAGGGGGTGCTCCTCGGTCGCGTGAGCGAGCGCAGCGCACATGCCTGTCTCGAGGTGCTGTTTGTAGAACGCAGCTTCCGCCTCGTCGGCAGCTTCCGCGACGAGTCCCGTCGCCATACCAGCGAGGGTCTGCACGAGGCGTTCCTTCTGCTCCGCATCATCGCCCAGCGATAGCTGCTCGAGAAGCCGTCCTCTCACTGTCTCCAGAGAGTCTTCTTGAGAGACGCCGACAAGCTCACGGAACCACTCGGCAAGGGCGGAGAACGGCAGCTCGCTCCGCGCGGGCGAGCACTCGACGCGCACGACGGTCGCGGAGCTCGTGAGCTCGGAGACGAATGTTGTCACCAGGGCAGTCTTCCCAATTCCCATCTCTCCATACACGACGCGCGCGGTCGCTTTGCCTGCGTCTGGTTCGTCGCCTTTGCTGGCGACCTTGTGAAATGCTGCCTGGAGGTCGGCTATCTCGGCATCTCGACCGACCAGGTCACTCGAAGCCTTGGCAAGCGCTACCTGCTTTTCCTCGCGAGTGAGAGGACGCAGAAGGGAGTGTATGCGCATGTTTCGCGGGAGATTGCGCTCGCCGCTGCTCTCGAGCTCCAGGGTTGGCGCATCCCCCCAGATGAACTCGCGTCGGACCAGCCGATACAGCCCCCCCGCGACCCACGTTCCGCCAGCGGGAGCCTGGGACGCTAACATGTCCGCCAGTGTAATGCCGGGCTCCTGGACCGCGTGCTGCACCAGGTGCCCAGCTTCGTCGCGGGTCCCTGTAGCCACAGCGCGGACGATACCGACGCTTGCATGAAGCTCGACCGGCATGTCCTCGCTGGCACCCTGGATCGCTTCATGAATGTCGACGGCCAGCCACGCGGCGTCCGACGCTGCTCGTCCCGGCTCCGCCATCAAACCGACCACAGCGCGGGCTGTGCCGCTGAGACGCTGATGAAACCCGTAGCGGTGGAGATCCCAGGCCAGGCGCGCCCCCCGTTTGAATGCGATCTCGTCGAGGGTTCCCCGCAACTGCTCCACGAGCCGGGACGCGTTGTCCGCACCTGCCGCTTCCTGAAGCTGTTCGAACCCGTGTACCCGTACCGTCACCACCGCAACGTGCCGCACCTCGCGACCCGAGCGGCCGCGTGACACCCGACCGAAGCGGCGTGCACTTGCCTCCGAGCCGTAGCCGTCCTTGACGCTCGAACTCGACTCTCCGTCCTCGGCATAGCGGCGTGCAACGCTCGCACTCGCACTCGCACTCGCACTTGCGCCTTCGAGCTGCTGAACCCCGGGCGAAGTGTGCTCCCGACTCACAAGATCCGCGATGAGCATCTCCAGTACGTGGGAGTCCACGAGCTGCTGCTTTCGGAACAGAAGCCGCGTGATCGCGCCAGCCAAGTCGCGTGCCGATGCGAAACGATCGTCGGGGTTCTTGGCCAGCGACTGCATCACAACAGCTTCCAGCTCGGTCGGAATCTCGCGGGCGAACATGCTCGGTGGTTCGACGTTGCCCGCGCGCACTATCTCGAGCAGCTCGTGGCCCTCTGCCGCACCATGGAGAGGTCTCCCCGTCAGCAGCTCGTGGAAGACGACGCCGAGGGAGTAGATGTCCGTTCGGCGGTCCACGCGCTCGGCGCGCGCCTGCTCCGGCGACATGTACGCGGTCTTCCCTTTGAGAACTCCCAGCTCCTCGCGAAAGAGATTGGCCGAAGCAATGCCGAAATCAGCGATTTTCACCGACCCTTCGAAACTGAGCAAGATATTCTGGGGAGAGACGTCGCGGTGCACGATCTCCATCGGACTTCCCGCTTCATCACGCCGCTCGTGAGCATAGTGGAGGCCCTTGGCGACCTCAGCGACTATGTACGCGCCGACGAATGGCGGGATTCGGCTGCGCTTTGCCCGCGCGGCGCGCATCAGCTTCCGCAGGTCGGGGCCCTCTACGTACTCCATGCTGAGTAGCTGGCCTTCCTCGCCGTAGTCCTGGAACTCGTACACCTGAACGATGTTCGGATGATTGAGACGAGTGGCGAGCTGGGCTTCCTCCGCGAACATGGTGCGAAAGCGGCGCGACGAGCCGTGTTGAGGAAGTACTCGTTTTACGACCAGCAGCTTGAAGGTTCCTTCGGCCCCCCTCTTTTTGGCAAGGAAGACCTCCGCCATTCCACCGACACCGAGCCGTCGAATGATCTCGAACTCCGCGAGGTGGTCTGGAGCTGGCCGGTCTTTCCGAGTCACGCGCTCTACAGCCTACTTCCTGCGAGACCTGAGCGGAACCAGTTCTCGGGGCGTCCTTGCGCATTCGGATCAGCCATCGTGAGTCGCTCCGGGAGGTGAACCCGAGAGCCTCGATCGGTGTACGGCGGTTCGCGGCGACGTGAGCTTCCGCCTGGGCACGAGCTGAGGCCATGGTTCTGGCGTGCGATGTCGGGACGCGTCAGTTGGAGTCGGTACCTCGGGGCGAGGTGTCGGGGGCGGCCGCACGGCCACCGCCCGCGAAGCGACGATTCGGTGGTTGGCGGTGCGGTCACTTGGCCGGTTCGGGGCCAACGGGTGCGAGAATCGGGCGCAGACGCGCTGCACGTCGGCTCTTGGTTGCCAAGGGCCTGCCAGAACGGGTTGGCACCTGGCGATTTACCGTGTGTACACTGTGAGCAATGCTCCGAAAGCCATTTTCCTTCGCACTTGCGATGGCTTTGTCCAGCGGGTGCGGCGCCGGGATGCACGGGACGGCGCCGAGCACGATCCCGGTGACGTCGACGACGCCGCTCAACCCCGTGGCCGTCGACGAACAGGCTTATGCAGAGAGCGCCTATCGGGTTCTCTTGGCTCAAGAGGGAACGCCCGAAGAACGAATGGACTTGATGGCAGGGGTGGTGCGGCACCAGCTGGAGCGAGCCCAACAGCGCTTTCGGGCAGGGCAATCGGCGGCTGGGCTTCGTTCGTTCGCTGGCGCAGCCTTCATGCTACGCGCTGGCGAGCAGCGCACCAAGATCTTCGAGGGGCACAGCGCTGTTCTCAAGCAGGTCGTTGGTCTTCTGGCTCGGAAGGGCAACGAAGGACAGTCGACGGCAATCTATCAGTGGCTCGTGGAGCTCGCCGAGAGCGAGTCGGAGCGCGCGGACACGATTGCCCACCTGGATGCGCTCGAGACCTGGCAAGAGGATCTGATCGAGCGCGGGGGACCGCTGCAGGCAGCCGGTAGCAAGCAGAGAATCCGGGTCCAGCGCGCTCTTCTCGATTCCAGTGAGGACGCGCTCCTCGAAGCGAGCGATGCCATCGTGGCGTGGATGCGCCGAGCTCTAGAGTCGGATCTGGGGCAGTTGCCGATAACTACGCCGGAGGAACGCGAGGAAGCATTAGAAGCGTACCGTGCCATCAAAGGTGGAGGCATCACCCTGGTGGGCTTGATGCTGCGTCACGGGCGGCTTCGGCAGGCGCTGGAGATCATCGAGCGGGAGGACCTCACCGGGCTCGTCCCTCCAGCGTTGATTCAGCGTGCCGAGCAAGCGGCGTACGATGACGACGAAAAGGCGTGGGCCGAGCTGTTTGGGCTCTATGAGTCCATCAATGAGGCCGGGCTCCAGGCTTCGACCGTCGAGGTCGACGTGGCACGTGGCGCTGCCTGGGGAGCGGCGCTCGAGCTGCATCGTAGCGCTCCAAACAGCACGATGGCGGTGAAGCCACTCGCCCATGAATTGGCCGCGTACGGCATGTCGGAAGTGGCGGCACTGATGCTGAGTCGAGTCTATGGCAGCAAACCCTCTTCGGCAGACTTGTCGTGGGCGCTCGCCTTGTGCATGCAGGCGCTCGTCATGGAGGAGCAAGCGGGCCAGCTCGAGGCCTCTCGTCGGGTGTTCCAGGAGACCAAGCCGCTCTTGGACATTGCGGCCAAGGCCCCGTATGCATCAAAGGTTCAGCCGAGCGTCGCACGGTTCGAGTACGTGATGGGTGCCTTGGAGCTGCGAGCGGCGAACCTTGATCGCGCCCGAGACCTGTTGCAGCGCGCGGCCAGGCGCGAGCCGACCACTGCCGCCCTTGAGGCGCTCACCGCAATTCAGCGCCAGCGTGGCGACGCTGAGCAGGCAATGAACGCCCTCAGCAAAGCCCTCGAGATCGCGGCGCGCACCGGTCAGAACGAAACGAAAGTGCGCCTGCTGCTTACTCTGGCCGAGATCCAGCGTCAGTTCGGGAAGGGTGACGTCGCGGCTACCCTCGAGGATGCGCTCTCGGCCGCCTTGGAGGCACGGCGAATCGCCCGCACCAACGCCGAGCAGGCGACCGTCGAGCGCCTGTTGGCCCATGTCCTGGACTTCTATGGACGCGCAGTCGAGGCCCGGCAAGCGATGGGGCGCGCCTATGAGTTGTCTCGTTCGCAACAAGCCCAACTGACAGCGACCGTGCTCGATGCATCTCGCCGCGCATTGCTTCACGGGGAGCTACCCGCTGCACGAGACGCCGTGCACGAGGCGATTGACGCGGAGTTGGAGGACGATGACCTGGTCTATGTTGCCGTTTGGCTGCGCCTGCTCGAGCTGAGGCAGGGTGTTCCGAGCGACGGCACGGTAGAACGGGCCATGGCACGCATTGGGGATGACATGCGGTGGGTGGTGGCCCTACGGGATTGGGCACTTGGAAAGATTGACGACAAAACCCTGACGAGCCGGGCCAGGGGGCGCGTCGAGCGAACGGAGGCACTCTTTTACACGACGATGGCGAATTGGCGTGTTCGCGCCGAACGCATACCGCCCGGGCTCCGGGACGTGGCGCAGAGCGAGGCCGTCGAGTTGATGGAGGTGGATATAGCCCGGGAGCTGATCGCCCGCGAAGAACTGGCTCCTTTGCGTCTGGAGATTTCCCCGAACGTACAGCTCCCCTGAACAGGGGTTCGCCACATCATGCACCCGATGGCTGGCGGGTCATTGGTGCGGCTTCCTTCCCAGCAGGCGCGCCGCAAGCGGCTCCCCTAGCTGCTCGGTCAACAGTCGCTCTACCGCAGCTTCCTTGGATCGCCGCTCGTCGTCGGAGGAGTACTGGAACTCGATACCCATTCCGGCAGGATTTGCCGGACTGGAGTCGCTGGGGGCCACGGTCCAGATTACCTTTCCGGTCAAGCGCAGCGGTTCGACGAGCCCCGGCACTCCGAGAGCGAAAATGAACTCCGTGCCTTCGGGGAGAGGACGCTGCGTGGCGATGAACGTACCACCTCGAGAGATATTGCGGGTGTAGTCCGCAAAGAAGGTGTTCACCCGCTTGTACTCGACCTTAAGCTCGATGGGAGTGCGGCTCTCGTGGCGCCGCTCGTCCGGTTTGGCTGACGACATCTACCGACGAGTTCATCACAATCGAGGGAGAGAAGCCACGTCGTGGCGCCAGGAAGCGTGCCGGCCCGGGGGCTTCGTCGGACGTAGCCCGCGGGGAACACATGTCTTGGCGTACCGGCCCTCGGGCATGCTAACTAGCTGGCTGTGCGAGATCCTTACGAGACCCTGGGTGTTGATCGCGCTGCAGACGACGCAGAGGTGAAGGCAGCGTTTCGTCGGGCAGCCGCACGCCACCACCCGGATCGGAATCGGGGTGACCCTGACGCGCAGCGGCGGTTCACCGAGATAAACGGCGCCTATCAAATCCTAGGTGATCCCGAGAAGCGAGCCGCTTATGACCGCCATGGAAGCGCTGCCTTCGAGACTAGAGGAACCGGGGGACCCCGTCACGCCGGGGTCGGTGGTGTTGGGGATCTGGAGAGTATCCTCGGAGACCTCTTGGGCGCGTTCGGGTTTCGTTCCGCGGGGTCGAATCCCAGACCGCGGCACACCCTCCATCTGAGCTTCGAAGAGGCGGCCCTGGGGTGCACCAAGGAGCTTGCCTATGAGACGCTGGATCTCTGTGCTGACTGCAGTGGTCGGGGTTCGGAGCCCGGCACACTGCTTCAAGACTGCCGCGTTTGCTACGGGCATGGTCGCGTGCGTCTCACTCAGGGAGCGTTCATGATTGGCGTCGAACGCCCCTGCCCCGCGTGTGGCGGACGCGGCCGCATCCCGAGTGTGGCGTGTGGTCGCTGTGCAGGCAAGGGGCTTACCCGTCAACAACGATCCGTACCCATCGAGGTGCCTCCGGGTCTAGACACGGGAGCCGTGCGGACGATTCGGGGCGCCGGGCACCGGCTGAGCCCGGACCATCCTCCCGGAGATCTCGAGGTTGTGGTCGAGGTAGCACCCCATGCAACCTTCCGCCGCTCCGGAGATAGCATCAAGAGTCGGATCCCTGTTCGGTTCACGGTGGCTGCACTAGGTGGGGTCGTCCAGGTTCCAACGCTTCACGGAGAAACCGCCGTCAAGGTGCCGGCGGGGACACAGCCAGGCGACGTGATAGAGCTCAAAGGATTGGGCATACCCCGCAGGCGGGGAGGACGTGGACAACACCTCGTGTCCATCGAAGTCATGGTTCCCAAGTCCATGTCTTCGCGAGCGCGTGGCTTGGTTGCCGAGGTGGACGCTGAACTGCGAGCGCAGGAGGAGCGGCGCAGCAGCGGGGTGTTGGGTAGACTGCGCAAGGTGTTCGGTTAACGCTGGCAGACCTGCCAGGATCGGATGGGTTGATGCATCAACGACGGATTGCTTTCATTGGCGCTGGGAACATGGCGGGAGCTCTGATTCGGGGCCTGCTGCGTTCCAGCCGCTGCGCGGCTGCCGACATCAGGGCATGCGAGCCAGACGACGCTCGGCGCGAGGCCGTTTGCAGCGAGTTTGGGATTGGCGTGGTCCGGGACAGCTCCGAACTCCTCGATTGGGCCGAGGTGATCGTACTCGCCGTGAAACCGCAGGTTCTTCCCGGCGTGCTCGTTGGCATGGAGGCAGAGCGTCTAGCTGCGAAGCTCTGGGTCTCGGTGGCGGCAGGCGTTCCGTGCGATGTGATCGAGTCGCTTCTGCCGGAATCGACGGCCGTGGTGCGCGCCATGCCCAATACGCCTGCCCTCGTTCAAGCGGGAGCAACCGCGATCGCGAAAGGAACGCATGCCACTGATGAAGACCTAGCTTGGGCGCGGGAGCTGTTCCTCGCTGTTGGTCGTGTCGTGGCAGTCGAAGAAAGGCTGCTGGACGTCGTGACGGGGCTATCGGGAAGCGGTCCTGCCTACGTGCTGCTGGTCATCGAGGCCCTCGCGGATGGTGCAGTCAAGATGGGGCTCCCGAAGCCTCAGGCGTTGGAGCTGGCAGCGAGCACGGTGCTTGGGGCCGCGGCGCTCCTCCTGGAGACGGGTGAGCATCCGGGCAAGCTGAAGGACCAGGTGACCAGCCCAGGAGGAACGACGATTGCTGGTCTCGCCGCTCTGGAGCGTGCGGGCGTTCGCGCCGGTCTGATGGACGCTGTTGAGTCCGCTACGCGTCGCGCCACGGAGCTCGGCGCACTCGGGCAACGACCTGGCGGTCGAGACCGCTCCTAATGCTCCCCAGAGGTAGAAAAGGTCCGCGCAGAGGGGCCGGGGGGGGGGACAGCCACGCTCCACGCGGACGAAGGTGAAGTAGCAGTTCGCACGTGGGAGTGCAATCTTCCTATTGCTGTCCGGAGCCCCCTGTTCCTCCGCCGAGCCCCCTGGCATTTCGAGATTGCGGCGCCGTCCTTTCAAGATTGAAAGGACGGCGGCTTCGTACCTAGTGCAGACACTCGAATACCCAACGGTCCCCCGGGTCATCGGGACTGCGTGTTATGAGGGGGATGGTCTGAGAAATTATTTCGCGACCTCTCGTGGAGGCGGACGGCTTGGGGTTCAGGCGCGCTGCCGCCTCCGCCATCAGGGACTGCACGCAGAGTCCCCCCGCTGTCGCCAGCACACGCGCCCGTACTGAACTGGGTCGGATAGTGCCCCAGGTTCCTATGTCCAAGTCCGGACTGAGGGGCAGGCTGCCCTCGAGCACCCATCCCGCGTCGTCGGAGTCGCAGGCTCTTGGAGCCCTTCCCAGCGCATCATCGCTGATGATGCGGGGCGTCGCGACCGCGCTGCGAAGGAGGTCAATGGGGTAGACGAACCAGCGAGTGGCTGCCCCACGGGTCTTTGCATCGGTAACCCACAGCCCCAGCGAAGAGCCGTCCTCATTTCGGACGAGCCGGGTTTCGCCGGTCGCTGCGACGTTGTGCAAGGTCAGAACTGCTTCGACTTGATTCGGCTGTACACGGAGGATCTGGACCGTACGCGCTGCACTGCTCACCGCGAAGTACCACGTCCCTTGGGCTTGAACGGCCCCGAGCAGCGTGCTCCCTTCGAGGGCCCGATGGGCTGGGAGGCGGCGCAACGGACGCCCAGCCTCCACCAAGTAGGCCTCCGTGCGGGCGCGCGACACGAGTAGCAACGCTCCCCCGAGCCCGTCAGGATCGAATGAAGAGTGCCAGACCGTCGGAGGGCCGGAACTGCGTTCGCTGCCGAACGCCTCGGAGCTCGATTGAGCATCCTGCCAAGGGCTGCGCGTGACGTCGGTGGTCCATTGCCCAGAGATGCCTTCATATCCCGAAAGCGCGAGTAGCTGCCAGCGAGCGTTGTCCTTCCAGTGTCCGCCACTGGGGTTCCAAATGCGGGCATGCACGCTCATGAAGCCGCTGTGGAGCAGCTTCCTGAATTCTTGCCCCCGGCCACCCGAGGCTGCGTCCGTCCGGTTGTCCTCATTGGTCCAGCGCCGGGCGTAGGAGGGGCGGTCCCGGAGCGGCAAGAGCTTTCGCGGATTGTCACACGAGAGCAACCAGCGCGCTCCGCCAGCCGAGGGCAATGTAGTCACCGGCACCTCCTCGGCTACGGGAAGGTCCAAGGAATCGCGCGCGATATCCCACCCGAATCTCACCCAGCCCGCCGCAATGCATCCAACGTGACTGCATCCGCGAGCCACGGACCCCGTGGGAACAGCGTCGGGAGTCGCCATGTCCTGGGCAGGCAGCGGGACTTCCTGCCAGCTCAGTCCGCCATCGGTGCTTTGCCAGCCCCGCTCGTGGTCGCCGAGTGCCAGGGCGCGGCGACCATGGATGAGGGTATCTGCGATACTTGCTTTCTCCGGGCCGAGCTCTAGCGCCCCGTCAGGATGAATGGCGAAACCCACCAGGGAGTCGCCGGATACCACCCATCCCGCCAGGTTGCCTTCGGCGGTTTCGTCGATGCCCGCAAGCCAAAGTCCATCACCGAGGGGACCTTTCAGCTTGCGTTCTCCACTCGCGGCCGGTCTCAGTCGCGTGACGGTGGCCTCGCCGCTGGGCGTGACCCGGGTGACACTGCCCCGCCGCGTCTGGGTCGGCGGCAGTATGACGGCTGCGTTGCCGGTGCCAAGGGGAACGACGCGAGCGGCTACTGGGAATCGCGCGAGCGACAGCAGCCACGGCTCGTCTCCGCGAGGCAGGACGCACCAGATGCGCGGCGCGCTTCTGGCCGCACCGTACTGACAGGAGCCTGAAACGACAACCCCTCCCGTACTGGTCGCAGAAACGCGGCGAGGACCATCGAACCGGTGCGTCGCACGGACCTCCAGAGGCTCATCCGCGAGCGCGAGCAGGATCGTATGGAGGCGAGTGTGGCAAACGAACCCTCCGTTTCCAAACAAAGGTGAGCCAACGCAGTTTGCCTCGCGGGGCGCGACTCCTGTCTTACGTTCGAGCACCTCACCCGTTCGAAGGTCAACTCGAAGGAGGTCGCCGGCTTCCACGAGGAGCGCTGCGTCGGGTGCAATGGGCCAACCACGCAGCACGACGGCACTGAAGCGCTCTCCGAGTTCCCGGGCGTACATGGCCAAGCTCCATGCATTGGGGATGCCCTCGTCGGTCGTCATGGGCTCTTCGGCGTCTCCGCTAAGGGCTTCTGCCGTGGCGGTGGGCTGCGGCGTGCTCTCGGTCGCGCGGTCCAGGCGTGAGCCATCGGCAAAGAGAACCGATGTGCCAGCAGCATGCTTCAGCTCGATGCTACCGTTCTTGGCGTGGGCACGTCGAATGAGATGCATCCCCAGCTGATGCCACGTGGCGCCTGCGTCGAACGTGGCGAGCGCCTCCCGGAACGGGACGGTCGTGATACCAAACCACTCATCTGCAAACGCCGTCGGTCCGTAGGCAGGTGCAGACGGCAGTGGGCCAAGGCTGGTGGCTCCACGTCCGCTTGGATCCAGAGCTACGATGTCTCTTGAACGGTCTAGGATGGCGTAGAAGCGGTCCACCCCTTGGACTATCTCGGAGACTGGCAGCTCCAGGCGAGCGACGGGTTCGAGAGGTGCCACGTAGCTGCGCGCCCGGTGCAGCACGGTGTGCGCCCCGTCTTGTACGAAGAGGAAGCCGCCGCCGAGGCGCGGCGCCAGCCGACTCACCGAGTAGTCGGGGCGCGGTAACCACTCCGTCGCCGCCGAAAACTTGCCTGCTGCTGTGATCAGGAGACGTTGTCGCCCCGCCAGCAGCAACCATTCTGCTTCTGTGCCGGTGCCCACCCACTGGACGAAGTGGGCGTCGGGACGAGCTACCCAGCGAGCCTTTGTTTCCACGGTGGACGTGGGAGCTCGTGCAGGCGCTCCCCGCCCCAGGTGTTCAGCCCGGAGGTTGGATTGTGCGCAAGCCTGTCCGAAGAACGTGGAGGCCAAATACGCGCCCAGGAGGGCTCGCCATCGCACGTTTTGGCAGGGCACAGTACTCATGCGGCTGGGCGTCGCTCACCACGACACTTCGCGATAGCATCGTGTCGGCAGAAGACATTTGAACCCTCGCTAGAGGCGCCTCGTCCCGTGGTCGACGTTGGTCCCTGCCGTGCCGAGCGGGACGAGCGCCACAGGCTTCAGCGGCTGCCGGAGTCCGCACTGGCCATCGAGGAAACGCCTGCAACGGACTCCGGCAATCGGTCACGGAAATGGGCCGCCCAGGTGGAGGCACCCTGTTGTGGCGCCGCCCACCTGTGCTCCTCGATGAGGCCCCTGCCTACCAGCGGTCTCCGCCGCCGTCGCGGCCACCACGGCCGCCACGACCGCCGCCGCGACCGCCACCACGA
>JAEWRL010000172.1 GCA_023398955.1 Pseudomonadota bacterium
GCGCAGGCGCAGGCGCGGTGCCGCGACGGCTCTGTCCGCCGAGCGTCTGCGCCAGGGCCGCGCTTTGACTCTCGAGCGTGCCCGTTCCTCTGGGGCGCCCGAACTCGGTCCCAGGTTGTGCGCTATCCACAGCCACCTCACCGGATAGCCGGCTGTTGGCGCGCGCCAAGCCTGGGTCATTTTTCGCGAGCATACCCGGGTCATTTCTCCCGAGCGCCGAAGATCCTAGATCGGACGATCGATCGACAGCTCCGGCGGGTAGCCGCTATTTCACCTCATGGATGAAGCCACGCGCGCCAGACCGCGGGATGAACAGCCGAGAATTCCAAAGGATTCAGCGTCCATGTGCCGGGGGGCGCGCGAAATCTAGGTTCAAAGACGCGTTGCACGTAACCCTGCAGTTGGAGAATGTCGGCGTCGTTCTCGTCGCACTCGTGTTCGAGAACCAAGTAGAGCAGCGCCTCCTCATCTCCCACCGTCATCCGGAAGAGAAGGTCCGAGTGCGTTGCTTTGAGGCTAGGGTCCGTGAGGCTGCCGTCTTCTAGCCTGAGGGAGTCCCAGTTGCACCGCCCGGCGATCGCTGGCGGCAAACACGCTCGTAGCATTGCCTTCGCTCGCGTCACGTTTGCCCACATGAACTTCACCAGGGCGTCGTGAGCCATGTGCGTCTCCCGTTCGCGTCGTCCGCCGCTGCCAATCCCGTTGGCGCCCTCCGGGGCTGGGCGCTGAGGTACCGTGAACTTAGTGCTGCGTGTGAGCCATTCGCCGCACCGTTCGCCACCTAGGGCTTGCTACGGCGGTGTTGTGACCGCGCTCAACGGTTCAGCCATGCGCCGTAGTTCTGGCCGACCCCCAGTAGTGCCGAGGAGTGATACAGTGCGAAACTCGAGAGTCACGTCCGTCCGTCTGCTTGTCGTTATCTGCCTAGCGCCAGCGATGCTCGCCTCGAAGTGCGACAGCGCCGTCGGTGACCCGTGCATCCCTGAAGAGGAGTACGACGCGGATTTTGCCGGATTCTCCGCGGGGGAAGTGGGCGTCGAGGCCAAGTCCCTTCAATGTGCGACACGCACCTGCCTCGCCAACCACTTCGAGGGGCGTGTGAGCTGCCCCGCTGGGCAGGACGAGCCTGGAGCTCCAGGCGCTGACGATCGGGCGTGCTGGCTTCCTGGTTCCAACGAGAGGGTCGCCGTGGCGGTCCCTGCTCAGCTGCCGTCACGACCGGCGGAGAGTACCGTGTACTGTTCGTGCCGCTGTGACGGACCTGACTCGAGTGCGCGCTACTGCGAATGTCCGGACGGCTACGAGTGCACACAGTTGGTTCCGAATGTGGGTGTGGGCGGTGAGCAGCTACGGGGATCATCGTATTGCATCAAGAAAGGCACCGAGTTCGTTCGGTAGTGCGGCGCCCTCCACCCGCGGCCGCGGGGCCGTTAGCCAAGATTCGCGCCGTCATCCAGGAATGTGCGTTTGTCACGTTCATTGTTCTGGAGGCTGCGACCTGCGTGTTCGCTTGGTGATGTGCGCAGTGGCCTCGGGTGCTCTATCATGATGGCTACCATGTCGTTGCTGTGGCAGCCGTTCCCCATGCCCGCGCGCCGGCGAGCGCAGGCATGGCGCTACCATCCGGCGTTCCGCCGCCCGGCGCACTTCCACGACGAGCCAGAGATCAACATCGTGGTGCGGGGTACGGCCACCTTCGTCGTGGGGAACCGGCGCGTGCCACTGTCCGCTGGTGGGCTGGTTTGGTATCCGCCGGGCGTCGACCACTTCCTCGACGACGCCAGTGAAGACCTCGAGCTCTACGTCGTCGGTTTTCGACCGGAGCTCCTCGCCGCCTTCGCTCGTCAGCACGGGACGGTGCTCAGCTTCGCCCGACCACTCGCCTCCGTCGACGAGCAGACCCTTCGTGCCTGCGTCGAAACCTTCGGGGGCGCGCCAGCGAGCAAGGACGATGGCGCCGTGGAGCAGCAGTTGCTCGCGTTGCTCGCCAGTCTGGGTGGGGTGCGCTCCGTATCGACCTTGGGTCATCGGGCGGTGGCGTTGTTGGTGGAAACGCCGACTCTCAGCCGTGACGATCTCGTGCGGCGCCTGGCCAGCAATCGCGGTGACGTGAGTCGCCGGTTCCGGAGCGACCAGGGGATGTCGCTCACGGAGTACAAGAATCGCCTGCAGACGCTGCAGCTCCTGGCCCGGCTCACAGCGGGGCAGGGAAACCTGATGCGCGCTGCGCTGGAAGCTGGCTTCGGCAGTTACTCGCGCTGCCATCAGGTCATTCGGAGCCTCTTGGGTTGCGCTCCGAGCGCCTTGCTCGACCCGGAAGTGCGCCAGTTGCTCGCCGAGCGGCTCGAGCCCTTCGTGGGTTCGTAGGCGCGGCGGTTTCCCGCCGAATCGCAGAGCTCCGCCGCGACCGAGTCGCCGCGGACGGTGTCGCGCCCTGGCCGCGTACAAACGCACGAGATTGGATGCAGCGTCTGCCCCCAGGGAGTACCAGCTATGCATGGCATCGAGATCGGTTCTTCCTTTGGTCGCGCTCATAGGTCTATTCGGATGCGGCAATGGTTCGTCGGACTCCAGTCTCCTCGGCGGCTCTGGCGGCGCCGGTCCCGCGGAGGGGGGAGCCGGTGGAGCGAGCGGAGGCCAGGCGGACCAATCGGAGACGGGGGGAGCCGGGGAACCGGTTTCCGGCAGCTTCGAGCTCGCCTGGGAGGATCCATTCGATACTGTAGATCTCACGCGGTGGCAGCTCATGACCCACAGCTGGGACGGCAATCTGGCCGAGTTTACGGGTGACAACGCCGCGGTAAGCGAGGGGATCCTCAGTCTCTCGCTCACCGCAGCAGAGGATACCGAGAAGCCTTATCGGGGCGTCGAGATGCGCTCGCGGGACACGCTCGTCTACGGCAAGGTGGAAGCATCGATACGGTTCGCAGCAGGCTCCGCCGTCGTGTCCTCGCTGGTGCTGATCTACACGCCGTGGCCACCGGATGACTGGAACGAGCTCGATATCGAGTTCCTCGGTAAGAACACCGACAGGATCCAGTTCAACCATATGATCAACATCCCACCGGCGGATCCCGCATCGGGACATCTGCAGTTCCCCGAGCTCGTCACGCTCGACTTCAATCCCTCAGCGGACTTTCACACTTACGCCATCGAGTGGGTGCCCGGGCAGGCCCGCTTCTACGTCGATGGAGCGCTCTTGCACACCGCCACCGAAGAGATGGCACGGATGGTCCTCCCCCAGAACATCCTCCTGACGATCTGGGCCTCCAGCTCCCCCGGTTGGGCGGGGCCCGTCGACGCTACCACGGCCCCTGCGACGGTAGACTATGACTGGATCCGCGTCTACCGGTTCGTGGAGGAGTAGCCGGTGAGCGCGATGGAGAATCCCACGTGGCGATCGTTTCGTGTGAAGCCCTTGCTTCGTGCGGCACTTCTCGCAGGGGTGACCCATGGTCTGACGAACTGCACCTCGGCCGAGGATGCATCGCATGGGGTTGGTGGCCTGCCTGGCAGCGAGCGCGAGTCAGCGACTGGCGGGGGGGCCTTGGAGGGGTTCGGAGCCGGTGGAGCCCCCTCGGCGGGCGCTGCTTCTGGGGGCGCCGCGACGGGGGAGGTCGCAGCGGGTGGGAACGTGACAGGGGGAGGATCCGCCGAAGGCGCGCTGACCGGCGGCGCGCCCTTGGGCGAGGATTGGAGCGGAGGTGCGAACACTGCGGGAGCGCCCAGGGGCGGTGTCGAGACCGGTGGAGCTCCAGCCGGAGGGAGTAGCGACGGCGGTACTACTGGCGTGGGTACGGGCGGAGCATCCGTCGGTGGCAGCGGCGACGGTGGAACTGTAGGCGTCGAGACCGGTGGCGCATCCGTCGGTGGCAGTGGCGACGGTGGAACTGCAGGCGTCGAGACCGGTGGCGCATCCGTCGGCGGCAGTGGCGACGGCGGTACTACTGGCGTGGATACCGGAGGAGCGTCAGTTGGGGGGACGGGTGGCACTCTGGGAGGTGAATTCGAGCTCGTCTGGGAGGACCCCTGCGACACCGTGGACCTGTCCAGGTGGGAGCTCATGACCCACTCCTGGGATGGCAACCTCGCACAGTTCAGCGGAGAGAACGCGACGGCCAGCGGCGGGATCGTCAGCCTCTCTCTCACGTCGGCGAACGATCCGACGAAGCCATTCCGCGGCGTCGAGATGCGCTCGCGGGACACGCTCGTCTACGGTAAGGTAGAAGCGTCCATACGGTTTGCAGCAGGCTCCGCCGTCGTGTCCTCGCTGGTGCTGATCTATACGCCGTGGCCACCGGACGACTGGAATGAGCTCGATATCGAGTTCCTGGGCAAGAACACCGACAGTGTCCAGTTCAACCACATGATCAACATTCCACCGGCCGATCCCGCTTCGGGGCATCTGCAGTTCCCCCAGTCCGTCCCCCTGCCGTTCAATCCTGCCGCGGATTTCCACACCTTCGCGATTGAATGGGTCCCCGGCGAGGCGCGGTTCCTGGTGGATGGTACCCTGATGCACACAGCCACCGAGGAAATGGCGCGGATGGTCCTGCCGCAGAACATCCTCTTGACCATCTGGGCTTCAGACTCGGCGTCGTGGGCCGGCCCCGTCGACTCGACGACTGCTCCGACGAGCGCCGAGTACGACTGGATCCGCGTCTACCGATACGTCGGACCCTGAGCCTCGGCGGCACTGGCCCGCCGCCGATTCGCGCGTACCCTCGACAGGGCACGGATTGTGGAGCAAACCATGGCGACATGGGAAACCCGATCTTCGACAGCCTGTTCCTCGTGGACGCGAGCGGTCACGTCATCATCGCCAGCATCCTGCTTGCCTTGGTCGCGGGGGTCGTCACGAACCTCGGGCTTCATGCGCGCTACGCGCGGATCGACAGGGAGCTCGCGGCGAAACCGGCCATGAAGGATGGCTTCGCTCCTGGCGTGCTGGGGCGCATCATTCGGGAAGCGAAGGAGACCGCGACGAGAGCTCCAGGCTCGCTGAACACCCAGGCGCTCGTCGAAGAATCCTTCCAGGCCGAGCTCAAGGGGGCGCTCCTCGGCGAGCGCTACGTGCGGTCCTCCACGGGGCTGATGATCATTCTGGGGCTTGTCGGTACGTTCTACGGTCTCACCGCGTCCATCGGCAGGTTGGTCCATCTCATCACGTCCGAGGCGCCAACGGACGCCGACGTGGGCCAGGTGCTCACCCAGGGGTTGAGCCAGGCCCTCTCGGGGATGTCGGTGGCATTCACCACGTCCCTCGTCGGCATCGTCGCTGCAATCGTCATGATGCTCTTCAGCATCTTCTCCAACGTGCGAGACCGCAGGACGGCGCTCATGGTCCGCATCGAGACCTACGTGGATCGCCTGTTCCCGGACGCTTCGGCGCGGGGCCCGAGCGAGCAGCGGATGGAGCAGGCGTTGGCGGAGTTCGGGCAGTCCGTGGCGCGGCTGGACGAGGCCGTGGTGCGCTTCGATGGCGCCTTGCAGACCTTCTCCACCACGACACGGGACTTCCATGAGTTCAACCTTCACCTCAAGGACAACGTCCAGCGGATGAGCCTCAGCTTCGCCGACCTGGCCGAAACGATACGGACCGAGGCGCGGGCGACCCCGGGCCGGGACCGCGGTTGAAGGTACCACGATGCGAAAGCGACGCTCCCTAGTCGAAGGTGAGGAGATCACGGGAGAACTGTGGCCCTCCTTCACCGATCTCATCTCGACGACGGCGCTGATCCTCTTCGTGCTGGTGCTGATGGCATACGTGCAGAACCTCGTCAGCAGCAAGCGGCTGAGCGCCTACGAGGCGCGGATCACGAAGACGGAAAGGAACCTCGAGCGGCTCCAAGCGCGCGTCCGCAGCACCAAGGCCGAGGTCGCGGCGAGCCGGCGACTGCTGCGGCGCTCCGAGCTTCAGCTGGCAGAGCAGCAAGACGTCATCGTCGCGAGCAAGGAGGAGCTCAGCGAGCTACGTGAGCGCCTCGAGGGGATCGCTGTGCTTCGCGTCGAGGTCCTGGAGCGGGTCAAGCGATCGATCGAGGCGGAGCTCGGCGCGACGGCCTCCTCGGATGGGCCCCTGGTGACGATCGGCGACAACGGAAGCATCGTCATCAATGAGAGCCTGGTCTTCGAGTACAACTCCTTCGCGCTCAAGCCCGACGCCAAGCCACTCCTCGACAATCTGGCAAATGGCCTCGGGAGCCTCCTCGCCGATCCGGACGTCCGCAAGAACATCGATGCCATCTTGGTGCAGGGCCACACCGACGAGCGCGGCTCCGCCCCGTTCAACCGGAACCTCTCTGCACAACGCGCCAACGCGGTCCTCGACTACCTGTTCCAGGCCAATCCCGTCCTCGAACACTCCTATGGCAAGTACTTCGCGTCGGCGGCCTACTCTGAGTTTCGTCCAATCAGCAAAGACACGACGGAGGCCGCCTACCGCGAGAACCGGCGCATCGAGATCTCTGTCGTGCTGAGGGACGCCAGCATTCGGGATATCATCGACGAGTACATGCGCGGCGCCTCGCCTCGGCTCGAGCCGGGGGACACGGCGCCAACCCTCACGCCAGAGGAGGCGGCAGCGCCGTCTCGGTAGGCCGCCTCGCGGGTCTCCGCGGTCCCCCTTCGCCAACCGAAGGAACCAGCCGCGGGTGCCGGTTCAGAACACGCGGAACGTCGTTTGGATCTGCGCTGCGCGATCCTCAGGGACGCCGGCTTCGGCGGCAAAGTCGCGCCAACGCGCGAGAGCGGCGCTCACCCGAGCGAGGAGTGCGGTGGCGCGGGGCTGCTTGACGCCCGCCATGTGCGCCAGGGCTAGTAGGTCATCCGTCGTGAAGCCGTCGGCCTTGCCGTTCACGCGCATTTGATGCTGGTGCGTCCAGAAGCCACGGGGGTTATAGGCGTAGGCGATGTCGTAGGCAGGGCTGAGGCGCCATTGGCCGCTCCGGTCCATGAGGAAGGCGATGTTCTTCACGTGGTCGTCGTGGTTGCGCGCGGCCACGTTGAAGTAGGCCCGAAGCACGAGCTGCTCGAGCTGATCGACCCCGAGGTGCAGACGCCGCATGACCTGCACGCCCTGCTCGTAGGAATGGGCCCCCGCGTCGTTGAAGTCGAAATGGGCCAGGCCAGCGAGGGTCGTCATGTGCAGCTTCTGTCCCGACTCGGTGCGATCGAAGCGTCGGGTCATGAAGTGACGCCGACTGCCCTCGATGTGCAGGCGGCAGCGCGCCATCTCGAGCCCTGCGGCCTGGGCCATGAGCGCATAGGCGTATTCAATGGCGCCGTACCCTTGGGACTCCGCGACGTCGCGATCGCCCTCGCCGCTGACGCCATCGAACTTGATGAGCCAGTAGGTGAAGCCTTCATCCGCCGAGACCTGCCCAGAGCGGAACTCGCCCGTCGCTTCGTTGTAGGCGAGCACGGCCTTGGCGCGAGCGCCCCCGGCAGAGGTGCCGACGCGGAGGATGTCCTCGATGGCGGCGCGATCGTCGCGGCCGTCGAGGGAGCCCGCGAGCGCCTGCCGCTCACCCAGCACGGCTCGGGCCAGCTCGACCAGCTCCGCCACCTCGAGCGTCCTCTCGGAGCTGGGCGCGCCAGCGATTGTCGGCTCGAACTCCAGCGCACCCATGCCACGGTTGGCGATGTAACAGAGGCGCTGCACGGGGTTGAACCGTTCCGGATCGCGGCCGGTGCGAGCGCACCACTCGTCGATGAGCCGGTTGCCGAAGCGGTCGGGAAGCGAGTCGGCAACGAGCCCCGGGAGCCCGTAGAACGACTCGCGGCGCAGCGCCGGAAACTCGTAAGGCGACTCGCGCAGAGGCATGGTCAGCGGAGCAATCTGGATGCCGCTCGGGACGAAAGCCGGTTCGAACTGGAAGACCCCGAGCGATCGCCGTTCGTCCCAGCTGACGGCGCCCACCCGCGTGCCCCAGAGCCATACGGCCGCGTCGGTCACGACTCGTCACCCCAGGTCCAGCCCGGCTTGGGTTTGGCGGCAGCCTTCTTGGGGCGCGCGCGCTGGCGAGGCCTCGTCCTCTTCCCCAGGCGCTCGATGGGCTGCAAGCTCGGCTCGGGGACGAGGGTCTCTAGACCACCACCGAGCTGCAGAGCGGTGAGCAGGCGAATGAGTGTCTCGACAGTGGCGCGGCCGCTCGACTCGAAACGCGCCAGGGTGCGAGGGGCTACCCCGGCAGCCGCGGCGAGATCCTCACGGCGTAGGTTATGGGCCAGACGCAACGCCTCCAGGCGGCGCCCCAGGTCGGCGGCGATCTGCTCCGGTGAGGCCAGGCTGGGATCGATTGAAGCTGGCATGGGTTTCCTGTCGCCCGTCGTCACGAGCGCTTACGCGGGGCGTAGTGTGCCAGCATCCCGCTAGTGCAGCCAAGTAAATGCTAAATTAGTCATATTGTGGCCATTCCGTAGATGTAATTGGCAAACCTTGGCGCATTAAACGGTGATCGTGGGCGTCCGAGATTGTCTCGGCTCCGAGGCGTTTGGTAGCCATTGCGTCGGCCCGGGCGTTGCGAGGAGCATGCCGGCACCTCCGGCGCGCGACGCCGTCCACAACGAAGGAGCTCCTGCGGTCACGGTCAGCTCGGGGCGACTCTGTCTGGTGGAGCCACGGGCGACTCGGCATGACCGTTGGCGTGCGTGCGCGCCGCGCCGATCTCGCCGGCCCGCTTGAGAGCATACTGGAACCCGACCGGACCCAGGAGCTCGTGAATCGCAATCATGGCGATGATGATGGCCTGCACCTCCAGGCCCCAACCTGGAAAAGTCCTGGCGACGATTGTCGAGAGGGCGAGCGTCACGCCTGCTTGGCTGACGAAGCCGTACCACGCATAGCGTTGGACCATTGGCTCCACCTGGGAGAGATACCCTCCGAGCGCGGTGCCGGCCCACACGCAGAGCGCGCGCGAGCCCGAGAGCAGGAGAGCGAAGGGCCAGAGGGTCGCCAGTGCAACGATGTCGACCTTCGCCCCGGCAGCGGCGAAGAAGAGGGCGTACACAGGGAGGGAGAGCCGTTCGATTCCCTTGATCAGGTCCTCGCCTCTTGCCCGTGAGAAGTTCTCTACCCAGAACCCAGCCGTCAGCGAGACGAGGAGGGTCTCGAGATGGAAGGCGCTGGCTGTCTGCCAGATGGCGAAACAGACGGCAAGAATGAACACCGGAGTATCCCGGTTCACGTAGCGCAGGAAGAGGGAGATCCCGATGCCATACGCGATGCCGACAGCGACCGAGCCGCCGAGCTCACGAGCGAGGGTGAGCCCTAGCGATTCGCCGTCTCCGTCTCCTAGCGCGTTCTTCGCGACGGTCAGCGCGATCGCGAACAAGACGATCACACACACATCCTTGAGGATGGTAACGCCAAGCACCGTTCGGGTGACGGGGCCTTCGGCACGGTTCTCGGCAATGACGGCGATAGTGACGGTCGGAGAGTTGGCCACCGCGATGGAGCCGAAAACCATCGCGATCACACCCGCCTGGAGCAGGTTGTCCGTTGGCACGAAGGGTAGGATTGGCCTCGCGAGCATCACTACGGCGAAGACTCCTCCCGCCACTGTGACGAGCTCTGAAAGGGTGATGAGGGTGAGGCGTTTTGCCTGTTGCCGCACCCAGCCGATGCGAATCTCGCCTCCGGCGGTCAACGCGATGAGGGCCACCGCGATGCCTTCGACCGCCTTGGCGGCGATGAGCATGTCCCGCGTGAGCAGGCCCGAAACGAATGGTCCCACCAGCAACCCGACAAGCAGGTAGCCGGTGATCCTCGGCAGACCGATGCGTGCCGCGACCTTGCCGCCAGCGAAGGCCGCGATGAGCATGAACCCAACGCCGATGGTCGTGCTCTGTGGCCCAATGGCCGCCACCCCGACGCCGCTCCAGCGGAGCAGGACCAGGACCCCGACCACCAGCGAGAGTGGCAGAGCGCGGTACACGAGCCGCTCGAACACTGCGCTCAAGCTGGTCTCCTCCGGCCTGCCTCGACGGTGGTTCCGATCGGACTCGTGATGCCTCTTAGGAGTCGGACGAAGAGCCATGGTGCGACGATTTCGTTGATGATCCCCGCGGCAGCGACGGCCGCCAGAACCGTTCGAGAGGTGTCATCCCGCCACACGTGGAAGAAGCTGAGCGTCACCATCAGCCCCAACACCCCTTGTGGCACGAGTCCATCGCCCCAACCGCGGCTGACACGGAGGCCGTGCGTGGGAGGAGCGGCGATGGCGGCCAGGGTTCCTGCCCAACGCTTGCAGACGAAACGGACCAGGGTGAGGGTCAGCACCAAGGGGAAGAAGAGCCACGTGATACTGCCTGAGATGTGAAATCCAATCACCGACATCAAGATGACCACAGCGGGCCGCTCGAAACGACGCACCGCCTGGAGGAGCCGCGCCATCCGGTCTCCCGGCAAGTTGACCAGGACGATGGCGGCAACGGCCGCGACGGCGGCCGGGGAAAGATGCAACCAACCCGCGAACCCGGCGATGAAGGTGAGCATCCCCAAGCCGAGCAAGAGCCGCTCATCCTCCGTCGCCCTGCCACCAAGAAACAGCCAAGTCACGCCTCCAAGGAGAGCACCTCCACCGGTGGCCGCGGCGATCAACAAGGCTGGGTCGACGGGCTCCGCAGCCGCCCGAAAGATGGCGAAAGAGTGCACGGCGAGCAGCACGACAACGACATCGGCCATGCCGGCGGAGAACTCGATCATGCGGAGCACTGGACGAGCCTCGGTGGACCGTCCAGGGAGCGTCGTCCGAATCATCGCGACAAGCGTGGGTCCAGTGCTCGCTGCGGCGGCCGCCAGAACCAAGGCGGCGGCGACGACCTCTCTCGTCCCAGTTCGGGAGAGCACGAGCAGGATGCCGCCCAATCCACCGACGGCGAGAGCGGCGACAATCGCTGGAAATAGCGCCACCGCGAACGCTCTTGGTGGAACGAGTCGCAACACCCGCACGTCGAAGCGCATGCCAGCGGCGAACCCCACCCAACCAGCGACGAGCGCGACGATCGGACCGAGGTCCTGCGCGAGGGACACCTGGCGTTCTCCGGAGAGGAGTCCCAAGAGGAAGCCAAGGACGAGGAAGGCGTGTCCGGTGGCGAGAAGGTGGTTCAGCCCCACCGCCGTGCGCACCCGTTTCAGGGGGCGCCAGTAGGTGAGGGCTACGGCGACTAGGATGATTGCCAGCGCCAAGCCCTTTGCCATCAGTGCGCTCCAGGGGCCTCTTCGTCGACGGGTGGCGGCATGAACCACCGGGTGTGAATCGGGATGGCCGAGACCCGAGCGTCCTTCGCCCGATGCTCCTCCGCGATCCTCCTGACCGTCTCGACGATGGCGTCCGTGCAATCCGTCGCCGCTTCCAGGATGAGAACTCGCCGTCCGCCGGGATCGCCAAAGAGGTCTCGGAAGCCAGCGAAGAGCGGCACCTCGCGAGCCGCTGCCTCGCGCAGGCTTTGGGCCTCCAGGATGCAAGCGTCGCCGAAGCCCTGACGAACCAGGTCGATGAGAAGTGCGTCGACGAGCCTTTCGCCCTCGATCGACACAACGAACAGAGCGTGGGGTGTCGAAGGAGGCGGCGGTGAGCGCCCTGAACGCCCCTCGTACCGCTGCTCGGCGGCGTGTACCAGCTTCATGGCTTCTTCCGCGGTTCGCGCTCGGCGCAGGCCGTCCACGAGCGTGCGGCTTTGCGCCAGCCGAGCCAGGTGAGCAAGAAGAAGGAGGTGGTCGTGGGGATCGGGCTTCGAGAGGATGAAAAGGAACACATCGGGAGCCCGGCCATCGATGGTCTCGAGCGCCAGTGGAGTGCGCACCGTGACCAGGCAGACGCGCGTGGTGGCCAGGCTTTCCAGCTCGACGTGGGGAATGGCCACGCCGTCCCCAATGGAGAAACCCGCGCTGCGTAGGGTTGCTGCGAAGGCGGCCTCGATCCTGCCCGAGTCCGTCGCGGTAGCGCCAGCCATGCGCTCAGCGACTGCCCGCACGAGTGCCTCGACCGTGGTGAAGTCCGCAGCCGGCATGACCATCGAAGGCTCGAGCCATTCCCTGGACGTCGGATTCACCGCCGAATGGTAGCGTTCAGTTTGCCTAGTCCGAACAGATTTCTGGTTCGTACCCGAAGTTCAGCAGTTTGCCGCGCGGGTCGGTGATGACGGTGCCGTCCGAGCACTCCGAGCACAGGGTGCGGCGATACTCTTCGCGGGCGGGCGCGTGTGCGAAAGCTACACGAGTCTCCTGACTCACGGACCAAGACGGCGGGTCGATCACGGCGAGGGTTCTCAGTCTTCGGCATCGTCCAGCCCGGGCCGCAGCTTCGGGGGGACGGCCGCTACATCGTCCGACGGCCACTCAGCGGGGAGCGTGCCGGTTAGTGGACTCCGCCACGGTTCGTCCCCGCCGCGGGCCACGGGTGCCATGGCCGTCATTGAAAGGCGCCGCAACGGCGCGCGCCACGAGCGCTAGAAGAGGTTATCCCCGGGCAGCTCGGACGCCTGACGAATCCAGCTGGTGAAGAGGTCTTCATCGATGGCCTCGTCCTCGTGGATGTGAAAGTAGCGCACTTCTGGGTGCTTGGACTCAATCGGAGGGAGAGGACGCAACGACGCACCGCGCAGGAAGGTCACCTTGATGTACTTCGTGAAGCAGTGCAGCGAGAGGAACCAGCCGCGACCCTCGATCCCGTAGAAGGGCGAGTTCCAACGGACCGCCTTGCGCACGACCGGGACAGTCCGTTCAACCAGGACGTCCAAGCGGTGCCCGACTTGGCACTTCCAACCCGGCATTGCCGCGATATAGGCCTGCACGGGACCATCGCCGTCGCCTTTGGCGATCTGAGGATTGCCGCCCGAGAGAAGCTTTGGGGCGGTTGCAGCCCGCGGAGCCTTCGTTGCCTGGAGCTGCGCGGTCTTGGTCTTGATTGCCTTGGGCTTGGCGGCCACGTTCTTCTTCGAGTTTCCAGCCATGCTTTCTCCGTCGAGGAATCAGAGAGGCTTCAGGACGAACCTGCCATAGGCGATCAACGCGCACACGGCGGCAACGACTAGCCAGTAGATCATCGGACCGTGTTTCGTTTCCCCAGCAGCCAAGTGGACGCCAGAGAAGAGCAGCATCTCGGCCGCCACGCAGAGCGCAGCAATCGGAGCGAGCACGGCGAGGGGCTTATAGAAGGCCGGGACGATCAGGCCGACGCTGCAGAGCATTTCAACGACGCTCAAGGTGAGCCAAGCGCCGTGCGGAATCGCGCTGAGCGAGGGCACCGCTTGCTCGGAGTTGGAGAGCTTCCAAACGGCGCCCATCAGGGTATGGAAGGCCAAAAGAACTTGGAAAATCCACAGCGCAAGGTTCATGATGTCACTCCTAACGATTCGGGCTGCTGCACTGACCTGGCGGTTCTTGTTGCCCGGATCATGGAGAACCGGATCGAGCCGCGATCGCGTCAGTGCATGGGCGATGCATAAGTGCGCACTTATGCATCGTCAACCGATCCCGAGGAGCTGCCCCGCGAGGTGGCCGGGCACACGGGCGCGGCCTCCCCGCCAACCCCCGTTGCGCAGGGTTGAAGCACTGGTGAATCGTGCCCAGGGACCCGGGACCCGGAGCCGTTTGGGGATTCGTTCGGATCCCAGGTTCGCTGCGACCAGGATCCGACCTCACTCATCCGTAGGAGTGTGGCGCAGCAGGCCCAATGGCGAGCGCGGTTTACGAGGGTGGAGGGGAGGGGGAGCGGGTCCGAATCCGGAGGGTAGCCCGTTCAGGAGCCACGGCTCGTGGCTTGCGCCAGGGTATGGTGGTCAGGTCAAACCTAGCGCTCGGCCTCGTTGGACCCACTCGAGGCTTTCGCGATCACCATCTCCACTCGGCGGTTGTTGGCGCGCCCCTCGGCGCTGTCGTTGGTGGCCAGCGGCTGTGAGTCGCCTTGGCCCACCGCGGTGAGCCTGTTGGCCTTCACGCCCTGGCTCACCAAGTATGTGCGGACCGCGTCGGCCCGCGCTTGGGATAGCCTGCGGTTCATATCGTCGGCTCCGCGAGAGTCGGTGTGTCCATTGATGACAACCGTCTGCGACCCGTCGAGCTGCTTGAGTGCCGTTGCCACCCGGTCGAGCGTGTTCCGCGCGAGCGGCAGTAACTCCGACTCACCAGTCTTGAACAGGACCGCGCCGGATAGCGTGATCGTCGTCTCGTTGGCTTCCTCCTTTACCTGCGCCAGCTCGTTCAAGCTTGCGATGGCTGCCCGTGCCCGCTCCTCGGCAGCGGGGCGCGCTCGCTGAGCCTCTGTCAAAGCCGCACCTTGAGCGCTGAGCTTCTGGCGCTGATCTTTCCGAGTGTCCGCCAGCTCGCGCTGCGTCTCCTCCAACCCCTCCTCCGCGCTGGTGCGGCGGGCATCCTGGGTGTCCAGGTAGCGCTCCTCGGCGGCGTCGAGCCGGGCCTTGTTCATCTCGAGCTTTCCTTCCGCCTCCGCCGCACGTGCTTGGCGGTCAGCGAGGTAGGCAAGGTGTATCTGTTTGTCGGAGTGAGCGCTCGCACGCTCAGCATCGGCCAGGAGGGTGCGCGCCTCGAGCAACTCGTCCGGTGCGAACTTGGCGGCCTGCCCACGCTCTGCTACCTGAACGGCCTGGCGAGCGTCCACCAGCCCCTTGGGTGGTTGGGAAGGAGCGCATCCGAGCGCCAGGGAGAGCGGCAGCGCGCCGCCGAAGAGTGCTGTGTGCCATGAGGAGTGAGTGATGTGTTTCATTGCTTGTTTCTCGTAGGGTTCTGTGGAGTTCTTGTGGGTGTTTGTTAGGTGGTGACCGGGGGTCGTCGGCGATCTTGGACCTAGGTGCTGGGGATACTCTGGCTCTGCAGATCCTTGATGCGGTCGAGCGCAAGATCAGCCTCCTCGCGCACCTTGGCTTCGTTCGTTAGACTCTTTGCCAGCTTTGCGTCGGCCTTTGCTCGCTCCAGCGTGGCCGTCGCCTCCTCGTTCTGCTCTTCCCGCATCTGCTCCTCGGCTTGCTCGACCCCGTCGTGGGCCATCTTCAGGTACAGCGAGGCTTCCGGCACGGCTTGAGCCCCAGTCCCTTCAGCCTCCGCAATCGCCGCTCTGGTGTCGGCGAACTCGGCGTTGGGAGTCGCCGCGGAGCCGCAGCCTGCTGCGAGTAATAGGGTTGCGCCGACGGTGCCGATACGTGAGATGCCTATCAGTATACGGCGGCGTTGTGCATATGTGTGAGGTTTCATGGGCGGATGTGTAGCAAGGGTCATGCCGCCCGGTTGGATTATTTGTCTGTGGCAGATATGTCGCGCCGCTTTGGGGGAGACACTGCCCGGTGCCCGGTACCAGAATGCCCCGCCCAGCAACCTGGTCGCGAAATGGACCGGGTTCTCGTGGGGCAAGTAGGTAGACAACCAACGCCGCTTTCCCGCCTGCTCTTGACGAGTCGTGCGTGCGGGGGGGCTGGGGGCCCTGTTCGGTGATCCCTGGGCGGTCACGTGCCGTCAAAATGATGGGAAGCAGAGTCAGAATGATGGGAGCTCACCGGGCCGGGATTGTCCCCGCGCTGACAGGAGCAGGCGTCGTCCCTCACACCGCATGGGCGTGGCGGACTCGACCGAGGTCGCCAGGGGGAGGGAAGCTGCGTGAGGGCTCGTCGCTTCGTTGGGGGGGCGGGACGGCGCCGCTGCCGCCTTCATCCTCCCAAACTGACAGGGCGTCATCGGTCGGTAGGTCCCGTCCGACTCTCGGCCGCGCTCCGACAGGTGGCTCAGATAACCTCAGCCTTGCCCGGATGGGCTGAGTGAATGCGATGGCGCCAAGGTCCAGGAGGAGCAGCTCGGTTTCCTCGGTCGCCGTCATCGACACGGCTTGTTCGCCCGTCATTCCAGCGCCGTCCCCCGTGACCATCCCGATGTCGCCGCAACGGACCGCTCCCTGCACGATGTGCAGCCAAGCGCATCGACCGTCGGCGAGTTCGTGGATCAGGTGCTGGCCGCGACCAAGAATCGTCGAGAAGAGGAAGGCATCCTGGTGAATCAATAGTGAACCCTTCTGGCCGTCGGGTGATGCAACCACGCAAAGTGCGCCTCGTCGCTCTGCGAAACTGAAGCGCTTCTGCTCGTGTCCAGCTACCAGGCCCACAACGGAGGGACGCAGCCAGATTTGGAACACGTGTGCCCACTCGGTCGGCGAAGCATTCGTCTCCCCGTACCGTATGCCGCGGCCGGCCGTCATCCGTTGGAACTCGCCCGCCGAGATGAGCCCCGCGCGCCCCGTCGAGTCCTCGTAGGCCAGCGTGCCCTCTCGGACATACGTGATGACTTCTGTGTCGACTCGCAGCGGCTGGCGTCGAGAGGTACGCGGCGGAAGACGCCCTTCATCGAGAGCCCTGAGGTGACCGAACCCTCGCGCGAGCAGCGGGGATGGATCTTGCGACGAGAACGTCAGCCAAGCTTCGCGTCTCTGACGGCGCACGTGCATGCGTTCGGTAGCTTTGCGGAGGGTGATCATGTGCGCCTTCCGTGCGTCATTATGGGTGTCCAGGGCGGTGCTTGCCTGCTTCGAGCCAGTTCACGACTTCAGGAACTCGCGAGGGCGATCGACCGCAGTGAGGGCGGGTGCGGCGCATGGACCATCGCGAGCAAACACAGCGCACGCCATGGCCTCCTGCGCGAGCGCTGAGCCGCGTCGCTGCCCGATGCAACGCCATGTCCAGGAGTGCTTCCGCGCCAGTAGGCTCCGCCGCCGCGGAGACCATCGGGCCCGGCGAGGGTGGCGGCTGCGACTGCGGGAACGGATGCCCTGCCGACCTGGTCGGCCTCATCATGGCGCTGCGCATCTGCTCGGTGAGGGTCGTGAGATTCCCCGGCGAATGCGGGATTAGGATCGCGTTGGTCCGGGAGGATGACCCAATCTCCTTGAGCATGTCGAAATACTGCGTCATGAGCACTAGGTTCATCACGTCCTTGGCAGTGGTGCCGGGGACGGACCTCCGAAACTCGTCCACCGAATCCCTGAGGCCAGCGACGATCGCCTGCCGTTGATCAGCGATCCCTTGGCCTTGAAGCGCCTTGCTCTGCGCGTCGCCCTCAGCCGCCTTGACGCGGAGGACTCGATCAGCCTCCCCCCTCTCCGTCGCGGCGACGTCGAGCTGCTGGACCCGGAGGTTGACGCGGCCCACGACCCGGTCCACAAGCGGGAGCTTCCACTGGATCCCTGCGCCAGCCTCGCGCGTGAACCTGCCTAGTCGTTGAACAATCGCTGCGGTGCGTCGCTCGACGGTGAAGAAGGTAGCGCCGACCAACGCCACGAGCGCGAGACCCGTCGCAGCGAGGACCAGGAGCAGAATTGGAGTCCCCGATGACATCATCTGTGCCTCAAGCATATTACGTGCCAGGCAGTTATTGCTAAATGCATTAGAGGATATTGTTCCGAGCACCGGGAATGCGGAATTCAATATGGTGCGCTCCAAGTCAATTTGATGTACATACGCGAGGTGAAGGCGACGGACCTCAATACCCACGAACTGCTAGAGCTGGATCCCGACGGCGGAGTCATCCGATTCGCGGGGCAACGCGCCCTGCTCATCGATGCGGTCGCGATGGGGCTCCTACGGAAGTACCTGGTCGGGAACTTTGGGTTCACCGCTGCACGAACGGTGCTCACCCAGTTTGGGTTCGCCCACGGCTGGAGAATGGCCGACGCGATCCGGGATCAGTTCAAGTGGGCAACCGCCGAGGAGTGGCGTCGCGCTGGGCCTCGGCTCAATGCCCTCGAGGGTCTCTTTCGGCTTGCTCCATGTGGCAAGGATGCCCTCGCCGAAGGGGGGGCAACGCTCGTCGAGTCCTACGAGGCAGAGCAACATCTGCTGCACTTCGGTCGTTCGGACACTGCAGCCTGTTGGACAATCAGCGGGCTCATGAGCGGATACCTCAGTCGCACGCAGGAGGCGGAGGTCTATGTGCTGGAGGACAAGTGCATCGCCCGTGGGGACGCTGCCTGCCGCCACTTGGCGCGAAAGCGCGACGAGTGGGGCGTCGCGCACGTCGAAGCGCTGCGCTTCTTCGAATCAGGAAGACTGAAGGAGAGCCTCGATGCTTCGCTACACCGAGTGGCAGACACCCTGAAGGCTGCCGAAGAAGCCCTCCAGGCGCGACGCCACGCCATCATCGCGGTAGCTCAAGAGGCCTATGAGCCCCTGGGCCTGGTGGCGAAGAGCTCTGCGATGCGAGATGCTGTCGACCTGGCGAGGCGCGTAGCCAAGGTCGACTCGACGATCCTGATTACGGGAGAGAGCGGCTCCGGGAAGGAGCGTATCGCGCGCTTGGTGCATTCCGAGTCGATGCGCGCGGGGGGCCCGTTCGTCGCCGTCAACTGCGGGGCTATCACCGAGACGCTCCTGGAGAGCGAGCTCTTTGGTCATGTGCGCGGTGCATTCACGGGGGCGTCTCATGACCGACCAGGCCTGTTCGAGGCCGCAAACCATGGCACCCTGCTCCTCGACGAGCTGGGAGACATATCGGCGGGTATGCAAGTCAAGCTCTTGCGCGTGCTGCAGGAACGCGAGGTTCGGCGGGTTGGGGACAACAAGAACCGGTCCGTCGACGTGCGGGTGCTTGCTGCGACGAACCGCGACTTATCCAGCAGAGTCGCCGAAGGCCATTTTCGCGAGGATCTGTACTATCGCGTCAAGGTGGTGGAGATTCGCGTCCCGCCGCTTCGCGAGCGTCGAGAGGATCTTCTCGTCCTTGCCCGTGTATTGCTCGCAGAGGCAGCCATACGGCTGAAGCGCGCGATCACGGGGCTATCCCCAGCCTCGGCAGATCAGATCCTGCGGTACGAGTGGCCTGGCAATGTCCGCGAGCTGGAGAATGCGATGGAGCGTGCGGTCGTGCTGGCGCGCAGCAATCGTGTCGAAGTGGAGGATCTCCCGGAGGAGGTTCGCGAAGGCTTCCCCGGACCCGGCGTGCCAGGCGGCATGGTTCGGCCGCTCGAGCAGATCGAGAGAGAGTACATCTTAGCAGCGATGCAGCTGAATGGCGGCAACCAGATGCTGACCGCGAAACAACTCGGGATTGGGTCAGCGACGCTCTACCGCCGGCTCAAGCGCTATGGTCTCATCGCGGACAGAACAGCGACGACGCGGTCCGAACAAGGTAGCTGAGGGGTCAGCATCCTCACATTGACTGCTGCGGGGGAGCGGGCTCGGAGTGGTCGGCCATTGACGCGGCCAACGTGGCGACCACGGACGCCAGCCGAGCTGTGTCGACCGGCTTCGAGACGTGCAGCTGAAACCCAGCGTCCAGCGAACGGCGTTGGTCGTCATGGCTCGCCAGCGCGGAGAGCGCGGCAGCAGGTACGCTTCCGCCTTGCTCGGGCGCAAGATGCCGCACCCGTCGTATAAAGCTGAGCCCGTCCTCGCCGGGCATTGCGATGTCTGACAAGAGAACGTCGGGGTGGAACTGGCTCAGCACCGCCATGGCCCGCGTCGTCGAGGGCACCGCCCGCACCTCCGTCCCAAGGTGGACGAGCATCGCGGCATACGCCTCGCGGGTATCATCGTCATCCTCGACCAAGAGAACCCGCAGTCCTCCGATGCTTCGCGCGACCGAAGGCGGGTCCGGGGGTGGCGGGACCGCGGAAGGGGTGCCTATCGGGAGCGTGACGCGGAACGTCGCTCCCTTGCCCTCACCCGAGCTCTCGGCAGTCACTGCGCCTCCATGAACCTCCACCAGGTGTCGGACGATCGAGAGCCCGAGCCCGAGCCCCCCGTGAGTCCGCGTCATTGCGCCATCCGCTTGAACGAACCTGTGGAAGAGTCGTGGCAGGACCTCCGCGGAGATGCCTAGGCCGGTATCAACAACGGTAAGCTCGACGTGATCGACCTTGCTCGCGAGGCGCACCCAGACGTGACCACCCGAAGGAGTGAATTTGATGGCGTTCGTGAGCAGATTGTTCACCACCTGAAGCAGGCGCGCTTCGTCCCCCTCCAAAGCACCGACTGGGCCCTCGACGGAGAGATCTAGCTCCACCCCTTTTGCTAGCGCCGAGGGACGAGCAACCTCGACCGCGTCACGCGTTACGACTGCGAAGTCTACCGGGGCCAGGTCGAGCACCAGCTTGCGGGATACGATGCGGGATACATCGAGCAAGTCGTCGATGAGCCGCGCCTGAGCGTTTGCAGCACGCTCGATCGCGGCGCTGGGCTTCTCGATACTCGGGGTGTCTGCGGCGCGCTGCCTGAGAAGCTGTGCGGACATCAAGATGGTGCTGAGTGGGGTGCGCAGCTCGTGAGACAGCGTGGCCAAGAACAGGTCCTTCGCGCGGGTGGCGCGCTCCGCCTCGAGGCGTGCTTGCGTTTCGGAGGCCAGAAGCTCGTCGCGCTCCGTCTCGAGGGCGCGCAGCGAAGTCACGTCTTCGATGGCGAGCAACGCCATGGGCGCCCCTCCTCCCCACAGAATCGGTCGACAGCTGAGCGAGAGGGCCCGCCGGCCCTCGTGGGAATCCGCTTCCAGTTCCATCGCGACGAACCCCGCGTTCTGCTCGATCACTCCCTTCAAAGCGTCTCCGAGGGCTGGCTGGCTCCAGAACCCACCGCTCAGCTCCACGAGGGAGGTGCCCTCGACCGCCGTCTGCGAGAGGGCGAAGGAGCTATAGAATGCGCTATTCGCAGACACGACGTGGAGCTCTGAATCCAGGACGACGAGGGCCGACCTGACAGTCTCCACGATGCTCCTAGCGTAGTCGCGCGCTCCCTCAGCGGCCTGGATCGCCCGCCTGAGGGCGTCTACGTCTACGAAGGAAAGGACGGCCCCGCCAGGCTTCTCATCGGAAGCATGATACGGCCGAATTTGCATCCGATACCACCGCCCCGCTCTCCCCTGGACCTCCCATTCTCGAGGTTCCAGGCATTCCAGGACGGTTCTTATCCTGCTATCGAGGTCCTGGACGTCAATCTTGAGTTTGAGGTCGTCGATGGAGCGCCCCACATCCTCCGGGATGAAGTGCGCGATGTCCCCGACGCTGGGCGTGAAGCGCCGCACCCGAAGGTCCAGATCGACGATGATCATGGGGATCTTCACGCTGGCCAGGACGTTGACGAGGTCGCTGGCGACCTGATCGAGCTCCAGATTGCGATGGCGGAGCTGGTCGTTCACCGTGGTGAGCTCCTCGTTGGTGGACTGGAGCTCCTCTTTCGCGCTCTGGAGCTCCTCGTTGGTGCTTTGCAGCTCCTCGTTGGCCGCAACGAGCTCTTCGTTGGTCGCGGCCAGCTCGTCTGTGGTCGACTCGTGCTCGGACATCAGGGACTGGAGGTAGTCCTTGGTCGCGGTGAGCTCCGCCTTGACGCGCCCCGCTTCCCTCACGTGTTCGTCATTCGGCGCCGCCGCCATCTCGTGCGCCGTGGCGTTTGGTTCGTCAACAACGCCTGCCGCGCCGCTGGGCTCAAAGAGAATGAGATAATAGCTCTCGGCAGCGTTGCTGGCGGCCGCGAGCGGCACGACCTCCACATCGACGACCTGCACGTGCGAGCCGAGCTGGAACCGTAATCCAGCCTTTCGGACGGCCACTGCCTCACTGTGTGCTTGCTCGAGCGCCTCATGCAGGTAGGTTGCCAAGGCCCCTCGCGCCATTCGCAACACGTTGGCCTGCGGGTGCCCGGGCGGGGGCTCGAGGTACATCCCCGTCCGCCCGCGAAACTGCACGATCTCGAATCGACGGTTCACGATGACGCCGGGCGGGGCGTACCGCGTCAGCATCAGATAGTCGGCCTGCCGTTGCGCTTCCCGCGCGTTCTGTCGTCGCTCAGGGGCGCGCCTCTCTGTAGGCCTGACCTCGGGACCTCGATCTACCCGCAGCGGATGCGACGGGCGTGTGCTCACTCCCGATTTCACGAGGATTCGGTGCTCCTTGTCGACGTCGTCGAAGAGATCGCGAAACCCCAGGATCGTCTCGCTCTTGCCGAGAAACAGGAAACCTCCGGGGTTCAGGCAGTAGTGTAGCATCGGAACGACACGCCGCTGTAGCTCGGTGTCGAAGTAGATGAGAACGTTGCGGCAGCTGATCAGGTCGAGCTTGGCGAAGGGGGGGTCGCGGTTCAGGTCGTGCTTGACGAAGACGCGGCGCTCACGAACGTGCGAAGCGATTCGATAGCCTCCTTCAGCCGTCTCGAAGAAGCGCGCAAGCCTTTCGGACGAGACCTCGGCGAGGGCCGACGCTGGGTAGGTGCCCAACCGCGCTACTTCGATGGCTTCATCGCAAAGGTCGGTGCCGAAAACCTTGACGGAGAGCTGCTCTTCCTTCCCATCCAGGGACTCCAGCAGACACATCGCTAGGGCATAGGCTTCCTCGCCCGTGGCGCATCCAGGGACCCAGATCCGAATCGAAGCGTCTGGCCCCATTCGCTTGGCGAGGTTCTGGAACACCGGCTCCCTCAGAGCCTCGAAGGCGGCGGGGTCCCGAAAGAACGCCGTGACACGGATCAGCATGTCCTGAGCAAGCGCGAGTCCTTCCGTGGCGTCGTTCTCCAGCGCATTGGCGTAGTCGCTGATGGCAGTGAGCTGACGCAGAGCCATACGGCGCTCGATGCGGCGCAGGAGGGTGGTTCGCTTGTAGCCACTGAAGTCGATGTTGGCGTGCTGACGCAGGTAACCAAGAATCAAAGCCAGCCCCGGCTCGTCTCCCGTGCCCGTGTCCGGAGGTTCGACCTCGGCGCAGCCGACGGTGACGTAAGGGTGGCAACTCAGGCGCGTCAGTTCGTTTGCGATGTCCTCCGGACTGCCGCGAAAGTCGACGAGGCCGGCCGTGATCGCGGCCTCGGGCATACTTGGGAACTGAGCGGTGGCCGGGTCCTGAGCAATGGTAATGCCGCCCTCTGCCTTGATTGCTCGGAGGCCTTCGGTGCCGTCTGCTCCCGAGCCGGAGAGGACGACCCCAATGGCATGCTTTCTCGCGTCTCTTGCTAATGCCTGGAAGAAAGAGTCAATGGGCAGGTGGAGCCGCCCCGTCCTTTGCCTAGGAACCAGGGTGAGTAGCCCCTCTCGTACGGTGAGATCGGCGTCGGAGGGAATGACATGAACGCGGTTCGGCTCCAGCGCCATACCGCTGGTCGCCTCAACGACGGGGAGCGCCGTCGCTCCTTCGAGGATGCTCGTCAGCATGCTGGGCCGTTCTGGGTCCAGGTGCTGGATCACGACGAAGGCCATTCCAGATTGTTCAGGTACCCGCGATAGCAGATGTCGCAGAGGCTCCAGCCCGCCTGCCGACGCCCCGAGCGCCACAACGGGAAGCGGCGCGGCAGACCGTTCCGCCATGCGGTCCGGCGCTGCGTCCTGATCGCGGGCTCGTGGCCCTTCGTGTTGGTGCTCTGTCACTATGCTCCAAAGTCCGATCGCGTCGTGACGCTGCAGAAGCATACCGGCAGAACACGAACACGGTGCGACTCATTCAAGCGCAAGAGCCGCGCCACCGTACTCATCCGGCAGGACCTGCACACACTGACGATGTCGGGTGTGACGACGCGCTGACCGGCGGGAGGTGAGAACGAGCGACAGCGCTCCTTTGAGCGAAAGGTGACAGGTGCGCGCGACTCCTAAGGATTCTGCGCCCATGGCTAGACGGTTCCCGACGCGGGCTCGAACCCCGGCGAGTCATACTAGATGGACTCGCCGGCTGCGCCGGCCAAGTGGCTTGTCGTTGCTGCGGCCTACTGGCTCGTCGTGACGTTTGCGACGGGGAAGTCAACCTGACCTTGGCCGGCCGCGGCCTCGACGACGATCTTGACCTCGAGGAGGTTCCCCAGCTGCCACCCTTGCGCAGCCCACACATCGAAGTGGTCGGAGACGGTGATGGTTCCGCACCGGCTCCCTTCCAATCGGATGCTGTAGAACTGATCCCAGCTCGCAGCGCCGCCGCATCGGTCGCCACCGGTCCCGGACGTGCGACGATAGACGAGGTTGTAGGTGCCTCCGTCGACCTCCGCTGTGCCAACGGGGCGATCACCCGTGTTGAACGGCATCTGATGGAACGAGTCTTCAACGATGTACCATTCGACGCATGGGTTCACCGACCACCCATAAATGCCGAGGTATGAGTACTGTCCCGCAGTTCCCGACTTATTCCACACGTAGTCAGCCTTGATCGTTCCGTACTCGGCGTATGGCTTGCCGCTGTTCCCCCATTCGAAGCCCATGCGGCCGAGGTAGTCTCCCGAGTTGTTCCAGGAAGCAGTGAACGCGGTAATACCGTCATAGGTGATCAGGTTTCCGGGTCCCCCATTCGTCCAGATCTGCCAGGCAAGGTTGCCCGAGCCGCCCTGAGCCCAAGTATTCGAGTGCTGAGTACCGCCAGAGGTCGGCATCGTGGCGTCGCAGTCGACCACGACGCCGGTGTCGCCCCCCGTACCCGTACCCCCAGCACCCGCCCCCGCGGCGCCGCCAGTGTCCGAGCCGCCCATGCTTGCACCGCCCGTGCTTGCACCGCCGGTACCCGTACCGCCCGTGCCAGCACCTCCCATCCCAGCGCCCCCCGCGCCTGTCGAGCCGCAGCGCCCGCAACTCTCGTCACAGAAGCCGCCCTGGATCATCCAGTCCGATGCGCATTCCTGGGTATCGCTCGCCCACTGGTCGCAAGTCGCTTCATCCCAGTCCGTTCCCGTGGGACGGACGTTTGTGCAGCTCGCGTTGGAGCCACCCGAGCTTGTGCCGCCGGAGCTGGAGCCGCCCATGCTCGCGCCGCCCATGCTCGCGCCGCCGGAGCTGGAGCCGCCCATGCTCGTGCCGCCGGAGCTGGAGCCACCCGAGCTTGTGCCGCCGGAGCTGGAGCCGCCCATGCTCGCGCCGCCGGAGCTGGAGCCGCCCATGCTCGCGCCGCCGGAGCTGGAGCCGCCCATGCTCGCGCCGCCGGTGTTTGCGCCCCCGCTGCCCGGACCGCCCGTCGAGGTGCCTCCCGAGGGCTGCGTCCCGCCGCTCCCATTGAGATCGCCGCCCGAGTGTATCAGCCCAGAGCCGCCAGTCTGAGAGGAACCGGCCGCACCCGGGATCTGACCATCACCCTCTGCGGAGCAGCCAGCGGCAGCGAAAAGCCAAGAGAGCACGACTATCTTCAGCGGAGCAGAACGCATCGAAAAACCTCTGTTGTCGGCGAGGGGGCATCCTCGGAGGGGGGAGAAGCGACCACGCTAGTCACCATACTAGCGCAGCCCGGGGCACGAAGGGATGAACAACAGTGCCCGATGGGCATCGATCTCACGCAGAGTAATTCCCGTCGAGCGGGCATTTTTGCCTCCTCTCGGTCTGGCCGTGCTCGCGATTACCATCAGGCCAGTATCTTGCGGTTGCGATGTAACCGTGGCCGTCCGCCAGCGTGACAACGAGGCTCCTCGTGCCCGTTCTGCGGTGTCGCTGTCGTGCATGCAGATCTGCGATCTCGGAGTTCCACGGCAACGATGCAGTTAAGGTTGGCCATGACGCCCAGCGATCCGTCACCGCAGATGGGCGTTCGGGATCGTGTAGTGAGCAGGTCATCTCCGTCACCCGCAGAGCCATCCTTGTCCGGGTTGTCACCCAAGCACCTAGGGCCTGTCCCTGAATGCGGTTGGCTCTTCCGTAAACGTGCCCGTGCCCGTGCCGATAGCTGAGCATGGAACTGGCTCATGAAAAGCTCGACGTTTGCCAACTTTCTCTCGATTTCGTCGTTCTGGCCAATGACGTCGTCGAGGGTCTTCCGCGCGGGAGGGGGCATCTGGCCGACCAGCTCGCGCGGGCATCAACATCGGTGGTGCTGAATCTGGCGGAGGGCGCAGGCAAGCACTCCAAGCCGGACAAGCGGCGGTTCTACTTGATGGCACGAGGCTCGGCGACAGAATCCGCCGTACTACTCGACGTGTGCCTGCGCCTGAACTTGCTCGAACAGGAGCAACACCAGGCAGGTAAGGAGATGGTCGTGCGCATTGTTTCGATGCTCATCAAGCTCGCGCAGAGCTGCGAGATGTGAGCACGTCTCACAACCGCAACCACAGAAGCGC
>JAEWRL010000216.1 GCA_023398955.1 Pseudomonadota bacterium
CCCGCAGTGCCGCCCTCGGCGCCCGCAGCTCCCGCACTCGCTCCACCCGCGCCGGCATTGAGGGCCCCCGCCGAGTTCGGCGTGCCTGCGGCGCCCCCGGGGCTGGTGCTTGGACCGCCTGCTTCCGCGGAGTTCGGCGAGCCAGCCGCGCCCCCGGGAGCCGAGCTGGGGCCGCCAGCTTCTGCCGAGTTCGGCGTCCCGGCCACCGGTGCTCCCGCGGCGCCGCCCGCGCCGTCGCGATCGGTGCCACCGCTTCCCTCGTCCTCGCCGGCCGCGCCAGCGTTGGCCGACGCCCCGCCTGAAGCGGGGCGTCCCGCGTCGGCGTTGGAGTGGGTGTCGGAGTCCACCTCCTCTACCGAGCACGCGCCCGTCACGAGAATTGCCGCACTACCCAAGCTCAAGAGAGAATATCGCCAGCCAGTCAGCCTCATCATGCCCGATGCTCCAGTGGTTGAGGGTCCCAGAATCCGCCGAGCCCACATGGGGACCCGTTGCCCAGCGGGGGTTGGACGGCAGCTTTGGCGCTCCGCTTCAATCCCTCGCCGGGAGCATCCTACCCTTCCAGCGCTTCCGAGAGCAACCAGCCGGCAAACCGCACCCTGTTACGGACCGTCGCTGGCCGGGCCGGCCCCGCGGTAGTGACGTTTGTCTGCAGAATGCCGCCAGCCGCGGGATCCGCTCCCTGCGCTCACCCACAGGAAACGGCTCACAGCATCCAGTCACAACCGCGCTCAGCGCTTTGCCGGGCCGCGCGTTCGCAAGCTCGCCGCATCGATCGCAGCCAATGCTATGACTCCCGCGCTACTGCGTGCTATTGAGGCCCGCGCGCCGCTTCGCGCCTCGTTGCGCAGAGTGAACGCTTGAACAGGTAGAAAAAAAGCATCCCTCCGTCCTTGCGGAGGCCAGGGCCCGCTGCTAGTTAGCGGTCCCTTTTTCGGCGCCTCCCTTTTCGAGGTCAGAGCGCCGACAGCCGCCTAACTTCTCGGGCGGTGCGCGGCGCGGCCCATCGGGGTCGCGAGTCTGATCCCGCCGCCGCCGTGAAGGCCGACGGATGCAGGGCCCGGGCGATGCTCGCTCTCCGGGCTTTCGGGGCGACGGGTCTCAAAAGGAAACTGTCGAACGATGATTAGCAAAGCTACTGCCAAATTTCAGAGGATCAGTCCGCGCAAAGCGCGAGTGATCATCAACCTCGTTCGCGGACGTGATGCGGCTGAAGCACTTCAGCTCCTTGACTTCACTCCCAAGGCAGGCGCCCCCATCGTCAAGAAGCTCCTCGCGAGCGCCGTGGCGAACGCGCGTGCCACCAAGCCAGAAGTTGACGTAGACGCCCTGTACGTCAGCCAGGCCACAGTAGACAAAGGGCCGAACTCGCACATGCGTCGTTGGCGCCCCCGCGCAATGGGCCGCGCTACCCGCATCGTGAAGGGTGTCAGCCACATTCACCTCGAGCTCGACGTGCGCTGAGCACCCGCTCGGCTTTCCGCAGGTAGGCGACCTCATGGGACAAAAAACGCATCCGTATGGCTTCCGGCTTGGAGTCATCAAGACCTGGACCAGCAAGTGGTACGAGGACGGCAATTACACTCGCTGGTTGCATGAAGACCTTCGCATCAAGCGTGCCGTGAAGGACTACCTCTACAACGCGAATGTCGCGAGCGTGGAGGTCGAGCGCGCTGCCAACAAGGCCAAGGTGATCGTGTACACGGCGCGGCCGGGTATGGTCATTGGCAAGGGCGGTCGCGGGATTGAGATCCTCAAGAGCGGCAACCTGGACACCGCCGCCAAGGGCGAAACCAAGTTCGCGGGTGTGCAGTCGTTCACCGAGAACGAGATCTTCATCGACGTTCAAGAGGTCCGCAAGGCCGAGACGAACGCACAGCTCGTCGCCGAGAACATCGCAACGCAGCTCGAACGGCGCATCGCCTTCCGGCGCGCGATGAAGAAGGCCCTTTCTACGGCCATGAAGTTTGGCGCCAAGGGCGTTCGTATCCGCTGCTCGGGCCGTCTCGGCGGCGCCGAAATGGGCCGCGTGGAGACCTACCGTGAGGGCCGCGTCCCGCTGCACACGTTGCGCGCGGACGTCGACTTCGGCTTGGCCGAGGCTCGCACCACGCAGGGCACCATCGGCATCAAGGTCTGGATCTTCAAGGGCGAGGTGCTGCTGCAGAGGCGCGCCCGTCGCATCCCTGAGTGAGGTTCTGAGCCATGCTCTCTCCGAAGCGAACCAAATACCGCAAGATGCAGCGAGGGAAGAATCGCGGCTGCGCATGGCGTGGCAGTGACGTCTCCTTTGGCGACTACGGGCTGCAGGCAGTGGGCCGCGCCCATCTCACGGCTCGTCAGATCGAGGCAAGCCGTATGGCGATCCAGCGACACGTGAAACGCGCTGGCAAGCTCTGGATTCGGGTCTTCCCGGACCGTCCAGTCTCGAAGAAGCCGCTCGAGGTTCGAATGGGCAGTGGTAAAGGTGCCGTCGAGCTGTGGGTGGCTGCCGTCAAGCCTGGTCGCGTGCTGTTCGAGATCGAAGGCGTGCCGGAGGAACTCGCTCGCGAGGCGTTCCGGTTGGCCTCCACGAAGCTGCCCATCGAGACTCGCTTCCTGGCCCGAGGAGACTTCTGATGAAGGCCAAGGAACTGCGGGATCGAAGCACCGAAGACCTGGTGCAGCTGCGTGACATGATGAAGAGGGACCTGTTCTCCTTCCGCATGAAGAACGCAACCGGCCAGCTCGAGGATACGAGCCAGCTCGGCAAGGCGCGCAAAGACGTTGCTCGCATTGAGCTCATTCTGACGGAGCGCGCCGCGGAGCAAACTGCCGCGGCCGCGAAAGGTAGCGAATCGTGACTTCTGAAGCCGCGGAAACCACGAAGAAGGGTCGTCCGAGCCGCCGCTCCCTGATCGGGAAGGTGTCGAGCGACAAGATGGACAAGACGGTGGTCGTCGAGGTGCTGCGCCTCAAGCTCGACCCCGTGTACAAGAAGTACATTCGCGTTCGGAAGCGGTACAAGGCGCATGATGCCACCAACGAGTACCGGACCGGGGACCGCGTCGAGATTGTCGAGCACCGACCTCTCTCGAGAACGAAGCGGTGGCGGGTGTCGAGACTCATCGAGCGCCCGGCGCAGGAGCTGACGTGAGATGATCCAGACCGAATCACTACTCCAGGTGGCCGACAACTCCGGCGCCAAGATCGTTCAGTGCATCAAGGTGCTGGGCGGTTCCCGCCGTCGCTACGCCGGTCTCGGTGACGTGATCGTCGTGGCCGTTCAGGAAGCCATGCCGAACAGCAAGCTCAAGAAGGGCGACATCACCAAGGCGGTCATCGTGCGAACCAAGCAGGAGAATCGTCGGCCTGATGGCAGCTACATCAAGTTCGACGACAACGGCGCAGTGCTCCTCAACAACCAGGGTGAGCCGGTCGGAACTCGCATCTTCGGTCCCGTTGCTCGTGAGCTCCGTGGCAAGAAGTTCATGAAGATCATCTCGCTGGCGCCGGAGGTGCTGTAATGCAGAGGATCCGAGTCGGTGACGAAGTTGTCGTCATCAGCGGCAATGACAGGTCCAAACGCGGTAAGGTGACGCGTGTGCTCCGCGACCGGGGGCGCGTCGTCGTCGAAGGCGTGAACCAAGTGAAGCGTCACGTGAAGGCAGGGCCCGAGCGCCCGGGCGGCATCGTCGAGATGGAAGCTCCGATTGCTGCCAGCAAGGTGATGCTCGTGGACCCGGAGACGGGCAAGCGCACCCGTGTGCGCATCGAGGAGAAGGACGGCAAGAGAGTCCGGGTCGCCAAGAGCGGCGCGGTGATTGCGAGTCAGGAGTAACCATGGCCGAAGAAGCCGTGAAGCCGCGCCTCCGGGGGCGCTACGAGTCCGAGATTGCCCCGAAGCTGCAGAAGCGCTTCGGATACAAAAACACCATGCAGATCCCGCGTCTGCAGAAGGTCGTGGTCAACATGGGCATGGGTGAGGCTGTCGCCAACCCCAAGCTCATCGACGCTGCGGTCGCTGAGATGGCTGCCATCACTGGGCAGAAGCCCGTAGTGACGCGCGCGAAGAAGTCGATTGCTTCTTTTAAGTTGCGCGAGGGCATGCCAATCGGCGTCTGTGTGACGCTGCGACGGGGACGCATGTGGGAGTTCCTCGACAGGCTCATTACTCTGAGCCTCCCCCGTGTCAGAGACTTTCGGGGTGTAAGTCCGAGAGCCTTCGATGGAGCCGGCAACTACACGCTCGGCCTCCGCGAGCAAATCGTCTTCCCCGAGATCAACTTCGACAAAGTCGATAAGGTCAAGGGCTTGAACATCACCATCGTCACAACGGCGAAGTCGAACGAGGAAGCACGTGAGCTGCTTCGCGAGTTCGGTATGCCTTTCAGGAGCTGACAGGATGGCGCGCGCATCTCAGTGGGCGAAGCTGAACCGCCCCCCCAAGTTCTCCACCCGCTCCGTGAACCGTTGCAACGTTTGCGGTCGCTCGAAGGCCGTCTACCGCGACTTCAAGCTCTGCCGAATCTGTTTCCGGCTGTTGGCGCTGAAGGGAGAAATCCCAGGCGTGACGAAGGCGAGTTGGTGAAGCTATGATGACCGATCCCCTTTCGGACCTGCTGGCGCGAATCCGCAATGCGGCACTGGCGCGACATGAGCTGACGCACATTCCAGCCAGCAAGATCAAGAAGGCGGTGGCTGAGATCCTCAAGGCGGAAGGCTATGTGGCCGATGTCCGCCAAGAGGAGTGGGGCCCCACCAAACACCAGCACCTGACCATCGTCCTGAAATACGGCGATGACAAGAAGGCTGCATTCCGTGGCATCAAGCGGGTTAGTCGCCCGGGTCGCCGCGTCTACGTGAAGCACGACCAGATTCCGCGCGTCCTTAGCGGCATGGGAATCTCGATTCTGAGCACCTCTCAGGGGCTCATGACGGACCAGCAGGCCCGCCAGCGTAAGGTTGGTGGCGAGCTGCTGTGCGAGGTTTGGTGATGGAAACCCAGACTCAGACTGGGGCGGAGAAGCCCCGGCAGTCCCGAGTTGGTAAGCGCCCCGTACCTGTGCCGAAGGGCGTCACCGTCGAGGTCAGTGACCGTGTGGTGATCGTGCAGGGGCCCAAGGGCAAGCTGTCGCAGGCCATCCCGGCTCAAGTCGAGGTCGCGAAAGAAGGCGACGCCTTCCTGGTCACCTCGAACGCTCCGGGGCCCGACGCTCCTCGCCTCCAAGGTTTGGTTCGGGCGCTGATGGTCAGCATGATCAAGGGCGTCTCGGAGGGTTACGAGCGGGTGCTCGAGCTGGTCGGGACCGGCTATCGCTGTGAGGTCAAGGGTCAAGCCGTGACGCTCCAGGTGGGGCTCTCCCATCAGAGCATCTATCAGCTGCCCCCGCAGGTCTCGGGCACGGTTCCCGCGGACTCTCGCGGTAGCGTGCTCGTGCTGACGTCGCCGGACAAGGCAGCGTTGGGGCAGGTAGCCGCCAGCATTCGTGCGGTTCGTCCGCCGGAGCCTTACGGCGGCAAGGGCATTCGTTACCGTGGCGAGCAGATTCGCCGAAAAGCAGGCAAGGCCGGCAAGGGTCGCAAGTAGGTGCTCGCGGAGTAGTCTGATGGCCAAGAAGTACACCCCGCGCCAGCGGCGCAAGTTTCGCATCCGCAACAAGATTAATGGCACGCCGGAGCGGCCTCGCTTGACGGTCTTCCGCAGCGCGCGTCACATCTATGCGCAGATTATCGACGACGCGGAGGGCAAGACCCTCGCGGCGGTCTCGACTCTGAGCGGCGACCTCGATGGCGCGCTCACGGAGGACTCGAAGACCGATTCTGCCAAGAAGGTGGGGGCGCTGATCGCGAAGGTCTGCCTCGAGAAGAACATTGAGAAGGTCGTATTCGACCGCAACGGTTACCTTTACCATGGCCGCGTCAAGGCGCTCGCCGAAGCCGCCCGTGAGGCAGGGCTGAAGTTCTGAGTTTCGGCTCGGACCTTCGCCGAAAGCACGGTTCAGGAGCTACGATGGCATTCGAACATCTGGACGAGGAGAAGCTCAAGGAGCGCGTCATCCACATCAATCGCGTTGCGAAAGTGGTGAAGGGTGGACGTCGTTTCAGCTTCGCTGCGCTCGTCGTGGTCGGCGACGAGGCGGGTCACGTGGGCGTCGGGCTCGGGAAGGCCAACGAGGTCCCCGAAGCGATTCGCAAGGGCAACGATCAGGCTCGCAAGAACATGTTCAAGGTGCCGATGATCGGGGCCACAGTGCCCCATGAGACCATCGGCGAGTTTGGCGCGGGTCGAGTGTTGCTGCGGCCGGCAGCGCCCGGAACGGGCGTCATCGCCGGTGGGCCGGTGCGCGCTGTCGTCGAGTCCGCAGGGATCCACGACATTCTGACGAAGTGCTTGGGATCCGCGAACAAGTACAACGTGGTCAATGCGACCATCGAGGCGCTGCGGTCCCTGCGCGGCCCCGAGAGCATCGCCGGTACGCGCGGCAAACAGGTAGAAGACGTGACTCGCGACTACCCAGTGGCTGCGGTCTCCGCCAAGGCTGCCGTTGCGTCGTCGATTGTCGCGCACCGGGACACCGGGACCGCTGAAGGGACGGAAGCATGACCCAAGGGAGCAAGCTTCGTGTGCGGCAGCGGGCCAGCTTGATTGGGCGGCCTCACCCCCAGCACCGTGTGATCAAGGGTTTGGGGCTGCGTGGGCCCGGTTCGGAGGTGCTTGTCGACGACACGCCCTCCTTCCGCGGCATGATCAAAAAGGTGCTGCATCTGGTCGAGGTGCAGCCGGTCGAGGAGAAGTAGCCATGGCTGAGATCCTTTCGCGCCTCGCGCCCCCAGCTGGCGCCAGGCACTCAGAGAAGCGTGTGGGTCGCGGCGTTGGAAGCGGCCTTGGGAAGACCTGCGGCCGTGGCCAAAAGGGACAAAAGGCACGTTCCGGCGGCAACATCAACAAGCTGCACTTTCAGGGTGGTCAGACCCCCATGCAGCGTCGGCTCCCGAAGCGCGGCTTCCGCGTACCTTTCCCTGCGGACACCGTGGCCATCAATGTCTCCGAACTCGAGCGCTTCGATTCGGGGGCCGAGGTGAACGAGGCTCTGCTACGTCAAGCGCGCCTGGTCCAGGGGCGTGATGTCCGTATCAAAGTCTTGGGGAATGGGGATCTGACGAAGAAGCTCACCGTCACGGCTTACCGTTTCAGCAAGTCCGCGGTGGAGAAGATCGAGCGGGCGGGCGGCAAGGTCGTCGTCATGGACCAACCCGAGGCGCCCCAAGAGGGTTGATCTTAGGCCTCAATGGCGCTCTTCCAAGGCTTTTCGAACATCGGCAAGGTGCCCGAGCTCAGACGTCGCGTGATCTTCACGCTGACGTTGCTCGCGGTGTATCGGGTCGGTGTTTTCATCACCACGCCGGGCGTCGATCGTGCCGTCATGCGCCGCATCGTGAGCGGCCAAGGGGGGCTACTCGGGCTGTTCAACCTCTTCAGCGGCGGAGCCCTCGAGAACCTCTCCATCTTCGCGCTGGGCATCATGCCCTACATCTCCGCGAGCATCATCATGCAGCTCATGGGCATGGTGAGCAAGCGCGTGGAGGAGCTCCGGAAGGAGGGTGAGGCCGGGCGCCGCAAGCTCGAGCAGTACACGCGCTATGGGACGCTGTTGCTCAGCTTGTTCCAGTCGTTTGGGGTCTCGATGTACCTCGAGGGCCTCAATGGCGGAGACGTCGGTGCTGGAAACTTTGGAGACGTCGTCACCCAGCCTGGGTGGGGCTTTCGCCTCATGACCATGGCGACCCTGACGACGGGCACGATGCTCATCATGTGGCTCGGGGAGCAGATAACCGACCGCGGGATTGGCAATGGCATCTCGCTGATCATCTTTGCCAGCATCGTCAGTGGGATCCCCTCCATGGTCGGTCAGTACTGGGCGGGAACTGGGGGGGAGATTCAGCCCCTCACCGCGGCCATGCTGTTGGCCGTACTCCTTGTGTCGATCGCCGTCGTCGTCTTCTTCGAGAGGGCGCAGAGGCGGATACCCATCCAGTACGCGCGCCGCCAGGTGGGTCGGCGTGTCTATGGCGGACAGAGCGCACATCTGCCGCTCAAGGTGAATATGGCGAGCATGATCCCGCCCATCTTTGCCTCGAGCTTGCTGATGTTCCCGACCACCCTCGCGAGCTTCAACCTTCCGGGGATGCAGACTTTCGCGGGCCTGCTGAACCGCGGCGACTGGATCTTTCACACCCTCTTCGGTCTGCTCATCATCTTCTTCTGTTTCTTCTATACGGCCGTGACCTTCCAACCCGTGGATGTCGCCGATAACCTGAAGAAGCAGCAGGCCAATATTCCGGGGATTCGACCGGGGCGGCAAACGGCTGAGTACATCGACAAGGTCCTCACCCGCATCACCGTGGGAGGCTCGATCTACGTTGCGACCATCTGTATCGTTCCAACGCTGATTGCGCAGTCGCTGCGCGTGCCCTTCCAGTTCGGCGGCACCAGTCTGATGATCGTGGTCGGTGTCGCTCTAGAGACTATCAACCAGATTGAGGCGCATCTCATCACGCAGAGCTACGAGGGACTTAGCGGACCTCGCGCGACACGTCTCAGCGGCCGGAGGCCAGCGTAGCCATGCGACTCGTGTTACTGGGGCCGCCTGCCAGCGGCAAGGGAACACAGGCCGATGTCCTCGGTCTCCGGTACGGCGTTCCAAAGATCTCCACCGGCGACATGCTGCGGGAGGCGAAGGCCGCCGGTACCGAGCTGGGGCAGCTGGCCGCTGGGTTCATGGGCGCCGGCAAGCTGGTGCCGGATGAGGTGGTGATTGGCTTGGTAGACGAGCGCCTCGACAAGGACGACGCCAAGGCCGGGTTCATTCTTGATGGGTTCCCAAGGACTGTCCCACAGGCCGAGGCTCTGGCGTCCCTGCTCGAGCGGCGCGGAACCCCAATCACGGCTGCGGTCCAGATCGAGGTAGCGCGCGAGCTGTTGGTCGAACGAGCGGTCTTTCGCCGTATAGACAAACGGACTGGACAGATTTATCACCTCAAGTATAAAGCTCCGCCCCCGGATGCCGAGCTCGTTCATCGAGCCGACGACCAGGAGGAGACGGTCAAAAGGCGCCTCGACGAGTACGAGGCGATGACGGCAGCGTTGCTGCCGTACTATCAAGCGCGCGGCCTATTGCGCGGCGTCGACGGCGTGGGCAGTCCTGAGGAAGTGACTCACCGCATCATCGACAAGTTGGAGAAGTAGCGTCAGGAGGAGCCCACGGCGGGTGATTCGATCAGAGCAGGAACGGTTCAGCGGGTACTTCCGAACGCCATGTTCGAAGTCGTCTTGGACGAAGGAAGATCTGTTCGAACCTCGATGGCCGGCTCACTGAGGCACGCGGTCGTCCGGCTGATAGCCGGAGATCGTGTCGATGTCAGGCTCACCACCACCGACCCCCACCGCGGGCAAATCATTAGAAAGCTCTAACACCGAGGCCAGACATGAAGGTGCGACCCAGCGTCAAGAAGATTTGTGACAAGTGCAAGATTATCAAGCGCCAAGGTGTCGTGCGCGTCATCTGCGTCAACCCACGCCACAAGCAGCGGCAAGGCTAATTCGAGGACTCCATGGCACGCATCGCTGGAATCGATCTTCCCCGTCGTAAGGCGTTAGCCTTCGCGCTCCCGTACATTTTCGGCATTGGCCGGTTCCGAGCCAAGCAGATCTGCGCGCAGACCGGCATCCCTGAAGCCCGAAAGGTGGACGAGCTGACGGACGCGGACGTCAAGGCGCTTCGCGACTGCATCGAGCAGAGCTTCAAGGTCGAGGGCGATCTGAGACGTGAAGTGCAGCAGAACATCAAGCGGCTGATGGATCTTGGCTGCTATCGCGGCCTGCGCCACCGCAAGGGACTCCCGGTCAACGGGCAGCGAACTCACACGAATGCGCGTACGCGCAAGGGCCCTCGCAAGGGCGTCATGTCCAAGAAGCGTTGATAGTTAGCGCCCGGACACCTTCCCGAGAGACACACGATCATGGCAGCCAAGAAGCGATCGACGAAAAAGGTAGTTCGAAAGAACATTCCTACTGGCATCGCCCACATCCAGAGCACCTTCAACAACACGGTCGTCACGATCTCGGACGTGAACGGGAATGCGATTTCCTGGTCCAGCTCTGGCGCCCGCGGCTTCAAGGGCTCGCGCAAGAGCACGCCCTTCGCCGCGCAGCTGGCTGCAGAGGATGCAGCACGCAAGGCCTACGACCATGGGATGCGTTCCGTCGCAGTGTTCGTGAAGGGACCCGGTGCTGGCCGTGAGAGCGCGCTGAGAGCGCTCCAGCAGGTTGGCTTCCGCGTCACCATTATCCGGGACGTTACTCCGATCCCCCACAATGGTTGCCGTCCGCCCAAGCGGCGCCGCGTCTGAGGCACAGGATTCACCTAGGACCACGTCAAGGATACCCAGATGGCACGCTACATCGGTCCCGTTTGCAAGCTCTGCCGCCGCGAAGGCACGAAGCTCTACCTCAAGGGTGAGCGCTGCTTCACCGAGAAGTGCGCAGTTTCGAGGCGCCCCTATCCACCAGGCCAGCACGGTCAGGGTCGCATCAAGCTCAGCGAGTACGCGCTGCGACTGCGCGAGAAGCAGAAGGTGCGCCGCATCTATGGCCTGCTGGAGAAGCAGTTCCGTGGCTACTACGGTGAGGCCTCAGGCATGAAGGGCCGCACCGGCGAGGAAATGCTGGGCGTGCTCGAGCGTCGGCTGGACAACGTGCTGCACCGCATGGGCTTTGCCATGACAAGGGCGCAGGGGCGACAGCTCATTCGGCACAACCACGTGTTGGTGAACGGTAAGCGCGTGAACATTCCGAGCTACCGGGTCAGCCCCAACGACAAGGTCGAGATCCGGGAGGCAAGCCGGAAGATCAACTTCGTCCAGGCCGCGATTGGGTTCGCGGAGGGACGCCCACGTCCGACCTGGCTTGAGGTGGATTCGGCCAATTTCTCCGGGGTGGTCAAGACCATGCCGGTCCGCGATGAGCTCAACGAGCCAGCGCTGCGCGAGCAGTACGTCGTTGAGTACTACTCGCGATAGTCTCGTTTTTTAAGGGAGTTTGCTGCCCTGGTGCAGCGGCTCTCGACGCGGGCAGGCCGCGGGTGCTCGAATCGGAGCGGGTTCCGTCCGAGCACCGGGACGGTCGCGCGAAACCCCTTGCTCGGAGGCAACGCATGACAAGCGCAATGGTTACACGCAACTGGCGTGATCTGATTCGTCCCAAGGCGATCCAGCTCGATCCGGAGAGCGCGACGGACTTCTACGGTAAGTTCACGTGCGAGCCGCTCGAGCGTGGGTTCGGCATCACCGTGGGAAACTCCCTGCGTCGTGTCTTGCTAGCGTCGTTGCAGGGGTCGGCGATAACGGCGATTCGGGTGGAGGGGGCTCTCCATGAATTCACGACGATTCCCGACGTCGTGGAGGATGTGACGGACATCATCCTCAACCTCAAAGAGGTCGTGTTCAAGGCGGAGCAGCCGAAGACATACACGGTTCGCCTCGACAAGGAGGGAGCCGGGCAGGTGCTCGCGGGGGATATTCGACTTGTGGATGGCCTTACGGTGCTGAATCCTCGGCACCTCATTGCGACCCTCGATAAAAAGGGTCCGCTCAGCATGGAGCTCACCGTGAACGCGGGGCGCGGGTACGTGCCCGCCGAGCGCAACAAGAGCGCAACGACGCCAATCGGTACCATTCCCATTGATTCGCTCTTCTCCCCCATCCGGAAGGTCAACTACACCGTTCAGAACGCGCGCGTTGGCCAGCAAACGGACTACGACAAGTTGATTCTCGAGGTATGGACGAACGGCGCCGTGAAGCCGGTGGATGCTGTGGCGTACGCGGCGAAGATCCTGAAAGAGCAACTCTCTATTTGGATCAACTTCGAGGAGACCGACGAGGTCGCTTACCAGGCGCCTGGCATGGAAGAGGAGCCGCTGAACGAGAATCTCTTCCGGTCGGTGGATGAGCTCGAGCTGAGTGTTCGTTCGGCGAACTGCCTGCAGAACGCGAACATCACGCTCATTGGAGAGCTCGTGCAAAAGAGCGAGCAGGATATGCTGAAGACGAAGAACTTCGGCCGCAAGTCGCTGAAAGAGATTAAGGAAATCCTCGGCACGATGGGCCTTGGTCTGGGCATGAAGCTCGACAACTGGCCCCAGATGCTGGAGCGCTGGAAGCAGCAGCAGGCACAGGTCTGAGCAGAATACCTTAGATTTCCAATCCGGTGAGGAGCTAGGACAATGCGACATCGTAAAGCTGGGCGTCAGTTCAGCCGCAATACAAGCCATCGCCGAGCGATGCTGCGGGCCCTGACCGCAAACCTCGTCGCTCACGAGCGAATTGAAACCACCGACGCCAAGGCCAAGGAGCTGCGCCGCGTTGCTGAGCGCCTCATCACGCATGCTTGCCGCTTGGGCGACGTGGCGTACACGCCCCACGATAAGCTTTCAATCGCTGATCGTGCACGTCGTCAAGCTGCCCAGCAGCACATTGGTCGGTTCTTGCGACGTTTCGCGGTGGTGCAATCCGCGGATCAGTCGCAGCGCGTGGACCTCATCGAGAAGGTCTTTACGGATCTGGCAAAGCGCTTCAAGGACCGTCCGGGTGGCTATACCCGCATCGTGAAGGTTGGGCGCCGTCGCGGCGACAATGCTCCGATGTCGATCATCGAATTTGTGGGCGACGACGCGCCCGCGGCCCCCGCTGCGGAGCCCGCCGCAGACGAGAGCGAAACCGCCCAATAGCCAAGCCCCCTGGGGAACGGGAACGGCCTTCTCACGATGCGTGGGAGGGCCGTTGTCGCGTCGGTGTGCCGAGCACATGCACTGCAGGGGGCTCGCTGTGGCCTACGTGGGACCGTTCGCTGTCTTGTCGGACGACGGCCCTTCGAGGGAACGCTGGAGCGCATCGGGAGCAGGGGGGACGACTGCGTGGCTGGCGCTCAGCGGCGGGGCCTCCGGAGGTGAGGATGCTTCGGGCCGGGTGTGCGTCGGCCTGTCAGGGCTGTCGTGTGGCAGGCGGCGGCGTCGAAGCCCAACCCATGCGATGGCAAGCAGGGCAATCCCGCCGATCACCCCCGCAATGTCCCAGCGACGTCGATCTGTCTGCTCCGCGGCATCGCCGTGACGCGCCGCATCCAGGGTGTCGCGTGCCAAGGCGTTCTCCGGATCCAGCGTGAGCGCCTGCCGCAAGAGCGCTTGGTCGACGAGGCCGCCGTCGAGCAGGTCAAGGGCCTCGAAGGTGAGTCGCAGGCTAGTGGCTCGCTTCCGTAGCGCCGAATCGTCCGTGATGCGCTCGGCCCGTCGCGCCGCGTCCAGAGCCTCGCTTCGATTCTTTTCGCGGTTTACCGTCGCGAACCGGAGGTACCCCGCTGCCATATCGCCAGCGCGCTCGAAGGTGGGGCTGCGCGCGAGGACTCGATCGAAAGCCGTCTTCATCTTCTGGAGGTCACCAGCGGCGAGCGCTGCCAGTCCTTCCTCGAATACGCCCAACACTCTGGCGTGGCGCTGGCGATCGAAGCGGCCGAAGAGCTCGCGAGCGGTGCGCTCCCAGGACCAATCCCGCGGCGGGCGCTCACCGGTCACGTTCTCGAAGGCATCGCGGAGCTGCCAGATGGCGACGTCGCCGAGCAGGACGACGGCCTGACGGGCTGCCTCGCGGATCTGGCCGCGCTCGCTGTTGCAGAACGAGATGAGGATGCGCGCTGCGTCAGGGTCGCGGGTCATGCCGTAGGCGCGAAGGATGTCAGCTAGCGCCTCGTAGTCCTTCGTTTGAACCGTTTCGCTCGGGATCGCCTTGCCCAGGACATCGAGCTGACGTTCCGCCCACTGCGAGATCTTCTTGGCCTGGTGTCGGCGAGCCTCGATCAACGCGGCCACACCGCGGTCGCCCAACGCTTCCAGCTGCAGCTGGGTGTCCACCCGCAGAAACTCGCCGAAGCGCACATAGAGCTCGACAAGCATCCGAGCTGCCTCGATCGTGCCGATTTGCTTGAGCATGCGGCTCATCGCGACGACCTCGACGAGCGCCCTCCAAGCCTCATCATCGGGGGCTGCGTACTGGGTCAGCATCTCCAGGTAGTCAGGGGTCTTTACTTTGGTGTCGCGGTCCGGACTCCTGCGAAGGTCGTCTCGCGCTCTGCGGCGCGTCCGCTCGAGGAGCCGCTTCATGGCATCCTTGTCCGCGGTATCCGCCACGCGGCGAAGCCGTGCCTCGACCGCGGGCAGCATCGCGGGGCGCACTTCGAGCAGCTCGGCGACTGCCATGGCACGCTCGCCCGAATCCTCCGAAGTTAGCCGTTCGATGAGTTTGTCGAGGCGCTCGACCACCTCTGGGCTTGGCATCGGCAGCTCCGCCCGCGGCAGCTCCGGCAACGGAGGGAGCGGGATGCTGGTTCGCTGGGCCGTCGCCGCCAGTGCCGGGGCGCTGATGCTCGCTGCTGCGACAAGCGCTGCCAAGCTGCAGCCCCACAGCGACATGGTGCGCCTGCGGCGTTTCGTGGCTGAATGGGGAGTCTTGATGCTCATGCGGGTCGCCTGAGGCGTCGAGTGGCCAGTGCCGGGCTCCACGAGGGGTGCCAGCGTTGGGGCCCGGGCCGACTCAGTCGAAGATGCGGAAATCGTGATGCTCGCCCGTGTAGCTGCGCCAGCGGGTATCGACTTTGTCCACGCGCGCGGCGCCGGGTCCCTTCTGGGCCCATCCGAAAAGCTCTCGCACCGATACCTCCTCACCCTCCGCCAGTATCTCGACGGACCCATCGGGGCGATTGCGGACCCACCCGCAGACCCCGAGGCGCCTGGCCTCCCGCTGTGCGGAAGCCCTGAAGAAGACACCCTGGACACGCCCGCGGACGATGAGATGCAATTGTTTCAAGGCCATCGGTGTGGCTCTCGATGTACTCCAGAGGCTGCGGCCCTGCAACCGCCGAGCCGGCGCCGAACTCAGGGCCAAGGCTGTAGACCCGCGCTCGACGACGTGTTTCGATCGTAGACGTGCCCAGGAGCCCCGAACGAAGTCGCCGCTTCGCCGAACTCGAGCATCGGCTCGAGCGCGAGCGGCGGGTTTCGCGCGCTCTGCGCGATGTGGGCTCGGCTCTCGGGAGCACCCTCGACCTCGACGAGCTGCTGGAGCTCATCCTGGAGACGATGAGCGAGCTGCTCGAGGCCCAGCGGGCCACTCTGTACCTACTCGACGAGACGCGCCAAGAGCTCGTGAGCCGGGCCGTGGTGGGGCAGGAAGTGAGAGCCATTCGGCTCAAGGTAGGGCATGGCCTCGCGGGGCTTGCCGTCCAAACGGGGCGAACCATCCGGGTCGACGACGCCTACGAAGACCCCCGCTTCGAGCCGCAGTGGGACATCCTGACCGGGTTTCGAACGACTTCACTGCTCGTTGCCCCGCTCAAGAACCACTTGGGCCGCACAATCGGGGTCGTTCAGGTTCTGAATAAGGCTAACGCGGGCAAGTTCTCGGACGAGGACGAAGCCATGGTCGCAGCTTTGGGCACACAGGCGGCGGTGGCCATCGACAACTCACGCCTCTTCATCTCGCTCATCCAGAAGAATCGCCAGCTCCTTGAGACCACTGATCAGCTGTCGAGAAAGGTGGGTGACCTCGAGCTCCTTTTCGAGCTCGAGCGCGCCATGGCCCGTGTCGATTCCCTTGACGGCCTCGTGCGGGTGGTGCTCGAGCGAGTGGTCGTGGCCTGCGAGGCACGCGGTGCCGTCATCCGTTTCGCCGAGGAAGAGACGGGGGATACGGTTCAGTATGCCTACGATCGCCAGGATCCGGACAAGCTCCACCGGCGCGGGGTCAGTAGAGACGACGGCCTCTTGGGGCTCACCGTAGGACGGAACGAGCCGATCAGCCTCGACGACGCCAGTGGGAGTCGGCCGAACCGCGACGTGCTCGAGGGCGTCTACCCGTTTCCCATTGCCAATGCCCTGGTGCTGCCCTTGGAGGGAGAGACGGCACCACTTGGCGCATTCGGTCTGTTCTCGAAGGATGGCGGCGTTCCTTTCAGCGAGGAGGATATCGACCTGATGCGCCTCGTCGCTGCCAACGTGAGCACAGCGGTCAGGCTCTACGAAGCGCAGCAATCCCGGTTGCGCACCGAACGGCTGGGCGCCATCGGCCGCCTCTTGTCCCAGGTGATCCATGACTTCAAGTCTCCCATGACCGTCATCAGTGGCTACGTTCAGCTGATGGCAGACACCGACGACGGCGATCAGCGCGCCGAGTATGCGGAGGCCATCCTCAAGCAATTCGATGTGGTGACGGCCATGCAGAACGAGGTGTTGGCTTTCGCGCGCGGTGAGCAGAACCTCTTCGTTCGGCGTGTCTATTTGCGGAAGTTCTTCAGCGAGCTCACCGACGAGCTCCGCCACGAGCTCAACGGCCACCCCGTCGAGCTTTCGGTGGAGGCCGACCAACGCGCCGTCGCTCGTTTCGACGAGGCACGGGTCGGGCGGGCCGTGCACAATCTGGTGCGAAACGCCTTGGAGGCGATGGGGCCACGTGGTGGCGAGCTGCGCGTCGAGGGGCGGCTCGAGGGGCAAGACATGGTAGTCCGGGTTGCCGATACCGGACCTGGAGTGCCAGAGGAGATCATCGATCGCGTCTTCCAGTCCTTCGTTTCCGCTGGAAAACCCGGAGGGTCGGGTCTGGGCCTGGCTATCGTCAAGAAAATCGCGGAGGAGCACGGTGGGACCGTTACGGTGCGGTCATCCTCCAGAGGGGCTGTCTTCGAGATGCGCCTCCCACAGCCGAGCGAAAGTGGCCCCCTCGGAACGAGTCGGCAAACGTCCCCGTCTCGATCCCGCACGCCGCGGCAGGCAGAGCGGCCACGGGCCGGATCGGCGAGCGGAGCGAAGCGTTGAGCCGCGTGCCCGACGTCATTGCCAGCGTCCATCCCCGGCGCCCGCGGCGTCAGCGAACAGTGGCCACGCGCGTCCTCATCTCCTACCTGCTGATTACCGCTGTGTTTTCTCTGGTCGCGGGGTGGGGAGTCCTTTCGCTGCGTTCGGCATCCCGGGCGGCCCACTTGATGCGGGTCGGGTACCTGCCTCTGGCTCGAGCCCTGCGCGACCTGGTGACGAGCCAGGATACCTGGAACACCCAGCTCAATCACATCACGAGCATTCGGAATCCGGCGGATAAGGAGCTCTGGTTCGAGACAGCACTGCGTCTGGGAAGACCGAAAAAGCTGGGCGAAGTGCGCGCGGCCATCTCGCGAGCCTTCATCGCAGGTGCGGATGAGGGTGCCGTGCAACTCGGGCGCACCTTGGTGGCAGAGCTGGGAGCGCTCGAGGAGTTTCTCAGCCGCGACCAGCGCCTCATCGCCAGCTTGTTTCGGGCCCTGGAACAGGGAAACGATGAGCAGGCGGAGCAGCTGCGCGATCAGCTGGTATCGCGTGGGTACCAGGCGAGCAAGCGAGTGTCTGCCATCGACCAAAGCGTCGTGCGCAACGTCGACCTGTTGCTCGATGAGGCTCGGGCGCGGGAGCGCTTGGCCCTCCGCTTGCTCATGGGATTGGCCCTGGCCACTGTCGCCCTCGGGGCGGCGATGGCTTTGTATGCCCGGCGCATGCTCGAGCCCCTCATCGCCGTTACGGACCGCGCACGCGCTGTGGCAGCAGGCGACCTCGAGCCGCGGCCCGCTGTAGCTTCCAACGATGAGATCGGAGAGCTGGCGGTCACCTTCGAGAGCATGGTAAGCGCGATCGCCAGGGCGAATGAGCAGCTGCTCGCCAGCGAACGTCTCGCCACCGTCGGCAAGATGGCTGCGCACGTGACGCATGAAATCCGAAATCCGCTCTCGTCCCTGGCGCTGAACGTGGAGCTCCTCGAGGAAGAGGTCCTGGTGCAGCAGTTCGAGGCGCGCACTCTGATAGGTGCCATCAAGGGTGAAGTGGAGCGCCTGACCGAGCTCAGTGCGCAGTACCTCTCCATGGCGCGCCAGAGGCCGCCCCAGCTGCAGCAAGAGCCCGTCGAGGAGATCGTGCGCGAGGCCTTCGAGTTCTCCCGGCGCGAGCTCGAGCGGCATGGCATCCAAGCCGTGTTGAAGATAGCCGACGACGGGTTGACGGCGTTCGTGGACGAGAGCCAGCTCAAGCAAGCCGTGTTCAACCTGATCCGGAACGCACGCGAGGCGATCTCTGGGGAAGGTCATCTCTGCGTCACAGTGCGGCGCGACGGTGCCTACGGTGAAATTGCCGTCGAGGACGACGGTCCTGGTATCGACGCTGAGACGAGGGAGCGGCTCTTCGAGCCGTTCTTCACGACGAAGTCTCGAGGTACGGGCTTGGGGCTGGCCATCACGCGTCAGATCGTGCAGACCCACTGCGGCACCATTGCCTGTTCGTTGCGCCCAGAGGGCGGGACAAGGTTTCTTATCCGGCTGCCGCTGGTAGATGCAGAACGGGGCTCAGTCCGTCCCGAAGAGGTCGAAGTGACCACCTACCTGTAAGGTCAGGGACCCGTGGGCAATCGGGTCATAGTCTCGTAGCCAGTCCGTGCGAGTGCCGTCCGGCGCCACCTGCGTCACTTCGTCGAAACGCCCGACCCCGAGGGTGAGTAGCGGTGACAGCGAAAGCATCTCGTTGACGCGAATGTCTGCGCCCACACCGAGGCGCGCCTCGAAGGGAGCGTCCTCGAGCCGCAGCTCGCCACCTTCGCCCAGATCCAGCCGGGCTCGCCGGTACCCAAACGCGATCTCTGTCAAGAAGCCAACTCCGTCCGGGTTTGACGAAAACCTTACTGCGGCCGCCCAGAAATCCGTCGGTCCGCCCTCTTGGCCGTGCAATGGGGCGTCTCCAGCGCCCAGCCATGAACGCTCCCACAAGGCAAATACGACGTAGTTGCGACCGAGACGCACGCCCGCATCGAGCTCGAGCATTGGGCCGGGCGATGCGTAGCGACGCCACGGGACAGAATCGACGTAGTAGCAAGCGCGATCTTGGCAGCGGGCATAGATGTCGCCGAAGGGCAAGAACCATCCGAGGCGTAACCCTGCCCAGAACGCCGTCCGCGGGGCGACGTGACGGGGCTCGGGCGGTGGGGGCGGCTCGTACACCGATGGGATTGGCGGCTCGACGACATTGGCATAGTTCGTGGCTACGACGCCTCCCTCCTCGGTTCCAGGCGCTGCCGGGTGCAGGGCACGAGGCGCCCCGGTTGGCGTGGTGCGCTGGCGGTGGGTCGGATCAGGCGGTTCGACATAGCTATTCGCGGGGGGAGGACCAGAGGGCGCGCGATAGCTCCCCGACGGTCTGGCTTCTGGTGGCGCGGGGGAGACCGCTGCCGGGCCCGGCTGCGACTCCTCCGGTGGTGTCGCAGTCTGTGGCTCGCCGTCGTTCGCCGGCTCCTGCTCTTGGGCGATGGCAGCCGTCGGGAACGGAAGCGTGACGCTCGTCGCAATCAAGTACACCAGATGGCCCCGGCGAAGCATGGCCGCACTCTAGCACATCGGCGAATCCTACTCGGCGATTCGAATGCCCGCCTGTTTCAAGGCGCTTTCCAGGCCGGCCTTGTCATAGGCTTTCGCGAGGGCCTCCTCCGGGGCGACGACGCCGCTCGTCACGAGCTCCAAGAGGCTATCGTTCATCAGCCGCATTCCCAAGTTGCGCCCGGTCTGCATGATTGAAGGAATCTGGAAGATCTTGCGCTCTCGGATCAGGTTGGCCACGGCGGGCACTGCGAAGAGTATCTCTAGCGCCGCGACCCGGCCTCCACCCCTCTTCTTGCAGAGCATTTGACTGACGACACCCTTCAGGGAGTTCGCTAGCATCACCCGGATCTGGTCCTGCTGACCCGATGGAAACTGGTCGATGATGCGGTCGACTGTTGACGGTGCGCTGGAGGTATGCAGGGTTCCGAAGACGAGATGGCCCGTCTCCGCCGTCTCGATCGCTATTGCGACCGTTTCCAGATCTCTCATCTCGCCCAAGAGCACTATGTCGGGGTCTTCTCGCAGCGCCGCGCGAAGAGCGGCCTGGAACGTGAGCGTGTGCTCGCCGACTTGGCGCTGGTTGACGAGACATCGATTGTTCGAGTGTACGAACTCGACCGGATCCTCTATCGTAATTATGTGGTCATCCCGGGTGCGGTTGATATGGTCGATGAGTGCAGCCAAGGTTGTCGATTTGCCGGACCCCGTTGGGCCTGTGACAAGGACGAGCCCTTTTGGCAGTGTGCAGAATGAGAGAACGCTCTCCGGCAACCGCAGATCCGAAGCCGTAATGACTTTGCTCGGGATCGTTCGCAGAACGCATCCCATGCCGTGCAGATCGACGAACACGTTGGCACGGAACCGTGAGAGCTTCGGCAACTCGTAGGCGAAGTCCGTGTCGTGGGTCTTCTCGAACTCTTCACGGTTTCGTGGTGGGACGATTGGCCACACCATGCGTTGCACTTGCTCTGGGCTCATCCGTTGGCCACCGGGAACGGCGAGCATCGATCCGTCAACCCGCACCATGGGCGGAGCATGGCTGCTGACGTGGAGGTCCGATGCTTTCATTTCGAGCATGCGCATCAAGAGCTCATCGATCTCCTTTGTCGAAGCGCTGCTCATACCCACGTCGTAGGCTTGGCGATCGGGCGGAATGGACGGCTGTGTCACGAGGGGCGGCTGGGCTTCCGAAATGGCGATAGGGGCCATCCGGCTTGCGTCCCGGGTGCTCTCGACCCGTGGACTCCCCCCGCCCTGGAGCGTGGACGAGCTCCCTGGACGAAGCGCCGCATAGTCTTCTCGCGGCTCGAAGCGTGGTGGTGCCGGCTCCAGCTCGTAGGCGGGCTGGCTAGTCTCTGCCTCGGGCGCGTCGCCGCAGCTGTTCAGGAAGAAGCTGACGTGGAAGAGCCCTAGCTTCACCTCTGCCGTCGCTCGAACAGTGCCCTTGTCGTCGAGGGGGAACTCCCACTCGGCCCAACCCGCCGCGATGTGCTTGCGCGCCTCGGGAGTAATGATGCTCTTCAGGATCTCGCGGATGCTCTCGGGCGTTTGTTGATCTCCTCGCACCTCGCTGGGCCCCTTCCCGGTAACGAGGATGGTACGACGCCCAGGAATCAGGCGGACCTCGAGCGCCCCGACGTTGAGAGCTCGTTTGAGTAGTTCCTTGATCGGTAAGGGCACGGAGTCCGGCCTCCTTCGCTGGTGCGGGCCGGCATGGTCCGGCTTACGACGCTCCCCCAGAACGGCCGCGAGCTGCCGTTGGACAAGACCCATGGGCGCCCAAATCCAGGCCAACGCGGTCGACCGTTCTGTAGGTGAGCCCCACCTCACGGGCCGATTGACCCACAGCAAGGGAGTGTGGTAGTCGAGCATCGACGCGCGGAGCGAACATAGGGCCGGCACGGCGCGGGAGTCCTTGTGCAGCAAGACTGGAAGGGTCTTACAAGCTATGGCACCATCGGCCTTGAGTTTGCGCTGAGCGTGCTGCTCATGCTGTTCGCCGGGCACTGGCTGGACGGCAAACTCGATTCCCATCCCTGGTTCGCGCTTTCCGGCATGGCTTTGGGTGCCGCAGCGGGTGCGCGATCGGGTTATAGGACCTTGCAGCGCGCCAACAGGCAGGCGCAGGCGCCGGAGCAGGAGTCAACTAGCCGCTCGAGGGTTATCAATGAGCAAGAGCCCCCAGATCAGCAATGAACAGCAAGTTCTCATGACGTCGCTCTTCGCGATTGCCTCCATCGGGGCCCTCGGTGTGGTAGCGATCGGCGCTTGGCTTGGCCTGCGGGCAGGCTTATCCGTGGGGATTGGTGCCGCGACGGCGTGCCTCAACCTTTGGTCGCTCGGGTTCCTCATCCGTCGCTGGTTGCAGCCGGGCGCCCAAGCAGCCCCTTGGGCCGTCGTGACAGTCCTCAAGTTCGGGGTGCTCATCGGGCTGCTTTACGCATTGGTCGCTTCGGGGGTGGCACAGCCACTGCCCCTTATCCTAGGCTTCGGGGCCCTGCCCCTCGGCATCGTCGCGGGCCAGCTCGGGATGAACCGGGCCGCTCGCGAAGAGGGATGATCCATGCCGTCACACTCCTCTTGGCTGACTCTGATCCTCGCCCACTTCCGAGAGACTCTGTCTCACAACGCCGAAATACTGGGTACGTCGCTCATCGGCGGGCACGACGCTACCTGGCAGAGCTTCGAGCCGATAGTCGCTGCTGGATTTGTCGCTGCGTTGGTCATTGTCCTCGCGCTTCTGGCGCGCCGGAGCCTGGTTCGGGACGGAGCCTACGTCCCTGACGAGCGCCTCACCCTGCGAACCTTCATGGAAGCGTTCCTCGGCTATTTCTACGACCTCGCCAAAGCGTCAATGGGTGCGGAGCGTGCGAAGAAGTACTTCCCGATCATCGCAGGGAGTGCCCTCTTCGTGTTCTTCAGCAATGTCATGGCGCTCCTTCCGGGGATGCCCATTGCCACCAGCAGTTTGAACATTACTTTCGGAGCTGCTCTCGTCGTATTCATCCTGTTCAACATCTATGGTCTGATGACGAACGGGTTGGGCTACGTGAAGCATCTGGCAGGACCGATCTGGTATTTGGCGCCCCTCATCTTCGTCATCGAGCTGATATCGGTCTGCGTTCGACCCATCACGTTGGCCGTTCGTTTGATGCTCAACATGGCGGTCGACCACCTGATCCTCGGCATCTTCTTGGGGCTGGTTGCCGTGATCATCCCAATCCCCTTGATGCTCCTGGGCTGTATCATCGTCGTCATCCAGACGCTCGTTTTCGCCCTGCTTACCACTGTCTATATCGCGCTTGCCACTGAGCATGAAGACCACTGACTCTTTGGTGCCTGTCGCCCTGCCGGCGATGGGTGACCACGGAAGAACGATTGAAGCCTCGCCTGCGAAACAAGGAGAGCAGTAATGTCCAAGAATAAGCTGGCGCTCGTGACCGCGTCGCTCACAACTATCATCACCTCGACCGCCGTGGCCCAGGATGTCGCCGGAGGGGCCTCCAACACATTCGACGCGCAGGCCATGGCTGCTCTGGGCGCCGGTCTCGCCATGGGCCTCGCCGTGCTCGGTGGTGGCATGGGGCAGGGGCGTGCTGCCGGCTCCGCCGTCGAGGGTATCAGCCGCAACCCTGGCGCCGCGCCGCGCATCCAGACGGCCATGCTCCTTGGTATGGCGCTCATCGAGTCCCTCGTGCTCTTCGCCTTCGCGATGGCATTCCTGCTTCAGGGCAAGGTAGGGTAAAGCCCGCTGGCGGATGGCGGCAGCGGGCCGCCATCCGGGTTCAGCGCTTTGGAGTGGTCGCCATCTCGTGGAGAATGGGATGGCGGCGCGTCGCGTCGTTTCGGTGGAGGAACCAGAGCCGCGCGCAGGGGATGGGATGCTCGTCGAGCTGAGCGGGCTGGTCACTACTACTGCCCCAAGTGCCTGGCTCAGTTTGCTGAGATGTGCGACCAGAGGGTATGGCAAGTATCGCCAACAAGAAGGGCGAGAAACGGCTGAAGGAGTACGTCGAGCGGATCGGCCGAGTCCTGGGGCGCCGAGAGAGACGAGAAGCGTTCGCGATCTATGCGACCGGGCTGTTGGGTGACTGCGAACGCAAGAGCATCGAGCGAATAGCGGCCCAAGCGTGCCCGGAGCCCGAAATGTGTCGGGCCATGACCGAGCGGTTGCTCAACTTCGTGGGCGAATCGCCTTGGGACGACCGTGGGGTTCGACTCTGTGCCGCTCGCTACGGGCTCGAAAGCATGATCGAGCGAGAGCCTGTGGAGGCCTGGATCCTCGATGATACAGCCTTCATCAAGAAGGGAGAGATGTCGCCGGGGGTCCAGCGGCAGTACACGGATTCGGTAGGCAAGGTGACGAACTGCCAGATCGGCGTCAGCCTGACGGTAGCGACGCGGACCATGGAACTGCCCGTCGATATGGATCTGTATCTGCCGGAGAGCTGGGCAAAGGACCGCAAGCGCTGTCGTGCTGCCCACATCCCAGACAGTGTGGTGTACCGGGCGAAGTGGCAGATAGCTCTCGATTTGGTTGAGCGAGCCGTGGATGCTGGTTATCCGCAGGGATTGGTGTTGGCAGGTGCCGGGTATGGAGACGTTGGTGAGTTTCGCGACGGTCTGCGCAAACACGGCCTCGCCTACGCTGTCGACGTCGAGAAGCATACTCGGGTGCAGGTACTCGGCTCGGACGGTTTGGTTTCCGAGACGATGTCTGTGGCCATGGTGGCTGATGTCATCGGAGCGAGAACGTACCGCAGGACCACGTGGCGAGAGGGGACGCGAAGAGCAACCAGTGCGAAGTTCGCGGCTCTCAGGGTTCGCGTCGTGCCGGAGGAGGGCATCGACGATACTGAGCAGTGGCTCGTCATCGAACGCAGCGACAGCAACGCCCCTCCCGAACACTACGTGCTGTCGACTCTTCCCAAGAGTCTGAGTCGAAAGGCCCTCGTGCGACGCTTCAAGCAGCGGTGGCGCATCGAGCGAAGTTACGAAGACATGAAAGGAGAGCTTGGTTTGAACCACTTCGAGGGGCGCAGCTACCGAGGCTGGCAGCACCATGTCAGCACGGTCTTGGCCTGCTATGCCTTCGCAGTATCAGAACGTGCGCGGGCTTTCTCCCCCAAGGTCGGAAGGAGCTCGGTCGCCGCGCGATCACCGGCCTCAAACTACGTGTTGCTCTTCGTCCTGTCCCAACTCGGGTCGACTGTGCCGCTCACTGCGCTCTCCTGCTGACAGCCGATGCCCGATTGCTGACGGCCTGCGCGAACATCGTGATAGTTCGAGACAAGCAACTGGAGAGTAGGCAACGCGAACTCGAAATGGCTACGGGCCAGCGCGGTCGTACCTGGGGCAGTCGGACTACTTGCCCCGGAAGCTTCGATAGGCGTCACGAGCAACGTGAGCGACAAGGCCCAGCAGTGCGGTGGCAATCAGAACGGTTCCAAGTACGTCGAGCCTCGCCGAGATGAGCAAGCTTCCGCTCAGGAGCATTGCAGAGCCGACGAGTCCGCTGAATATGCGCCGCCCGAAACGGTCGCTGTTGACGCGTTGTTGGATGTCCACTGTTCGCACTGTGAGCCGACCACGCCTGAGATCATCGAGGATCTCCATCATCTGCTCGGGCAGGTTGTACGTCGCCCCGCTCAGCTTCTCCAGCCGCCTCAGCAGGCTGAATCCAATGCGCTCTGGTGAATAGCGCCTCCGCATCAGGTCTAGAAAGAATGGCCGCGTCTCCGCCAAGACGTCGAGAGATGGGTCAATCTGCTTTCCGATCCCCTCGACGGTCATCAACGCCTTGCCAACGAGCAAGAAATCCGTCGGGATCTCGAGACCGTAGCGATTCGCCGCCCCTACGAGATCGCGGATCAACGACGAGAGCTCGATATCCTTGAGCTGCTTGCCGAGATAGCGCTCCGCGAGAACCGCGACCTCGGCGCGAAAGCTCTCCATCTCTACCTTCTGGGAAGGTGTGCCGATGGCATAGAGCGCGTCTGCGATGCCGTCGTAGTCGCGCCGAACGGCGCCCACCATGACGTCCACGGTCAAGTCGCGCATGCGAGGGCTCAAGCGTCCGACCATCCCCAGGTCAATGAGGCCCAAACAGGGGGCTTCCGGATCGCCCATGACGAACACGTTCCCTGGGTGGGGATCGGCATGAAAGAAACCGTCATCGAAGATCTGTTTGACCATCGCTTGGAGCGCGATGCGGGCAACGGACTTGCCATCGAAGCCGGCTCGCATCGCGTCGTGGAGCTTGTGTCCAGTGAAGCGCTCCAGCGTGATCACGCGCTTGGCGGAGGCCTCGCGGTAAACCTTGGGGAACCGTATCGTGGAGTATCCTTCGAAGTTGCCCGCGAAGCGTCCAGCGTTCTCTGCCTCGAGGGTGAAGTCCAGCTCGTCGGTGATCGCGCGATCGAACTGCCTTACCAGACCCGAGGGCGAGTAGGAACGGCTCTCGGGGATTCCTCGCTCGACGAGTGTTGCCAAGCCATGAAGAATGTCGAGATCACTCGCAATCGTCTCCGCGATTCCAGGGCGTTGGACCTTCACGACGACATCGCAGAGCTCCCCGTTGGACCTGACGGTGGCAGCATGCACTTGGGCGATGCTTGCAGCGGCGAGGGGCACCTCGTCAAAGGTCTCGAAGAACGCCCCGAGCTCGGCTCCCAGCGAGCGTTCGACTTGTGCGCGGACGTCCTCGAAGGGGACGGGAGGAACGGAATCCTGGAGGCGCTGCAGCTCCTCGATGACGTCGTGCGGGAGGACATCGGCTCGCGTCGAGGCAATTTGCCCCAGCTTCACGAAAGACGGCCCGAGATCCTCGAGGACGCGCCGAACACGGACCGCAGTCGACATCTGCTGCCGCTCGCGCGCGCCTCTCTTTTCGTCGTCTTCCTCCAGCTCCGGCATCACGGAGCGCTTCTGTCGCCCGAGGCCGAGGCGACTGACAAACTCGCCAAACCCATGGCGAACGAGGACCTTGGAGATCTCTCGGAGACGGGCGATATCGCGCGCGGCGTGGACGATAGAAACCATGGTTCAGAGACGCTCAGCGGCGCACCCGCACCAAGGTACCCCGATCGAAGGGTACTGGCAGGGCTGCCGTCCAACCAGGGTGCACCGTAGGTCCCGCCCAGTCAAACACCCGGCGGGCATCCCTCAAGGATAGATTGACGCACCCATGACTGCGGCGCGTTCCGAAGTCATCGTGCCAAAAGGTGCCATGCAGACCGTAGCCGCGTTCGAAGAACATGACCCAAGGAACCGCCTCGATGCCGTAGCGTTCCTCCGCATCTGGGTCGTCGAGGTTATCCATGTCCTGTTCCATCAACTTGACCCAGACACGGAAGACTCCCAGAGGGGTCGCCGTCTCCCCAGCGGCGGCGCGCCCCGTCGACACGAGCGTCGAGAATACGGGGTTCGATCCCTCACAGAGAGTGAGGACCTGGGACCCGATCGCGACGTCGATCCACCGTTCTCCGAAGGCGGCTTCGACGGGGGGCGTACAATCCCCGGAAACCGCGATGTCGGCCTCCTTCACGAAGGCGCCGTCCTCCTCCAGCCTCCACCATCCGCTGCTGCCGTGCGTGATTCTTTCCACGGGGGTGACGGCGGTGCGTCGTGGGTGGTACGTCCGCGGATGCATCGGCTGGCCCGGGCGCGCGTATGCTGCCGCCGAGTCGCTCACGACGAAGCCGGTGCGGCGCCCGCCAAGCAGCTCTACGCCGGCAAAGTGCGACGGTCGAATAGGCATCAAGTCCCGCAGCGGGATCCAGAGGCCGTGAGTTGTAAGCCCGAACGGATCCCCCTTGGGTCCCGCGCCGGTCGCGACGACTGCGACCGCCATGCCGGGCTCGAGTTGGCCATCGAAGGGCCCGAGCTCTGCCGTCTCCAGGGAGTAGTACCCGAAGGTTCCCTCGCTCCGGACGAAGAAGCGCTCAAGGTCGTTCCCGGGTTGCCAGGGCGCTCCTCGTTCGTGCTGTACGGCGGGCGCCGCCGACGGCTCGGCGTCGTCGCCACACAGCCACGCTGCGGGTCCGACGAGTAGCCAGGGGGCGTGGCAGCCGCTGCCGCGCGCAGCGCCAAAGAAGGGGAGCCTGGCCCACTTCGCGGCGGAGCCCCGAGGCAGCGCATCGGCTCCCGGTTGGCGTTTGAGCGGCGCATCCTCTCGTTGAACGACCACGCTTCGCACGCCTCGCAAGGCCGGATCGACCCCCTCGTCTACCCAGGGAAGATGGCTACTCGTGGCACCCGCCGCGCCCGTGGCCAGCAGAATAGTCAGCCCCCCTGCGAGGGCCTCGATGCCCAGCCTGACGGTGCGCCTACTGGTAAAGGAACTCGAGCTCGTGGTCGCACACGCGGAAGCGGTCTCGATCGTGAATGTTCTTCCGTTGTACCCGTTGACCTTCAAACTCGATGCCGTTCGTCGAACCCATGTCGACGATGAAATACTGCCCGTTCGAGAACTCGATGAGCGCATGCTGCCGCGATACGTTCGGGTCTTTGATTGTGAGATCGCTCGACTGCTTGCCGCGGCCGATGATGAACCGATCCTTATTGACGGAGAATACCTGGCCCCGGTACCTGATGGCTAGCCGCGGTGCCGTCGCCGCGAACGCCGCCTGGCGGGTGCCACCGGGTGCCGCGCCGCGTTTGGGCGGTGGAGCGGTCATCGATGGGCGAGCCCCCGTGGCCGCGGGTCGCCCCGCTGCGCCCGGTGGGGGCGGCGGCAGGCTGCGCCCCGCCGGTGGAGGGGGAACCGGCACCCGTGCTCCGGGAGGCGCCGGCATGCTGAGCGGGCTCCGCGCGACGGGCGGCGGCGGTACCACTCCCAGGTTCGGCGCGGGGCTCAGGGAGCTGTGCGAAAGCAAGCCCGAACCGGAATGTGCGCCGCTCCCGCCCATCTGCCTAGAAACGGAGCTTGCCCCCGAGCGCATCGGCGTGGGCGCGGGCGGCGGGAGCGCGACGGGGAGCGCCGCGGCGACAGGCGCTTGCGAGCCGCCCGTCTCGGCGCCATCTGCCGACTTCGCTGACTGGCTGTACCCCCGCTGACGAGCGTACTGCTTCATCGCGTCATTGATCAGGTAGTCCACAGAGCATTCCAGCTCGCGCGCCATCTGCTCGAACTTGTGCCAAAGGGATTGCCGGCACTGGAACGTGCGTGGCGACTTCTTGTTCGACTCGGGGCTCATTCCGGGAAACCTGTTAGCGATGGTTCGATTGTACGACGAAAGGGGGCCGGACATCCACGGTGGATAATCCTGGTGAGCTTCCTAGGGGGTTTTCGGTGCACGGGCTCGGCGCTCCAGCTCTGGGACGACGCAAAAACTCACGAATTGTCCAACCGTCGTCACCTCTTGGACTCGCTGCTCCTCGCCCGTTCCGACCACGCAGCGCCACTCGCAACCTTCAGCGTTCGGGCGGCAGCTAGGCACTCTGCCAAGATCTTCCGCATAGCGCTGGATCGAGGCCAGGTCCTCGAGCCCGCCGTGGGCGTGGAAATACCCCAGCGCCGCCAGGCGAACGGGAATGGGGAACTCCGGTCGTGCAAATTTTTCGGCCAAACGCGCGGGAGACGGAGGCGAGTCCATCCTGCCGATGAGCGCACCGTAGCGAATCGGTTCGGTGATGGCCATGTCCCGGATCTTGCCGAGCTGTTGCATGACCTCGCCAAGCTGCGCGGCCCGGCTTTTCTTGAGCGCCAGCTCCGCTGCGACCCACCTCACCTTCCAGTTGGCCGCAGAGAAGAGCCTGTACAAATCCTCGATGATGGCTTCCCGCGGCGCCTCTCCCAGGCGTTGGAGCGCCAAACCTCTCACGAGATCAGGAGTTTTTGGGGTTCTCGCCAGCCCGAGGAGGACCTGCACGCGCTCCGGCTTGCCCTCCGTCAGCTGGCCCTCGAGGGCTGCAAGCGCCGCGGCCCGCCGTTTCTCTGGCAGCTCGTCGCGTCCGGCGACCTCCAACAGGTAAGCCACGACCGGCTCAGAGCCCAACCGCTTCATCGACCCGAATAGGCGGAGCAACTCCTCCTCCTGGTATTGGCGGAGTTGGGCTTCGAACTGTTGACGGGTTGGTTTCAGCTTCGACTCTTCATTTGCCTTGCGAACAGCGTCTTCGCGCGCCTTGAGCCAGCTGTCCGTGTTTGTGAGCCTGGCGACATGAACGAGGCGCTCACCGGCCACCGTCTTGGTTCGTTCGTCTCCGAGCTCGGCGATCAGGTCGACCGTCTTTGCCAGCTTTTGGGCATCGGGGACGATCCCGGCTGGAAGCCTGCGCACGCCGTCCGCGCCGAGAGTCCGCAGTACTTGCTCCATTCCATACGCTTGCGAAGGGTTGTCCAGGCGTGCCTCGAAGTCGGCCAATACCCAAGCCTCCAGCGCGTCCCGGAGCTGGGCCTGGACGGCTGGTTCCGTCACCAGCCTGCCGCCGTCGTGGATGAGTAGGCCCATCGCGGCGTCCTTGTACGGGATCGATGGATCCCCGCTAGCGTTCGCGGACTGGTGCATCCCTTGGACCAGGTCCGGCAGCATTCCACCGATCAGGATGGCCCTTTGCTCCTGGTGGACGCGCTCGAGTGCTCGGAGCAAACCAACCTCGTCCCTGTCGTCTCCGCCTTGCAGCCCGACGTGTCGCCCGCCCCTCGGCCGCATGGTGGCGAGCGTCAACCCGGCCGCAACTCGCAGATCCAGCGGGTATTTCTCGTGGCTGACGACGGCGGCGAGCTTGCGGGGACCACTCAGCGTCTCGGCCCAGCGGTGGAGGTCGCTTTCCGTCGCTCGGCAGCCGACTAGCAGGACGTTCCCGCCACTCACCGCGGCCGCGAGCGTCAGCACCGGAACAAGCTGCCTCAGTAGACCCACTTCGCCCATCCGTTAGTCCCTCTTCTCGCCGAATGCCAGCAAACGGGTTGCCCGCGAGCCTTGGGAGGGGGCCATGATAGCCCGCGCTACGATCCGAGCTCAATGGCGGCCGAGCACACAACGGATTTGGTGCCCGCGGAGAGAGACAGCGGCCCGCTGATGCAACGATGCCGCCTCGCTGCGTGCAGACCGAAGGTGGCCCGGACTGGGGCATACTTGGCCGTCATTCGAGGAATGCCCGATAACGGGCGCCAGCCGTCAGAGGGTTTGACTCGAGCATGTACGTTGATGTAGTTGTAAGTGCGCAAAATGGGCACGCGACCGTTCTCCACGACTCGCCATGACACGGATGGCCGGGATGCCCCGGCCGGCTCCAGTCCGTCTGTCCGCAACTCGGTTCCCGGCCGAATTCGCGAGGCGGCGGCACTCTTATTGTTTGCCCTTGGCGCCTTTCTAGCGCTTTCACTACTAAGCTATAAGGCCGATCCCCATGATCCCTCCCTGACGGGTCGGGATTGGGCAGGCCCGGTGGGTGCCGGACTGGCCGCTCTCTTGGTGCGGGGTTTCGGAATCGTGGCGTGGCTCGCGCCGGTCGACCTGGCGCTCCTGGGCGCGCCACTATTCCGAGGTCGCCCGCTCGGGCCAATTGGGCTTCGGCTCGCCGGTGATTTGCTCGTCGGTATCATCGTGGCAGCTCTCGTCCAAGTGGCGATGCCGTCGCTGACGGTCTTCGGTGCGATGCGCGGGGGAGGCAACGTTGGCCTGCTCTTCGGGGAGCTGATGAGGGCCATGTTCTCTACGTTGGGGTCCTTCCTCGTGGGCGGCACGGCAGTTGGCCTCATCTTGATCGGTCGGAGCAGTTTCTCCTTCATTGCTGGTTGTGAGCGAGCGCTGCAGATCGCGCGAGCGCTCGTCATGCGTCTGGTGGCCCTCGGCGCCCGGCTGCTTTCCGCCTGGCGCGAACGGTGGCAGGCTTGGCGGTCTGCGCAGGCGAGCGATCAATCGCTCGAAGCCGTAGAGAGCGCGACGGACACCGAAGAAGAGGACGTCCCCGCGGGCGCGGAGGTGCCCCCCGAGGCGGACGACTGCGAGCAAAGCTCTGTTGGTGAGCTAACCGCCGCGACGCCTTTCCCTCCTACCGCGAGCGTCGTCGAGGCTTGTGAAAACGCTCATGAGGAGCAAAGCGAAGCCGACGGGGGGGCCGTTCCCGAGTCGCGGGACCGCTCCGGCCCGGCCTCCAAGCTCGCCGGCGAACCCAAGATCGTCGATACAAAGCCTCAGCAGCGCGTGACTCGCAGCACCGAGGGCTTCTCGTCCCGATCGAGGGCGAGGGGAAACTTCGAACTGCCCAACACGGACCTACTGGGAACACAAGCGGAAGACGTTCCCACCGTCGACAAGGAGCGCGTGCTCGAGCACGCACGACTGTTGGAGAAGACTCTGAGCGACTATGGAGTGCAAGGCACCGTCGAGGAGATTCACCCGGGGCCGACAGTAACCACGTACGAGGTGGCGCCTCAGGCCGGCACCAAGGTCAGCAAGGTGGCAAACCTCTCGGACGATCTCGCTCTCGGGCTGTCTCGCAAGGTGCGCATCATCGCTCCGATTCCGGGCAAGAGCCGCATTGGGTTCGAGCTTCCCAATGACGAGCGCATCCCCGTCAATTTGCGGGAGCTCGTGGAAGACAAACGGTTCGCGAAGCTGGCAAGCAGAGCGCCACTGCCGGTCGTCCTCGGACGGGACATCGTGGGGGCTCCGTTTTATGCCGATCTCGCCTCCATGCCCCACGTCATCGTTGCTGGTGCAACAGGCGCCGGAAAGAGCGTCGGCCTCAACGTGATGCTCTCGAGTCTGCTGTTTTGGCGGAACCCCGATGAGCTGAGGTTGCTCATGATCGACCCGAAGGTCGTAGAGCTTGCGCCCTTCGATGGCATTCCGCACATGCTTCTTCCGGTCGTGACCGACATGAAGCAGGCAGCTGTCGCCCTGCGGTGGGCGGTTGACGAGATGGAAAGGCGCTATCAGCTCTTCGCGACTGCCGGTACGAAGAACATCCTGACGTACAACCAGTGGGCCGAGCGGGTTCAGAGGGGCGATGCGGCCCCTCCTGCCACGAGCGACGTGGAGGCGATGGGTGCAGACGGTGCGATCGTATCGGTTCCGACCGCCAAGGAAGGAACGGACGGGGCGCTGCTGCCCGGCAAGCTGCCGCACATCGTGATCGTCGTCGATGAGTTCGCCGATCTGATGATGCAGCAGGGAAAGGAAGTCGAAGCATCGGTGGCTAGACTCGCGCAGAAGGCGCGAGCGGCCGGAATGCATGTCCTTCTCGCGACGCAGCGGCCTAGCGTCGACGTCATCACCGGGATGATCAAAGCCAACTTCCCGTCGCGGATAGCCTTTCGCGTTGCTCAGAAAGTCGACAGCCGCACGATCCTCGACGAGCAGGGGGCCGAAGTCCTACTCGGGAAGGGTGACATGCTGGTCAAGCTCAACGGCGCCAGTGATACTCGCCGCGTGCAGTGCCCCTTCATCAGTGAGGAAGAGGTGGCGCAGCTCACGGACTACCTTCGCACCCAAGGTGCGCCACAGTACCATGAGGCGATCCTCGAGGCTGCCGACGACGATGGTTCGGCGCTCGACCCAGAGGACGCCAAGATTGACTCCCGATTCGATGAGGCCGTGCAGATCGTGGCGGACACCCAACGGTGCTCCACTTCCTGGCTTCAGCGGAAGATGACCATTGGCTACAATCGGGCCGCGAAGATTGTGGAGATGATGGAAAAAAAAGGCATGGTTGGTCCGGCGAATGGAGCCAAGGACCGGGAAGTCTACCTCCATTCGCAGTAGCTCGGTCAGGACGTTCGGTCCGCCGCTCCGGACGCACCACGCCAGGGAGCCCGGGGTGGTGCTCTATTGGCGCTCCTGAGAACGTGTTCGTGCTATTCGAGCCGAGGAAGAATCGGATTTTGCCCGCATCGTGCCACCTGATGCAAACTCGTGCCCCCTTGCTAGCCTGATTCCTCGTCCAGAATAGTGTCTCTCTCCACCACGGTTCCTTGATGAGCGAAGCGTTCCTCTCGTCATCGCCAATCCCCGCGCCGCGCGACGACGATGAGGATGATGTTGCGTGGGCTCTTCAGACCGCTCAAGTCCAATGGCAGCGCGGCGGGCGCGCCGAGGCGCTGACATGGTTGCGGCGAGCTGCAGAGTCGGCAATTGAGGCAGAAGCGTGGATGAGGGCACAGGAGATCAACCTGGCTGCCGCCGAGTTCGAGCGTGAGCACCTAGCCGGGGAGGGTTCCGCCGGACGGACTCCGTCCACGCGGTCCCCGGCTGGGGCCGCACCCCCGCCGGGTCAGCCTCCACCCCCGCCAGCGAGAGAGGCGATGCCGCCAGGGATCCCATCGAGGCGGCCACCTGTCCCGGTTCGGAAGCGTTCGCTCCCCAGTCTGCCCTCCCCACGTTCCAGGATCGGGACTCCCTCCGTGCCCGCGTCGAGGAAGCCCACGGCCGCTCCGTGGGATCCAAACCAGTTCGCTTCGGAACCCCTTCCGCGCTTCTCGTCCTCGGCGCCGCCTGGCGCGCCTTCCTCCAGGCCGCCAAGGGGGAAGCCGCCTTCTCTGCCGCCGACGGCGGCGAGCTCGCGCCGCTCGAAACCGATCGACTTCGCTGGGGGTGGCGGTGCCAGCGACGTCCAGGACCTGCACCCCGTCGAGATAGAAGAGGCCGAGTTCGGCTATTCCTACCGCACCTCCTCGCCGGAAATCGACGTGAGCGAGGCCGGCATGGATTCGCTGGACGACGACCTGCTCCAGGAGCTCGCTGGGATGCCGGAGGAACAGGCGGTACCGAGCTCGCGGCAGTCTCGGTTTACTTCGTCGCGCCCGCCGCCTTCCCTCCCTACGCCGGCCCCGCGCTCGTTGCCTCCCGATGGTCTCTTCGAGTCCGCGGAGGCCAAGGGCGAACGAGAGCCGGCACTGGAGGACTTCGATGGGGATGAGGAAGAGCCGACTGCCCCAGCCTCGCAGGGCCCCACGACGATCGGCTCGTCGCGTTCAGATTTCGATTCACGCAGCTTGCCGCATGGCCTCCGCGGCGGGCCCGCGCTGCGTTCACGCCCTCCAGGACCTGTCCCGGAACCAAGACGCCGGCCGCGTCCCGTCCCTCCCCCCACGGGGACGCCGACCTCATCACGGGAGGGAGTACGCCGTTTCTCGTCGCGTCCACCGCCCAGTGCCGGAGTACCGCCGCCCAGTACCGGAGTACCGCTGAGTCAGGGTGCTGCGGGACCGACGGGAACCTCCGTGGCGCCGGCCGGCACGTCCTCGTCACGCCTGCGCCTTCCCTCAAGGAGCGAGGGCTCCGGACCGATCGAGCCGCCGCCCACGACGCCAGCACCGCAGACTCGCTTGTCAGCGGAGCCGGTGACTGGTGCGGAGGAGGTGCGACCACGGCGTCGTTTTGCGTCGAAGAGACCCGCGCTCCCTGCTCCCGTGCGAGAAGTGGAGCCTCCACTGCCCACACGGAGTGAGGATTCTCTACCCGATCTGGCGAGCGTCCTCCCCGCGGGTTCCACACGTCCGTCGGTGTCCCCTCCCTCAGTGGAGCCCGTGTCCGATCAGATCGCTGCGCCGGAGCACAGCGCAGATGAGGAGGATACATCTCGGCCTGGACCGCTCCCTCCGAGCGAGGCGCCGCCTCACACAGGGCCCCCGGCCATCGGAGGCGTCTTACTGAGCGAGGTGAGGGGCCTTCAGGATCTGCCCGAGGAAGCGCAGCGGCTCTTGGCAGACACCGCGCAACTGGAGAAGCTTGCTGCAGGGGAGGAGGTCAGCTTCTTCGCTGTTGCCCTCGTTCTCCGGGGCGGGGTGCATATCATGCCCGCGATCTCCGATGCTAGCTGCTCCTATGCCTCGAGCGGGGAGGTCGTGTTCACCGCGGGAACCTTGGCGGATGGCGTGGAGCTTCGGGTGAGCGCTGGGGAAGAGAACACGCGCGTAGCAATTTGGGATCGGCAGGCCTTCGAGGCGGCGACCGCTGGATGCCCATGGGTGGCCGAAGAGCTCCGCTTGATTGCGGACAGTTTTCAGGCCCTCGCGGGCGTCGCTGTAGGGCCGCTCGGCGAGCGCCTCGATGATTCCCTTCGGGCGATGATCACCGAGCGCTGCGAGGTCCTGACGCTCGGACCCGGCGAGATCATCGTGGAACAGGGCAAGCCGATGTCCGGTATGCACATCGTCGGTGGCGGTCGTGTAGAGCTCGTGTGGCTCGACGGCAGCGGGGAAGAGGTGCAGGCGACGCTGGGACCAGGGGACTTCCTCTTCGGGCCCGAAATTCTTGCAGCGGCCCCCGCGCCGTGCACTGCGCGAGCGGGGAGAGGTGGGGCCTTGTTGCTCTTTGCCAACCGCCACACCGCGCACGAACTGATGGTCAGCGTACCACCGCTCCTGGAGATATTCGCTCGGTGAGCGCGCTTGCGGACTCGGGTGGACGCCGTGGCGAGGCCCCTTCGCGCCGACCGTAGGCCAAATCGTCAACCAGGCGGATTGTCCGTGGACCCAGCGCCGTCCTCCTCGGGCCCCTCTGGGGTCGCCGGGGAGTATGCGTTCCCGGGAGCGCCGTAGGCGCCGCCGGGGTCCAGCTCCCAAACGAGCTGCTCATGTCCCTGCGCACCGGTGAAACGGAGCCCGAACCAGCGTGCGTGCTTCGAAATAGTGCGCTGTCCGTTGCTCCGGTACACCGGGAAATGGATCCGGTAGGCCCTGCGCCACGGTGAAGTGTAGGGGAAGTAGGTGTGTTCGATTGCTCCGGGACTGCGGATTTCCACTATCTCGAGTGGTGCCGTCTCCGCACCAAGGTCGTCGACCAGGCGCACGATCCAAGCTGGGTTCTCCTCGGTCAGATCACCCCAACTGTGTCGCTGGGCGTAGAGAGCCACGAAGAACTGATGCTCGGCCCGAGTCTGGGCCAATGCGCGCTCGAGCAGGATATGGCGCTGGTCGATTGAGAGTCGGTAGTCTTCCGCGTAACGAACGACGTAAGCCCAGCGAAAGTCCCACGACTCGTAGGTCGCAGTTGCCACCAGCACGTTGTCCAGCTCATCCAGCTTGAGGAGCCGCTCCGTCCGGGTCCAGCGCTTGAGAACGCGTTCGTAGTCGCTCGAGACGTACTCGCGAAGGCCTTCGTCGAGGCGCACCGACTCGCGCGCACAGCCGCTCGCTGAAAGGAGGGCGGCGAGCCATGCCGCTGCGAGCGGCCTTCTTCTCCGTGGACCCATGGCTACCGAGTGTGCAATGAGCGAGGTGGGCGGGCCAACCCTCTCCACACTACCTACCGGCGGGCTCGAGGATCCCTTCGGTGAGCGCGAGCTGGAACGCTAGAATATTGCGCGCGTGGCCGGGACGGATTGCTCGCACATGACCCTTTGCTGGACCGCCAGAAACGTAGGAATCCCCAATCAGGTCGAGGAGCTTGTGACGAGCCAGCTCGTCGGGGCGAGCTGGTGGCCCGTTGTCCAGTTGGCGTCCCTCCGCATCGAAAACGAGGAGCGCTGAGCCGATGGCGCCGGCCGCCCTCCCCGATCCGAGGAGGTGGTCGTACTCGGCTAGGAAGCCAAAGCTGCGGGCTGGCGCTATGTCTGAGACGAAGGAGAGCGCATCGCCAGCCCACACGGCGCTTTGCGGCGCCTGCCCGTAGCCACTGAAATCCACCTCGACCGCAAGGGAGACTCCTTCCTCTGGGGCGAAATCGAAGCGGCTGCCCTCGACTTCGAGGGAGGCGGATCGAACGACATGGAGCCGCGGTGGGGAGCTCCGCAGTGCGAGCGCACCGAGGGCGCGCGTCCAGGCTCGGCTTGCCGCATCGAGGAATGGCAGCTCGCGCCCATGCACCTCCACCGTCAGGCCACGGCGAATTCCCATGCCTCCCAGGGCAGCGAGCAGGTGCTCTACAACGTCGACCTCCACTCGACTGTCGCGGGAAGCGAGGCGCACGCCGCGGTCGTTGCGCACGACCTTCAGCTCGGTCAGGGCTGCGATGCTGCCATTCTGCCAGAAGCGGATGGGCCCTGGCCGCCTGCGCAAGACGACTCGCGATGGCATTCCCGAGTGGACGCCTATCCCTTCGACAACGGCGACGTCCTCGCTCATGATCGGTCTCAGCGCGTGAAGTCGAACACGCTGACGACGAGGATCAGAGCAAGTAGCATGAGGAGGCCTACCTTATGGACGTTCGCCTCGATGCGGGCATTCGGGCGCCGCCGAGTGACCGCTTCGTAGGTGAGAAACATCAATCTTCCGCCATCCAGGGCTGGGAATGGAACCAAGTTGAAACCACCCAGATAGGCACTCAGGATGCCTAGTAACATGAGGTAGTAGGACCACCCTCGGTCAACGGCTTGCTTGGACTCCTTCACGATCCCGACCGGACCCATGAGCTCAGGCTTCACCTGGCCGGTCACGATGCGGGCCAGCTCGACGACGAGCCGCTCGACGACTTGTGCAGGAAGAACGACCGAGTTCTCGAGCGCTTCCGAGATGGGCATTGGCTCGGGCTGAGCCATGACGCCGATGACGGCACCGGAGTCGCCCTTCGCCTCGGGGGTGACCGTCAGTACGACGGGCACAGCATCGCGCTCGACCTCGATCCTCAGCGCCTTTCCGGCGCTACCGAGCACTTTCGTGCGAAGCTCCTCCCATTTCGTTATCCGGGAGTCGCCAATGCGCACGATCCGGTCTCCGTCGAGCATGCCGGCTCGTGCTGCCGGCGTATTCGGCTGCACGTCGACTCGGTTCGTCACTTTGCCGCCGATCATGAAAGCCGCAAAAAAGAAGACCGAGGCGAAGAGGTAGTTTGCTAGCGGACCGGCAAAGATCGCGGCGATTCTCGCGAACAACCCGGCGTTCGCGTAGCTGCCCTTGTCGTTGGGATCGACGTCCTCTGCCGGATCCATGCCGGCAATCTGCACGTAAGCCAGGAATGGAATGAGGGCCACCTGGTAGATGGTCTCACTGCCATGCGGCTGGTGCCGCCACAGCGGCGGTCCGAACCCGACGCTGAAAGTGACGACCCGCATGCCGAAGGCGCGTGCGGCGAGGAGATGACCCGTCTCGTGGACGACCATCAGCAGAGCGAGCCCGAGGATGACGACGATCCAATTCACCTGGTTCCTTATAGCCGCGCAGACCGGAAACGCCACGGCGTGCAAGGGTAGGGACCGCTCGGTGCAGGCTGCGCACCTTGGGCCATGCGTCATTCCCGAGCGCGTCCGGCGGCAACGTGCCGCCGACGGTCAGCGTTCAACGCGGGATCTCTCGAGCTCCGGCCGGGGAGAGGGCGACACCTCCGGCGCGGCTAGAATATGAACGAAGAGCCCACAGTGAGTGTGGGATACCCCACTCGCATGGTCAGTGCCGCGTACTCCGAGAAATGCCAGCGCCCGCCTAGGAACATTTGAGCCGGATCGAAGGCGACGCCGTCGTCGTCCATTCGTAAAGCTACTCCTGGCTCGCCGAACACAGACCATTCTTCGCTGACCCAGAAATTCCATTGCATGACGACAGGGAACCACAGGTACGCCGTCGCCTCGTCCGTGCACCCGTCAGCGTCACAGTCGTCCCAAGAATACCCTACGTAGTCCGCTCCCACCCCAATCCCGACCGTGTTGTTGATGGAGTTGATGAACCCATTGTCGACCACCTCCACCGTGCCTCGGAACCCAAGTCCGAACCCCTGACCGTCGGCGGGGCCCGGGGGCGCGAAGGCGCCGACCAGAATGTGCGGTTCCGCTTCGAAAATATAGTGCGGATGGACGCTCGGCTCATCGATGATGACGCGGTCCGCTCGTGCTGAACCTGAGACGGCTGTCACGGCGGCGGCGATCAAAAGGGTGAGTGAGAGGATTCCTTGCGGGCGCTTCATCATCTGCGGACTCGCGTGCGAGAGAGCCCATGCATTGTCGGTGGGGAAGGACCTGCCCGCAAGGGTTGCGCGGAAGATGTCCGCCCATGTCGACCCCGCCGCCGGGCATCGAGGGAGTGCACTGCAAGCAATTGGCACTCACCTGCCGCGCGGCCCGGAGCTGCACTGACTGGCGCGCCGGGTTTTGCGCGCCTAGGTGTTGCTCCGTTCCAGTGCCGCTGCTAGCGTGCGCGCGCTGCCGAGGCTTCGGGCAATCGCGCCCTGGCTCAGGGTATTGATGCCACCCCAGGCGTCAAGCAGCTGCGAAAGGGACGTGATGAGCCAGCCGAACATGCCCGGCGGTGCCGGTGCTTCCAAGCCTGCCAATCTTCAGCTTCAAGGTGGGGCGGCCATCGTTGCACCGCCGAATGCCTTCCCGGGCGGAGTTCCCGGCAACGCGCTGATAGTCGTGCCGCTCAGCAAGCCCACGGATGACTTGCAGGAGGCCATGAAGGCTGGACCAGTCGCACTCGAGCTCGACAAGATGTGGCAGCTCCTTGGCTTCAATGGTCCTGCCGTTCAGGTGCAGGACGCGGAGGGCCGTCCCATCGCGATTGGTCTCGAAGACCTCCTCGGCGGACTCGAGAAGCACTGGCAAGAGAATAAGCAGGACCTTGGCCGTGCACGCTTGTTCGCTCAGGAGCTGATGAAGTACCGGCGTTTCGAGAAGGCGGAGAAGGTCCTCGCCTTCCTCGTTGCCAGCGGAGGCAGCGGCGAAGACTGGCTGGCTCTTGGCGTGGCCCAGCTCCAGCAGGAGAAGTGGGACGCTGCCGAGGGGACTCTCAAGGGAGCCCAGAACCTTCTTGAGAAGAATCCCTTCCCTTCCCTTCATCTCGCCAAGGCCCTCAAGGGAAAGGGGGACATCGAAGGGGAGCGACAAGCCATCGAGCGCGCCATCAACATCGATCCGAACGCTGTCGATGCGTGGGCGTACATGTTCACGCACGTCCGGGAGCAGCAAGATGAGGCGGCGGCGCTCGCGCGCATCGAGGAGCTGGCCGTGGCGGAGCCAAACAAGCGCACCGCAGCTCCCTACGTGGCGATTCAGGGTATCCTCGCCGCGGACGAATCGAAACGCGACATGGCGATCGATTACGCGAAGAAGGCAACCGAGCGGAACCCGAACGATCCGCTGGCCCTTGTCAGTCTATCCGCCCTGTACGGGCAGAAGGGCGAGATCGACGCGGTGATAGCAGTGCTTCAACCGCACGAGGCGAAGATGACGAGCGACGTGCGGCTGGCGAACAACTACTTCGAGGCTCTGTTCCAGAAGCGGGACATCGAGAAGGTGACCAAGCTGCTCAACGCTCTGGCTGGGTCTGCGAACCGCGAAGTCAAGGCCTTTGCCGTCGAGCGTTCTCGGGCCGTGGCGCAGTTCCTCCAGCGCCAGCAACAACAGCTCGCGGGCGCGGCAGCGGCTGGCGCCGGACGTTCAGCGAAAGCCTGACTCTGCCGCGCGGAGCTCGGCTCCGTCACTGAATCACGTCGTTCCAGCGCGCCCAACAAAGCCACGGGTGACGCCTGGGCGGCTGGGGGGTCGGTGTCTTGGGTGCCGGATTCTTGTCCACTGGTCCACGAGTGCGCTCCAATGCACGACCGTGAGAGAAGGTCAGTGGGTTTCAGGCAAGTACCGGCTTCTCCGACCCCTTGGTGTAGGTGGAATGGCAGAAGTGTGGTCGGCGCGCAACGAGCTGACGAATCACGACTTCGCGATCAAGTTTTTGCTGCCGGCACTGGCGCGCCGCGATGACGCGGTGGAACGCTTCGTCCGGGAGGCGAAGGCAACCGGCCAGCTCCGGCATCCAAACTTGGTGAAGGTCTTCGACGCAGGAAGGACCAGGGACGGACGTCCCTACCTGGTCATGGAACTGCTCGAAGGAGAGAGTCTGGAGGATCGCCTCTCACGAGTGGGACGGCTGCCCGAGACGGCGACTTGCCTGTTGATGTCCCAGGTGGCTCGAGCGCTGCACGCAGCGCACTGCGCCGGAGTCGTGCATCGCGACCTGTCGAGTGCGAACGTGTTTCTCGTGCCGAGCGAGGACGAGTCTTCGGAAACCCCGAAAATCCTCGATTTCGGTGTCAGCAAGTTTCTTGGACCGGTGCTCGACGAGCGCGTGAGGACCGAAGGGGGGGCGGTGCTCGGGTCTCCTGCCTATATGAGCCCCGAGCAGGCGCAAGGCGCGAGCTCCGTCGATGGTCGCACGGACCTCTGGGCCCTCGGCGTCCTCATGTACGAGTGCTTGTGCGGAGAGCGACCTTTCAAGGGAAGCAATTACAACGCTCTTATCTACTCCATCATCAGCGCCCCTCATCGCTCCCTTCAGGACCGCGCGCCGGACGTCCATCCGGAGCTTGCAAGACTTGTCGATAGCTGCCTCGTCAAGGATCCAGGTGCACGCGAATACAGCGCGCGCGCAGTAGCTGAGCGCTTGGAGGGGCTGGCCTGGAACCTCTCTTCGACGGGCCGCTCGTCGGATGCAGGACCTCGCCGGCGAGCGACGGACCGCTTGTCGAGCCGCCCGCACGTTGATGTTGGTTCACGTCCAGCCTTCCGCAGCGTCGGGCTCTCCCCCGCGATCCTGCCGGCGCCAGTCCGATGGTGGTTCGAGTTCACGCGTAACGGAGCCTCCGGCCAGTTGATAGCCGTCGGCAGCGCGATGTTTGGCGCCTTGATCGGGATCACGCTCGGTGTCCTGATGGCGACGGCTTCGGAGAGCATCGAGCCGGCGCCGGCCCTGGTCACGACGGGAACTCCACTCTCGCCCGCTCGGGCGCAGCACCTGGAAGCGCCGCCGATAGCCGTTCCGAAGGTGCGGCAAGCTGCGTTGCCGGATCGCGTCGCGGGGACGGAACTGCCCTCTGCGGACCTGGCCCTGTCCGTGCAGCGCGCGCTCGACTTCAAGCTACAGCAGACCGGACAGTCCACCGATCGGTCTGCCGTGTACTTGAGCAAGCCGGCGGCGCGCTGACGTTTCCAAGGGCAGCGTGGGACTCTAACCCGCGCTGGGGATTGCTGATACCCTCACCGGGACCTCGCGCGACCTTGGGGAGCGGTCTCCCCTGGCTCGTGGAGGCTTAACCCTGATGCTCGTGTTCATCGCCGCCGTTAGTTCGGCACTCATATTCTCGTTTCTCTGCTCAGTATCCGAAGCGGTCTTGCTGAGCATGGGTCACGCGCAGATACAAGCGCTGGGGGAGTCGCGCAGCGGCCGCATTCTGCGACGCTTCAAACGTCAGATCGACGTGCCGATTGCAGCGATTCTCGTTCTGAACACCGTGGCCCACACAATCGGGTCGGCAGTGGCGGGGGCGACCTACGCCGAAGTGTTCGCGCCGGATACGCTCTGGATCTTCTCGCTCGTTTTCACGTTGGCGATCTTGATCTTCACCGAGATCGTGCCGAAAACGCTGGGCGTCGCGTTCGTGCGTCCCTTGGCGGGTCCTGTCGCCTACTTCGTTCAAGCGTTGACGGTTCTGTTGGCCCCAGCGCTGCTCGTTACCCGTGCCATTTCTGCGTGGCTTCGCCGCGGCAGCAAAGCAGGGCCAGTGACGTCGCTCGAGGAGATACGGTTGCTCGCCTCGCTGGGTCGCACGGAGGGTGCCGTGACCGCCCGCGCGGCGGCCATCATCGAGGGTGCTGCGGCCCTGAAAGAACTCACGGCTTACGACGTGATGGTCCCGAGGAATGGGGTCACGTATCTCTCTGGAGAGCGGACTCTGGAGGAGAACCTGGCCGTGATCCGCCGCACCGGGCACAGCCGGTTCCCCTTCACTCCCGATGGCGACCTCGACAAGGTGGAAGGGGTCGTCCTCGTCAAGGAGCTGCTCTTCCAACTCATGGAAAGCCCGGGCGATCCGCAGTGGAAGCAGCTATTGGGCCCTGTGTTGATCGCGCCCAGTCAGCAACCGCTGGAGCGGCTGCTGCGGACCTTCCAGGAGGAGCGGCGGCACCTGGCACTCGTCACGGACGAGTACGGCGGCATTCAAGGCATCGTCACTCTGGAAGATATCCTCGAGGAGATAGTCGGCGAGATAGAAGACGAGAGCGACCGCATCGATCTGAACATCATCCGACGCCCCGACGATACTCTGGTTTGTCGCGGATGGGCTGAAACGCGCAAAGTCTTCGAGCTCCTTGGACGGGAGATGAACGGCGACATCGAGTCGGTGACGATCGGAGGCTTGGTCGCGGAATTGGTGGGTCGTGTCCCACGCACGGGCGACTCGGTCGTTTACGAAGGACTGCGCTTCGACGTGCTCCGTGCGACTGCCCGCCGGGCCGAGCGCGTACAGATCTCGGGCGAGGGGAGCCTCCGCCCCCGGCAGGAGTAGCTTGCTATCTACGAGACAGCACCGACAAGCGCCCAGCTCGTTGCGAGCGCGCCTCGATCCGCGTCGTGTCTGCTGGTGTTGAGCTTGCCAAGGAGAGCCAAGCTTACGGGTCGGCCAGGCGCTCATTGCTCGAATTCTGTCATTGAATCCCCGTCGGGGGTTCACTTCCTTGCACCACGACACATGCTTCTGACCCGGAGGTCCATTCCTTGTCTGTTCCAAACGTGATGGCGATGATTTGCCGGGTTCCGGAGGGGGTTGATATGGATCCACGCGCGTTGCGCGCCCTGCTCCAGATTAGAATCAATGCCCGCGCGGCTCGTGCCGACTCGCACGTCCAGGTCTCGGCAGCCGTTGTCCAGCGCTGGATCAGCGAGGAGATTGGCGCGTTGGCCAGCGAACTAAAGCATGCTCGGGAACTTCGCAGGCCGGTTAACTAGCCAGCAGCGTTCCGACTGCAGGCTGCGCCAAGGTATGACAGACCGCGTTTGACATCTGAACATACGAGCAGTATCACCATCTCCTCGAGCCGGCACGGCGCGTGGTACTGGGTCGAGACGGTGCATGGCTGCGCCGATCGTATCGGGTCGCGCAAGTATCCCCGGGCTACCCACCTAGATAAAGGGCGCGAGGCATGGAAGAGAACAAGCAGCAGAAGGCGAAGGCGCTGGAGCTGGCGATTGCCAGTGTCGAGAAAGAGTTTGGGCGCGGCGCCATCATGCGGCTCCGTGACGGTGAGACGATCCACGGAGACATCCCCGTCATCCCCTCGGGCTCTCTGGGGTTGGACATCGCCTTGGGTATCGGTGGTTACCCGCGGGGGCGTATCGTCGAGATTTACGGCCCGGAGTCGAGCGGCAAGACCACATTGACGCTCCACGCGATCGCCAACGTCCAGAAGCAGGGGGGCGTCGCAGCATTCATCGATGCCGAGCATGCGCTGGATGTCACCTATGCTCGCAAGCTAGGGGTGAAGACCGATGAGCTCCTGATCAGTCAGCCTGATTACGGAGAGCAGGCCCTTGAGATCGCCGACATGCTCGTACGTTCGGGCGCCGTGGATCTCGTCGTGATCGATTCGGTGGCAGCGCTGGTACCGAAAGCAGAAATCGAGGGCGACATGGGAGACTCACACGTGGGGTTGCAGGCCCGATTGATGAGTCAAGCCCTACGCAAACTGACCGGGACCGTAAACCGCTCTCACTGCATGATCTTCTTCACGAACCAGATCCGAATGAAGATAGGCGTCATGTTTGGAAGTCCGGAGACGACGACCGGTGGCAATGCCTTGAAATTCTACTCGACCGTGCGCTTGGACGTGAGGCGCATCGGCTCGATCAAAGAAGCTCAACCCGGCAAGGATGTCACCATCGTCGGCAACCGAACGCGGGTGAAAGTCGTCAAGAACAAGATGGCTCCCCCATTCAGGGAAGTAGAGTTCGACATTCTGTACGGCTACGGGATTAGCCGTTCGGGGGAGGTCGTCGACATGGCAGCCGACGAGGGGATCATCACGAAGAGTGGGGCCTGGTACTCAGTCGGAGGGGAGCGGATTGGTCAAGGTCGCGACAACGCGCGTCGGCACCTTGAGCTCAACCCCGAGCTTCTGGTGGAGGTCGAGAAGGCGCTCCTGGCGAAGCACGGTATCGGAGTAAAAGCGTTGCCTCGTTCGGAGGAAGGAGAGAACTCTGCTGCAGAGCCGTCCGAGGGGGGTGACTCGGCTCGAACTGCGGGTGCGTCTCGCAGTGGTGGTGCGACAAAGGGGGGAGCCAATGGAGCTTCGGCTTCATCAAAGAAGGCGCAACGCCCATCGGGCTAAGTTCGACGTACCCCAGCTTTCATCCAGACTGGAGCGGCCTACCCCGGACACACCCAGCAGTTGCAAGGGCTGGGTGCCGGCCCAGGGCACACAGCGCGCTCTCCGAGGGGAGAACCGGCTTGGGGGCGGTCTGCAATTGGCTCGTTGCGGCCCGGGGGACAACCTAGGCTGCACACTCGCCGGTTCTGCGGAGTTATCAGTGGGCGTTTGGCCGACCTATTCAGGAAGTCCAATGAGCTTGCGTACTTACGAGCTCCCCGACGGCAATTCGCACCAATCCTCGCAACCCCTCGAAATTACACAAAGAAGCAGCTTTTCTTGACGGGATCGAGAGCGCCTCATACCTCCAGGTGAAGACAGCATGCGTCAACACGCGACATTCCCATGGCTGACCGTGCCAAAGCGCCTGAAGCGCGGCGCTGGCAAGGGAACGCTGCGTATTCCGCGGATGTCGTCCGCGGTGCGCATCCCCGCGCTCGCAGCTGCGCAGATGGACCTGCTCTTCTCAGGGTTCGGGCCGCAGATCTTCGTCCACGAGGGGTCTCGGCAGGCGCTGGAGCGTCGGTTGCAGTTGGCCTTCGAGGGGCCCGTACAGTTGGCAGTGACGGACAACCGGCGGCGCATGGTGACCCACACGCTCCAGGGCGGCATCCTCTGTGTCCGCGCCCACATGATGTTCTTGGACGCTCCGGACCGCATCAAGGAAGCCCTCGTTCGCTACGTGGTTCATGGTGATCGCGAGGCGTCCAGCGAACTCGGCGTTTACATCGAGGCCAATAGCTTTCGCATCCGCGCCGACCAGCCCTTTGCCGGTCCGCTGGAGTCCCGTGGGAAGGTACACGATCTGCAGCGCATCCTGATGGAAGTGAACGCGCGATACTTCGCGGGTGCCGTTACCGACGTGCAGATCACTTGGGGAAAACGGACGCGGCCACAGAGCCGACAGCGCTCTACCATCAAGCTAGGAAGCTATAGCAGCGCCGAGCGTCTCATCCGAATCCACCCCGTGCTCGATGCTGATTGGGTGCCGCGGTACTTCGTTTCTTACATCGTCTACCACGAACTCTTGCACCACGTGATCCCGCCCGTCAGACAAGGCTCGCGGACGGTCCTGCACACGACCGAGTTTCTGCGGCTCGAGCGCGAGTTCGGTCACTATGAACGCGCTCTGGCCTGGGAACAGAAGCACATGCGGCGCCTGTTGCGCTGGCGCTAAACAGGTAACAGGTCCAGGCCGTGCTGCGGATGGGTCGAGGGAGTCTTCAAAGGAGGATTCGAGCCCGAGCCCAGGGCAGGGAGGTGCCGGAGCCCGAGCCCAACTCATAGTCGGGCTCGGCTTTGGAGACACTCCTAGAACTCCATGGCAAGCCCAGCGTTCCAGGTGCTATCGCCGACGAGCATCTGCTGCGAAGTACCGAGGTCCAGGAGGGTCCACTCTGCGAACAAATAGGAGTGGTTGACTCCGGTGCTCGCGTCCAAGGTGCGGGCGGAGGAGCCGTCGAAGATATCCAGGCTCAGCATGGCCCCTCCCGCGAGCATGAACCCGTCGGAGCGGCCTTTCCCCGTGGTCCCGGTGCTGTCCTTCGCGAACCCGTTGCCGTCGCGCACCCACCACAGTGCAGCGCTGGGACCAATCTTGCCGAAGAATGCCAGCGGAATGACAGTGTGGTGTGCAAGCATGTCGAAACGAGCCACCGCGACCGTCCAGGCGGGCAGGATGTTCAGTGCGGTATCCTGCTCAGCCCGAAGATCGGGGGCATCCGTCCGCCGCATGCCGGCCGTCATCCGTGTGTACCCCAGGCCAACCCCGACGCCCAAGCTGCCGACCCGCTGTAGCTGGAGGAACTGCCAATCGAACTCGAGGCCAACAAGGACGCGCCGATCCTGGCCGAAGGTGTCTGAATACGGGCGTGCACCTTGGAACTCGTCGTCGATTTCGGGGCGGTACGGTCCGAACCGGAGTTCCAGAGCGAAACTCTGCGGAGACGCGTAAGCTTCGGGGCCACGGCTTGCGCCATAGTAGCCGAATTCGTCGACTCCCTGGGCCATGGCCAACTCCGATAGAGCCAGCTGGGCGAAGAGGGCGCTGAGTGCGAGCGGCCGGGGCCTCATCATCGGGTCCTCCGGCTACCACGTCGCGAGCGACATGCCAGAAGACCCGCGCCGAGCGCCACAGCCAGCCAGGGGCCGGCGCCACGCGGTTGTGCCGCGCCCACCGAGCGCAGCGAGCAGAAGCCGCCGCCTGCCCGCCCGTCGACAGCTCGGTACTCCTCGAAGAAATCCGTGAGCTCCTGGGGTGTTTCGCAGTCGGGCGCCGAGAGTGCGCTGACGTTCCCCAGCTCGTCCACGCTGGCGATTGCGACGGCGTATTCCCTTCCGTTTTCCAGGCTGCTGGTGCTGCCCCGCACGGCCGTGCCGCTGTTGACGGAGCCGCAGGCCCAAGCTCCGCGCGCGGGAGCCTCCCCGGCGCTAAGCTCCGAACTGTAACAGGTCGCGTTCGCTGAAACAGGTGCAGTCCCGGTATTCCCGCTGCTGCCCCCTTGCGTTCCAGGGCTCGCTGTTTGGGCCCCGGCGTTTCCGACCCCGACCACATCGGCAGCGCCCGTCGCGCCGACTCCGCCAGCGGCTACGGCTCCGCCAGCGCCAGCGGCTACGGGTGCGGCTCCGCCAGCGGCGCTGTTAGTCCCCCCCGCCACCCCTGGCCCCGGAGAGTTCGAGCCGTCCTTCGTCCCCGCCGCACCGCCAGCCGTCGCCGGGCTGCCAGCAGATCCTCCATTGCCATCACCCGAACTCGGGGCTGTGCCGGCCGGCGCACAGAAGAACCGGAATCCAGATACGGTTTCCCCCGGTGGCGTCGACCAGGCCAGCTCGAGCCGTCGCTCTCCAATCCCCGCTTCCACGTCGGCGGGCGGTTCCGGGGCTTTGAGGTCGACGAGCGTCACCCACTTGTTCCACGCGACGGATTCTCCCCCGTTCGTCAGCACGAAGAAGACGGTGACCTCTTGATCGATACCCGCGTCGCATGCGCCTCCAGCGATGGCACGGGCGGGAAGCTCGAGCTGGTACGCCTGGGTGTTGTCTGCGTACTCAGTGAGTATGTGCCAGCACTGGCTCGAATTGGTGGTGACACGAACCTGTTCGTCGTAGCAGTTTACAGCGGGCTTTCCGCCATAGACCTCGAGAGTTCCCTTTTCCGGCAGCGTCAGCCGGAGGCGAGTCACGACGTTTCTCTCACAGTCCGTCAAGCCGATGGCGAAGGGCCAGGCCTCCAGATCATGCCGGCTGCTCTCCGGATCCCGCTCGACATTCTGGCTGACGACGATGCCTCCAGATTGCCCGCTAGCAAGCCCAGTACAGAAGAGTACTGCGACGACCACCATCGGAAGCCAGAGGAAGGAGCGAAGATAGGAGCGGCGCAGGAGCATGGCGTGGGCCGAAGCATACAGTGTGCCGACTACTTTGTCCGCCGAAAGCCCATGTTCGCTCCGCGGCCCCTGACAAACTGTCAGCGAGCGGCGCCGCGCTCGGCTCGTGGAGTACAGCCTGTCACTCGCTGCAGCTTGAACGAGCCGGAGCCGGGTCCGTTTCGTGGAGCCTCTTCCCGGACTTCCCTCAGAGTCGAAGATCGACGTGCGTTTGGCGCTCGAGGCTCTGGAGCCACCGTTCGCGGGCCTTCGCCATCTTCTCAGCATAGACCCGCTCCCGAAGTCGGAGGTCCGCCTCTTCGAGGCTCGGCAGCGCAGAGGGGGCACGACTGAGCAGCTTCACGACTGCGTAGTGATTGCCCACCCGCACAGGCGCCGATACTTCTCCCGGAGCCAACGGGAGCAGCACTTTGTCCGCCTGTGGCGGTAGGGTACCTGGTTTCATGAGCGGTAGCAGACCGCCTCCCGGCCGAGTACTTGGGTCTGCCGAATGCGCCCGCGCTAGTGCGGCGAAGTCGGTGCCCGACCGGGCCGCATGCGCCAACCCATCAGCGCGGAGCCGTGTCGCTTCGAGTTCCGCCGCACCTGCCGAGCTCGGGATACTCACCAGCAGCCATGCGGCTTGAAATGGTAGCTGCTTGCGCTCCTCCAACACAAGGTCCCGGTAGCTCGCGCGCACGTCGGCATCTGTGACCTGAATGCGCCCTTGAACACGCAAGTTCAGCAGTTTGGCTTCCAACAGCTGCCGGCGAATCTCCTGGCGGTACTGGGCTTCGGTCATGCCACTGCGGCTCGCCTCAGCCATCAGATCGTCCAAACTAATGCCGTTCTGCTTGGCGACGCGCTCCAGCGCCGCGCTAATCTCTTGTGCGGTGACGCTCACCTTCGCCTTGAGCGCCGCTCGCTCCTGCAGCTGCTCCTCTACGAGGCGCTTCAAGACAGTCTCGTAAAGCTGAGAGATTGCTGCCGATCGCTGAGCGCCCACCGGGATTTGCTCGCTGATTCGCGACAGATAGGGGCGCGCTCTGGTCCGCAAGTCGCTGAGCAGCACCACACTGTCCCCGACCACCGCAACGACCCGCTCCACGACGGTCGCCGAGCTAGGAGTCACATCGAGGAGCAGTCCGGCGCTGAGCGCAACCGCCGTCATCAATGCCCCAACGGACCGCCCGCGGCGCCAGCCTCGTGCTCGGGTACCACTCCGTTCGTCGGAGCGACGCGGCAGCGCATCGTTGCCTCGCCCGGCGAGCTCAGGGCTGGCCCCGCCAGGTGGGCACAGTTGACCGGGGGGAGTATGGCTGGTCATGGCCAGGGTGCTTAGCACAGGACGCTGAGCCTGGCACCGCGCCGACCGCGCCGACCGCGCCGCGCCGACCGCGCTGACGCGGGACCACTTGGGCTGGCTGGCCTTTCACGCCGATGAGCGAAGTCCCCCGCGCTTGCGGCGTGGCGGAGTCAGGATGGCGCGCGCCGCCAGTTCGGCCGCAAAGAGCAGTAGCAGCCCGAGCGCCACGTACTTCGATACGTCGGTTTGGTTGGCTACGCGCGTCCCAGCGTCCGCCTCCGCGGAGCGTGGGGGCTCCACAGGAGAATGCGCGAGCTCCTGTGGGTCGATTCTTACATAGCGGGTCTCGCTCTTCCCATTGACGAGGAGCTCGTAGCGCCCAGCGTGGGCAGGCACGGCGGTTTGATGCGAGTCAATCCGCCGGATCTCGAGTGCGCCTGAGGGGCCGACGATGCGCTCGAGCGAGCCCGCGGGGAAGCGCCAAGCCTTGCCTACCACTTGCTGACCGAACCCAGCGCGTTGTGTCGTCAGGGTGAGCACTCGGTCGACGAGAGCCAAGAAGCCGGGACGGAGCGCGAAATCGCTCAGCTCCGGGTTCGATGGCAACCCGGCGACAATTGCGATGCCCCGACCGCGCTCGCGCTCGACGAGCCAGGGCTCTCCATCCTTCCATCTCCCCAGTTTGAGCAGCGGGCTCGCTGCATCCAAGGGCAACCGCGCCCGCCCGCGCGCCGCGATGTTTTTCAGGGTCGCGGCTTCGGGGCCAAGCCACCGGAGGGAATCGGTGTCCAATGCCAAGCCCTCGCTGGCGTCCCAATGGACCGCACCCGGCAGTAGTGGCTCGAAGGTCCAGCCCAGGCGTGAGCGGGCCGAGCTCGGGCCGAGGAGGGCCAAGAGAACACCCCCTCCGTGAAGCCATTCATCGAGAGCTTCCCGGGTCTCAGGAGGAAACCCAGGTGGGTCTTCGACGAGCAGGGCTGCGAAGGCGCGCAGGTCGCGCACGTCGCCCGGGACATCCGCGATCGGCTGTGGTGACGTACCCTCCGCGACTGCCGCCAGCGCTTGCTCCACGAGACTTGCTCCGCCCGTCTGCCCGCGGGACTTGCCCAGCTCGGCCACGACGCCCACTCGCCTCACGTCTGCTTGGCGTGCCACTGGTGCAGCATCATCCTCGACGATGTCGTCCTCGCCGCTGAGCACCGCCAACAAGCGCCCGCTGAGGCGTGAGGGCATGGACAACTCGAGGCGCTGAGGCCCCGATGTCCTGGCAAGAGCGACGCTAACCGCCTGCTGTCGCGCGCCGGGAGAGCCGCTGCCGCCGTTGCCCTTCTTACCGTCGTCTCGTTCAGCGACGAGCTGGATCTGCCGTCCCTCCGCCGCTGCCGCCGTGCTGCACGTCACCTCGACGACAACGGCGGTGGGTTGGGTTTGCGCAGAGACGATGCCGCAGTCTCGTAGGCCACCGCGAAGCGACGGGAGCGGAGCCGTCACGGGGGGATCGCCCTCCGGCACTGGGCCAGCTGCGAAATCGCTGAGGACGATGAGGCGCTTGTGCTTCTGGGGTTGTGCGTGGAGGGAAGCGCGGGCAAGTTCGACGGCTTTGGGGAGATCCGTCCCGCGGTCGCTCGGCTGGACACCTTCGAGGGCGCTACGGGCGGCGCCGAGGTCGGAGGTCGGGGCCATCACGACTCGAGCCGGTGTTCCGGCGAGGACGAGCGATGTCACGTCTCCCGCGCGCAGCTGAGCCATTAGGTTCGCGGCCGCAGCTTTGGCCGACTCGAAGCGCGCCTCCCCGGACGAGGAACGTGCGCGCATGCTGAGAGAGTCGTCGAGCACCAACGTCATGGCGATGCTCGCCCCCTCCGGTCGGGCCAGGGTCAGCTCTGAGCAGCGAACGAACGGGGTTGCTCCGAGCAGCGCCAAGCCGAGGATACCCAGCGCGCGGAGCGCAAAGAGTCCACGGTCTTGCAGTGTACTCCGCCGTTGGCTCGTGGGTTGGTTGATTGCGACGTAGCGAGCAGCAGGAAACTCGATGCGCCGTGGTCGCCCGCGGCGCAACAAATGGGCCGCCAGCGGCAACGCCACGAGCCCGGCGACGAGCAGAGCCAGCCAGGTTCCGAAGCTCAAGCGGCACCCTCCCCGGCGTTTAGAATGGTGCGGACCAGCTCTGCAGGGTCGTGTGCCGTGGACGTCTCGACGTAGCCTGCCCCTCGTGACACCAGCGCATGGCGCCAGCTCCGCCCCGAGCGTGCCAATTCGTCCAGATAGCCCGCACGCGAAGCGCTTGCGTCCGTCTCGAGGCGCAGGTCTCCTTCGCTCGCGACAAGCTCGAGGGCCCCAGTGTAGGGGAAGTGGACCTCCGCGGGATCCAGCACGCGGACCACCGTGAGGGTTCGCTGACCAGCCGTCAGCGAGAGGACGAGGTCAAGTGTCTCCGATGGAAGATCGAGGAGATCGCTCAGTACGACGATGACGCTGCCTCGTCGTGCCCTTCGGGCAACTAGCCCTAGGGCCCGAGCCACGTTGGCTGGATCCTCACAGAGGTCTGCTGTTGGCCTGGCGCTCTCCAGAGCCGTGACGATGCGGTCGAAGGACTCCGTGCCGCCGCCAGGAGGTAGCCCTTGGGCGCGTTCTCCCAACCAGCTCAAGGCCACCAGATCCCCGGACGCGACTGCCACCCGTGCCAGTGCGGCTGCCACGACGCTGCCATAGTCGAACTTGGTTGGGACCTCCGCATTGCCGCGAAATGCCATGGAGCGGCTGGCATCGAGAACCAGCCAGAGTGCCTGTTCCGTATCTGTCTCGAACTCCCGGATGAGGAGCTTGCCATGGCGCATCAAGGAGTGGCGGTCCAGCCAGCGGAGATCGTCGCCGCGCGTGTACTGGCGATGTCCGCCAAACTCGACGCCAGAGCCACGGCGGCGGCTCCGATGAGCTCCCGCATAGTAGCCCTCCGCGACGAACCGCGCCCGAAGCTTCAGCGAGCTGAGCTTGCTCCAGTCGAGCCCCGACCTCTTCGGTGTCGCCATCGTGGGTTCGCTAACGTGCTCCCACGCTCGACATGACGAGACCCATCGCGAGCCCGAGGAGCCCTGCGGCAACTGCCGCCACGATGAGCCACGGGGTCGCGCGCCGTTGTTGGGGCGGTGCTTGGACTTCGGGGGATTCTGCGTCGTCAGGTTCTGAGGAGAGTGACATGACAGGTGGCCTCGCGGGTTTCGGCTATTTGGAGACGCGTTTGCACGCGCTCAAGAGTTTCGGGCTCAGGTAAACTGGATCGAGAACCGCTTCCGGATCGTTCTTGAGCCATTCCGCGCAGGCTCCTGTAGCGAGCCCGCCGGCATTCAATGCCGCATAGGCCTCCAGGAGCTGACGGTTGACGGCTGCTCGTTGGGCCGTCGTGAGGGCGCCTTGACCGAGAAACACGTTGCCACGCCGCACAGCATCCACGTAGCGAGCCTGCCTGACGTCCGCAATCAGCGCCGGTAGCTCGGAGTGCACCGACTGTTGAATACTGCGCACCTCTCCGTGCGCCTGACTGACAAGGTTGCGTGCTGCCGTCTTGGCCGCCTTCTTGCCGGGGTCGGTGAGGGTAAGGTCCGTCAAGGGTATCAGGAGGACCTCTCCCCGTTTCACCACGGGATTGTTCAGGCGGTTGTACTGCGTGAGCATCCAAGCTTTGTTGCTATCGCCGAGGTAACGTAGCGCGATGCTCACGATGCTTTCGTCGCGGCTCAGGACCAGGGTCAGATTGTAAGGGATGACAATCTCGGCGCCCTCCGCCGGTGTCAGCCACGGACTGCTGCCATTCGCTTGCGACAACACCACCGAGCGCTTGGCTCCGCCAAGGAATTGCTGCGCAAGTCCGTCCCAGGTGTCTCCTTGACGTACCCGGTAGTGCCAAGCTGCGGGGACCTCGAGCCGCATGCCCGGTACGATGGGCGAGCCCCCCTGGCGCTCGAGAGCGTTTGCGGCCACGAGCAGCTTCTCGAACTGTACCTTGCCGTAGTAGCGCTCCGAGATGCTCGCGAGAGTCTCTCCCTCCTGCACCACGTGCACGAAGGCAGCAGCGCTTCGATGCCAGAGGAGACCTGCGAAGAGACACAGGAGAATGGTTGCTGGAAACAGGCGAGGCATTGGGCAATCCTTCGGCTGGGTAGAGAACCCCGGAGGGCACGAGCCTAACGCAATGGGACTTGGCGCCGCCAACACCCGTAGCGCGTCCACATGCTCAAGCCAGCCCCTCGGGCGAGCTGACTTGCCCGGACCGGACCGAGTTCGGTTCCGGGTAGCAGAGCGGGAGGTCGCTCAGTGGAATGGACGCCAGCAGCTCCTCCAGTTGCTGCGCGTCGGGGCGCTCGGCCGGGCGCTTGGCGAGGCACTTCATGACGGCGTTCGCCAAGGCCTCTGGAATGGGTAGGTCGGGCCGGCGCTCGAGCACCGATTCTGGGATCATTCGTTGGTGGAGGTCTAGCAGGTCTTGGCGGTTGGGAGTGCTGATGGGGTAAGAACCCGTCAATGCCTCGTACATGAGCACGCCGAACGCATAGATGTCAGTGCGCGGCTCTACTCGTGCGCCAATGCACTGCTCCGGCGCCATGTACTCCGGAGTGCCAAGCGTATAGCCGTCCTGGGTAAGCGCTTCTGCTTCGGCGAACTTGCTCATCCCGAAGTCCAAGACCTTGATGCCCCCGTCGTGGAGGATGAAGACGTTTCCTGGCTTGAGATCCCGGTGCACTACCCCAATCCGGTGAGCAGCATGGAGTGCGCGGCAGACTTGAATGAAGATGGGAATCGCAAACCCTGGTGCGATGAGTCCTTCGTCCTTCAGCTTGTCGGCCAAGCTATAGCCCTCCAACAGCTCCATCACGATGTAGATGGAGCCGTCCGGGAGTTGATCCAAGTCAAAGGTCCGCACGACGTTGGGGTGCTCGATGCTGACCTGCACATGGGCTTCGCGGCGCAGCCGTGCGATCTCCGCCGCGTCGACCGCAGCGGCGCCGCGCAGGAGCTTGATGGCGACTCTCGAGCCAAGGCCAACGTGCTCGGCGGCGTACACGGCGCCGATTCCTCCAGAGCCGATCTTCGCCAGGATGTGGTACCGACCACCGAGAACGCTCCCGCTGATGTCCCCGAGGGGGGTGGTTCCAAGACCGCGCAGCTCCAAACCGCGTTCGAGGGCCGCGATGCGATTCTGCTCGAACGCGCGAGTCGCTTGCTCTCGGCTGAGACGCCGCCAGGTCATTCCCAGCGTGGCTCCCAATGCGGCTCCCGAAACGAACGCTATGGTACCGGTCAGCAGACTGCTCGTCACCGCGACGGCTCCCGCGCAGACCGTCCCCGCCGCCAGCGTTGTTCCTAGGATGGAAGGCGAGGAGGGGAGCCTCCACTGCAGGGAGTAGGTGCACGTGTCGTCCCCCCGGGCAAGGCAGCGCGAGTGTGAGACCTTGGCGCTCTTCAAGCCCCAAAGCCGGGGGATGCTTTCCAACTCGGCAGCCCGCACCAGGCAAAGCAGCTCGTGCCGCTGGGGGTCGACCACGTCTGGATGTGGATGGTAGGCGATGGTGGCGTGCGTCCGGTGCGCGTCGAGGAGCTCGTAACGCCCGATTCGGGTGAACTCCGCCGCGTGCTCCGTGAAGTAGCGATAAGCGCCCAGGGGCGTGGAGGCTGTCCGCAGAAGGCGAACGTGCGTCGCGAGTACCTCCGGCCTCGTGGCAAGCTCTCCCAAGTGTGCGATCGCGCCTTCGCCCAAGTACTCGGTGACCACCTCGAGCGCGCGGCGCGCTACAGCGACCGAGAACCAAGCAGTATCGTCATGCACGAGCGTCGAAGGTAGGCCGGCCTTGAGCAACAACGTGCGCAGCGTGGGCTCCCCCAGCTTCTCCCGGACGCTGAGCAGGTATGGACGGAGGAGGGACGCCTTCAACTCTTCCTTGCCGCCCGAGGGCGGTCTGCTGCTCGGGGAAGATGAAGTCACATAGCGTGGACGCATTGCTGACCCTCGAGAACCAATGCTAGTTCAGAGCCGGTGGAGCTGCCATCGTTCTCGGCCTCAGCTCCGGCGCCAACGCATGCGTTCTTCGGCAAAACCGCGTGCCAACCGACGTTGCTCCTGGATGAAAGCGGCGTACGTGCTCGGAACTCTCGCGTCACAGAGGAACGCGGCCATGACGTGCGCCGCCGCCTCGGCGTCGTCGGTTGCCCGATGAGCGCGCTCCAGCTGGATTCCCAGGCGTTCGCACACATCTCCAAGAGCACGGCTGCGCTCCCGGCTCTGGATTTCGCGCGCCCACGTGAGTGGATCGATCCATTCCACCCCTTTCCGAAAGGATGGGGGGAGAGGTCGCCCAGCGACACCGCAGCGTGAGACCTCGGCCAGGAGGAAATCACGATCGAACTCAGCATTATACGCTAAGGGGACATGGCCCTCCAGCGCGCGGCAGAGATCATCCAGGATCCCCGAGAAGGGCGGCTTGTCCTTGACGTCGTCGTCGCAGATGCCGTGAATGGCGCGAGCCTCCTCCGGGATCGGGATGCCCGGATTCACTAGCCAGGTGCGCCTCTCGACCACGGCCCCGTCTTTCCACAGCACGCAGGCCACCTCCACGATCCGGTCCGTTTCTGGGTTCCGTCCGGTCGTCTCCGTATCGATCGCGGCCAGCGGTAGCCCCTTCACGGGAAGGTGTCCGTCGAATCCGTCCGCCAGACCGGCGGCGACGATCCTGAGCAGGTGCGCAATGCCCGGATAGTGACGTCCCGTTGGGAAACAGCCCGCGCCTTCAGCTCCACCTTTCACGGCGTCGCTCCGTTGGCGCTAGCTGCTCCAGAAGCCTTCGCCAGTTCGAGCTCGAGGCGGACCCATGCGTCGATGTCTTGGGCGAGATCGAAATGGGTAGGGTCGAAGAAGCGACCGTTGACGTAGACCATGGGAGTACCTCTCAACCCAAGACGCAGCGCCTGCTGGCGATCCGCCCTGATCACGGCCGCGGTGGCGTCGCTTGCGATGGATTCCTCGAAGGCTGCCATGTCGAGGCCAAGCTCTCGCGCCAGGGCGCGCACGCGCGATTCGCCGAGCCCCACCGCCTGTGTCTCGAACATCCGGTCGTGGAATGCCCAGAACTTCCCCTGCGCCTGTGCGGCGACGGCGGCTGTCGCCGCGAACTCTGCGTTGGCGTGAGAAGAAATCGGGAAGTGCTTGAAAACCAAGCATACCTGGCTTGGGTGCCTCTCGACGAGTCGGTGCAGGATCGCGCCGGCTTTGCCACAATGCCCGCACTCGAAGTCTGCCCACACGACAACGACGACAGGAGCGTCCGCGCGGCCGAGGACTGGTGAGGGGGCGAGGAGCACTTCGCGGACCAGCTCGGGGTCGAAGCGCGCCTTGTAGGCGGCGCGCACCAGCTCGGGAGGCTTGCCTCTCCGGATCTGCTCCTTGACCAAACCGGCGGCCAACGGGCAGAGGGTGCAGTTGCTGCCTGCATTGCAGCTTGCCAGGGGAGCAGCTGGGCCAGGACAGGGACTGGCCAGGTGCTGGGCCATCTCAGCAAAGAGCCGCCGTTCCTGTGCCGTCAAGTCCGAGGTATCCACGCCAGCGACTGCGTCATTGCCAGCCGCCGCTGGGTTAGCCGGGCCGGAGGCACCACAAGCGACTGCCAACACGGCCGCCAGCGCTAGCGAACGGACAGAGCGGGCGTGCCGAGGACTCATACGGCCAACGAGCGTAGTCAGCCTGTGTCCCAGGTCCATCGGATTCCATCGGCAGGTGGCTGACGCCGCGCGCCACCCTGGAGTAGAACCTCGTCATGTCCAACCCCGGCCCCACGTCCGCCGACGAATCAGGCCGCCATTCCACCCCCCTTCGCGTCCGCCGCGTCATCGCAGTAGGAGGCTGCCGTGGAGGTGCGGGGAGCAGCACCATCGCTGTCAATCTGGCCGTATACTTGGTCCAGCTGGGCCGAACGGTCGCTTTGGTCGACGCCGATCCATCCGGCGCGACGCTCCATACGCTGCTCGACGTTCCTTTTCCCAGTCAGGCCCCGGACGCGGATGCGCTCGGCGACGCCGAACTCGCAGGGCACAGGACGACGGTGCCTGGTCTCGTCCTGATCCCTCAAGCGTACTCCACTGGTTCCACGGTGCCGCTGCGACCGGGGCGCAAGGTACGCTGGGCTCAGCGGCTGCGGCACCTCGAAGTAGACTACGTCCTGCTGGACTTAGGGGCAGGGACTGCTCCAGCGACCCTGGACCTGTTTCTATCTGCCGACCTCGGATTGTGTATCACGGCGCCCGATCCTCCCAGTATAGAAGCGACCTATCGCTTCACCCGGGCCCTCTATCAAAGGCGGCTGCGGAGGACGTTGGTCAAGGACCGCTTCAAGCTCAGGCTCCTGGAGCGCGCCCAAGCGGAGTTGCCCCCAATGCCTGCTCCGATGGCGCTCGTCCGCGAACTCGCTCGCTACGACACATCCCTCTCGGAACTCGCCACCAACGAGCTGATGCACCTCAGACCCCGCCTGGTCGTCAATGGAGTGCGGCTTCGGACGGACGGCGAGCTCGGACCGGCGATGTGCGACATGGCGCAACGCTACCTGGGGCTCTCCTTCGAGTACCTCGGGCACGTCGAGCAGGATGACTCCGTCTGGCTCAGCGTCGTGAGGCGTACGCCGCTGCTCATCGATAGCCCCACCAGCAAAAGTGCCCGCAATATCGAACGCATTGCCCGGCGCATCATGGCGCTCTCGACCATCCCCGAGGGACTCCGTGATGTCCGTCTACCCCTGGTCCCCGAGGAGCTGACCCTCTACGACGTCCTGTGGACGCACCGCGGCGCTTCGGACGAAGAGATCCGTCGTGCCTACAAGCGGCAGCGAGAGATCTTTCAGCCGGGAAGCCTCCCGCTCGTGTCGCTGCTTACGAGCGAACAGTTGAGTGCGGCCCAGGCCGAGCTCGAGGAGGCACACGACACCCTGCTCGATCCATTGAGACGGCGCGCATATGACGTCTCTATATTTCCCGAGGACGAAGAGGACGCCCCGAAGCGGGACGTGCTCGTCGACACGGCGCTGGCTGCGGAGCGCGCGATGCTGCGACAAGAGCTCACCCGAGAGATTCACGCCGAGACGGAGTTTACCGGGAAGCTCTTGGCCAAGGTGCGCGAATCGCTCGGCATCGAGCTCGAGGAGATCGCCAACCACACCAAAATCTCGGCTTCTCACCTGCGGGCCATCGAGGCCGAGCAGTTCGCGAGCCTCCCGGCGCTCGTCTATACGCGAGGATTCGTGCAACAGGTTGCGCGTTACCTGAGACTCGATCCGGCGCAGGTTACCCGCACCTACCTGCGGCGGATGCGCGAGTGGGCGGCACATCGCGGTGAGGGTTCGCAGTGACCCGATCCCCACGAAGGCTACGGACACGACGATCGTCTCTCCGCGTGAAGCCCGCTTGGCGCGCCTGGAACCCCGAACAGCTATTCATCGCGCTCCTCCTGCTCATTGCGTTCCTGCCGCGCCTGTATGTCGCCGTCGCGTGGGCGCGCGAGCCCGTCTGGGACGGCCACTACTACCACTTCGGCGCCGAAAGGATCGCGGAGGGCTTCGGCTACTCCGAGGACGTCGTCGTTGGCGGGGAGACCGTCGCGAAGCCATGGACCCATTACCCGGTTGGTTATAGCGCGCTGCTCGGGCTGGTCTATCGGGTATTCGGGAGCGGCCTGCTCGTCGCGCCGCTGCTGAATGTCGCCATTGGCACGCTGCTCGCGTTGTTCGCCTACCTCGTTGCTCGTCATTATGTCAGCGTGGCGCGCGCCAGAGCGGCGGGGCTGTTGGTCGCGCTTCACCCAGGCCTCATCACCTACACGGCTCTAGTGATGACCGAGCTCCTCGCCGCCTGCACGATGCTGCTCGCCGTTTGGCTGGCGCTCAGGGACAGACAGCGGTGGCGCGGCGCGCTCGCTTCCGGTATCGCAATGGGGCTTGCTGCCTTGGTGCGCCCGACGGCCTTGCTCCTCGCGCCGCTGCTGGCGTTCCCGTTCTCCGCCCGCAGCGGTATGAATGGGCTGAAGCGCACCGCCCTGGCGGGACTCGCCGCATTGGCCATCATTTTGCCGTGGACCATCAGGAACTGTATGGTCATGGATGGCTGTGCGCTGATTTCCACGAACACGGGTTGGAATCTCGCGATTGGCGCCGTCTCCGATACTGGCAGGTTTCAGACCCTGCGAGCGTCCGATGGGTGTTCGGTCGTGACCGGGCAAGTGCAGCAAGACCGCTGCTGGTGGCGGGTCGGGGTCGCGCGCATCGAGGCGGACCCGGTGCGGTGGTTCGGGCTCATGCCCGCCAAGCTGTCTCATACTTTCTCTCACGAGTCCTTCGCGACCGGTTACCTCCGGCAGGCAGATCCGGAGCGGTGGACCGCTGGGAGGGCAGAGCGCCTGCGCCGAGCTCTGAGCACCGTTCACCTCCTCGTCCTCACATTCGCAGCTCTGGCCGTCGTGGGTGTCCCGAAGCCATACTCAGCACGTCTCCCTGGTACCTGGGTGCAGCTCCTGGTGGGTGCCGGGCTGGTTGGCTACGGCGGCTACGCCACGTTCTTCACCTGGGAGTACCCGATACACTGGCTCGTCGTCGCGATGGTGGCGCTCGCAGTGTTACCGTTGCCCGGGCGTCCCCGGCAGGGCGCCGCTGGGGCGGTGCTCATCGGCCTTGTGGCAATGACCCTGCTCACCCATGCGGTTTTCTTTGGGGAAGATCGCTACCATCTGGTGATCACTCCGGTGTTTTGCATCCTGGCGGCCGCGGGACTACGGCGGTCTGCTGCCGTGGGCAGCCAGCCGTGCCCTGCGCGTGGCATGAGTTCACGCGGAATCGCTGCGAAAGAGTGACCGCGTCGCCAGCGAGCGCAGTGACGTACGCGCTGCGGAAGCGATCCTCCAGGCAAGCTCCTGCACCCGTCCCGGCGAAGAAGACGGGAGTCGTTCTGCCCCAATTCACGCGAGAGGGCATTGCTTGGCCGTGGGGAGGGCCTGATGGGCTGAACAGTTCCAGGCGGAGATGGAAGGCTGAGCTCGGCACGGTCACGGTCACGGACGACCGTCCACGCTTGCGATGAGCTTCGTGAGCATCGCTGCAGAGCGGTCCGCCAGGTCTTGAACGAGGATGATATTTGTCGAAGTAGCCGCGCTCGGGCGCGCCGGCCACGCAGTGAGGCCTGGACCCGTTTAGTCGTCGACGCTGCGAGAGCGAGCCGGCTTCGGGGGTTCTTCCAACGGAAGGTTCTCGACGCTGATGCGACGAGCACGACCTGTCTCGTCGGTGGTTGACGACGCCACGGGCGCACTCGTCTCGGGCGGCGGTTCCTCGCCGGTCGCCAACGGCGCGTCCTCCTTGCTGGTCGGGTGAGGCGCAGGGGAACCTCCGTAACGACCTCGCAACATGAATCCGAGGGCCAAGGCGGCGCAAGCAACCACGAAGATGAGCAGGGACGTCGCCCATGCGGGCTCGCGCCGCAACGTCGGCTGAATCGTCTTTACTGGCACTCCAGAGCCTAGATCCGCGTCTATTTCGCTGAGAGGATCCAAGCTAATGTCCGAGATGACTGCGCTGCTCAGCGGGGCCGTGGCGCTCATCAACGTTACGGCGCTGTGATGATTGTTCGGCGTGTCGGGTTGGGTGTCCCAGAGCTCCGGCTGGCCGAGACCGGGGTGCTGGATGAGCAGGTGCTCATCGAGCTTGCCGTCGATCTCCTGAAGCACTGCCGCGATCAGCTCGCGCCGCCGTTCTACCCGTTGCCCAACGACTCGTCTCAACAAGCGTGAGACCCCGGACGAGGATACGACGATTCGCTCCTCCAGGAGGTAACGCTGCAACGCGAACTCGAACTCCTGCGCGGTCTGATAACGGTCGCGTGGTTCGGTTGCCAAGGCCGTTAGGACGATGCGCTCGAGGGAACGCGGGTAATCGGGGACGATCGAGTGCGGCGGCGTGATCCGTGGGTCTTCGGCAAGCCTCAGAGCTTCGGCGCGGTCGCGTGTGGGAACCAGCTGCTGTCCGGTGGTGAGCTCATAGAGCACGATGCCGAGGGCGTAGACGTCGGCGCGGCGATCGATGGGGGTGCCGCATGCCTGTTCTGGAGCCATGTACCCCGGCTTGCCCTTGATGCCGCCTGCTTCGAGGTGGCCGAGGGCGCTGGCTACCCCAAAATCGAGCACCTTGGCGCGGCCATCGACGCCGATCAGGACATTGTGCGGCGAGACGTCGCAGTGGACGATCCCGCGTAGCTCGTTGTCCCAGCCGCGCAGCTCGTGGGCTGCATGCAACCCCGCCGCGGCATCGCTGACGACCTGCACGGCGATCTCTGCCGGGATCGGCCGTCGGCCGGCGGCTGCCCGGATGACGTTTCTGAGTGTCTCGCCCTCCACCCACTCCATCGTCATGTAGAGGACCCCGGCGACCTCGCCCACTTCATGGACGTGGACGACGTTCTCGTGGTCGATGCTACGCACGAGCTGGCCCTCTTCCAGGAACATGGAACGGAATGCCGGCTCGCGCGCAAGCTCGGGGAGCATCGCCTTGATGGCGACGAGTCGCTGCCGCTGGCTATGAGGTGAACGCTCCCGGGCCACCCACACGCTCGCCATTCCACCGCGCCCGATGCGCACGAGGAGCTCGTAGCGACCGAGAATGGAGCCCGACTGCAGCGGGCTCATCGCGCGAAGGACCAGGCAGGGATGTGCGACACCTTGAAAGCCTCACTTCAGCAAAGCACGTTGGGGGCAGACGACGCAAGCCGAGCTCATGCCGACGTCCATCCCAGCTTCCGCGCGGCTACCGAGCTCCTCGCGGCGGCGGCGTGGGCGCCTTCCGGAGCCACTGCTCCCACATTGCCTGCACGACGGACGGGTCTGGGGGCGCCACCCAGAAGTTGCCGTTTGACAAGGAGCTGTACAAGGCGCGGTCGGAAGTCGAGTGCACATTCAACCTTCTCAAGCAGGCGCGACGCTTCGCCACCCGATACGAGAAGACGGTGCGCAACTACGCCGCGGTCGTTGCCATCGGCTGCGCGCTTCTGTGGTTGCGAAGTAGAACCGCCGCTTGTCCGGCTTGGAGTGCTTGCCTGCGCCCTCCGCCGGATTCAGCACCACCGATGTTGATGCCCGCGCGAGCTGGTCGGCCAGATGCCCCCTCCCTCGCGGAAGACCCTCGAGGACGTCATTGGCCAGAACGACGAAATCGAGAGAAAGTTGGTAAACGTCGAGCTTTTCACGATCCAGTTCCATGCTCAGCTATCGGCCAGCGCTG
>JAEWRL010000025.1 GCA_023398955.1 Pseudomonadota bacterium
TCGCGGAAGACCCTCGACGACGTCATTGGCCAGAACGACGAAATCGAGAGAAAGTTGGTAAACGTCGAGCTTTTCATGAGCCAGTTCCATGCTCAGCTATCGGCCAGCGCTGGCCCCCGCGTTGCTAACTTTTTCGGGCACGGGCACGGGCACGTTTACGGAAGAGCCAACCGCATTCAGGGACAGGCCCTAATCGAGGAGCGCCTGGAGCTCGTCGCGACTGAGCTTGCCAAGGAACGCGGACTCATCCTCGAAGACCGACTCGAAGAGGGCTCGCTTCTTCGCTTGAAGCTCGGCGACCTTCTCCTCGATGGTTTGGGCGGCGATGAGGCGATAGGCAACCACGGTCGCGCGCTGGCCGATGCGGTGAGCGCGATCGATGGCTTGGGCTTCCACGGCAGGGTTCCACCAAGGGTCGAGCAGGAAGACGTACTCGGCGGCGGTGAGATTGAGCCCCGTGCCACCCGCCTTGAGGCTGATCAAGAACACCGAGACGCTGGCATCCTCTTGGAACCTCTTCACGCAGGCTGCGCGGCTGCGCGTGGCTCCATCCAGACGCACGAAGGGGATACCCGCAAGCGTTAGGTGTTGCTCGACGATGTCCAGGTGCGCCGTAAACTGCGAGAATACGAGACACTTGGCGCCTTCCTCATGGAGCTCCGTCAGCCTTTCGAGCAGCACCTCGAGCTTGGAGCTCGCCTTGTGCCGCTGTTTGGGGTCGATGAGCCCTTGGTGGCAGGCCGCCTGTCGCAGGCGGAGCAGCCCCGTCAGGAGGTGTGGCGTGCTGCGTTGCACCCCGAGACGCGCCACGGCCTCGGAATACTCCCGACGGAAGTGTTCATGAAGCTCGAGATATCGACGGCGCTCTTGCCGCGTCAGCTCCACGGTGAGGGTCTGCTCGATGCGCTCGGGGAGATCCTGGGCAACCTGTCGCTTGGTGCGGCGCAAGATGAACGGCTTCACGAGGCGCTGCACGAGCTGCCGGTCGGCGTCGCTCGAAGTCGGCGGGCCCACGGGGGCTCGGTTCCCGAAGCCCGGGTTCAGAAAGTCGAGCAACGACCAGAGCTCTCCGAGGTGGTTCTCGAGCGGCGTCCCGGAGAGAGCCAAGCGGTGGGTAGCGGCGAGGGTGCGAACACCCTGTGCGGCCTGGCTAGCCGGGTTCTTGATGGCCTGAGCCTCGTCGAGCACCAGGTAATCGAGGGGGAGCCCTTGAAAGAGCTCTATATCGCGCAAGAGCGTCGCATAGGTGGTTACGATCAGGCGCTCGGAATTGAGCTCGGCGGCAGTGCTCGCCCGCCCCTGCCCCAGGTGCACCCGCGGCGAGAGCAGCGGCACGAAGCGCCGCGCTTCATCCGCCCAGTTGTGCACCACGGAGCGCGGTGCGACGACGAGGCTAGGCTTGGAATTCTTGCTCTTTCCGGCCAAGAGCGCGAGCACCTGAACCGTCTTCCCAAGCCCCATATCGTCCGCCAAGCACCCCCCGAAGCCCACGGTAGAGAGCCACTTGAGCCAACCGAGACCCTCCTTTTGGTAGTCCCGCAGCTCGCCTCGGAAGGCGCGGGGTGGCTTGCAGGGCTGCGGCAAGCGCCCCTGCTCCAAGCCGCGCCGCAAAGCACGGAGCCCGGAGTCCTCCACGGAAGAATCGGCGGAATCGAGCACCGCCAGCGTCGCTCCGACGAAGGCCCGCGGCAAGATGATGCCGCGCTCCTGCGACCGCAGCTCGCCAGGCTGCGCCGCTCCTCCAGCGTCTCGAGCGATACCGCGAGCACCCGGCTTCGTCGGACCCGCTCGCCTGCGAGCAGCGCTGGCCCGCTCGAGCTCCGATAGCTGGGACAGGCGCCTGACCCATTCGTCCGGGATCACTGCCATTCTGCCGTTCTCGAGCTGGATCAAGTTCCCTTCGCGCCCACGCTGGCGCAGCGCCCGCACCAGCTCACCGAAGGGGATCGCCTCGTCACCAAGCTCCACGGTTCCGCCGAGCTCGAGCCAGTCGATGCCGCTGGCGGCGCGCAGACGGAAGGACTTGACGCGCTGGACCTTCTGCCGCTCGATAGAAACGGTCCATCCCTGCTTGAGGAGCTCTTGTACCGCACCGACGGCCCGCTTGCGTCCCAAACGGTACTGGAGACGCTCGAAGCCGGTCTCTCCGAAGCTCCGCACCCCCGCGGCATCGAGGACGCCAAGGGCGTCTGCCTCTCGACGCGGGTCACGGCGGTAGCGCTTGCGCTGGACCATGTCGTGAGCCCAACTCCGACACTCGGACAGGGGGAGCGCCCGCTCCCCGTACATCACCCCGACACTGACGGGCAGTCCACGACTGTCCCCATCCGCGGCGCCCAGATCGATGAAGAAACTCGGCTCGATTGCCGCCTCGGTGAAGGCGAGCCCAGCCGGGAGCTCGAGATCGGGTCGTCTCTGCAGGGAGTAGAAGCGATCGAGGAAGGCTTCTAGCTCGTCGGCGGCGATCTCCAGGCGCTCGTCCCCCGCGCCGTGCAGGATGGCGGCCCACTCCACGAGGTGCGGAGGGAGCACCGTGGCGCGCTGCTCCGCCACCACGAGCCCCGTGGGATGGATCAGCTGCCAGGCCTCACGGTTCATGGTCTGGCCGCCGAGCTGCAGAGCCCCGCTGAGCACGTAGTGCACTCCGTCGACCTCGAGCCGAAGGCGGAAGCCCGCCGACTCAGCCTCCGACAAAGCGAGGACTTGGGTGCCGCCACCTTGTGTCGTCGCGAGCAGCCGCTCGGCACGGAGCACCCGTGGGATCACGGAGGCTACCTGGCTTGCCGTCAGGGACAGCCGCGCATTGCCTGAACCCCAAAGGCCCGGATCGCGCCAGGCTCGGTCGGGCGACTCCATGGGAGACGTGGCCGCGCGACTCATTGCAAGCACCAGCAACTCCGCCGCTACCGGATCAATCTCCGTTCCCAAATAGGTCGGGTCGAGCGGCATGGGGAAGACATATCCGTCAGCCGCTCTCGCCACGAGCGCCAACGCAAGCCGGGGCGCCTCGTCCAATCCGTCGCCAGCGTCCGCCCGATCGAGGCTGAGCATCGCATGCACCCTCGGGACCCAGCTGGATTGCGGCTCCAACCTATTCGCTCCCGGGCTGCCGCCCGAAAGCAGACGCTCCATGGCCTCTCGGGGCGCTCTCCCGCGCTGGGGCGGCGTCGGCGGCTCCGAGCTCGCCCGGCCGCCGATCTGCCGGTTCACGCCACTGTCGACCTCGGCATCGTTGAAGGAACGCGCGCCTCGTTCACCGTAATGCTCCCAATGAATGATGGTTTGGCTAGGAACTGGCGGCACGAGTCCCATCGCCTCGCCTGCTCGAAGCAACGCCCAGACGTGCTGACAAGGGTCGGCTCCCTCATACCCCGAGGAGCAATCACACACAGTCTCGACGCTCTGCAGCTCCTCGTCATAGCTCCACTCGGCCCAGAAGCTCCGCGTACCGACATGAACCCTTGCCCCAATCGAATCGCCGAGTATCTCCAGATCCCGAACCGCATCCCCTGCGACCAAACAGTCGGCCATCATCCTTTGCGCAGGCTCGATGGCGGACCGCATCGAGGCCGTCCCCGAGAGAGGAACCCAAGCCTCCGAGCGCGCTGGTCTCCTGGCCACGAGCCAGCTCTAGCCGAAGCTCAGGCGACGAGCGAGAGTTTTTTTGGCAGGAACCGCCATCACCCTGGGGTCTCGGCCCCTGCGCCCCGAGGGCCATATATCCGGCTCCCACGCTTGCTATGAGCTCCCGCAGCAGCTGGAAGCGAGACCCATCCATGCGACGACGTCGAAGCGACACGTCGATCGGCGATCATCGAGCTCGCTCGCTACAGTCGCGGCTTGCATGGGCCCGCTGACCCCTTCCAAGGCGGTATCGATGTCCGACTCCGGGGAGACGGTGTCCGTGGCGCGCTAGCCGAAGACCACGGGCTTACCGTTGCAGAGCGAGAGCCCCAGATTTGTAGGTGACCATGGACTCCTTGACTCAGATCGTCCTCGGCAGCTCGGTGGCAGCCGCTTGTGTAGAGAGAGGTCAACGGCGCAAAGCCCTCATCCTCGGAGGAGTTCTCGGGCTATTGCCAGACCTCGACGTCTTGATCGACTACGGAAACCCCGTGGAGAACTTCGTCAACCACCGCAGCTTCAGCCACTCGCTCTTCGTCCTCGTCCCGTTCTCTTTCCTGCTGTGGTTGCTGCTACGGCGCTCCTGGAGAGTGATCCGCGTCTCGTCCCACCGCTGGCTCCTTGCAATCCTTCTCGCGCTCGTGACACACCCCCTCTTGGATGCCCACACCGCCTACGGGACTCAGCTCTGGTGGCCTCTCTCGGTGCCCCCAACCATGTGGTCGACACTGTTCATCATCGATCCACTCTACACGGTCCCCCTGCTCGTGGGCGCCGTGGCCACTGCGCTCAAGCCCCGCCTCCGGGTGAGCGGCCTCCTGCTCGGGACAGGGCTCGCTCTGAGCAGCGTCTACCTGGGATGGTCCTGGCTCGCGAAGGGCATGGTCGAGCGCCACGTCACAGCGAACCTGGATGGGGGAGAGCTAGCCGACGCGCCGCGCTTCTCTACTCCGACGCCGCTCAACACGCTCGTGTGGCGGGTCATCGTCATGACCAACGACGGCTACAAGGAGGGCTATGACTCCGTCCTTGCTCGTGGTCCGGTGAGGTTTCGCTCCTACTCGAGCGAGAGGCAGGCTGTCCAAGCAGCTTCGGACATCTGGGCGGTCGAGCGTTTGCGCTGGTTCTCCCATGGTTTCTTGCGCGCCACCGTCGAGGAGGATCGTCTGATCTTGAGTGACCTGCGTATGGGCCAACATGCGAACTACGTCTTCAGCCACATCGTCGCACGCCACCAGCGAGGTCATTGGGAAGCCATGGCTCCGGTGCGGGTCCCGACGTCATTCGATGTGGGCGTCCTGGAGGAAACCTGGAAGCACCTTTGGCAAGCCCGCCTCCGGCACCCCCACCAACTCGATGGCAATGGGCTGAAGCGCTATCCGCTCTCGGTGGCGCCTACTCCGACCCACGGCACCTCACGCCGAGACGGGTAGGCTCTTGACATTCACCGGGCGACAAATCGTTGGCGGAGTAGCCCCCCGACATTCACCAGGAGCCGCCCTGCCCCGTTAATAGAGTGGTGCGGTTGCTCGTGCTCTCCCTCGGTCTCCTGCTCAGCGCCTGCGGTCGTATCGGCTTCGAAGAGAACCCTCTGTCCTCCACGGCGAACGCCGGTGCTGCAGGCCGCCAGGCGCTGAATCCTGACGTCCCTGGAGGAATGCCAGGCACCGCGGGGACGAGCGGCCAAGGGAATTCAACGGGAGGACCTGCCGCAGGCTGGGGAGGAGCTTACCCGAGCGGGAGTGCTGGGAGTGGTGCGGATCCGGAGGGAGGTACGGCTGGCGCAGGAGCGAACGCGGGTGAGGCTGGGAATGGCGCCAACGGCAGCAGCGCTGGGCTTGCCGGCAACGCGGGCAGTGGCGGCTCCGGAGGCGGCAACGCGGGCAGTGGCGGCTCCGGAGGCGGCAACGCGGGCAGTGGCGGCTCCGGAGACGGCAACGCGGGCAGTGGCGGCTCCGGAGGCGGCAACGCGGGCAGTGGCGGCTCCGGAGGCGATGCTGGGATTGCCGGAACGGGCACGGCCGGAGACCGCAGCTCAGAGGGCGGCGCACCGGGAGGTGCAGGAACGCCCGCAAATGGCGGGGATACCACCGACGCGAGCGGTGGCTCCTCCAGCGCAGGCACCGGTGGCGGTTCGTCCGGCGCGGCCGGCAGCGCCGCGGGCAGCGAATCCCACGGTGGCGCCGCTGGGGCCGCGGACGAACCGCGGCTCCCACATTGCCTGCAGATCCCGCCCCTCGATCAGGCACCCGCTATTGATGGAGCCTTGGAACCGGGGATGGCGCTGGAGCCTGTCATTCCTGTGGGGTGGCGTCATCCAGACACGCCCCTGCCACCCGGACATGAGATGCACTACGCGGTCGGCTGGCGCCCGAGCGGTCTCTACTTCTATCTCGAGGTTACCGACCCGGATCGCAATCCTGCTCCCGTTGGCTCGCGCGTTTGGATGGGGGACTCCGTCGAGATCTACGTCGACCACGACGCCGTCTACGCGACGCCACCTCCGTACTACGATGACGTTGGAACCCGTCAGTTCCTCGTACAGGCACCGGCGACCGAGGACGCCCCGGGAAACAGGGCAGAGATCCGCTTCCCCATCGGCTACTACTTCCTTTGGGAGGCGTCCCATTGGCTCTCCGTCCCGACGCTCTCGGGCTATATCGTCGAGGCTTTCGTGGATGCTGCGAGCCTCGCACTTCCAAGCTGGACGCTCGTCGCTGGCCAGCACATTGGCTTCGATCTCGCGCACAATGTGTCGGTCCCTCCGAACGAGCCGGGGGTCGATGGAAACCGCTTGTCTCAGTACTTCCTGCAGATCCGCGAGCCACCGGACGGCACCACCTTCGACTACCCCTTCGACAACGAGTCGGTCTTCTGCTCGCCGACCCTCGTCGCGCCCTGACGAGCGATGGGGTGAACACGTTCTCGGCAGCCTCACGGAGGCGATTGCCGCTGCTAGTGCCATCTGGAATCTCGGGCCACGGTTCCGCCCGAACCCGCCCTTGCCCTGGTGGAGCACGCGGAGCTAAAGTCGCCGCGAACCATGCTGACGGACAACATCTTCGAGCTCATTGGCAACACGCCTCTGCTGAAACTCCAAGGGGAGAGCATCTACGCCAAGGCAGAGTTTCTCAATCCAGGTGGCAGCATCAAGGACCGCGTGGCGCTCGCCATGCTGGAGGGAGCAGAGCGCGACGGCAAGCTTCAGCCCGGCTCGATCATCGTCGAGCCCACGTCCGGCAATACGGGCATTGGGCTGGCCCTGGTGGGACGCCTGAAAGGCTACCGCGTCATCATCGTGATGCCCGAGGGGATGAGCCAGGAGCGCAAGAAGCTGATACGAGCCCTCGGAGCCGAGCTCGTGCTGACGCCCGACAGTGAGTCCATCCCCGGTGCCGTTCGGCGCGCGAAGGAGCTGGTAGCAGAAGACCCTCGCATGTTCCTACCAATGCAGTTTGAGAATCCCGACAACCCGCGGGTTCACTATGAGGAGACCGCCCACGAGCTGTGGCGACAGATGAGCGGCGACATCGGCTGCTTCGTGTGCGGCGTAGGCAGCGGCGGGACGATCCAGGGCGTGGGGAAGTTCCTCCGCGAGCACAAGCCGGACGTGCACATCATCGCCGTCGAGCCAAAGAATGTCTCGGCCCTGCTTGGCCATGAACCGGGGCTGCACCAGATTCAGGGCATCGGCGACGGGTTCGTGCCCGCTGTGCTGGACGTCAGCCTCGTGGACGAGGTCATCGAGGTGACGGACGAGGATGCCATCGCGACGACCCGTGAGCTCGGGCGAGACCGCGGCCTTCTCGTGGGTATCTCCTCGGGAGCCAACGTGTGGGCAGCACGCCGAGCGAGCGAACGCTACCCGGGGAATGTCGCGACGATCCTCCCGGATCGCGCCGAGCGCTACTTCAGCACGGCGCTGCTCTGAGGCACTCCGAAACCCGCACCCTGCCGCCGACAGCGTATAGGCGCACATCTCTGTCACATGATTGACGCGACAGGGCAGCCACCCTAACTGCTCGATATGAAGCACCTCCATCGTTCGGATCTCTTCGGCTGGTCCCAGTTCGACAAGGAACGCGATCTCGACTTCCACGGCACCGCCTGGATCCGTGAGGGCGGCAACGTGGTCATCGACCCGCTGCCCCTCGGCACCCACGACGCGGAACACCTCTCCCGCCTCGGCGGCGTGGCGACAGTCATCGTGACGAACTCGGATCACCTGCGCGACGCAGAGACCGTTGCTCGTGCGCACGGCGCGCGGCTCCTCGGGCCCCATGCGGAGCAGTCCACGTTCCCGCTGCGCTGTGATGGATGGCTGAGCGACGGCGACGAGCCGCTGCCCGGACTCCGCGTGCTCGAGCTGTGGGGCTCGAAGACGCCCGGGGAGCTCGCCCTCCTGCTCGAGGAAACGACCCTCGTCACCGGTGACTTGATCCGCGCGCCCCTCGGCGGACAGCTCGCCCTGCTGCCGCCCGCAAAGCTGAAAGACCCGACACGGGCATGGCAATCGGTCGAGCGACTCGCTCGGCTCGGTACGATCGACGCGGTCCTGGTCGGAGACGGGTGGCCCGTGTTCCGAGAAGGCACTCGCGCGCTCCAGGAGCTCCTCGCAAAGCGATCGCTCGCAGGCGACTAGCCGAAGGGAACCCCTCCATTTCAAGGTGCTCGACTTCGGCGTCGCGAAGCGCCTCGCGCGCTCAAGCCACGGAGCTCTCGCCGACGTCTCGGGTCGTTTGCGTGACCCAACCCTTGTGCAGGCCCCATGCGGCCCGAGGAGAGGGTCCTTTCCGGCAGATCCGCCGAGGGTCATGCGCAGGGACTTCGGCGCTTGGCAGAACTGACCCAGTTTCGCTCGGCAAAAGTGACCCACCACCGCGAGCAGGTTTTTGCGCAGGTTGAGATGCAACCTGAACTCGACCTCGACGAGCACACTGAAGGGTGTTTCGTGGCTTCACCGCTGGGTACGTGGTGGCGTCATGTCCCGGGTAGCCT
>JAEWRL010000049.1 GCA_023398955.1 Pseudomonadota bacterium
CATCCGCACAATGGTGCTCCCGCAGATGCTGACGGCTGAGAACTGAAAGCTGATTGCCTGCACCAGTCGGCAACAGCCATCCAAGTCTTGCCAACCCCGCCATCAATCTGCCCGGTAAGGGACTAAACCGTGCCAACTGTCCGAAGATGAGAATCTTCCGCCCTCAAACCCTTCGCGCGAACACAGAAGTGGGGTGCCGAGACGACTGACGCCGAACCGACCAACCACCCAACGCTCCCACAACGCATTCACCAAGCTTGTGCTCGCCAATGCTGCCTTGGGACTCGCGGTCGCTTGTGCCAGCGGCGAGGGGGATGATGAAACAGCTGCTCCCGACAGCGGCGGTGCCGCACACCAGGGAGGCGCCCGGTCCATCGGGGGTGACAGTGGACAGGCGGCCGGTGCAACCGGAGGGCACCCGGGGCTCGGCGGTGCAACTGCCGGACCGGGCAGCGGCGGGAACGGCGTCGGAATGGGCGGCGGCACGACAGCAACAGGCGGCACAGGGGCTCCATCTGGCGGGCGCGATGGCGGCCTCGGCGGGAGCGCCACAGCGACCGGTGGCAGTAGCGTCGGCACTACCGGCGGTGCCGACCAGGCAGGCGGCGTGGGTGGGAGCATCGGGGGGGCAGCGACGGGAGGCGTCGGGGCGAACGCCGGCGGTTCTGGCACTATCACGGGCGGCTCCATGGGTGCCGGTGGGTTCCGCCCGAGCGTGGGCGGCTCAGCGGGCGCTGGCGGGTTCGATCCGGGTCTGGGCGGCTTCGGGCCCAGCACAGGCGGATCGGATGAGAGCGTCGGAGGATCGGAGGGGAGCACGGGCGGATCGGCGGGCGCCAGCGGTGACTCCTCAGGCGGGACAGCCGGCGCCCCGCGAGACCTGTGTGATGTCGGGGTCTGGGATGGCAGCGCGCCCCAGCCCCTGGAGCTCTCTGGAAACACATTCGCGCACGATCCGACGATCGTGCAGGCAGGCGGCACCTTCTACCGATTCTGGACCGGAGACAGGATCCCGAGCGCGACATCGACGGACCTCGCCCATTGGCGGGACGCTCCCGCGGTCTTCCCCAGTGGCTATCCCTCGTGGGTCGACCCCTGGCTCGCGGGCATCCCTGGCGAGACATTCAACTTCCCTTGGGCTCCGGACGCCTCGTACTTCAATGAGCGCTTCCATATCTACTCGTCCTTCTCGGCCAAGTTCGGTGACAACGTCTCCTGCATTACGCATCTGACGACCGAAGGCCCCACGCCGGGACCATGGACGGATCACGGCCCCGTCATCTGCACCGAAGGCAACGAACCCTACAACGCCATCGACGCTGACGTCGGCCTCGACAGCGAAGGCAACCCCTATCTCGCATTTGGGAGCTTCTGGGATGGCATCATGGTCATCCCTCTGAACGCGGATGGCAGTCGCCGGGGCAACGAGATCGTGCGACTCGCCTGGGCACGCGAGATCGAGGCGCCGGTGCTATTTCGCCGCTGCGGCTACTACTATCTGTTCGTGACGTGGGGCCTCTGCTGTCCGGGCGAGGGTCGGAGCGTCGCTGACCTCAGCTATCGCGTCGCGGTGGGACGCGCCGAGAGCATCCTCGGACCCTATGTGGATCGCGGCGGCAGGCCGATGCTCGACGGAGGCGGCACCCTGATCGTCGAGGGCGATGGGGTGCAGTGGGCCGCCGCGGGACACAGTGACGTGATTGTCGCGGGCTCTCGAATCTACAACCTTTATCACGCCTATCGTCAATCGAATGGCCAAGCCCAGCTCCGCATCGTGGAGCTCCCGTTCGACGACGAGGGTTGGCCCGTTCCGGGGGGCCCATGAGCACGACGCTCCGCACCCTGCTGCCGCTGCTGGCCGGAATGGTAGTGAGTTGCGGCGATGACACACCCACGACAGGAGCCTATGCAGCGGGCGGCTCAGCACCAGGGGGTGGCATGCGGAGCGCGTCGGGTGGGGGCCCCGCCAGCGGTGGCACTACCAGCGGCGGTAGCGGCGGTGGCACTACAAGCGGCGGTGACACCACCAGCGGCGGCAGCCGCACTAGCGGTGGCGCTCCGACGGATGGGAATGCCGGCAGTGGCGGGAGCACCGGCAGCCCAAGCAGCGGAGGCTCCGGCCCGAGCAGCGGAGGCTCTGGCCCGAGCAGCGGAGGCTCTGGCCCCAACGGCGGCGCTGACGCCGGAGGCACCCATGGCTCGAGCGCCGGCGGCAGCTCGCACGCTGGCGAGGACGGCCTGCCCGCTGCCAGCGGCGGTGCTCTCGGGGGAGCCTCCGGGGGCAGCGGGAGCAGCACAGCTGGCGCCGGAGCGGCGGGCAGCCCGAACACGCCGGTAGTCACCTTCCAGAACCCCTTGAACATATCTCATGGATCAGACCCCTGGATGGCCTACTACGAGGGGTACTACTACCTGGCCGCCACGACCTGGGGCGACACCCTGTCGATGAAGCGCGGCCGATCCATCCAGGAGCTCAAGGAGGCTGACGCCACTGTGATCTGGCGGGATGCAACGGCATCGAGGTGCTGCAACATGTGGGCGCCAGAATTCTACCTGATGGAAGGTCCGAGCGGGCGACGCTGGTACCACTACTACACGGCTGGAGATGGCAACGACCTCGCGACGCAGCGCTCGCACGTCTTAGAGAGTGAAGGGCTCGACCCGATGGGTCCGTATCACTACAGGGGGCAGCTCCTCGACTACTGGGCCATTGATGGCAGCGTCCTGGAGACGGCGACAGACCGCTATTTCCTGTTCTCATCCTGGGATGGACCGACGCAGAACGTCTACGCGATCGCGATGGACAACCCTTGGACAGTGAGCGGCCCCAGGACGCTGCTGACATCCCCCGAGCACGCCTGGGAACGCGAGGGATCCGATCCGGTGAACGAGGGACCGGCCGCCCTCTATCACCAGGGGCGCACCTTCGTCACGTACTCGGCGAGCCAGTGCGCCGACGCGGGCTACAAGCTGGGCCTCTTGGAGCTGACGGGGACCGACCCACTCGCCCAGAGCTCGTGGTGGAAGAGCCCAGTGCCGGTGTTTCGAGCAGCCAACGGCGCCTACGGCTCGGCGCACAACGGGTTCTTCGTATCGCCGGATGGAACCGAGAACTGGCTCGTCTACCATGCCACCACGAATCCCTCTGGAAGCTGCTGGACGGACCGCACGACGCGGATTCAGCCGTTCACCTGGCAGCCGGATGGAACGCCGAGCTTCGGGGCTCCCCTGCCACTGAACGCAGACATCCCAGTACCTTCCGGACAGTGACCCGCGGAGCGGCTGGGCTTGCCCAAACGAGACCTGTGCGGAAAGCTGGGTGCGTACATGGATGGACGTGCTCTCGAGGCTCCGCGTGCGGGCTGGTTCGTGGTGGTAGGCATTTCGGCAATGCTGGCCTGTGTCGATCGCGGTGAGGTCGTTGCGTGGGAACACCCGGCTGCCGCTGCTGGGGGTCCTGCAGCGGGGGCCGCGGGCTCGGCGGGAACCGCGGGCTCCCAATCGGGTGCAGTCCAGCGGCCGGTGTTCGAGGAACCCCAACCCGTGAAAGAGCTGAACGCTCCCGATGCCAAAGACCAGGATCCGACTCTCACCGCGGATCTGCTGACGATCCTATTCTTCTCCGATCGCGGTGGTGACGAAGACATCTGGGCATCGCAGCGCCCCAGCATCGATGATCCGTGGGAGGCCCCGCGCGAGGTGGCAGAGCTCAACAGCGACGCCGTTGAGCACAGCCCGGCGATCTCTCCAGACGGGCTGCGACTCTGGTACTACTCACAGCGTGACCCGGCGGGGCTCTGGTACAGCGAGCGAGAGACCCGCAATGCCAGGTGGTCCGATCCGCGCTCCGTGCCGATAGAAGTGACGGATCCCCCTGGCGTCGTCATCGCCCCAGCGCTCGACGACCTCGAGCTGCGGCTTGCCGTCTCCGTTGGCACCTCCGAATCACGGGATATCCATGAGCTAGTGCGCGTGTCATGGGACACCCCCTGGAGCGCCCCCGCGGCGATTGCCGGACTCAACAGTGGTGCTGCAGACAGCACGCCATTCCTGATCGGCGCCGGCAGTGAGGTTCTCTTCAGCTCCGCGAGAAGTGGGAATGGAGATCTGTTTTGGGCCTATCGGGACACTCCGGCACTCCCCGTCGAAAGGGTCGAAGAGCTGACAGAGCTGAACGACCCCCAGGCATTCGAGTCGCACCCCCACCTCGCAGCAGATCGCTCGGTCATCTATTTCGGCTCTACCCGCACCGGGAACACAGACATCTTTTGGGCAGCAGTCCGCTGAACGGACAAGCGTCCATGCCGGTGCACGTCCCTTCGCACCTCGGCGGCCACGAGGTATCGCGGCGCTGTGTTCGTCGTGTTTCCTCCTTCATCCTCGGCCTGTGTCATCCACGTGGCCGACAGGATGCTGCATCATTTCCTACACGCGGCGTGGCCCAGTGACTCTGTGGCATTCTGCGACGCCACGCGACGCGGCATGACCCGCAGCTCAGATACACCGCAGCAGGCCACCCGAACAGAATCTCTCCCTCCCCTCGACATGTGGGGTTACGTCGCTAGAAGATCGCGAGCCGAGAAGATTCGGATCGCACCTGGTGACGGGCTTCCTGATGACTCTCGGACAGTGCCCCTGAGCAACGATCGTGGAACTTGCTGCCGTCATAGTCAATTATCGCACACCTCGGCTGGTGTTGGAGGCCCTCGCGTCTTTGGAGCCGGAATTCGCTGCAGATCCTGCCAGCACCTGCGCTATCATCGTGGACAACGACTCCCGCGACGGCAGCGCCGAAGCGATTGACCGCGGGATCGCGGAACGAGGCTGGGGACCATGGGCCCGTATGGTGCGGGCGAGCAGGAATGGGGGATTCTCCTACGGCAACAACGTCGGGATACATACGATCGACGCGGCGGCCTATGTGCTACTGAACAGCGACACCTATGTTCGCCCTGGGTTCCTACCGGCAGTTCGGCGCGGCCTCGCAGAGCACCCAACGGCGGGAGTACTGGGCCTACGTCTGGAATGGCCAAGCGAGGAACCGCAGGTCAGCACCTTTCGAGACCCCCACCCTTTGAGCGAGCTACTCCGCGGTGCGCGGACAGGCCTCATAAGCCGGCGGCTGCGACGCTACGAGGTCGCCAAGCCCGTGCCACTGGAGCCGACTCGAGCAGAGTGGGTAAGCTTCGCAGGAACGGTGATCCGACGCGCTGCCTACGCGCTTGCTGGACCCATGGACGAAGGTTACTTCATGTATTTCGAAGATGCGGACTACTGCCGCACCGTTCGCGAACGAGGCATGGACGTCGTCTACTGGCCAGAAGCTCGCGTCGTGCACTTGCGTGGAGGGACTTCCCCTGTGAAAGAGCTCTCCCGCATGCGGCGCCGTCGACCGAGCTACTATTACCGCGCTCGCAGCCGCTATTTTAGCAAGTTCTATGGCGTCCATGGCCTCTACGCCGCGAATGTCTGTTGGACCGCGGGGTATGCGGTCGACCTATTCCGACACGTGATCGGCAACCGAGCCACTTCGTGCTGCGAGAGGGAGACGATCGACATTTGGGCAAGTGCCTTGCCGCCATTGGCCTCCTCCGAACCCGCTTGACCTGGAGAGTCTATTGACCCGCCCCGACTTCATCGTAATTGGCGCCATGAAGTGCGGCACGAGCACGCTCCACGCTCAACTGGCCGCGCTGCCGGGCATATTCATGAGTACGCCCAAAGAGCCAAACTTCTTCAGTGATGACTCGAATTACGCGAGAGGCCTGGAGTATTATGAGGGACTATTCTCTGAAGCGGCCGACGGTGACCTCAAAGGCGAGTCGAGCACGCACTACACCAAGCTCCCGACCCACCCCAGAACCGTGGAGCGACTGACGCTTCACCTTCCCGATGCTCGCTTCGTCTATGTGATACGCCAACCCGTGGGACGACTCATCTCTCAATACGTTCACGAGTGGTCGGTCGGGAACGTGTCGTCGAGCATCGAGCAGGCTCTGGACGAGTTTCCAGCTCTCATCGATTATGGGCGCTACTCCATGCAGCTTCGCCCGTATCTCGAGGCCTTCGGTCCCGAGCGCATCTTGCTCGTGTTCCTCGAGAGCCTCGTGACACGCCCTGACCACGAGTTCGCGCGCATCCTGAGCTTTCTCGGCTACCCCGGTCCTTCCCGACAGTGGGATCGAAGTCTCGACGCGCAGAACAAGGGCGCCCAACGCATGCGACGGGACGGCTGGCGCGACACCCTTGTCTACGCGCCAGGTGTCAGTCAGCTGCGCGCCCGCTTGCCGCAGAGTTGGCGGGATTGGGTCAAGGGAGCGTGGCAGATGCGGCACCCCCCCGAACTGCGACAGCCAACGCGCCGCAAGCTCGAGTTCTTGTACGATCAGGACCTCGAGCAGCTGGGCTCCTGGCTCGGAACGAAGCTCGACTGCGACAGCTTCGTCGACGTGGCACGGACCATCGAACCCACGTGGCGACTCCCTCTGGAGCTTCAAGCACCCAAGGGGCCCGAGCTTCAACCGCCAGAGGTCGGCATCGTAGCCATCGGCAGAAACGAAGGCGAGCGCCTGCGCCGCTGCCTCGAATCGGTGTGCGGCGCGGGCCATCCGGTGGTCTATGTCGATTCTGGTTCGTCCGACGGTTCCCAGGCGCTCGCTCGCCGGCTCGGTGCCGAGGTAGTAGAGCTCGATTTGACTCAGCCGTTCACGGCTGCCCGAGCGAGGAATGCGGGCTGGAAGCGACTCTGCCAGCTCCACGGCGAACCAAAGTTCGTGCAGTTCGTCGATGGAGACTGTGAGCTGCAGCCGCAGTGGCTGAGGGTCGGACTCGACGCATTGAAAGCCGACCCGGCACTGACCGTCGTCTTCGGCAGGAGACAAGAGCGACATCCGGGCGCGAGCCTTTTCAATCGGGTCATTGACATGGAGTGGGACGTACCGCCGGGTCCGGTGAGGTCTTGTCATGGGGACGCGCTGATGCGTGCGGAAGCTTTCGCACGCAGTGGAGGGTTCGACGACGCCCTCATTGCAGGCGAGGAACCTGAGCTCTGCGTTCGCTTGCGCCGGGAAGGCGGCTCGATACGCTGCCTCGATGCTCCCATGACGATCCACGACGCAGAGATGACGAGGCTATCCCAGTTCTGGAAACGTGCGACCCGCGCCGGATATGCCTATGCAGAGGGCTTCCATCTCCATGGTCGTACCGGCCGCCATCGGGTGAGGGAGACAGCGTCCGTGTTGGCCTGGGGACTCGCGTATCCGTTAGCCCTCTGCGTCCTGGCGCCAGCGAGCGCCGGAAAGAGCCTCTGGGGGTTCGCCGCTTACCCCTGGCTCGCTGGGAAGGTCTACCGGGAGAAGAGAATCGCAGGAACCGAACGCCGAGCAGCCGCTGGCTACGCCTGGCTGACGGTCATCGGCAAGTTCGCTCAAGTGCAGGGCGCTCTGCGGTTCGCGTTGAACCTCAGCCTGCACCGCCCCGCGGTGCTCATCGAGTACAAATAGGTTCCACGATGTCTTCAGCATCGCTGGTGTGGTCGTTGGTGATGTAGACCTGCGCCGTGTAGTCCAGATGTGGCCAGAGCAGGTTCTGTTTCGTTGTATCTCGGTCGCGACGATGAATTGCGATGACTCGAAACTGGCGTTCTGCGTCGCGCCATTCGGCGCGCTGGAACGGCACTTCAGCGCATTGCACGCGTGCACTACCGACCGCGTCTTCCTCAACGGTTCTCCAATTCTCGACCAACATCACAGCTTCGGCGCTTGGCAGAACTGACCCAGTTTCGCTCGGCAAAAGTGACCCACCACCGCGAGCAGGTTTTCGCGCAGGTTGAGATGCAACCTGAGCTCGACCTCGACGAGCACACTGAAGGGTGTTTCGTGGCTTTACCGCTGGGTACGTGGTGGCGTCATGTCCCGGGTAGCCTTCCCGGACTTCGTGGGCGCGCTT
>JAEWRL010000050.1 GCA_023398955.1 Pseudomonadota bacterium
AAGCGCGCCCACGAAGTCCGGGAAGGCTACCCGGGACATGACGCCACCACGTACCCAGCGGTAAAGCCACGAAACACCCTTCAGTGTGCTCGTCGAGGTCGAGCTCAGGTTGCATCTCAACCTGCGCAAAAACCTGCTCGCGGTGGTGGGTCACTTTTGCCGAGCGAAACTGGGTCAGTTCTGCCAAGCGCCGAAGGACGCCCGCAAGGTCTGGGACCAGGCTTCCCGTCGGGTCTTCGACGTCGGCATCCAGAGCCTTCGCCAGCCGTTCTCAGAGTCCCATCGCCTGTCCGTGGAAACCCTTCGCCAGGTGGTCGAAGCTGGGGCGGATGTGCAAGAAGCAGGGCAACTCGTCGGCGCGAGCCGGGCGCGAGAAGTCGCGCGCGGACCGTCTCCCCGAAACCGGTGCATCTCGACGACCTCGGTCTCGAGCGGGTCGAGGTTCTCGATTAGGTCTCGATGGTGTTCCTCGTGCTGTTCCAGCGGCTGGTTCTGGTCGCCGACGCGGGGCCCGAGGGGTGGACGTACGGCCGCGTGAAGTAACCCAGGTGACGTCCTTCTCCGAGTCCCGGGTACGACTGGGAACCGCGGCCGAGTCTGGGAAAGCGCCTCGCTTGAACGAGAAACCGCCCGAGCGTTGCAGGTCTGCGCGGCGGGATGCGTTACCCCGGGTCGACGCAACGTTTGACGACGGTGGTTCCGCGCGTTCCAGCGCCCTCGGCGGCGTCGCTCAGCGTGGAGTCACTCGAGCCACCCGCCACGGGCGGGGCTCCGTTCCCCGCTGAGCCACCGTCGGTCGCCCCGCTCGCGGCGGTCCCACCGCTGCTCGAGCCGCCCATCGGCGTACCGTCATTCGTCGTGCCGCCGGCAGAGCTGCCCCCGCTGCTCGATCCACCCGCGCCCGTACCACCGCTCCCCTCGACGACAGGGAGCACGCATCCAGCTGCATCAGTGTCGGGGGCGCTCGGGTCGCAGACGCGACCCGTGGGGCACACCGCGCCGTCAAGGCAGTTGCTCTGTCGACAGCCGCGTTCGTCGGCTTGCGACGAACCGGGATCGCAAACGAGCGCACCATAGCAGAGCCCGTCGACTTCATCACAGGGGAGCTGCGCGCAGCCATCGGCGCCCGCGTTGGGCCCGTTGAAGTCGCAGTAGCCCACGTTGACAGTGCCGATCATGAAGATGCATTCACGTCCCTCCTCGCAATTGGAGCGCACGCATCCGAACACGTCCGTTCCGGATGGCCGCGGCATCGAGCTTGTCGGGGTGCAGATATAGATGTCGCTGGCGCACACGCCGGTCTCGACGCACGGGATGGGCGTGCAGCCGCCGGTGTCACTCGCCACGCTGGGATCACAGCGCCAATTCTCTATACATTCGAAGCCCCCTGCCTCGTCGCAGGGGACGCGGGCGCAACCGCGCTCGGGGGCCCGCAGGTCTGCCGCCGCGATGGGCGAGGTCGTCCCAGCAACGTATGCGGGTTCGGCTCGCGCAGCGACTGGGTCGCACCTCCAGTGTTCGGGACACGCGGGAGCCCCGGGAGCGTCGCACGGGGCGAGCTCGCAGCGACCATCCGCCAGGCAGAACTCGTCCGCCTCGCAGCCCGCCGTCGCGCAAGACTCACCGCAGTATGACGATCCCATTTCGCAGCCATCGGCGTAACGGGGCCCCGCGGCCTGCTTCGCGGCTTGCTCTAGACCCATGCAGGCCTCGCCCTCCGAACAGTCATCGACGTCCTGGCAAACGCGCAGGTAGCATACCGGAGGCGCAGCGATGGCTTGCGCGACGCGAGCCGTCGAATCCTCCCGACAGACCTGCGCTCCGGGACAATCGGAGTCGACAGTGCACGCGGAGCCGATGGCCTCGGACTCATCAGTCGTGTTGCATCCCCACCCCGCGCAAGCGAGCACCGCGGTGCAAAGAAAAGAGGTTCCGAACCTTTTGGGGAGGTGCCAACGGGCAGGAGCGGGCCAGCAGTCCACTGCGCCAAGAGTCAAGGGCATGGCGACCTCGACGCACTTACCGTGCCAGCGTCCGGTAACAAGGAAAGCTCCGGGATATAGGCTAGCCGGGAGTGGATCTCGAAACCGCGCTGCCAAACTGTGCCACGCTTGTGCCACCCGTCGCCTCTGCCCGCACTGCCGCCTGCAGAACAGGGGCACCATGAGCGTTGGTCCCGCTTGCTGCGCGGGGGTGAGCTGAGCCTTGGTCAGCGGACCATACTCAGCGTTGCCGTGGTGCGGACACTCTGGTTCCTGGAAGCGGCTGTGGCAAACACCGGCGCCGCGTGTCTCACCAGCGCTTGCGGCGGATCCACGCCGACTACCCTTCACAGCTCGGCGAGAGACTCGGCTTCTTTCGCGATGTAGTCGAGGAAGAGCCGAACACGAGACGGCGCGAAACGGCCGAAGGCGTGCAGCGCGCTGAACTCTCCGTCGGGCAACGAGAGCTCTGGCGCCAATCGTACGAGCTCTCCCGTTCTCAGCTCAGCAGCCACCAGACAGCGAAGAAGGAGCGCGACTCCAAGGCCCTGGCGCGCGGCGTGGATGAGTGCCGCACCCGAGTCGCAGCTGACCCGCCCAGTTGGCGTGAAACTGACCCCGCCAAGCACGAGGGGCGAGAGCTGCCCGTTCATCGAATAGCGGGCGAACGGCATCGACATCAGTTCTTCTACGGAATGGGGCATGCCCCACCTGTCGAGGTACGCCTGCGAAGCGACGAGGACCGTGGGGAGCACCGCCATGCGACGGACGATCAGGTCTCGCTCCTTGGGGCGCCCCACCCGGAGGACGACATCATAGTCCTCGCGAATGAGGTCCACGTATCGGTCGGTCAAGCCGATATCGAGGTGCAGATCGGGATATGCAGTCGCGAACTGGCTGAAGAGTCCGGGGAGCAGCAGGGGCGCCATGTCGCGAGGCATGCTGACTCGAAGTCGACCCGATGGGGAGCTCTGCTCCGAGAAGGCGTCATCACCGGAATCGAGTTGCTTCAGGAGAGGGGCCACGCGGTCGAAGAATGCCTGGCCGTCCTGAGTGAGCCTCAGGGCCCGCGTCGACCGAAGGAAGAGGCGGGTGTTGAGCTTCTCTTCCAAGCGCGCAACGCTCTTGGACACGGCGGAAGGCGTGGTTGTCAGATCGCGAGCCGCAGCGCTGAATGACCCGACCTCGACGCTGCGAACGAATGCCATCATTCCCGACATTTCATTGAGCAAGCTCGGCATTTCGTTCTCCCAAGTAAACCTTGGCTCCGTGCGGGACCGTTCGTGGTCGGCAGGCTTCGCACAGCTTTGCAAACCCAGGTAGCTCGCGCAACGAGCTTGTGGCGGCTGGCGCGCTGCCTCACGCTCCGCCCCCCCTGGGAGAGTCGATCGGAGCAACGAGCCTCAGGCACAGGACTTGTGCCTCGCGCTCACCTAGCGGCCCCTCTCGATTCGACCTAGCCAAGTGTCATGCAAGGAGCACAAGGGATGCACGAGCTGGAAGGAAAAGTGGCCGTTATCACCGGCGGTGGCAGCGGTATAGGCAAGGCAACGGCCAAGCTGTTCGCCGAACGTGGTGCGAGGTGCGTGATCACCGGGCGGCGCGCAGGTGTGCTCGACGACGCAGCGAAGGAGATCGGGCATGGCGCGCTGGGCATTCAGGCAGACGTCACGAGTCTCGAGGACCATGAGCGCGTCGCGCGCGCCGTGGCAAAAGAGTTCGGCGGCGTCGACATCTACTTCGCTAACGCCGGGATCATCAACATCAACCCCTCGGAACGAGTCACCGAGCAGGAGTTCGACGCTCACTTCGCGACGAATGCGAAGGGGACGTTCTTCGGCATCCAGACCACGCTGCCGGTGATGCGCGACGGGGGAAGTGTCATCGTGACGGGCTCTTTGGCTGCGACAAAGGTTCTGCAGAACCACACCCTCTATGCCGGGACGAAAGCGGCCATTGCAGCGTTCGCTCGCTATTGGGCGTTGGAGCTCAAAGCGCGCCGAATTCGCGTGAACGTGCTCAGTCCGGGCCCGGTGGAAACGGAGGTCCTGGACAGGCTTGGGCTGGTTGGTCAAGAAAAGGCAGCCCTGCGGCGATCCATGGAGGCGCTCGTTCCCGCGGGTCGTATAGGGTTTCCGCAAGAGCTCGCTCAGGCGGCCCTGTTCCTGGCCTCCAGTGCGAGCAGTTTCGTCAATGGCGTCGAGCTTCACGCCGACGGCGGCATGGCTTTGGTATGAAGGGGGAGGGGGCGGAGTCGATGCTGTTGGGAGCCAACGCCCGGTCATCCGTGGACAGCGCGAATGCGACCTTGCGAAGTCGGATCGCCAGCAGACGAGCGGACATGAGATCGTCGAACTTCCGCCGAAGCGCGTCGACAAGGAACAGACGGCGTTCTGAGCGCGGGCCTCATCCAGAGTGGTAACAGCTCGGTCATCTCGAGTGGGTCGCCAACTCATCGCTCACCGCACTTCTGGGCTGATCGTGCTACATGCAGCGACGAATCGCTCACCACTCACGGACGACCCTGAAGGCGGGTCACCCGCTGTCTGCGGCCCTGGAAATGGCGCCGTGAGCGGGTCACCCGCTCTGCGGGAAGCTCGGATCCCGTCGCAGGAGCGGGTCACCCGCTCCTGGAAGGGGGCGATGTGCAGTTGGCACCGGGTAACCCGTGCTAAATTGCACGCGTCCGAGGATTGGTGTGCAGATGACCACTATTCAATCCAGTGCGGTCGAAATTTGGAGCGGGTCACCCGTGCTAAATTGCACGCGTCAGTTCCGAAAGAGCGGGTCACCCGCTCCTGGAAGGGGCGATGTGCAATTGGCACCGGGTCACCCGTGCCAAATTGCACGCGTCCGAGGATTAGTGTGCAGATGACCACTATTCAATCCAGTGCGGTCGAAATTTGGAGCGGGTCACCCGTGCTAGATTGCACACCAGGCGACCACCCGTCCGTCCCCGCTATGTATACCGTCGTGTGACGGAACCGACACGCCCTGCTTGAGCCGTTGCCGCGGGTGGACGTCATCGCCCGCAACAACGGACCTGTCCAGAGCCGGGAATCTTCGGCACGCGGATCCAGTAAGACCTTCGCGAGCGAGCATCGGCTTCGGAGTCGTTCTGGGAAGCTAGCAAAGCTCCGGAATTTTGCGCTCCTCGTCCCCTGGGGCTCGGTGTTAGCCTTGGTACCCTTCGGCACATTGCGACCCGTGCCGTTGCTCGAGCGTCCGTGACCGAAGCAAGCCCAGGAGCCCCGAGTCGAGTGAAGCCGCTGGCTTCGCCGAATTTCGATTACCTCGGGTACCACGACCCTCGGCTGGCCGAGGTGGCGACGCGGGCCGAGCGGGTGCTGGGCCTCGATCCAGTGGCGGCGCTGGGACACCTGAGGCTCTTCGGCGAGCTTCTGGCAAAGAATGCCGCTGCGCGGCTGGGGGTTTACGGCGCCGAGGACGAGACGCAGTTGGACCGCTTGCGGATGCTCTCCCGTCAGGGGCTGCCGGCGAACATCCTGCAGATGCTGCACAGCCTCCGCCAAGTGGGGAATCGCGCCGTGCATGACGGCGAGGGCACGCAACAGGACGCCTTCACCCAGCTCAAGCTCGCGTTTCAGTTGGCGATCTGGTTTCAGCGTAGCTTTGGGAGCAATCGGAAGTTTGACCCGGGCCCGCTGGTGCCTCCCGTGGATATCGCCGCCCAGACCGATGAGCTTCGGAGCGAGCTCCTTGCCCTCAGGGAGCAAGCCGAAGCCCACCGAGCGGAGGTCGAGGCGCTTCGCCGGCAGGATCGGGAGGAGGCGGAGCGGCTCCTCGGCGCCGAGGAGGTCGCCCGCAAGGCTCGGGAGGAGGCCGAGGTCTGGGCCGCCCTCGCCGAGGAGAGCGAGGCTCGGCAGGCAAAGGATCAGGCCGCCCTGAAGCGCGCCCAGGCAGCGCTCGAGGCTCTGGAACGCAAGCACGAAGAGGCCTTGAAGCAGCTCCAGGCCGCGGCGGAGAAGGCGCCTCCTCAGCAGACGCAGGAGCTGGTGAACCTTGTCTCCCAAGCCGCGGCCGCGGTGGAGCTCGACGAAGCCGGGACCCGCGCCCTCATCGACGAGCAGCTCCGCGCCGCTGGCTGGGAGGTGGACACGAAGACTTTGCGGTACTCGGAGGGGGTGCGGCCACAGAAGCACAGGAACCTTGCCATTGCCGAGTGGCCGACGAACAGCGGTCCTGCCGACTACGTGCTCTTCGTGGGGCTCGAGGCTCTGGGAGTCGTGGAAGCCAAGAAGATCCGCGTGGACGTCTCCGCAGCGCTCGAGCAGTCGAAGCGCTACAGCCGCGGCTTCCGCGCGGGTGACGGTGCAGAGCTGGCGGGTGGACCGTGGGGCGAGTACCGAGTGCCCTTCCTCTTCTCGACGAACGGGCGGCCCTATCTGAAACAGCTCGAGACGAAGAGCGGGATCTGGTTCCTCGATGCGCGGCGGCCACAGAACATCTCCGGGCCACAACAGGGATGGTACTCGCCCGAGGGGCTCAAGAAGCGCCTGGAGCAGGACGTCGACGTGGCGCAGGCGAAGCTCGCCCACGAGCCGACGGACTACTTGGGGCTCCGCGAGTACCAGGTTCGCGCCATCAAGGCCGTGGAGGCGGCGGTGGGGAAGGGGGCACGGTCTTGCCTGGTGGCCATGGCGACGGGCACGGGGAAGACCCGCACGGCGATTGGGCTCGTGTACCGATTGATCAAGAGCCAGCGCTTCCGTCGGGTGCTGTTCCTCGTCGATCGCACGGCCCTTGGTGTGCAGACGAAGGACGCCTTCTTCGAGGTCCAGCTCGAGAACTTCCAGACCTTTGCCGACATATTCGACATCAAGACGCTGGACGACGCGGGCGTGGAGACGGCTACCAAGCTCCACATTGCCACCGTGCAAGGGATGGTGCGGCGCGTGCTGGACGTGGCCGAGCCGAGCGGCGTGCCCACTGTCGACACCTACGACTGCATCGTCGTTGATGAGTGCCACAGGGGCTACGGTCTGGACCAGGAGATGAGCGAAGCCGAGCTCAAGCTGGCCGAATATGGGATCCGCAGTCAGGCGGACTACATAAGCCGGTACCGCCGCATCCTCGAGCACTTCGACGCGGTGAAGATTGGGCTCACGGCGACGCCCGCCGCGCACACGAAGGAGATCTTCGGAGCGCCGACCTTCCAGTACACCTACCAGGAAGCGGTGATCGATGGGTGCCTCGTGGATCACGAGCCGCCCTTCAGCCTCATCACGAAGCTGGCGGAAGAGGGGATCCATTGGAGCAAGGGCGAACAGGTGCCGCTCTTCGATCCCCAGACGCTGGGCATCGACATCGTCGACCTGGACGACGAGGTGGACATCGAGATCGAGGCCTTCAATCGCCGGGTGGTGACAGAGAATTTCAACCGCGTCGTCTGCGGCGAGCTGGCGCGGCACATCGATCCGAGCGACGACGCCAAGACCCTCATCTTCGCCGCCACCGATAGCCACGCGGACATGGTGGTCACGTTGCTCAAACGGGCCTTCCGCGAGCAGTACGGGGAGGTCGAGGACGACGCTGTGATGAAGATCACCGGCAGCGTCGACAAGGCGCTCCAGAGGATTCGCTTCTTCAAGAACGAGCGCAACCCGAACGTCGTCGTCACTGTCGACCTGCTCACCACGGGGATCGATGTGCCCCGCATCTCCAATCTCGTCTTCCTGCGCCGCGTGCGGAGCCGAATCCTTTACGAACAGATGTTGGGCCGCGCCACGCGGCTCTGCCCGGAGATAGGCAAGGAAGCTTTCCGCATCTTCGACGCGGTCGCCCTCTACGAGGCCCTCGAGCCCGTGACCCAGATGAAGCCCGTCGTGGCGAAGCCGGACATCGCCTTCTCGGACCTGGTGCGGGAGCTCGAGGTCGTCGACGACCCCGAGGCTCGCCAGACCGTGCTCGACCAGCTCATCGCGAAGCTGCAGCGCAAGAAGCAGGGCCTCAAGGGGGAGGCGTTAGAACGCTTCCAGAGCATGGCCGGGATGGGCCCCGGTGAGCTTGCCAAGGAGCTCCGCTCCGGGAGCCCTGCTCGAGCATCGGAGTGGTTCAAGGAGCACTCCTTCATCCTACGGATCCTCGAGGGAGGGAACGGCGGCGGCCAGGTGCTCCTCGTCTCCGACCACCACGACGAGCTCCGCCGCGTGGAGCGAGGCTACGGCAAAGGGACGAAGCCCGAAGACTACCTGGAGGAGTTCCAGCGCTTCGTCCGAGAGAACCTCAACAGCATGCCGGCCCTGCTCGTCGTCGCCCAGCGGCCTCGGGAGCTCACCCGGGCCCAGCTCAAGCAGGTGGCCCTGGAGCTCGGGAACCAAGGCTACACGGAGCGAAGCCTGCAGACGGCCTGGCGCGAGAAGACGAACAATGACATCGCCGCCTCGATCATCGGGTTCATACGGCAGGCTGCTCTGGGAGACCCGCTCGTGGCCTATGAGAAGCGGGTGGACGCGGCCCTGGAGCGGGTCTTGGCGAGCCGGCAGTGGACCAAGCCGCAGCGCCAGTGGCTCGAGCGCATCGCCAAGCAGCTCAAAGCAGAGAAGGTCGTCGACAAGGCCGCCCTGGACGAGGGGCAGTTCGCCGCCAAGGGGGGCTACGCTCGGCTGAACAAGGTGTTCGACGGGAAGCTGGAGGAGATCCTGACGGAGCTCGGGGACGGGATCTGGGGAGAGGCGGGTTGACCAGGGACCCGGGGCGAGACAATGCTCCGAGGAACACCCCCATGGCCAGCCGAACCACAGGAGAGCCCGCGGCATGAGCGAGCACATCACCGAGATTCACGTGGTGAACTGCTGGGCCTTCAAGGACCGCAAGTTTTCCCTGCGCGGCAAACGCCACCTCGTGCTTCTTGGGCCGAACGGCAGCGGGAAGACGTCGATCTTGGAGGGGTTGGCGTCGGCGCTTTTGGGGGGAGCGAGTCTGGCTTGGGTAAACGCACGGCAATTGGTCGAACTCCACACGAAGGTGGTCGGATCCCGGCGCGACGTTGATGAGACCGTAAGAAAGCACAGGCACCAGTTGCGCGTGCAGGAGAAGATCCGGTCGGAGGCAGAATCCAATAGCCAAATTGCCGTCCCATCGTTTGGAACTACCGACCTCGTGAACTGGCGTCGCGAGAACGACTCGGTGCCCGTCCTGATGTTCACGGCACCCCGGGCTTTCCAAGGGGAGCCAGTCGAGGGCCCTCGCGCTCTCGACCCACAACCAAATCGCGCACGCTCGGTTCCGTCGTTCGTGCAGTACCTCGTGAACCGTCGCACCGAGCAGGCTTACGCGCGGGAGGACGGCAACGCGGACAAAGCGGACGAGATTGCGCGCTGGTTCTCTACCTTCGAGACCCAGCTCAGCGAGCTCTTGGGCGAACCGGTGACGTTGAAGTTCACTCGTTCTCCGAAGTTCGCCTTCAGCTTGGTACACGGGGACGGCCGTGAGAGCCCGTTCGAGAAGCTCCCCGCCGGCTACGGCGCGGTCCTCGATATGCTGGCCACAGTGATCATGCGTTACGACGCTGCGGGCAAGGCTCTCGATGATCGCGACGCGCTCAGCATTCTCCTCATCGACGAGCCGGAGGTGCACTTGCACCCGCGCTTGCAGCGCTCGTTGCTTCCCACACTCGCCAAGCTGGTGCCCGGGGCACAGATCATCGCCGCGACGCATTCGCCGCTCGTGGCTGCGAGCCTGGAGGATGCGGCCGTTTACAGCTTGGAGGAGGGTGAGGCGGTGAGCGCCTACGGGCTCGATCCGAATGCCGCCCTGATGCGGATCTTCGATGCCAAGCTTCAGCCGGACGCGGTTCGTGAGCTGCTCGACAAGGCCGCGAACGAGGTAGAAGCTCAGCCCGAGGCGGCCCGCAAGACGCTGCGGAAGGCGGCAGAAATTCTAGGGAACGACCACGACGAAGTGGTGCGTCTCACGACCCTGCTTTCGCTGCTCGGTGCCGAAGACGATGCGGCGGATAGCTAAGCGGAATCCGCCGCCCCGGGCCCTCACAGAGGCCAAGGGTGCCGGGGCGCGGCGTTGGGACGAGCTGCACGATGGTGCGAAGTGCACGGTTCGGGAGGCGCTCGTGGAGGACCAGCTGGGGCTTTGCTGCTACTGCATGAATCGGGTCGAAAGCCGGGCGTTCGATCCGGGGCGGGTCGCGTCGGGGTGTAAGATCGAGCACTTGGTACCTCAATCTGGCGATCCATCCCGCGTTCTTGATTGGACGAACCTCCTGGCGGCTTGCGGGGGTGGCGAGGGGCGACCGAGGAAGCAGCAGACATGCGACACGAGCAAGGGAGACCTCCGCCTCCAGCACGTCGACCCGCTGGGAACGCTGCCAGAGTTGACCTACGGAACCGACGGAAGAATCAAGGGACCCACGCCGGAGATCCAAGAGGAGCTCGACGAGGTGCTGAACTTGAACACCGCGCAGCTCAAGTCGAATCGGAAGGTGGTCTACGGGGAGCTGCTGAAGCGAGTGCGCGCCGAGCTCGGTCGCAGGAAACACTGGAGCGACTCAGGCATCCGCCGCTGGCGTGACCGCTTGGCGGCAATGCAGCCTGCTCCGCCCTACCTGGGCTGCCTCGAATACTGGCTCGAGCGGCTAGAGCGTCGGCATTCCTGAACTTCGCCGAGTGGGCGCCCCCCACCGCCGGTAGGCGCAACGTCTGTCACTCAGACCCGCGAGCCGAAGTGGCCGTCGATCGCAACGCGGAGCTCTGAGCGAAAGCTAAACCACGGGGGCCAGCGTGCGTTTTCCCCGTGCTGGTGCCTCGAGTGCGCTATTTGGGAGGGGCCGAACGACCATGCATACCCAAGAAATCGTCCAACGCCTTTGGAACCTCTGCCACGTCCTGCGGGACGACGGGATCACGTACCACCAGTACGTCACCGAGCTCACGTACCTGCTCTTTCTCAAGATGGCCGAGGAGCAGGGGGGCAAGGTGGAGGGGCAGCTGCCCAAGGGTTACCGCTGGCAGGATCTGACGGCGCTCGAGGGTACGGATCAGCTGACCTTCTATCGAGCCATGCTGCTGCACCTTGGCACCGAAGCGCGCAGCGCCCGGGTGAAGGCCATCTTCGCCGACGCACAGACGAGCCTGCGCCACCCGCGGAACCTCAAGAAGCTCGTCGAGGACATCGACAAGCTGGATTGGTTCTCCGCCAAGGAAGAGGGGCTCGGCGATCTCTACGAGGGTTTGCTCGAGCGCAACGCCGGAGAGAAGAAGTCGGGCGCGGGGCAGTACTTCACGCCCAGGCCGCTCATCAACAGCATCGTGCGGCTCGTGCAGCCCCAGCCTGGGGAGCTCGTGCAAGATCCCGCGGCGGGAACGGGGGGCTTCCTGATCGCTGCCGATGCCTACGTGAAGGCGCAGACGGACGATCTCTTCGACCTCGGTGAGCAGCTGCAGATGTTCCAGCGGGAGAAGGCCTTCGTCGGCATGGAGCTCGTGCACGACACGGCCCGCCTCGGCCTGATGAACCTCCTGCTCCACGATATCCAGGGCTATCTGCACATCGGGGATACCCTGAGCAGTCAGGGCCAGAAGCTGCCGCTAGCGGACGTGGTGCTCACCAACCCTCCATTCGGAACGAAGAAGGGCGGCGGAGGCCCCACGCGGGACGACTTCACCTTCCCGACGAGCAACAAGCAGCTCGCCTTCCTGCAGCACTGCTACCGCACCCTGAAGCCGCCCTCCAAGGATTCCCCCGGCGGCCGAGCCGCTGTAGTGCTACCCGACAACGTGCTCTTCGAGGAGAACGCGGGGACCCAGATCCGGCGCGACCTGATGGACAAGTGCGACCTGCACACGATCCTGCGCCTGCCCACGGGCATCTTCTACGCCGGCGGGGTGAAGACGAACGTGCTCTTCTTCACCCGGGGCAAGACGGACAAGGGCAATACAAAGGCCGTGTGGATCTACGACATGCGAGCCAATGCCCCAGCCTTCGGCAAGCGCACGCCCCTGACCGAGGAGCACTTCGCCGACTTCGAGAAGTGCTTCGGTAAGGACCCCCACGGCAAGGCGCGCCGCAAGGACCAAGGCGAAGAGGGCCGCTTCCGCAGGTTCACCCGGGAAGAGATCGCCAAACGAGGCGACAACCTCGACATCGCCTGGCTCAAGGACGAATCGAACGGTGGCGGGGATGACTTGCCGGAGCCGGAGGAGATCGCCGCGCAGATCATGGAGAAGCTCAGGACGGCGATGAGCGAGATGGAGGAGCTGCAGGCTTTGTTGGAGGGGGAGGGATGAGCGGGGGTGAACGGGAGTTGCCGGAGGGGTGGGTGATTGCGCCTCTTGGCGAGCTTGGAGAATCCAGCCTAGGCAAAATGCTGGACAAGGCCAAGTGGACCACGGGCACGCCGTTGCCGTATCTGAGAAACCTCAATGTTCGATGGGGGCACTTCGCCCTCGACGAGCTATACGAGATGCCATTCGAGGATCATGAGCTCGACAGATATGCAGTGCGAGAGGGGGATCTGCTCGTTTGCGAAGGCGGAGAACCCGGGAGATGTGCGATCTGGCAGGGCAGCGAGCAAACGATGATGTTTCAGAAGGCGCTTCACCGTGTCAGGCCGAGTGCGGCACTCGATGCGCGGTACATTCGGTACGAATTGGAGCACGCTGCCCAAACTCAGGCTCTTGACGAGCTATTCACTGGAACGACAATCAAGCACCTTACCGGGACGTCGCTGGCTAAGTTCCAGGTCTGCCTCCCCCCCCTCAACGAGCAACGGCGCATCGTCGCCAAGATCGAAGCGCTAACGGAGCGCAGCCGGCGGGCGAAGGAAGCGCTGGACGCCATCCCGCCCCTGCTCGACAAGTTGCGTCAGTCGATCCTCGCCGCGGCCTTCCGGGGCGACCTCACCAAAGACTGGCGCGCGGCGAACCCCGATGTGGAGCCCGCCTCCGAGCTGCTCAAACGCATCCGCGAAGAACGCCGCCGCCGCTGGGAAGAAGCCGAACTCGCCAAAATGAAGGCCAAGGGTAAGACGCCCACGGACGACACGTGGAAGGCGAGGTACAAAGAGCCGGAGCCGGTGGATACCACGGGATTGCCCGAGTTGCCGGAGGGGTGGGCGTGGGCGAGCGTCGAGGAGGTGACTGTCAACTTCGACGGAGTGCGAGTGCCTGTCAAACGCGAAGATCGGGCCGCGCGGCAGGGAAGGTTTCCGTACTACGGCGCGTCCGGGGTAATCGATTGTATTGACGGCTACCTGTTCGATGGTGACTACCTTCTCGTAGCAGAGGACGGTGCAAACCTGTTGAGTCGAAGCACTCCTATCGCATTCCAGGCTCGAGGACGGTTCTGGGTGAACAATCATGCACACGTTGTGGACGGTTGCGGTGTTCCAAACGACTATCTAGAGTCCTTCCTGAACGGCTTGGACCTTTCACGCTACGTATCTGGTACTGCGCAGCCTAAGCTGACTCAGAAGAACTTCGAGCGAATACCGGTGCCTGTGCCACCCGCCAAAGAGATTTCCCGCATAGTCAACACTGTCGGCAATGCGCTTGCAAGCGTAGCGAGCCTCCGAACGATCGTGAAGGCCAACAATGTTCAGCGGGGGGCAATGGACTCCGCCATCCTCGCTAAAGCCTTTCGCGGCGAACTCGTCTCCCAGGACCCCAATGACGAACCCGCCGCGGCGCTCCTAGAGCGAATACGAGCCGGGCAGGCAACAGCGGCACCCAAGAAGAAGGCGCGCGGGAAAGACCGATGAGCGAGCGGTTCTGGAACTCCTTGCGGAAGGAGCTCACCGCAGGTGGCGTTCTGCTTTGCGATGACGGAGCCCTCATCCTCGACCCTGAGCTTGAAGGCAACCCTCTCGTCTCCCCCGGGAGGCTCAATCAGACCAGTGCAAACCTTCGCCATCGCGCAATCCACGGGCCGCAACAGTTGAATTGGGTGCGGGACCTGACTGAGCTGACCAAGGAGATCGCCGAGAAGCCCTCCGTTGGAGCTGAACGACTACACGGTGCTCTGTGGCTGCGGCTATTCGGTGTGCTGGTGGACATTCGGCAATGGCTGGAGGGGATCGTGAGCCAATGCAATGGAGTCACGGGGCAGCCGGGTAGCATTCTCTTCCATATCTCCTCGCAGCTGTCTGCCATCGAGCATCTGCGAGCCCAGTTTGACGAGGACGAGCTCCTTTGGGTGGAGTATCGGCGTCACGTCGAAGCACATGTGTGGCAGCGCGGTTTCGAGCCCGAGTGGAGGAACAACGGGACTGCGCTCAAAGACAGCTACGCATCGAAAATCACAGGGCAGATCTACGGTATCGACGATCTCAACGAGCGGTTGAGCCGCGTGTTCGCGCGCTATGAGACCGAAGCACGTATCACCGTCGACTTCGCGACCAGGCTCCGCGGTCCTGCATCAAGCCTGCTGGCAGCTACGGAACGGTTCTGCGGCGTTTCCTGCGGTGAGCCCACGGGATGAGTGCCTGGTGATACTCGTTCGGACCTCCTCGCAGGCGCTGGGGGCGAGCCGCCGAGAGCGGCGGCGAGCGACTACGTCTTCACCACCGGCTCCTGTGTGACCATGAGGAAGCCGGGGAGCTGCACTACATCGACGGCGTCGTCCTTGTCATGGTGGCACGTGTCGCCGCGGAGCCACCCGATACGGAACGGACGCCTCCGTTGGGCTGTGGCCGGCGACAACGGGTCCGTCCGTCCCGTGATGGCCCCGAAGTCGGTGCAGCGCCGATTGGGCGCCAGCAATTGGCCAGCATCACCGCCGCTCACTGCCCAGGCTGGGACGTGGCGCATCTGCCAACGGGACGGGTCCGGGTCGAAGGCTGCGATGGGGCCCACCCTCCCGGGGTAAGGGTGACTGCCGGGTAGCGTGCTGCGTGCTACCCTCTGGACTATGCACGCGCTCAGAGCGAGGGTCCAGCATGGTCGCTACGTAATCGACGAGCCTGCCGATTTGCCAGAGGGGGCGGAGGTGGAGGTTCTGGTCGTGCACAGCGAGATGAGTGCCGACGAACGAGCTGAACTGATTCGCGCGATCGAGGAGGCGGAGCAGGATATTGACGCGGGACGTGTCGTAGACGAGGCAGAGATCTTGGCTCGGCTCAAGGCGATCGCGTGAAGTTGGCGATCGCGAAGCGAGCTCTCCACGAGATTGAGCGATGCAAGCGAGCGTGGCTCGCTCGGCCCGACGCGAACTCGTCTACATCCTCTCGGTCTGGGGCGGACAACGAGGAACCAGACCAAAGCTGAGATAGCTCGTTGCGGTAACCCCGGGGCCTCACGCGTCGATATTCAACGAACTCTCGCGGGGCGACGGCTGTCGAGACCGGGGTATGAGCACGCGCCGTTCTGTACCGGACCGGGGCTGAGGTTCATGTGCGGGTCGAGCAGCATCTCGATAATCGTCCCCAGCGCGTCGGCCTCGATCAGGTGCGGGATCTCCCTCCTCAATGAGGAGCGACGGCACGGGCCCGCCGATGATGACGAGGTCGTCCGTCATATCGCCGAGCTTCGTCGCGACGCCCGCCTCCCCGGGTAAGGGTGCCTGCCGGGTCGGCGTGTTGCGTGCTGCCCTCGGGACAATGCACGCGCTCGGAGCGAGGGGCCAGAACGGTCGCTACGTGATCGACGAGTCTGCTGACTTGCCAGAGGGGGCGGAGGTGGAGGTTCTGGAGCAGCTTGGTGGCCTCGCGTGTGACATCGACTCCTCGATCCTCGCCAAAGCCTTTCGCGGCGAGCTCGTCCCCCAGGACCCCAATGACGAACCAGCGTCCGTGCTTCTGGAGCGGATTCGGGCGGAGCAGGAAGGTGCTTCCCCGAAGAAGAAGCCTCGGAGGCGCAGCCGGTGACCGGGTCTGGAATCGTCTGCGTCTACTGCAAGCATGAACGCCCCCTGCGTGCAGCCAATGCTGACGAAGCAAGCGCCCTGCTATCCGCGATTGACCGAGCGACAGGGCCCACTGAGGAGGCCCCTCTCACAATCCGGAATCCAAAGGTCCATCTTCGTCTCTCGATCGACGTGAACGCGCCTCGACGGTGCGCTGCGAAGGCGGCGTTCGATGCGGCGACCTGCGTGTTCGGATCGGAGATCTTGCGTCGGGGGCAGTTTGATCCGGTAGCTTGGGAAGAAGCACTTGGTCCACATCGGCACGCCCCACAGGCCCATGTTGGCGAACCAGTTCAAGGATCAAGTCGAAGTAGTACTTGGTGTCGAAGCCACGCTCGCGGATGTGCCGCCCCGCATGCCCGGTAGCCTTGGCGACCTCCCCGGACACTATGATGCTGGGGAAGCGGCCTTCGACCAATCCAGCGGACTTCAGTAGCTTGTACTCTCCCCGTTCGATGGGTTGCCTCTTCTGGACCCGGTCAAGCAGAATGACCTGCATCAGGGTCAATTGCGGTTGTTCCATGAGGACCTGCGTGTATCGCTCGTCGAGGATCCGCCCGGGGATCGAGACGCTCACCCGACTGGACTTGCTCAGATCGTAGTCAGGCAGAGGGAAGGACCGGCGACGCTGGGTCTCGAACATGCGCTTGATGCCACCGCCCTGAGTATCGATGAGGTTCAGCTCCACCATGGCATCCGCTAGGAATGGGTTTCGATAGAGGAACGGCGGAGCATCCTGCTCGATGACCGTCATGACACTGCCAGGGAGAAACTCCCCGGCGTTGTTGACGAGCACCCGGTCCGGAAACTCGACAACGACGATGCGCCCCTGAATGCGGTAGTCCTGATGGGCGATGGCATTGTGCAGCGCCTCACGGAGCACCCAGGTATCGTACTGCGTGAGCTCGGTCGGAAAGAGCGTGCCGCTCGGAAGTGTGCGAACGAAGTGCTGACTTGGTGATCGCGCCCTGACGGAGAATCCGGGCCTTGTTCAAAAAGGTGAGATCATCCCAGCCGTCGACGTCTTCCGCTTGTGAGGCGTGCTTGACCTTGAACTGCTCCCTGGCCTTTGCAAGCGCCTCAGGATCGAGGTCGCTGAGCGAAGCTTCCTCCACGATTTCCGCAGACCAGTCCGAACCACGAGTCTAGAGTGCCCTCCCTTTCTCTGGAACGAGCCGCAGCTCAGCCTTGCTCGCCCCCGAACGCGCGTAGCCCTTGCCAGCGAACATCACTGAACGGTCGCGTGCTGGACTTATCGTCATCGCGACCACCCTGCCAGTGGGGTGGTTCACGATCGACGCTTGAAGGAAGGGACGAGGGTCGAGGCCCGCGCTGAGCCAAGGCAAGAGGGCTTCGTTTCCCTTGTGTCTGGCCACAGAGACTCGCCTCATTCGCGAGAGCAGAGGTGTACTCGCCGATGACCTGGGGCTCGAGATGCGAAGGCGCCAGGGTACACCTGGGGAATGGACCGGGGCAAGGGCCAGGGAGGGACCTTGCCCTGACGCGCCAGCGGATCTACCCCTAGAGAACCGAGCAATCCTGAGACGAGGGCGATGCCATGATCTATCAGGTCCGCATCATTCGTGACGCCGCCATCTGCGGCGGGCAGCCCGTCATCAAGGGGACCCGGGTGCTTGTGAAATCGCTCCTCGCGTACCTGGCTCGTGGCAGTCTTCCTGCGGAGATCATCGCCGAATTCCCCAGCCTCAGCGACGACGACGTACGCGCCGTCATCGCGTTCGCTGCGGCTTCGGCCAGCGAGGACCTGCCCGGTCCTACGCCCATTCCGCCGGGCATCAAGGTCGCATGAAGCTGAAGCTCGACGAGAACATCCGCGCTCTGCCAGTGATCGGCCCTCTGCGTTGGGGTTTGACGTGGATACGGCGCTCGACGAAGGCTTGGGCGGCAGCACGGATCCGGACGTTTGGAAAGCCGCTCAGTCCGAGGCGCGAATGCTCGTCACCCAAGATCTCGACTTCTCGGATTCTCGCCAATTCGCGGCGGGAACGACTAGCTTCGCGATGCTAGGTCATTCAGCCACGCTTCACTCTGTTCCGCGGAAACCATACCCAGATTCTGCAGATGTCGACAAAGCGTGGTCGCCCCAACGCCCAGCTCTCCCATGGCCCTCGACAGGTCGTCGGGCTCCCAACGAAGGGATTGGGGCCCCAGTGAACGCTCAATCGCAGCTTGCGGAGCGATAAACATGGCCGCGAAGGCGTTTGCACGGTGCTCGAGCATCCGCGGAGCCCACGGATTCGACGCTAGACCAAGCCCCAGGTCCGGAGAGCCATCGTGAATGAGATGGCAGAGCTCGTGGGCCAGAGTCATCCGTCGACCCCAGCGCTTGCCCGAGAACTGCCCGGTGCTGTTGATTGCGATCAGGGGGCGCCGCTGTGGTCGCCAAAGCGCAACGCCCTCGACGCCACGGTCGTCGAGCGTGATGTCGTGAACTGCGATTCCGAGATCGGCAAGAACGACTCGCTCGAGATCGAACGGATTCGAGAGCGGCGCATCCGGTGGGATTCCCAATCTCGCCCGGAGTGCAAGCGCGCGTTCATATCCGTCCTGAGTGGCGTCGTCTGGCTCGAGTGGGCAGTCGGCTGGAGCTCGACACCTGACGAACGAAGTAGCTTCGTCTTCCTCCAGCTGTTCGAGCATTGAGTAGAGATGGAAGAGGTCCTGCTCTGACAGGGCCGGATTGGCGGAGCGAAAGAGCATTACCGGCACGGTATACTCGGCGTAGAGGTTCCCTGCCGCGTCAAGGCTCGCGTCGAGCAACTTGTCGACAGTCGCGTCGATGGCTCCGTCCGACACCCCTGCCAAGCGACGTATGTGTGATGCAACGTCCTGCAGATGGTCTAGCCCGGCGGACAGCTGCAGTCTCAAACGGGCGCGCGACGGAGCACGAAGGGTACGCAGGGCAGTGAGCTCTTCGGACACGTCACATGATGACTTCACGCCATCGAGCACTTGTTGGCACCACGTCTCCACCACGGTGCACACTTCATCGACAGGGATGACCGCCACACCAGGCTCGACGGTACTTCTCACGCCTCCCGGCACGCTCCTCCACTCGTGGTCATTCCAGGAGATCTCGACACAGTCTCCGAGCCGCCGAAAGTGAACGTCTGGGATCCTGAAGCCGGGGAGGGCCGCTCCCAAGCCGTGGTGATTCCACCAAAGGCTCCGCTCATCCAGAAGCCTGTCCAAGGCGTCGTCGTCCAACAGCGGGGCAGACGCCAACGCGCGCGCGTGCCACCTTGCGGATGTGGTCCCTTTCGGACGTGGGAGCCGCTCCTGGTGGAACAGCGGATCCCAGACGCCAACGAACCATTTCACGATGGGGAGCAGCGGACACTCCACGGCATCCAGCACCTGACCGGATGCGGACACCCCACTTGTCAGATTGCGACCAGCAACCCAAATCCTCAGCCGCCCCCAAGACGCTGCTACATCAGACGGACTCTCCTTGTCGGGATCCTCCGAAAAGAGGAACTCGAAAGCAAGCTTGTTCCTGTCACCGACCTGTCTCATGGTTAGGTGAACTCCCTGCCCAGGCTCTTGCGTAGGGCTCTTCGGTAGTCAGCTGGGTCCAGCCGTCCGGTGTCGACAAGAGCCTTCTTTGCTGCTGCCGGAAGCCGACTCCAGGGAATCGGATAGCCATGCCAGCGCCCGGGGCGATGAGACTGCGCACAAAGGGCGTACTCTCCAGAGACGTTGTAGAGGCGATCACCCACCCTTACTCCTGTCTCAAGTAGCTGTTGGGGCGTTTCCATCAGGTCGTCAGGGCACAACGATGCCCAACCATCCGGCCGCTTGTGCTTCCGGTAGCCGCCCGTGTCGTATGTCTGCGCGCCGTTCGCCATGAAAGGAGCCTCGACGTTCTATCATGCCCAATGCCGACAGCAGAGGAAAGACTGCTGGCCCACCGGCGGGCCGCGTTCCAGAGGCCCATCGACTGGGGTCGCATCGGGAGGTGTCCAACGGACCGGAGAGCGCAATCGACCAAGCCTGGGGCTTCGCGCGTAGCGTCGCGCGCTCCGCGCCCTTCCCACCCGGGTAGAGTCGCGGAGGACGTGGCGCATCTGCCAACGGGACGGGTTCGGGTCGAAGGGTACAGGCTTCGCACAATCACCCGAGAACTACGCAGCGACACTGACAAGCTCTGGGAGGGTTCGCAATTCACCGCCGAGGCCTTCACTCCCGCATTCGGCGGGGCTGGCCAGCGAAGGACAAAAGCCACTCGTTCGCACACGCGAGAGTGGTGGAATCATTGACTATCCCCGGCGCCGCAGAAGAGATTATCGCCGGAATCGCTGACTCGTCATTGCCGCTCGATGTGCATTGCAGATTTGGTGAGGCGCTTGGGCACTCGAACGCACCGAGCTCCGCAGATGTTCTTGTCAAACTTGCCGCGAGTGGCGACCGCTATGTGCGCTCTCAGGCTCTCCGGCGACTGAGTCGACTCGGCTAGGATGCAGCTGAGGTCTCTGTCAGGCGCGCTCTCACCGAGTCTCGAGCCCCCGAGGCCGCTGCCTCGGACCTCGAGTACCTGCAAGCGAGGGCAGTCGAGGCTCTCGTCGAGCACGACCGCCTCGATCTCCTCGCGTCGCCTCAGTCTGCCCAGCGCGTCCAGCACGAAGAGGCCCGCAACATCATCTTGATCGCAAAGATCAGCCTCGTCCGGGTCCCAGCCCAATACATTCTTGATCGCTTGGCTTGCCCACCCGCTGGCACAGCCCTCAGAAACCACGACACTCCCGTCTGGCGTCCGCACGCCCAGCTCCTTGGATAGAACCCAGCCCATCGCCTCGGCAACAATGTCGGAGTGGTCGAGCTTGAGAGAGCGGAGCCGGCAGCTGGTGGACCTCGGAGTGGAGGACCACCGTGTCGATGCCGCTCCCGCGCTCCTCGCAGACGCCAAAGCGCCGCATGAAGCGCGTCGAGGCAGTTGACGTAGCCCGATGAGCGATTCGCTGGACCGGGTGCCGGTCATTCGTCGGCCTCCTCGTCGGGAAGGTCGTCGTGGTCTTCCATTTCGTCCGAGTCATCGAGCACGGGCCCGTTGTCGTCGAGCTCATCGGGGAGGTTGGCGGCGGCCTCCCGGACGTCGAGCTTGCCGGTGACGACGTCGGCGATGAGGCGCCAGATGAGCTCGGCGATGCGGCGGTAGAGCTCACTGCGCTCTTCCAGGTCGACCTTCTTGAACTCCGCATCGGTGTGGAAGGGCAATCGCGTGCGCTGGACCCAGCCATGGAACTCCGTGCCCATTCGGTCGACGTCTTCGGGATGAGCGTCCGTCTTGCGCTCGCGGCACCAACTTCACCCGGAGTGACCGAACGAGCCATGCGCCACCGCTATGGCGTTACTCTCATCCTGAACCCGAGGCGGTCCGCCAGCTTCCCCGCGCGCTCGCGGATCGGCTCTCAGCTTCCCGCATGCCCCTGTGCGTGAACTCGACCTCCTGCAGCGTGCCGAGGAGCAGCACATCGAAGGCGGCGGCTTCGACCCAGTCGATGTCACTGCGATAGCCGAACACTGCCGGGGCGCCAGTCTTCTGCAGGCCTTCCCGCCCTCCATCATGAGTACCGTAGAGCAGGTTGACGTGCTCGGACGACCGGAGGAGCCAGCACGGCGCTCCGCGCCAACTCCAGGACACTTGACGCCTCAGAGCCAGTCCAGAGCAGCCTACGCGACTTCCGGAGCCCGAATAGATGACGTGGTAGATGACGACTTGGAATCTGCCGTCGTGAGGCGGGAAGAGACTGACGTTGGACGAGCTGACATCAATCGCTGGCTGGCAGCTCGTCCACGGGCCGTCGAGGGGGCTCGACGTGTGGATGGTGAAGGGAAAGGCGGACACCGGCTCACCGCCCGCTCCCCGAGCGGCAGGTTCGTCATAGGACTGGACCCCAAACCCAGTCGATCATGCCGACTGAGCATGCCACTCTTGCGTCGCGCGGCTTCCGAGACGAATAGTCGCGCCTACGCATCAATCCTCCGATTCCGCGAACAATCTACAATCTTACGGCACCGTGACAATGCGCAATAGACTCTACCTTGGCCTGCCTGCTTGGCTGCACGCGCTCGACTTTCATGGGGGCTCGCTGGAGATCACTGTCGCCGCGTGGAAGACGGCGCTCGTGGACGGCGCCTCGCTCGGAGGCGTGCCGCGCCTCGAAGCCAGGGCTCGTAAACACACGGACGCGGTGCTTCAGATGCGGTGCAAGCGCCATGTCGTGCACCCAGACTACGTGGAGAGCAGCTTCGAGCTAGAAGCGGCGGATTTGGTGCGGTACTCGAGCTTCGCGGAGACCTTCGACTTCTGGATCGCCGCGGACGGCAAGAGCCACCGAGTGCGCTGCCCGTTCTGGCTCGAGCGAACTGTCTACTCCGGTCGCGGATATGATCTGCTCCCCTACGCCACTGTCGACGGCAATCTCTCGCTTTCGACGGTGCGGCGGGCGCCTGCGGCTGTCATTGACGCTACGTCGCGCCGGCCACGCGGCGTCATTTTCGTCGTCCAAGTCAACTACAGTGGTGGGAAGACACGAGCCATGCTCACGCTTGCAGAACAACTGCAAGAGCTCGGGTTTGCCATGACTGTGGTGGCGCTGCGGCTTACCCCGACGCCACCGGCCTTCAACATTCCGGACGGGATCTGCTTCGACTACGTCGACGCGGTGCAATTCGCGCACCCCAACGAAGCAGCGCCGCAGTTCAATTGGCCGGAGGTCCTCCTTTCCGAGCGCACCCGGGACCGGTTGTCGGAGTACTTCAGGCGGCTCGATGCGGACTTCCTCTACGTACCCAACTATGACTCCAACCTCTATGAGATCATAACGCGGGAGCTGCCTCCCCAGGTGGTCTCGATTCTCGGGGACCACGATCCGGGGCGCGCGACCTCGATCTTCCTGCATCGGAAGCTTCCCAGGGGCGGACGACATGAGTTCTTCCGCGGTGCACTGAAGCGCTTCGACGCCGTGCACGTCTTGGTGCCCAGTGTCCTGGCGCCTGTGCAAGAGGAGGCCACCGCACAGGTGTTCTGCGTCCCGAACTCCATCGCTCTGACGCCCCGTCTCGATGCCGAGCGCTTCTTTGAGAGCCGAGTCATCATCGCCGCCGGGCGCCTCGTCCCAGACAAGCGCTTCGAGCTCCTGATTCGGGCGGCTGCGACGCTCTTCGTCGAACATGCAGACTGGCGGCTGGACATTTATGGCCAGGGGCCTGAGGAGGAGAAGCTCAAGCAGCTGATCCTCGAACTGAAGTTGAACGAGCGTGTCCATCTCAAGGGCTTTTCCAAGGACGTGCGCAAGCAGATGAAGGCGGCGGCCTTCCACGCGACTGCTAGCCGAGTCGAGTCATTCGGCCTGACGATCGCCGAGGCCATGAATGAGGGCATTCCGGTACTCAGCTCACGCCACGCTGGTGCCGAGTTCCTCATCGGCGCGGACGCTCGCGGGCTGATGGCAGCGGAATCAACAGTAGATGCATTCGGCGAGGCGATGGGCGGGCTCATGACGCGCATTGAGCAGCGTGATCCCACGCTCGTCGAGATGGTACAGCGAGCATTCGACTTCTCCACCGGTCTCGGTTTCACGCCGGTAGGGGGCCAGTGGAAGGAGGTGCTTGATTCCCTCCTCGTGAGCAAGAATAGAAGGTTGGCGGGCAAGCAGGCCTAAATGAGCGAGCGCACCGTGGCGACGATGACCCGCCCCAGCGCATTACGGTATACGGTTGTGCCTAACGGGTACGAGTACCATCTTTGTGTGGTTCGAGCGCTGCATGGCTCGAGCCAGAGTTGATGCGCGCGGGCCGTGGAGACGCTTGGAGCATCGAAACGCTCGACTCTGACGTACCCTCCGCGAACACGGCGAGGGCTCACCCTCTCCAACCCCGAAGTCTTGCTTGATGGTACCGTCGGGAGCGACGATACGCAGGGAATCACGTTCCGCGCCGGCGAGAGTCGCGCGGGAGTGGCTTGCTGATGTGTGCAGAGTTTGGCTCGTCGGCGGGCGGCAAGGCCTGGTTACCATTCGAGGTCTCGCGCCATGGTCGGTGCGACCGCGCGGTCTTCCCCCGATCTGTGCTCCCAACCGCTGCCTCCTCATGGTGCGGAAGGGGGTACCACGTTTCATCTCCGAGCAGCGGGCGCTGCGCGCGGCAGGGGAAGACTGGCGCAGTCCTCCAAACGTCGGCGAGCTCAGTGGTGAGCCGCGCTAGGGTTCGTCGCTGGCCGGAGGTGCTTCACCTTTTTCAGCGGGGACGCGGAACGGTACGGGCCCAACCGACGCGGGGGTCTCGTCATCACCAATGTCGTCGGAGCGGGCGTAGCCGAGGATCCCTGGAGGGTTGTTCTTTCCCCAGCAGAACAGCGCCCCATCCCGGCGTACGGCGCACAGCACGTTGTGGATCATGCCCACTCGCACTAGCTCGACCGGTCCCCCCAGATCGATGGCGGCGGCATTCCCGGGGCTCAAACGGTGGATGCCGCTGCTCGTCAGCGTCCGTTGCGGCTTGATACCCGTTCCGAGGATGGCAGTCCCGTCGTCTTCCGCGTGCCAACAGCGGAGCTGACCATCGTCGAGAATGACGCACGCCGCGTCTTTTCCAAGCGCCACCTTGCGAATCGGAGCTTCGAAGCGGATCGGCGTGGCAGTGTCCGCCGTGGTGAAGCCAGCCTCCACGGAGCCTTCTTCCTCACAACCAATGCAGGGGCCATCCTGCATACGCCCCCAGCAACGCGCCGACCCGTCCGCCAGGACGGCGCAGGTGCTCTGGTGGCCAGCCGCGATATCCACGATCTGCGTGCCGGCGAGAAGAATGGGAGACGGGCGAGGCTGCTCGCCGCCGAAGTTGTCGCCGTACCCTAGCTTTCCGTCAGTGCCGCTTCCCCAGCACTGCATTCCGCCGTCGACTAGCGCGGCGCACGCGTGGTGTTCACCCGCAGCAAGGAGGCTGGCAGATGCTTGCAGCTCAACTCGGTGAGCCCGAATTGGTGTGCCTGCAGTCTTCGAGGACGTCGAAAAGAACCGAGCGTTCGATACACTCCAACAGCGGACCGTGCCCGTGTTGGCCAATGCACAATCAAATATGCCTCCAGCGGAGACGCTCACTATTTTGGCCGGACGCACAGCGTCAGGCGTTGCAAAGTGGCTTGAGTCTTCCCATTCTACTCGTCGCGGTGATGGGGGGGGATCTTCTAGGCCTCGTCCACCCCAACACGTGACACCTTGGTCCCGCATGAGCACACACGAAGTATCTGTCGAGCCAGATAGCAACAACGCACCAGCATTGATCACAACATGAGGCGAGAGGACTACCTGCGGAGGAGGCGTCTTCTGGTACCCGTAGGCAACGCCCCAGCAGAACACGCGCCCCGAACTTGTCAAAGCGCAGACACTGGGTCTGCCCAGGGAGACACTTTCGAGCGACATTGACGCGACGGCAGCCGCCGAATCCGGTCTCGTGGCTGCCGTAGACTGCTGACCCGTGACGACAGCTTGTCTGGGACGATGCGAGGCCGACCCGGCCGGAACCGCTTGCGACTGATTCTCCCCCAGCGGCCGGGCGCATGTACAGCTCAGCAGCACTCCAACGGTCCACGCATCACGCAAGTTTATCTTCACGGGTCGCCCGCTCCATTGGTGAGAGGACCGTACAACGCTTCTGCAAAGAGCAGTTGTCCTTCACATGTAGAGGCTTCTGATCTCTCGGTATCTCTCTCCGTTGGGTAAGCTGTTCCCATATGCATCCGCAACTTGGCGTCCACATGCGCGTCCCACCACTGCTCGCTTGGCGTGCTCCAAATGTGCCACGCATCCCCCGACTCGAGTCTCCCGTCAGGTCCAGCGCCGGCAAAGTAGGTGAACTCGAAGCCACCACCGTAGGCTCGAATCGCCTCCCGCTGGATCATCGCCCGGCCGCGTTGAGTTCCAGCCACTGGCTCCCAAGCGTTGCGCGCGCTCACGTGGTTGAACATGTTCGACAGTGCGCTCCCGTTGCCGCTTCCGATCGTTGCGGCGGGACCAGAACGCGGCGGGCGGGCACTGTGGCCGAGATGAGTCCGTCAGCGGCGGTGACGCCACTGATCTGGCCACTGCCGTAGTCCAGGGTCCAGGCCGCGCCTTCCGTCGGAGCATCATCGGCATCGATGATCCGAACATCGAGTCTCCATCGCCTAGCCGTCGCCATCCCCCCCAAATGCCGTCTCTGATACACCCCCGGTAAATACAACTCACTCTGCTCGGGCGCCATCTCTGCCAGCACAAGGTCCGGCTCTTCCCCTGCATCGAATGGGGTTGCCCCAACTCGCGCG
>JAEWRL010000091.1 GCA_023398955.1 Pseudomonadota bacterium
GAGCTGGGCGGCGTTGCCCGCGCAGAGCGCGTGCGCGCTTGGCCGAGCCGAGCCGTGCGAGCCGTCCGCGGCACCCGCCTGCCGGACACGGTGCTCGTGGAGCGCCAGTGCGCGCGCTTGCCCCGCCGTGTGCCACCCAGCGCGTGGGCCCCCCGCGGGAGCGCAGGAAGGCGCGGCGCGTAAGCTCCGGGCGCTTCCGAACCAAGCCAGCGAACAACGCCAGCGCCGAACAGAAGCGGCTTTCGAGCACCCGTTAGGAAGGGGCCTGCCCGCGCGCAGCGCAAGCGAGCACGGGCAACCGCACCCCGACGCCACAACGGTGGGGGCATCACCAGGGAAACGGTTTTTGAATCCGCTCCTCGGGACGTGGGTGAGCCCGGACCCGCTTGCCGTGCATGTGCCGGGGGAGGCGGATTTCAATTTGTATGCTTACGTCTCTGGAACGGCGTTGAAGAGCGTTGATCCGGTGGGACTCTGCGGAGAGAACCAGAGTTGCGGTGAAGACCCTCTGGTGCAGGAGTTCTTTCCTGATAATGCTGCTCAGTCAGGGTCTGGAGCTAGAGCGCAGGCTGAACCCGCCCGCACGCCTGAGACAAGCCAAGCACCTGCCCACGTGCCGGAAGATGCGACACGAAGCCCCTCAATTGGACCACCGCAGACGGCAACATGGCAAGCGCGTGTCGCGAAAGATGCTATCGCCGCAGGATACAGCGCACTCACCGCGCTCGCGAATGCGGGAGCATACTTCTGGGCACGAGCTGTGGGAGAATCGGATGCCGAGGCGGTCCGCACAGCCAACGTGACAGCTGGTGCCGTTGCGCAAGTGGCGGTCCCTCTCGAACTGGGAGCAGGGTCGGCACTTGTCGCAGTTGCGCAGCGACAGCAGAATGCGGCGCTGAACTCATCGCCTGCCTACCGCAGCTTGATGGGCCTTGATGGCAGCGGCTCGTCAACAGCGGCTGCACAGGGCGAGAGGATCACCGATGCGAGTCGGCTGCTGCCTGAACGTGCGGGGCCAACGGGACATATCCTTGCAAGTGAAGTTGCTGGAAAAACGCCTGCGCAGATTGACGCACGAGCACTCGGGCTGACCCCTCGCGGTCCGGACCCAGCCGCAGGACTGGGCGCGTACATTGATGCGCAGACTGGCCTGCAACGGGTCTTGTCGCATCCAAACGGCAGTCCTCCACATGGACACGTGAACAACCCGACCGGGCAGCGGATTGATATCAACGGAAACGTCGTTCTACCGGAATCGGAAGCTGCCCACCTTCTCTTGGGAGGCGGATGATGAGTACAGCCGAGAAATGGAGGAATCTGCACGACGCGACCCTTGAATCGCTGGAATTCTGCTGGGCGTCGGGTGAGGCTAGGATCCGTGTCCGCACGGGAGATGGGACATCTTCTCGATACATAGTGATGGCCTCACCGGTGCGTTTCATAAGTTGTGGGCGACAAATGCCCTGGGGGCGCAGCGTCTCGATCAATGCGGTGCGCGGCCCAACCTCAACAGGAGATGCGTGTGTGCTGGAGATCGAGATGCAGTCGGGGGACCTGATTCGAATCGAAGCAGGTGCGTTTCGTTTGCTGGAGGACGAGTAGTATGGTGTGCCGTGGTTCAGTGAGTCTGAATCGCAGAAAGCGATCTGGAATGGTGATGCATGTGTCTAGGCGCATGATCGATCTCTCTTTGGTGTTGCTTGGCCCATTGGTCCGATCGGGCGCGAAAAATGAACCCCGCGCAGCGGCCCGGAGGAGCCGCTGCGCCCTCCTTAGAACTAGGACTCAAGCTGCATGAAGGTAGAAGGATAGACAGATGCAGGTTGCCATCGACATAGTCAACGCCAAGGCGGAGGTTAACTTCGCGGTGTCGGCGTATGTCGACGGCGAGTCGCGGTTCACGTTTCGCGACGACGCGAGAGCGAGGCCGTGGTTCGGGTCGAGAGTCACCGTTAGCAGAAGCTATCGCCAGAAAGACGTCATCCGAGATTGCGTCACGGAGTCCCTGAGTACGCCCGTCCCGGTTGTGCCAAATAGCGCCACCAGCAGCAGTCGAGCACCAGCGGAGCAGTTCTCCGCGCATCGTTCTCTGTCCGCGTCAGTCCCCGAGCTCGGCTCTGAAGAGCCGAGCTGGCATCGCTACCCGTGGCAATGGCGTCGATGGTGGGAATGGGCGGCGAGGCACGTGCAGATGCAACGCGCCCGCTCGGCGACTACGCCCCTGGGCGACTCAGGCCTGAAGGACCTGCCGAATCTCGGCGATGACGCCGGGGAGGTCGGCCATCACACGGGCGGCATCGATGCGCAGGACGCGGAAGCCCAGGCGAGAGAGGGCGCGGTCCCGGCGCGCGTCGGCGCGAGCGCGGCCAGCATGATAAGGGCCGTCGACTTCGACGACGAGCTTCTTGGCGGGAGCACAGAAGTCAGCGATGAAGGGCCCAACGGGCATCTGACGACGAAAGCCAATGCCGAGCTGCCGGCCCTTGAGCGCATCCCAGAGGCGAGCTTCGGAAGCGGTGGGCTGAGCCCTCATCTGGCTGGCGTGAGCATGAAGGAGCTTGGGGGTGG
>JAEWRL010000124.1 GCA_023398955.1 Pseudomonadota bacterium
CGACGACGTCATTGGCCAGAACGACGAAATCGAGAGAAAGTTGGTAAACGTCGAGCTTTTCATGATCCAGTTCCATGCTCAGCTATCGGCCAGCGCTGGCCCCGCGTTGCTAACTTTTTCGGGCACGGGCACGGGCACGTTTACGGAAGAGCCAAGCGCATTCAGGAACAGGCCCTAGCGGGCAAACCTCGATAGGGCCGGGCAACCCCTTCGCCATGAGCGGCGTCATCACCTTGGCACGGTGTTGCCTCGGCCGCGTCGCGCGTTCTGCCGTGCCCTGCGGGGCTGCATAGCTTGCCGAGCGGCGTGGTCCGTGCGATCCTTGGCTCTTACTGATCAGGCGGCCTGCCGTGGCAGGTGCAGCCGGGCCCCGGTTGGGGCAGCAGGATTCGAGGCCTGCGGGACAGCAACCCCGCGGGCCTTTCGCATTTTCGTGCTCGCGGGTCCTACCACCCCAACACGCGAGGCAAACGAACATGGACGAAGCCATTCAGGGATGCGACGAGATGGTGCGGGAGAAACGCGCCGTCGCGCTCTCCAGCGTGGTCGCCGCGGTGCTCCTCACGGGAACGAAGCTCGCTGTAGGGACGGCGACAAACAGCCTGGGGATCCTCTCGGAGGCGGCCCATTCGGGCCTGGACCTCGTCGCGGCGGGGGTCACGCTGTGGGCGGTCCGCTGGGCGAGCAAACCGGCAGACCCCAGGCATAACTACGGTCACGGCAAGATCGAGAACCTCTCGGCACTGTTCCAGACCGCCCTGTTGCTGCTCACCTGCGGGTGGATCGTGGTCGAGGCGGTCGAGCGGCTCCGGGGCGGCGCCACGCCCGTCCATGCGTCTTGGTGGGCTTTCGCCGTCGTGCTGCTGTCCATAGGCGTGGATACCTCCCGCTCGCGGGCGCTGCAGCGCGTTGCCCGCAAGTACCGCAGCCAGGCGCTCGAGGCCGACGCCTTGCACTTCTCGACGGACATCTGGTCCTCATCGGTCGTGCTCGCGGGCTTGCTCGCCGTAAGCCTGGCCGGGCCTCTTCAGGCGCCATGGCTGGTGCGAGCCGATGCCGTGGCGGCCCTGGGCGTCGCGCTCATCGTCTTCGTCGTGAGCTTGCGTCTCGCGAAACGCTCCGCCGACGACCTGCTGGACGCGATTGACCCGGCGCTCGTCGAGCTCGTGCGCGCCAGAGCCAATGTCGGAGGAGTTGCTGCCGTGCGGGAGGTCCGGGTGCGCCGTTCCGGCCCAGGCGTGTTCGCCGACGTCACCGTGCTCGTGGCGCCGCGCCTCGAGCTAGCCGTCGCGCACGCCATTGGCGACGCCGTCGAGAGCTCCGTGGCTGCGGCGGTTCCCTCGGTCTCGGTCATGGTCCACCTAGAGCCTCTCGCTGGTGGCCACGACGGAACCCCCTCACCCCCTCGTGAAAGTGAGCATCTTCCATGAACCAAGAGGATCGTCAATCGACGCCCCGCTGCCTCGTCTGGGACATCCCCACACGACTGGCGCACCTACTCCTCATCATCGGCTTTCTGGGGGCCTTCATCCTGGCCGAGGCGGGGGAGCACGGACCCCTCTTCGTGCTGCACATGGTGCTCGGCTTACTCGTAGCCCTGATCGCGATCCTGAGGATCCTCTGGGGGATCGTGGGAACGAGGTACGCCCGGTTCAGCTCCTTCAGCTGGCGCCCCAGCGCTTTGCTCTCCTATCTGAGGAACCTCGTGAGCGGAGGTGACGCAAGCCACGTGGGGCACAATCCCGCCACCAGCTACGCCACCATCGCGATGTTGGCGCTCGCCCTGGGGATCGCAGCAAGTGGGTTGATGATGACCCGAGGCTTCGGCGAAGAGCTCGAGGACCTGCACGAAGTACTCGCCCTCGCGCTGCTCGCGATCGCGGCCGTGCACGTGGCTGGCGTCCTGTTTCACGTCGTACGGCATAGGGACGACCTGGTGCGCAGCATGGTCGATGGTCGCAAGGCCGCGGCACGACAGTCGGAGAGCGCCTCGCCAGCGCGGGCCGCAGGTGCCACCTTGGCGCTCCTGACGGCGGGGCTCCTCGTCGTAGCGCTGACAGGCTACGATCCGGCTCGGGGCACCGTCGTGGTACCCGGCCTCGGTTGGACGCTGGGCGAGGAAGACAGCGAAAGGGGTGGAGGGGATGCGCGCGACGACCACGCTGACCGCGTCCGTGACAACGAGGATCACTCATCGAGCAAGCGCGACGACCACGACGACCATCACCGTGGGGCTCGGAAGCACCGCGACAACGATGACCACCACTGAGATCATCGCGGAGAGGCTTCGGTCCGCGGCGGAACCGCGGGTTCGCACCTCGACATGAGGCTAGAGTCGCAGCATGAAACGGGAGCAGCCCATGACGTGCATCGAGCCCGAACGCATCCGGCCACTCAACAGTCGGAAGACCGCCGCTGGCAGGTACGTGCTCTACTGGATGCAAGCTTCGCAGCGGGTGAGCCACAACCCCGCCCTCGAACACGCCATCGCCAGGGCCAATGAGCTCCGCCTCCCCTTGGTCGTTGGCTTCGGGCTCATGGACGATTATCCAGAGGCTAACCTCCGCCACTATGCGTTCATGGTAGACGGCCTGCGCGACGTGCGGAGAGACCTCGCCGCGCGCGGCATCCAGCTCATCGTGAGGCGCGGGCCCCCTCCGGACGTGGCCCTGGAGCTCGGCGCCGCGGCGGCGCTGATCGTCTGCGACACCGGCTATCTCCGTCACCAGCGAGCTTGGCGGCGGCGAGTCGGCAGCGCAGCTCCCCAGCGCGTCGAGGGAGTGGAGGGAGACGTCGTGGTGCCCATCGCTCTCGTCAGCGACCACGCGGAGTTTGCGGCGCGCACCCTGCGGCCCAAGCTCCTTCGGCTGTGGGAGCGCTTCCTCGCGCCTCTGAAGCCCACGGATCTCGAGCGCCCCTCGATACGCCTGCGTCTGCCGCTGTCCTCCGACTTGGACGTGCGACACCCGGCGCGCGTGCTCGCCGCTCTTCGTCTCGACGCATCGGTCGGGCCCGTGCGGCGCCTGCGCGGCGGCAGCAGTGAGGCGCACAGTCATCTCCAGGAGTTCCTCGACGAGCGTCTGGCGGGCTACGCGGAGGCTCGCGGGGCCCCCGACCAGCCCGCTCCTTCCCTCCTCAGCCCATACCTGCACTTCGGCCAGGTCTCCCCGGTGGCCGTGGCCCTCGCGGTGCGCGAAGCCGGTGTCGCAAACGGCGCCGATCGGCGCGCGCTCCTGGAGCAGCTTGTCGTGAGGCGCGAGCTCGCCGTGAACTTCGTCCGCTACCAGCCTGTCTACGACCGCTATGCGGGGGTTCCCGAATGGGCCCGCAAGAGCCTCCATGAGCACGCCAGGGACCCGCGCGAGCACATCTACTCGCGCGCCCAGCTCGTCGCAGCCAAAACCCACGACCGCCACTTCAACGCCGCCATGCTCGAGATGGTGCACACCGGCTACATGAACAATAGCCTCCGTATGTACTGGGGGAAGAAGATCCTCGAATGGAGCAGCAGCCCCGAGTCTGCCTTCCGTACAGCCCTTTGGCTCAACAACCGCTACTTCTTGGATGGTCGCGATCCGAACTCGTACGCTGGCGTGTCGTGGTGCTTCGGCGCCCATGACCGCCCCTGGCAGGAGCGCCCCATCTTCGGCAAGGTGCGCTTCATGAATGATCGCGGCCTCGAGCGCAAATTCGATATGCATGACTACCAGGCGCGGGTCGATGCGCTTGTCCGAGCAGAGCGCCAGGACATTTCAGACGGCCGCTGAGGGCCGATAGGGGCCAGTCGAACGGGATGGCTCGCGCATTGACGGCTCAGGCCCTCTGTGGGAAGACTCCGCCGCTCCACGATGGGGCACACACCACTGAGAACACGGAGCTTACCGATGCTCGAACACAACAGCTACTTCGATGGGAATGTCCAAAGTGTTGGCTTCGAACGCAATGGGCGGCGGGCTACCGTCGGCGTCATTCTGCCGGGCGAGTACCACTTCGGCACGAATGCGGCAGAGCGCATGACGGTCACGAGCGGCATCCTGTTCGCCAAGGTGCCCGGCGCCGATACGTTCCACGGCTACCCCGCTGGCACCTACTTCGAGGTCCCCGCAAAGAGCGGCTTCGACGTGCACGCTACCGCCCCCTGCGCCTACCTCTGCGAGTACCTATAGACCCAGAGGCAGCTACTAGGCGGGAACACACCCTCTGTTCGATGGAAAGCCTGTCCGCTGGACAAAGAACAGTTCACTCCAACCGATCGGGCTCGGGCTCGGCTTTGAAGACAATCCCTAACCCGGCGGAGCCGGAACCAAACAGGGGAACTGGCAACGCCAAATGCAACCGGAGGGCAGGCTATCAGGTGTCAGCCGTCAGGCGTCAGCTTCTGCATGAAGCTGGCGAGCATCCTGCACACTTCGCGGACCTGGGCAT
>JAEWRL010000179.1 GCA_023398955.1 Pseudomonadota bacterium
AAATGCACTTCAAAAGTAATCGTTCAAAGCGAGACCTGGTATCTACGGCCGAGCCGTACCATGACGTTTCTCGGCGCAAAAGTGCAGTTGACGCAATGCGTCGATCAACTTGGGGGGCACGGGCACGTTTACGGAAGAGCCAACCGCATTCAGGGACAGGCCCTAACCCGCAGGCGTCGTCGCGCTCGATGGAGAACACGCCGTGACGCGCCGGCTGCACCGTATCGCCCTCTAGCCGAGCAGACACTTGTTCAGCCCCGTACCATCGGGCACACAGCGCGGCACGGAACCAGCGGGGTTCGGGCAGGCGGAGCAGCTCAGCACCTCGACACAGATGTTGCATGATGCCGCCGGCGCCCCGCCGACGGGAGTCCAACAGCCGTCGCGAGCGGTCAGCGCGCGTGGGATCGCTTCGGGACAGCTACAACAAATGCTCTCGTCGACGGCGAGCAGGCAGTCGGCGTCGGAGACGCATTCGCTCGCGAACGCGCAACCGTCGCCTGAATCCTCCGCGAGCCGGCTCCAGGCTGCCCCCGAGAGCGGGTAGCTGCAGCTGAGGCCATGACAGGCCTCGGCACCTGGGCAGGTGGTCACATCAGGCGGGCGCAGGGGGTCCTGCAAACATGGATCGGATGCGAGGGCATCACTTCGCACTGCCTCGGGCTCTGAGCAGCACACATCGGCGCGCCGCACGACGGCGCAGGAATGTTGCCCTTCCTCGGAGCCGCAGGCGAGCGCGGCGACCGCAGTGACAAATGGAAGTAAGGCGAGTGAGCGCATGGGGAGTGCGAGCCTTTATCAGGTTCCGCTCCGAAGCAATCGCAATGTGAGCAGCTCGGTCGAGGCGGCGTGCCGAGCGCTCATCGGCGGAGCAGGGGGGAGGTAGGGGTAGACCTCGGCTGGAGCTTGGCGCAGAAAGGCGCCCGGATGGATGGCGCGCGATGTTAGCGTGCCGCTGCAAGCTGAATGGAAGCGCTGAGCGCAAGGCTGCCTTCCCGCGCGAATTTGGCGAACCGCGGATACTCCGGGGGCGGAATCCGCTCTGCGGGAATGGTCACTCGACGCGACAGGATCAGCGAACCTTCCTGGATGCGGTCCCGGATACGGACGGAACGGCCGTCGAGCTCGATGAGCGACGCCTTGGGAACCCTCGCCGTGTACCCGGCGGGAAGACGAATCTTCAGCTCCAGGCGCTCCCGAATTGGTGCCCCGATGAGCAGGGGAGTCTGTCGCTCGTTGGTGGAGGCGAGCTTGCTTAGGGGGGGCATGAAGGGGGCCGCGAAGCGCAGCCCGCGACCGGTCTTCTGTGCGAACCTCGGTATGGTCACGCTGACAATCAACACGAGCGGCCTACTCACGTCTTCGAGGTGGCGTACCTCGTGCTTCTGAATCGTTGCCCCCGCGATCTTGTTCCCTACCAGGCCCGACTCGAGGGCGCTGCGCCAACGGGTGGTGGGAAGGTACTCCAGGGCGCCGCGGAGTTGTATGGCCGTTGCCCCGCTGAAGGTGAATCTCAGTGTGCCCTGGGCATCCCCGGAAGCGTCCAGCGTCAACTCGCCGTCGTAGAGCGTTTCGTCCTTGCCCGCGCCCGGGGGAACACGGGTTTCTCCGCTGCCACTCACAGCAAGTGTCCGAGCGTGGGCCCCGCGGAGCCATGGGGGCAGATATCCGAAGGGCAAATACTTGTCTGCCTGCTCGCCAGTGCCCAAGGTGAGCCATGTGGCGTCGGCGCCGCGAAGCACCTGCAAAAGCGGAGTGCTGAACTGCTCGGCCCTCGAGATCGGTCCAGTAGGCGGAGCGCTGAGGGTGCTGCGCGCGAGCGCATACTGCACCGGGATGCCTGCAGCGCGACACAGCAGCTCGAAGCCCTGCCAGCGGTTTCCTTGCTTCGAGACCAGGACGCGTCGACCGTCATTCTCGTCACCAGGTTGAACGTTCTCGAGAACCCACCGGTAGAGCGTCTCTGCGGCCCTCCGCGACTCCCCGCGCGGTACTCCGTCCAGAACACGGCGCGTGATCCGTTCAATCCTTGGATCAAGAGGGACGAGGGACACTACCTGGCCCGAGATCCGACGTAGCCTCCGCTCGAGCGTGACACCCCAGCCCACGCGGACGCTTGGAAGGACCTCGAGCAGGGGCGCCCCAAAGGGCTCGGCAGAAGCACTCGGGCTCTGATCCACCCTCCAGCGGTGAACCGTGACACCAGGTGGGCGCTCCACCAGGGGCGCGGGGACATTGCCCTGTGTTTCGATCTGCAAGTCGACGTGTTCGGGGCTAATGACGAGGAACTCGCTGCGCGAGTATGCGACGTCCTCCTCGCGGAAGAACCAGCGGGGTCCCACGTAGGCCGTGTCCCCATCCGGCCCGCTCAATGATATGACGTGCTCCGTCTCGATATAGTCGCCAACCTCCAGGTGCGGATAGGTGAGAGTCGGCTTGCCGGCAACGATCTCCGGCTGAAGGATGCGGCCATCCTTCTTGATGACTCGCATGCTGAGGACAAGGCCATCGACGGCGTCCTGCTCCGCGAAACGGCGGATTCCTTCGGCGCTCTGGATCCTGACTATCTCGTGCTCCAGCATCCGGCTCGAACCATCGGCGCGGATCCACAGCGCGGCATAGTCGAGGACCCGGGCTGCGGTTCCCGGCATGTGTTCGTTTCGCTGTTCATAGGCACGGATTACCTCTTCGGAGCTGAGGCGATAGGGTTCGAGCTCACTCATTCCCTCCTCGAGATCCAGCGCTTTCTCGAGCGGTTCCGAGGGTGCCCCATTCGCGACGGCGTCCACGAGGGCGTGAAGCAACGCATCGGGAGAGCCGCTCGCCAACTGTGCATCTGCCAGGGCGAGCCGCGCTTGGGGGTCGCGCGGCGTCTGCTCGACTGATTCGCGGAGCTGCTCGAAAGACTCTTGGCGTCGCGCGGCCGCGAGCTCGACGGCTTGGATCCGCTGCTCCAGGGACTTGGACTGGGGGCGGCGCTTCTTCAACCTTTCTAGCTCAGCTAGTGCGACGTCATAGTGACCTCGGACGACGGCCCGACGGAAGCGGATCTCGTTGTCGGGGTCGAGGCGCAACAAACGCTCGACGAGCTGTTCAGCCCGCTGCGGGTGACCCAAGGCGTCGTGAACCTCGACGGCCGCGCCGAGAACCTCGGGAGCTTCGGGGAATCCTCGCTCCAATGTCAGCACGGCCGATTGATACTCCGCGCGCCAACCGAGCTGTTCATAGTTGGAAGCCCGAGCGAGCCCAATGCTCGGAATCTCGTCAAACTCTGCGGCGAGCCTGTCCAACGTCGGCACCACCCGACTTCTACCCGCCTGTTCGGCTTCCCAGCTCGCCAGCGCCAGGCGCGCCTCGTACAAGCGGTCATCCTTCTCGACGGCTCGTGTGTGCAGCTCGCGCACCAGGTCTCGGACCTGGTCCGCTCCGAAAACGGGGTCGTTCCTGGTGAACTGGGCCGACAGCAGCAGCGCCGGACCGGTCGCGGCCTCCACGTTTCGCACGAATGGCTCAAAGATGACGTTGGCTACGTCCCCCTGTTGTTCCATGTTGGCCAGCATTGCCGCGAAGAGTCGCAGGATTGCGTCGCTTCCCTGGGCTCGCTCCCCCTCCGACAGCAGGCGACTGATGACATTGGGCTGGCCGCTGATGCGGGGTGCTTCCAGGGCGTACAGGCCGACGGGAGATGCGTGGGTCTGTGCCCCTAGGGGCACTCCGCTGGCGTCGAGCAGCTGAATGCTGGTTTCTGGGGCAGAAAGGCTGGCGAGGATCCGGTGCTCTCCCGCGCTCAGCTTCATCTGCACGCCGGCATCATGCACTGAGCCCCAGCGCCGAGGATCCCGATCGAGGACCAGGTGATCGTCCACCCAGACCCGGGTGGCGCCGCTCACGCTGAGGAGCACTTCCCGTGGTTGGGCGAGAGTCGCGAAGGTCTCCGCGTAGAACACTCCGCGGTCCACGTATTCTTTGGCGCGCACGGTGCAACTCGTCGTCTCGGTCTCGAGTAGACGGGGCGACGACCACGCCCCCGGTTCTGGAGCCCACGTGGCCGGCCATGGCGCGGGACGCTCCGGCGGGTGGTGGCGCAAGATTTCCGCAGCAGGGCCTAGCCCGAACGGTCCCGCAAGACGCACCTCCAGCGCGCAACCGAGTTCACGCGCGGCGAGGTGCTCCACACGTGGATTGGCGAGCGCCCACTCCTCCGCGATCCACCAGTGGACGAGCGAGTTCCGGGCGCGCCAGGCGAGCGCCCCTGGTCTCCTAATGGCAGCCAGGACCACCGGTTTCCATCGCTTCCAGAGTCCCGGTGCGTGGTGCCGCAGAGCGCTGGCCTCGTGGGCGGCGAGCCATGCGACGTAAGGTGCCCGCGGACTCTCCGATGTGCGGGCGCTCCGCACCGCCCCCAAAAAGTGGTCCGGAGCCTCCCTGAGGCGGCCGTGGAGCTTGGCGTCCAGCCCGAGCGCCACCTGGGCCAGCATGGAGGTTTGGTGGTTCAACGCGAGAAGTCGACGGCGGGCATCTGCGGCTCTGGTGGGACTGCCGCCGGGCTGCACCAGCTCCGCCGTGAGCCACTCTGCCGTTGTGTCGACGTCCTTCCCCGAGATTCCGCGCCGACGGAGCTCCTCGAGCGGCGTTGCCGGAGGCGCCGCCGCTGTGCTCGCGCAGGCAGTGAGAAGTAGTAGGGCCGCCAGAAGCAGTGATTTGTTCATGCGCTCGCTCATCTAGTCCTCCAAAACCAACCGTTGGCTGAAGGCGTCGTCCACGGCGGCGCAGAACTGCCGGAACTGCGCGTACTCAGCGGCGGGGACGGTTCGCTTCTCGAGCGCCAGCTCTGCTTTCACGGTGATGCGGCCCTGGGCTTCGGTGAACTCCAATGCATATCGCCCGAACTCGGAGCGGCCCTCGGAGGACTGGAGAGCCTCACTCAACCGCATTCCAGGTGGTACTACGAGCGAAAAGGTCTCCTGGATGCGCGGTACTCCAAGGAGGCGCACGCCGAGGCGCCGTTCCGAAAGAGACGCGAAGGTAGGTGTCAGGCGGATGCTCGGCGTGACCTCCATGCTGAGGAATCGTCCGTCACGGCGGGCGAACCGTTTGGAGGTGCCTCGAGCCCGAAGTGTAACAGGCGCTTCGATGTCGTCGAGACCGCTGAAGGAGAGGGCTGCCGGACCAGGTTCAAGCGCAAATCCCGGCCACTCGTTGGCGAGGGTATCCGTGAGACGCTCGCGTCTGATCGCCTCGGTCGCGTAGCGGCGCCGCCACTCGCTTGCTGGGGTCCCTCGCACATCGTAGTCGACCTCGAGGCTCGCCGCGCCGTCAGCTCGCACGGACGCCGAGGCATGGCGCCGCACCACGCTTGGCTCCTTGGAGTCGATGGGTAACTCGACCAGCTTCGACTCGCCTCGGTTCACGAGCAGTCCGAGCGCGCCTTGGTCCATCTCTGGCAGTTCCAGCGTCCCGGTGTGCTCGGCCGTGCCGTCGAGGTACAGGTCGAGGGAAGGCACATAGACGATCACATGATCGAAGGGCTCCAAGCTAGGAATGCGTGAGGGAAAGCCACCGCGCATCTGGGAGCGAACGATGACCGGCGTCGACTCGACGCCCACCTCTGCCAGCAACGCAACGATGGCCGTTGCCTTATCCTTGCAGTCGCCCCAGCCACGCGCGATCGTGAGAACGCTGCGACGCGGCTTGTATCCGTAAACCCCGAACTCGAGGGCGACGTAGCGGGTGTTCTCCACGACCCAGCCGTAAATGGCCCTGACCTTGTCCAGGTCGTTCACGGCGTCGTTCGTGAGCTGGTGGGCGAGCCGCCTGGTCTCGGCATCGAGCTCGAACTGGTCCTTGATGAGTCCCCAGTACCATTCGCCAAGGGCGCGCCAGCTCTTGTATGTCGAGACATGGATGAAACCGAGCACTTCTGGCCACGGTGGCATGTGGGGCTCGGGCGCTACCGAAGGCACCGCTTTGGCGAAGAACCGTCTGACTCTCCTCCGCTCCTCTATCCGTTCCTCGCGCTCGACGCCATCGAGCTGCACGTCCACGTTGACTTGGCGTGGTTCAGGCGTGATGAGGACGTACTCGGCGTTCGCGACGGGTTCGCCCGACTGCAGGTATACTACTTCGCCAAAATAGTCGGCGAACACGTTGCGCTGCGCGATGTCGTCGACCCGGTACCGAAGCTCCACGACGTCGCCCGGCTCGAGACGCGGAAACTGCACGTAAAAGGTCCGCGCCGAGGTGTACATGCTGATCTCGGGGCTATTGGCCGCACCTTCGCCGAATTCAATGGCTTCATCCACAGTGCCGTTCTCGCGATACACGCGCGCCCCCCGGAGCTGAACGACCTCCCGGTCCGCCTGGTACTGGAACGAGTACTGTCGAGCCATGGCGGCTGCCGTGTCCGTCAAGGGTTGGAAGACCACCTGCCGGAATCGGCTCGAGAGTCCGTTCTCGAAGACCGTCGTGACGGTAAGGTCGCGCAATGTTCGCCGATTATAGCCATGCGACGGTGCGTTTCTGTCCGCCAGGAACCGCTCGGCTTTCCACGCATGGGTCTCGTCGCGTTTGGCGGTTGCTGGGGCCAGGTGTTCGACGTACTCGCGGACGGCACGATCCTGTGGCCTAATCGCGAGCAGCCTCTGAAGCAGCTCAACCTGCTCGTCGCGGTGGCCGAGCTCCCCTTGAAGGTCGGCCAAGGCGCGCAGGGTGCCGACGTCCTCTGGAGCAAGCTCCAGAGCTCGGTGCAACGCTTGTGCAGCCTGCCTTGGTTTGCCAAGGGAGCGATGCAGGCGGCTCGCGAAGCCCAGGGCCCAAAGGCTGTCGGGACTCGTGTCGAGCAGTCGTTTCAACCATCGCTCGGCTAGGGCCCCGTCATGACGGGTCGCCGCGAGCTCGGCTTGCGCGGCGAGATAAGCTGTATCGTCGAAACGTAGAGCTGCATAGCGTGCCTCGGCTTCCGCGGCTTCGACCGTCCGCGCCAGCTTTCGGAGCTGCGAGGCGTACAGGCTGAGGAGGCCGACGCTGTTCGGATGGCGCGAGAGGGCCGCTCGCAGCTCGCTCAGAGCGGTCCGATGCAGCTCGACCTCGTTGTAGAGCGCGACCATGCCTTCGACGGCCTCCAAGCGATCTGGAGCCAGGGCGCGAACGCGACGATAGATTTCGAGCGCCTCGCGCCAGCGCGGGCTCTGCCGCAGGAGGTGGGCCCGGGCGAGGAGCAGGTCCGCATCGTCCCCGGCGTTCGCGCCAACGAACTCGACTGCCTTCTCGAGCCAGCGATGCGCTGCATTCTGGTCTTCCGCAAGGCGGGCGGCCAGGAGCAGCCGCTCCTTGCTGGGAGTCTTCTCGGCCGCTCTGGTCGCGAGATCACGAGCCTGATGGCGCACCACGTCGTCCGAACCCGTCTCCACCAAGTACTCGGCGAACGCTTGGAGATTCTCTGCCGTCGGCGTCCGTGCACTGAGGTCCTGGAATCGTTGCAGCGGCCCTCGGATCGCGATGGGGCGGCCGCTGCTCGGTCGACGCGGTCCGCGCTGCTGGGAGCCGGTTGCTGCTTCCCCGCTAGCCAGCGCAGTGGCGGAGAATCGCACTCTTGCGTCGCCGTGCCCGTTGACGTCGCGGATTCGGATGGAAACCAGGGGCGTCTTTTCTGCGCCGCACACCTTGAGGGTCAACCGGTTGCGCCCCGGCTCGAGCAAGGCAGTGGCGGCGTGTCGATCCAGTTCGTGGGAGCGATAGGCGTCGTCTTCCAGGAGCACCTCTGCGTTCCAATAGAGCCGGAAGGCTCCTCCGATGCCGGCCCAGATCGATACCGGTCGCTCCTCGGTGTCCGCGGTCTGTGATTCAACGAACGTTGCGAGGTAGGCGCAGACGTTGCTCTCTGGGCGCAACAGGTTGCCAAGGCCAACCCATCCAGAGGGGAAGGCGTCGGGTACCGGGCGCCACCTCACCAGCCGTTCCTTGCCGGAGAACGCACGCCCCGGGATGATGGGTTCAGAGAGGGCGTGTTCCGGCTCGAACTGCTGTGTGAATCCCGCCTTTCCCTCGTTGTCGAATGGCCCGACAAGCATCCAGTGCGTGACGAAGCCCAGCTCTCGAATCATGCGCCGGGCGGACTCGGTGTCGCCTCGGCGTTGTCGTGCGAAAGCCGTCAAGATCCTCGCATACTCCCGCGCCAAGGGGTCGATTGCCGGGTCATTGGCCGCTTGCACAAGCGTCTGTTCGACATGCAGAGGGTTGGCGCGATCCCACGTGTGCCAGATCCTACGAATGGCGGTGTAGGTCTCCGGACCCCGAGCGTCGCGCAACAACGCGCGGGCGCGGATCAGCTCCGGATGAAGCCATCCCTCCACCGCTGTCGCTCGTGTCGGACTCATGAGCACAAACGCTGCGAGTACGAGGGCGACGAAGCTCGAGCTGCCGGCGCGAGCCGCGCGTGCAGCCGGAGCCGACGCAGGCTTGGAAGCTGGCATGCTCCCCGCACAGGGCGTGCTGGAAGGTTCGGCTCCTGTTTCGGGCAGCGGGCACGGTCGTGATTTGTGGGTTCGCCGTCGGCAGAGATTCTTCACGGTGCTTCGTAAGCCCCTTCGAATGAGGAGAGTCGGACGCCAGCAGTTTCCGGGTCGAGGCATTCTAGCGTGTTCGACTCGCGGCTCAGGGTTCCACAATGCGGCAGTCGTCGAATGGTCTGGCCGTCCGGTCTCGTTGCCCTGCTTGGGTGTTTGGGCGTCCCGGAGCCTTTGGCACTATTCATTCTCGGCCCGTCGCCGTTGGAGCTGGGTGTCTGCGGGGCACTGAGAACCTCGGGTCCGGTGCCCTGGTGCGCGCTCGACGCGACCTGAAAATCGCATGTTGGGTTCTGCTGCGCTTGCTGGCTTGGTAACGGTCGGATAGAAGGAGATGGCATGCGGCGAGTTCGGCTCTCGAGGTTGGGCACCCAGGTGGCTGACGAGCTCGAGAAAACCGGGGATTCGGCACGACCCCGGATAGTCGCGGCGCAGGCTGGTGGCCCGGGCGCCGGGGTCGAGCAAGTCTTTGGAGGCTCGAATGGTTAACCCCCAGATGGTGATGTACGAAGAGGAGTTCAACCAGATCCAGGCGGTCGTGGACCGGCTGGTGAAGGAAGCGAACGCCAAGGTCGTCTTCATCGTCGACAAGAATGGACAGCTCATCGCGGCGAGCGGTGAGGTAGAGAACATCGATACCACGTCGTTGGCCTCACTCACGGCTGGCAACATTGCCGCCACCGGCGGAATAGCCAAGCTGTTGCGCGAGAACGAGTTCGCCACGCAGTTTCATGAAGGCGAGAACGCGAATATCCACATCCAGCTGGTGGGCAATCGCGTCATTCTGGTCGTCATTTTCGACTCGAAGTCGAGCCTAGGCCTCGTCAGGCTGCGAGTGCGCAAGGCCACTGATGAGCTGAATCGAATATTCGAGGCTCTACTCAGCAAGGTGCAAGAGCCGGGAAGTGACTCGCCATTCGCCGAGATCACGGACGAGGACATCGACAACTTGTTCAACGACTGAGTGCACGGGCTATGAGCTTCATCAACTACATGGCCCGCGAAATCAACTGCAAGATCGTGTACTACGGGCCTGGCCTCTGTGGGAAAACGACGAACCTGCAGTACATCTACGAGCGCACTAATCCGGATGCCAAAGGGAAGATGATCTCGCTGGCCACCGAGACGGAGCGCACGCTGTTCTTCGATTTCTTACCGTTGTCGCTCGGTGAAATCCGCGGATTCAAGACCCGTTTCCACCTTTATACCGTTCCGGGTCAGGTGTTTTACGATGCCAGTCGGAAGCTGATTCTCAAGGGAGTGGACGGGGTCATCTTCGTCGCCGATTCACAGATCGAGCGGCTCGAAGCGAATCAGGAGAGCGTCGATAACCTGAGGATCAATCTCGCCGAGCAGGGCTATTCGCTGGAGAAGATCCCTTACGTCGTCCAGTACAACAAGCGTGATCTCCCGAACGTCGTCGACGTGGAGGAGCTACGGCCCCTGATCAACCCCATGGGCGTCCCGGACTTCGAGGCGATGGCGCGCACCGGCCCGGGTGTCTTCGAGACCCTGAAGGCGGTCAGCAAACTCGTATTGACGGAGCTCAAGCGCGGGGGCTAGTCGGACTGCCAAGAGCTCTCATGCGCTTCACTGATCCTTCAGCTGACCCAGCAGGCGTCCTGGTGGACCGCGCGAAGCTGGAGCGTAGGGCTCTCTGGTACCTCGACCGTTTCGATGCGACCGAGCAGAAGCTGAGGTCCGTTCTCCGGCGTTTCATCGACAAGACGATTCCGCGAGAATCGTCCGAGCAAAGACAAGCTGCATACCAGCTCTCAGACGACTTGATACGCCGGTACGCCAGCTCGGGACTGGTGGACGACGAGCGGTTCGCGGCGGCAGCGGTTCGTGGGATGAGACGCCGTGGAGACTCGTCCAGGAAGGTGGTGCAGCGCCTGTTGGCTCGTGGCGTGCCTCTCGAGATCGCGGAGCGCGTGCTCGCGGAGGCTTCGTGCGATGCGAATGGGGAGGCAGAGCTAGAAGCGGCTCGCGCCCTAGTTCGCCGCCGACGCCTGGGGCCCTTTCGTCCTGAGCCGCAGCGGAGCGAACGGCGCCAGAGAGACTTGGCCGCCCTCGGTCGTGCAGGTTTTGACAGGGCCACCGCGCTTCGAGCGCTGACCGAGCAGGACGGCGATGAACCTGACCGATAGCGTCGGAACGCCCGCGTCGTCGCGGTGCCGGGCACGAGTGGCGGACGATAGAGGATGGCAGCTACGCATCGTGGCACGCTGACTGCCACGGACCTGACCGGCTCGAACTCGGACGACGTCCGGCCGCGGGTGCGAGGTCGGTGCCAATCCCCGTCCGTGTACGACAGGCCCTAGCGCTTCAGGCTCGCGCGGCGCCTTCGGTTCTTGGCGCTGCGCTTGGCGTTTTGGCGGGCGCAACGGCTGGAGTGCTTGCGGGACTTGCCTTTGGTGGGGAGGTACATAGCCGAGGGTATTTATCCGTGGAGGGGCTCTCGCGCAAGCCGATCGGTGATCTGGACCGTCGACCGTTCATTGGCTCATGTCTCGTGCGGGGTGTTGCGGGCTTAGTACGGCTCCCAGTGCGCTTCGAGCGCGACCGTCTCGAAGGACTCGTAGACCGGCCTCGTTCTGGGCGCCCGACTCGGTTTCCCCCCCGCAGTGGCCGCCCATCTGGTGAAGCTGACCTGCGAGCTGCCTGACAAGGCCGGCCTACTCGCTCGACGAGAAGACCTCCCTGCAGCCCAGGACACGCTTGCACGAGACGAAGCCTCCGCGAGCCGGCAACCAGCCCGCCCCGATTGAGCACGAACACGCTCGCAAGGGAGCGTTGCAGCTATTCGCGGCCTTCAATCTGCACAGCGGTGAAGTCGTAGGCAACCTGACTGGGTGCGAGCTTTTGGGGAGCTGTACTTAGCGGCCCTGCAGGTCGAACTGCTCGATGTGATACTCGCGGCGTGGAGTGAACTCGATGCGACGCATATAGCGCCTCTCTGCCTCCGCGACTGCGGCCTTCTCCTCACCGGTCATCAGATCGCAGATCGCAGGGTGGGCGTTGACCATGACCCTGTATCCCTTGAGCACCGTGAGCTCTCGGCGAATCTGACGCAGTATCTCGTAGCCAATGGTGGCTCGCGACTGGATCTGCCCCGTGCCATCGCAATAGAAACAAGGCTCGTGCATCGTGCGGCTCAGGCTCTCCCGAGTCCGCTTGCGCGTCATCTCGATGAGTCCAAGCTCGCTGATGCGGTTCAGCGTCGTTTTTGCCTTGTCACGCGCGAGTGCCTGCTCGAGGGCGCGCCACACCGCGTCGCGGTTGGCCGGATGATCCATGTCGATGAGGTCCAGAATGATCAGCCCACCAATGTTCCTGAAACGCAGTTGGTAGGCGATCTCTGCGACTGCTTCGAGGTTCGTCTTCAGTGCCGTTTCTTCGAGGTCCTTGCTGCCCTTTCCGACGTACCGCCCCGTGTTCACGTCGATGGCCGTCAGCGCCTCCGCCTGATCGATGACCAGGTATCCGCCGCTCGGGAGTGGTACCTTACGGCTCAAAGCGCGGCCAATCTCATCCTCGATCCCGAAGGCATCGAAGATTGGCTCCGCGCCGGCGTACAGCTCGATATCGGCGACTCGTTCCGGCATGAACATCTCGACGAAGCGCACCAGCCGGTGATACTGCTCCTTGTCGTCGATGACGATCCGCTCGATCTCCGGCGTGAAGAGGTCTCGAGCAGTCTTCAGGATCAGGTCGAGCTCCGTGTAGAGCAGGGCAGGAGCCTTGGCTCCCGTGTGTTTGCGGGACACCTCCTCCCAAAGCTTGATGAGGTACGCGATGTCGCGCTTCAACGATTTTTTCGTCAGGCCCTCGGCGACGGTGCGGACGATGAGGCCCCCCGAGGCCGGTTTCAAAGCCTCGATGACCTCGCGAAGTCGCGCTCTCTCGCGCGCTGAACCGATGCGCTTCGAAATACCGACGTGATCCACCGTGGGGAGGTACACGGCGTAGCGACCTGGAAGGGAGATGTGGCTCGTGACGCGAGCGCCCTTGGTTCCGATGGGTTCTTTCGAGATCTGGACGATGACGTGGTCGCCTTCCTTCACGACCTCCGTGATCGGCACCGAGCGTGAGACTCGGCTAGAGCTTCCGTTGCGTCCAGCGCGCCCGCGGCGCTCCTTGGCGCGATCGGCGATGGCCGGTTTGCGTGTCGGTGCGACGGGAGCCGCTACATCGCGGCCGCGGCCTCGTCGACGTCGTCGACGTCGGGTGGAACGGTTGCCGTCATCCTGTGCCTCGCTCGCACTTGGCGGTGTCGTGACGACGACGGGGTCAGCGACCTGGCCCGGAGCCGTGGCGCCAGAGCGCCCTCCGCGTCGTCGTCGCGACCGGCGGCCCCGCTCACCGGGCCCCCGTGGGGAACGATCATCAGGATCCGAGTCGGCCGCAGCAGCGCTGGCAGATGCCGGCTGCCCACCGGCTGCGTCGCTGCTTGCGCCATCGTCGCTGGTGTGCCGCGGCCGCACGGCACGCCTTGTACGTTCTCCCCGCCGCCGCTCGGCCACGGAGTTGCCGTCCTGAGCATCCCTCCGCGCCAGTGTCGCAGCGGCCTCCTGTGCTTCTCCGTCGAGCTCTCTGTCCGGAGCGGAGGCACTGACTGTCGCCCTGGATAGAGCCGGAGCGGACGAGCCTTCTGCGCTTCGCGTAATCGGATCCTGCGCATCCAGGCTTTCTGTCCTCGTCTCGACGTCTTCCTCGTCGAGGTCCTCTCCACCATCTTCGAGGTCGTCGTCGTCGGTTTCGTCGAGGTGATCGTCGACCTCGTCCATCTCGACCACGAG
>JAEWRL010000207.1 GCA_023398955.1 Pseudomonadota bacterium
GTCTCCAGGCTCCTCAAACGCCTACGCGTCCACGGTCTCATCAAACGAATCGGTCGCACCTACAAGTACTACCTCACCGCCCTCGGTCGTCGAGCTATCCTTGCCGGCCTGCACATCCGCACAATGCTGCTCCCGCAGATGCTGACGGCTGAGAACTGAAAGCTGATTGCCTGCACCAATCGGCAACAGCCATCCAAGTCTTGCCAACCCCGTCATCAATCTGCCCGGTAAGGGACTAATCTCTGGGTCCCAACAGGCCCTCGCGAACGATGAAAGCCTGCACGTTCTCGAGCCCCTCCCCTTGGCGCAGGCTGGTGAAGGCGAAGGGGCGCTCACCCCGCATACGCTTCGCGTCGCGGTCCATCACCTCGAGGCTTGCCCCAACATGCGGCGCGAGATCGGTCTTGTTGATGACGAGCAGATCGCTCTTGGTGATGCCGGGGCCGCCCTTGCGAGGAATCTTGTCGCCGCCTGCCACATCGATGACGTAGAGGGTGAGATCGGAGAGCTCTGGGCTGAAGGTCGCACTGAGGTTGTCGCCTCCAGACTCGATGAAGATGAGATCGAGCCCGGGGAAGTTGGCGCTCAGCGTCTCTACCGCGTCGAGGTTGATGGATGCGTCCTCGCGAATGGCCGTGTGGGGGCAGCCGCCGGTCTCCACACCGACGATGCGCTCCGGCGCGAGGGCGCCATGCTCGACGAGGAATTGCTGATCCTCCTTGGTGTAAATGTCGTTGGTGACGACGCCAATCTCGTAGCGCTCGCGCATGGCACGACACAGCGAGAGGAGCAGGGCCGTCTTCCCGGAGCCGACGGGACCGCCGACGCCAACTCTCAAGGGTTGTTTGCTGTTAGTTGTCATGAAGGGGAGCTCCCTGGGATCGTCTGCGGGTCGTCGTCAGCTCGGTGTCTAGGATCTGAACAGCCTAGTGTGTTGGGTTTCATGCAGGGCGGAAGCGATGGCGAGGCCCGGGGCACTAGCACCCACGGCGTCGTCGCCGACGAGTCGGGCGTGAGCCACGACCTCGGGAACGCGGCGCAGGAGACGATCGAGCACCCGTTGCCCGGCGATGGGTCCCAGGGGCAGGAGCTTCGCGAGTGCCGCGACATGACTCTCGCACCACGTGTAGGCATAGCCGAGGAGCGTCGCTTCGGCGCTCAGCCCGAAGGCCACAGCGGCCGCAGTCAATGCCTCGGCAAAGGTCGTGGGAGCTCGCAGGCGACCGCCGGCTGCAGCGAGAGCCGCCGGGCGGATCTCCCGAAGCACACGCGCCAAGGCTGACGCCATCTGACGCTCCTGAGCCTGTAGCTCGCCGCTCTCCCGCGAAGCGAGCAGCCAGGCGCTGAGCGCTGCTGCCCGTTCCACGTCGCGGCGTTCCCAGGCAGTGTGCAGGCGCAGGACCAAGGGTAGGTCCAAGGTGGCGAGAGAGGCGGAAAGGAGCGTTTCCAGGTACCCCGCTGCCTCGACCTCGCCGCTGACCCAGCCCAAGTCCAGCACCGCCTCGAGCCCCTGCGAGTAGGCGAAGGCACCGGTAGGAAGGCTCGGAGAAACGAGCTGGAGCAAGCGCAGGGCGGGGAGCGCCGCCAGCGCGACCGCGGGAAAGGCCTCGGCTCCGAAGGATAGGTCCGTCGCGACGGTGAGCACGGCCCGCGACGAGCTGCTCGTCGCCGCTTGATCCCCGATCGGCGGGACCCCTCGAAGCGGCGCGGCTTTCATCGAGACTCCGAGACCTTCACAAGACCGAGAGCATGCTCAGGGTCGCCGTCATGCCCGTGCCGGTGCTCGTGCTCGTGCTCGTGCTCGTGCTCGTGGCGGTGGCCTTGGCCATGATAGGCGCCAGGCTCGGGCTCGAAGGGACCACGTGCCGCTGTCACCACGAGCCCGAAGCGACGGAGCATGCCGTCCAGAACGTGGTCCCGCTGGTAGAGGATGCAGCCCGCCTCGATGTGGATCCGCGTGTGACGGTTACCCAAATGGTAGGCCGCGCGAGCCAGGGACGCCGCGTCGGGACAAACGGCCAGGGACAGCTCCTCCTCGGCGGCTTCGACCCGAAAGACTCGCGCGTCTTCGCTCAGGAGGCAGTCGCCGTGCTCGAGCGTTTCACCCCGGGCGAGCAGGAGCGCCAGGGGCTCACCGTCGCTCGTCACGACGCGCTGCCGGCACTTCTGCCGGGCATCGAAGTCGAGGAGAATGACCCCATCCGGGGGCGTCGAAGGGGCGGTGCGCCGGGTGACTCGTGGGAGGGGGGTGGGTGCTACAGGGGGCTCGATCATGGCTAGAAGAGACAATAGCGTTGGGCCAGCGGGACTTCCCTCAGGGGTTCACAGGTAAGGAGCTCACCGTCGGCCCGCACCTCATAGGTTTGGGGATCGACCTCCATCTGGGGCAAGGCGTCGTTGAGCACCATATCGCTCTTGCGTAGGCCTCGGGCACCTCGCACGGCCACGAGGCGCTTGCGAAGGCCCAAACGCTCCCCCACGTCGGCTTCGGCCGCGGCTCTGGAGACGAAGGTCAGGCTCGTGGCCGCGCGCGCCCCGCCGAAGGCCGCAAACATGGGCCGGTAGTGCACGGGTTGAGGTGTGGGTATGGACGCATTGGCGTCCCCCATCGGCGCCGCCGCGATGAGCCCGCCCTTGATGACCATGGCGGGCTTGATGCCGAAGAACGCGGGCTTCCACAGCACCAGATCCGCAAACTTTCCAGGCTCCACGGAGCCCACCTCGTGAGCAATGCCGTGGGCGAGAGCGGGGTTGATCGTGTACTTGGCCACATAACGGCGCGCGCGAAAGTTGTCGGAGTCTGCGCTGTCTGGAGGCAGGCTGCCGCGTTGGACGCGCATCTTGTGGGCCGTTTGCCAGGTTCGCGTGATCACTTCCCCCACCCTGCCCATGGCCTGCGAGTCCGAGGCTATCATGCTGAAGGCGCCGAGGTCGTGCAGAATGTCTTCCGCGGCGATCGTCTCGCGGCGGATGCGAGACTCGGCGAAGGCGACGTCCTCCGGGATGCTCGGATCCAGGTGATGACACACCATCAGCATGTCCAGGTGCTCGTCGATGGTGTTGATTGTGTAGGGGCGCGTCGGGTTCGTGGAGGAAGGGAGCACCCACGGGTTCCCGCAGGCGCGGATGATATCCGGGGCATGACCGCCGCCTGCGCCTTCGGTGTGGTACGCATGAATGGTGCGCTCGCCGATGGCTTCGAGGGTGCGTTCCACGAAACCCGACTCGTTCAGGGTGTCGGTGTGGATGGCCACCTGCACGTCGTAGCGTTCCGCTACGGCGAGGCAGTTGTCGATGGCAGCCGGGGTCGTACCCCAGTCCTCGTGCAGCTTGAGCCCGATGGCCCCGGCGTCGAGCTGCTCCTCGAGGGCCGCGGGGAGACTGGCGTTGCCCTTGCCGAGGAAGCCCAGGTTCATGGGGAAGGCCTCGGCAGCCTGGAGCATGCGGTGGATGTTCCAGGGGCCCGGGGTGCATGTGGTGGCGTTGGTGCCCGCTGCGGGCCCGGTGCCGCCGCCGAGCATCGTCGTCACCCCCGACATCAAGGCCTCCTCGATCTGCTGGGGACAGATGAAATGGATGTGGGCATCGATGGCCCCGGCGGTGAGGATGAGCCCCTCACCGGCGATGGCTTCCGTACCCGGCCCTATCACGATGTCCACCCCCGGCTGAACGTCGGGGTTGCCCGCCTTGCCAATGGCCGCGATGCGCCCTGCCTTGATGCCCACGTCGGCTTTGACGATCCCCCAATGGTCGAGGATTAGGGCGTTGGTGATCACGGCGTCGACGGCGCGTTCGCTCCCGTGTTGGCTCTGTCCCATGCCGTCGCGGATCACCTTGCCCCCACCGAACTTCACCTCCTCACCGAAGACGGTGTGGTCCCGCTCGACGGCGATGAAGAGAGCCGTGTCCGCCAAGCGCACGCGGTCCCCCACCGTCGGCCCGTAGATCTCCGCGTAAGCCCGCCGGCTCATGCTCGTCATCGGCGCTCCAGGGGCCCCATGACCAGGCCATTGAAGCCATAGATGCGCCGCTCGCCCGCGACCTCGACGAGCCCGACCTCTCGCTCCTGGCCGGGCTCGAAGCGAATGGCGGTGCCAGCCGGGATGTCGAGACGGAAGCCACGCGCCTGCTCCCGTGCGAATTCGAGGGCCGCGTTCGTTTCTTGGAAATGGTAGTGTGACCCTACTTGGATTGGCCTATCCCCGGTGTTCTTGACCACCAAGCGCCGCCTGGCGCGGCCTACGTTGAGCTCCACATTGCCCTCTTTCGCGACAATTTCACCTGGAATCATGGTTGCGGTTCCTCTGATGAAGCGGGCCTGCGTCATCGAATGGGATCGTGGATGGTCACGAGCTTGGTTCCATCCGCGAAGGTCGCTTCGACCTGAACCTCGTGGATCATGCTAGGCACCCCTTCCATCACCTCGTTGCGCTGGAGCAGCGTCGTACCGTAGCTCATGAGCTCAGCCACGGTGCGGCCTTCCCGGGCCCCCTCGAGCACGGCCGCCGCGATGTAGGCCACCGCCTCGGGGTAGTTCAACTTGAGCCCCTTCTCCTTGCGTCGCTCGGCGAGCAGCCCCGCCGTGAAGATGAGCAGCTTGTCCTTCTCTCGGGGTAATAGCTCCATTGTCTTTGTCGCATTCCTTCCTAGGTGCTCCAGATCCTGGGATAGCTGACGCTGCCGCCGCTGGGGCTTCGCGCCAAGGCCCAGATCGCCGCCAAGCTCTCCTGGGCGCGCCGCGCGCTATCGCCCACGAAGCGAAAGACCGCTGCCCCCTCCAGCGCGGTACCGCTGCATGCCTCCACCGCGCTGCCCAGCTGGGCGCCGAAGAGATCGGGCCGCGCCGCGCGCACGCGGGGCAAGAGCTCACGCTCGGCCGTAGCCACGACGAGGGTACCCACGACGGTACGTCCGCGCATGCCCCAAGCCTGGTGCAAGAAGGCATCACCGCCGCGCAGGTGCAGTCGTTCGCAGAAGACGGGCACGTGCTCCCGCCACACCTCCAAGCGCTGGGTGAGCTCACCTGCGGCGAAGTCCTCTCCAGAGGCAGGCCTACCTAGGCACGAGATCTCCCAGCCCGAGAAGGTGGCGCTCGCCGCGAGCTCCACGACGGTGTGGAGGGCAGCCCGCGTTCCGCTGAAGGCGATCGTCTCCTGAGGCAGCCAGTCGAGGCGCGCCCCAGCTCCGACCCGCAGGCGCTGCTGAACTCGGCTCCAGGGCCCTCGGCTCCGGTAGAGCTTCGTCGCCCCAGGCGTCGTCACCAGAACCCGCGTCCCGGCCGCCGCGGTCGCCGACACCTCGAGCTCGTCTCCTCCCACGACGCCGCCTGGGGGGTGGAGCAGGTACACGTGGCACGTGCCATCCGCATCGGGGTAAAATGGGCGTTGCACACGCAGAGGCCCCTCATGCGAACAGTGGCGAAGCACGGTCTTCGCTTCAGACGGCTCGAACCCCATCTCGAGGCGAGCTCTCCAGCCACTCGTCTCCTGCTCCGTTGAACGCACTGCGACGAGCCCCTCGGTCATGCCATCCTCATACGACCAGGTGCTTCGAGACGAGCTCGTCACTGAGCTCGCTCATGGCCCCGGCTGCCACGGCGCGGCCCCGGTCGAGAATCGCGAAGGATTGAGCGACGCGGCGAGCGAAGGGCAGCTTCTGCTCCACGAGGAGGAGAGTGAGCCCCTCCCCCTCGAGCGTCTGCAGCACGTCCCCGATCTCGGCGACGACGTTCGGCTGAATGCCCTCGGTGGGCTCGTCCAGGATGAGGAGTTTCGGGTCCATGGCCAGAGCGCGTGCGATGGCAAGCTGCTGCTGCTGGCCGCCGGAGAGGTCGCCTCCACGCCGATGGCGCATGTCCTTCAGCACCGGGAAGAGCGCGAAGAGGCGCTCCGTGTCGCGCTTCCTCCCGGGTGGCAGCGCGAAGAACCCGATCTCCAGGTTCTCCTCCACCGTCAGCTGCGGGAAGACCTCCCTCCCCTGGGGCACGTAACCAATCCCGTGGCGCGCGCGCTGGGCCGCAGGGCGCTTGACAAGCTCCATGTCACCCAGGCGAATGCTGCCGCCCCGCACAGGCAAGAGCCCCATGATCGCTTTGAGCAAGGTAGTCTTGCCGACGCCATTGCGTCCCATGAGGCAGGTACACTGTCCTTCTGGCACGTCCAAGTCGACGCCCCAAAGGGTGTGGCTCTCGCCGAAGTATTGGTCAACTTGCCTGACTCTCAGCATAACCTTTACTGTCCCAGGTAGACCTCGACGACCTTCGGATTGCGCTGCACCTCTTCCATCCTACCCTCGGCAAGAACCCGCCCCTCGTGCAGGACGGTCACGACATCGGCGGCGATGCTGCGAATGAAGTCCATGTCGTGCTCTACGACGACCACCGTGCGCTTACCGGCCAGTCCCGTGAGAAGCTCCGCCGTGTGTTCGACCTCCTGGTGCGTCATCCCCGCGACGGGCTCATCCACCAGGAGCACACGCGGATCCTGGGCGATGAGCATGCCTATCTCGAGCCACTGTTTCTGACCATGGGAGAGGGTGCCCGCCTCGCGCGTCGCGAAATCCCGGAGCCGCACCAACTCCAGCACCTCCTCGATGCGCTCGCGCTCCTCCGGCTCGAAACCACCAAAGAGGCTATGCCAGACGCCCTTCTTCGAGGCGAGGGCGAGCTCGATGTTCTCCCGCGCGGTGTGCCTCGGAAACACCGTGGGGCGCTGAAACTTGCGCCCCAGGCCGCGCCGCGCGATCGCGTGCTCGCTCAGGGTCGTCAGGTCGTCGCGGTCCGCGATGAAGTAGACCGAGCCCTCGTCGGGCCGCGTCTTGCCCGTCATGACGTCCATCAGGGTCGTCTTACCAGCCCCGTTGGGACCAATGATGCAGCGGAGCTCGCCCTCGTCGAGGATGAGCGTCAACTCCGACAGGGCCTTGAAGCCATCGAAGCTGACAGACACGTCGTCCACACAGAGCAGTGCCCTCGGACTACGGTGCAGCGCCTGGTTCAGGCGCTCGTCAGAAACCTTGCGGGGAGCAGGCCAGGACGCGCGCACCAGGGAGCGGGCCGCGCCCTGGGCGAAGCCGTTGGCGCTGAGCAGGGGACGAACGAACTGCATGAGATTTCTCCGCGAACACCGACGATGACGGCCCGAACGAGACTAGCGCTGCGGCAGCACGCGCCGGAGCCGCTGGCCCAGGCTGACGAGGCCTCCAGGCAGCGCCAGAGTGACGATGACGAACAAGGCACCCAAGAAGAAGAGCCAGATCTCCGGTGCGGCGACGGTAAACCAGCTCTTGGCCGCGTTCACAGCAAAGGCGCCGAGAGCGGCCCCGAACAGGGTCCCGCGGCCTCCCACGGCGACCCAGATCACCATCTCGATGGAGCTCGAGGGTTGCATCTCGCTCGGATTGATGATGCCCACCAGCGGCACGTAGAGGGCCCCCGCGACGCCGCACAGTACCGCCGAGAGCGTCCAAGCCGTAAGCTTGTACCTCAATGTGTCATAGCCGCTGAAGCGCACCTTGCCCTCCTCATCCCGCACCGCGCGCAGAATGACCCCAAACTTACCCGTGACGAGGAAGCGACAGAACAGGTAGGTGACGATCAGGGCGCCGAAAGCCGCACAGTAGAGCACCACCTTGGTGGTCGGGTCGCTCAACGGGTAGCCGTAGATTTGCTTGAAGTCCGTGAGGCCGTTGTTGCCACCGAAGCCCGTCTCGTTACGAAAGAAGAGCAGCATGGCGGCGAAGGTGAGGGCCTGCGTGATGATGGAGAAGTACACGCCGCGGATGCGGGAGCGAAAGGCCAGGTACCCGAAGACGAAGGCCAATAGCCCGGGCGCGAGCACGCTCATGAGCAGGGCGAACCAGAAGCTATCGAAGCCCTGCCAAAACCAGGGCAATTCCTTCCAGTCAAGGAAGACCATGAAGTCGGGGAGATTCGAGCGGTAAACCCCCTGCTCCCCGATCGCCAGCATCAGGTACATGCCCATGGCGTAGCCGCCCAGCGCGAAGAAGACACCGTGGCCCAGGCTTAGGATGCCGACATAACCCCAAACCAGATCTACGGCCAAGGCCACGATGCCAAAGCAAGCGAACTTCCCGAGGAGCAGGAGGACGTGCTCCGGGACGTGCAGCGCGCTGTTGGGCGCAAAGACGGTATGGAGGACCGGCACCACGACGAGCATCAGCAGGACCAGGACGAGGGTCACCGTCCAACCGCGCCGCCCGTGGAGGCGCCCGAAGAAGGCGCCGAGTGACCTCAGGACGCGCGGGCTCTCGACTTGGGAGGTGGCGCCCTCTCTCGCGATGGCTGTCATGCCTCTGCCGCCCTTCCCTTCAGGGCGAAGAGGCCCTGGGGTCGCCACTGGATGAACAGGATGAGGAGACCCAAAATGACTATCTTACCGAGCACTGCCCCGAGGGACGGCTCGAGGAACTTGTTGACAACACCGAGCCCCAGGCCGCCCACGATGGCACCGATGATGTTCCCGACCCCGCCCAGTACCACCACCATGAACGAATCGATGATGTGCTGTTGCCCGAGCTCGGGCCCCACGTTGCCGAGCTGAGAGAGCGCCACCCCACCGAGCCCGGCCACGGCAGAGCCGAGGGCAAAGGTCCAAGTGTCGATCCGCTGGGTATTGATACCAAGGCTCGCAGCGATCTCCCGGTTCTGGGTGACGGCCCGCACCTTGAGGCCCAGCCTAGTCCGCTGCAGCACCAGCCATACGAAGACGACGACGACGCCCGTGAAGGCGAGCACCGCGAGCCTGCTGTAAGGGATGACGAGCATGGGCATGAGCTCCCAACCGCCCGAGAGCCAGGCGGGGTTCGCCACCGTCACGTTCTGCGCCCCGAAGAGGGTGCGCACGGCCTGAATGAGCAGCAGGCTCAAGCCCCAGGTCGCCAGCAGCGTCTCCAGGGGGCGGCCATAGAGGAACCGGATCACGGTGCGCTCGAGGAGGACGCCGACGAGGCCCGTCACGACGAAGGCGAGAGGCACGGCGAGAACGAGGTAGTAGTCGAGCAGGGTGGGGGCATACTGCTGAGCGAGGTTCTGGGAGACGAAGGTCGCGTAGGCGCCGAGCATCAGCATCTCGCCGTGAGCCATGTTGATGACGCGCATCAGGCCGAAGGTGATGGCGAGCCCTAGGGCGGCGAGCAGGAGCACGCTGCCAAGGCTCAAACCGTAGACGATGCTGGAGACGGTGCGCACGAGCAGGAGGCGACCCTGGATGGCGGAGAGGGCCGACTGGGCCGCTGCCCTCACCTCCGGGTCGGGCTCGCGTTGTCGTCCGTCACGCGCGGTCTCGAGCATGCCTTCGAGGCGATCCTTCAGGCTCACGTCGGTAGAGTCGGCAATGGTGGCTAGGGCTGTCAGGCGGCGTCCCTTGTCCTTCGCGTCAAGGTCCACCTTGGCCACGGCCAGCGCCATCGCCTGCCGCACCTCTGCGTCGCGCTCCTTCGCGAGGAGCGGCCGCACGAGCTCGGCAGTCTCCGAGTCCGGGCTCTGGGCAAGCTCGCTGGCGGCCCGCAGACGCACGGCAGGGTCCTTCGAGGAGAGCTCCAAGCGAGCCAAGACGCCGTCGATGGCGCGCCGAATCGTGTTCGTGACTGCGACGGAGCGGAGCGGGGGCACGGGGCGCCGCTCTTCCCCGCTCCCGGCATGGCGCGGCGCGCCGTCCGTCACGATGAACAGGTTCCCCTTGGAGTCCACCCTGAGGTCGCCGCCGCGCAAGGCCCGCAAGAGGACGGGGGCGTGTTCCGCCCCCGATACGGCGAGCTGCCTCACCCCCCGAAGCACGGCCTCGGGAGAGCCGGCGGCGAAGCTCTCGCGGGCCGCCTCCCAGCCGTGCGCCGAGCCCTCCGCGGCCGCCACCGCGCGGCTCGCCAGGGAGAGCCAGACGATCAACGAGGAGAGGACGAGTAAAAAGAAGCGGTGAGCAGTCATGATGAGGAGCAGCGCAGGCTGGGAACGAGGGAGCTACCTTCAGAGGGAGGCGCGCTTGGCGCTCTCGCAGTTACCGCAGAGCCAAGGGTAGCTCCAGTCGGCGACCTTCTTGGCGCTCTCCGGCACGTGCTTGCTCCATGGCTCCGCACGGATGGGGCCGTCCGTCTTCCACACGACATTGAACTGCCCATTTTCCGCGATTTCGCCGATGTACACGGGCTTGTGCAGGTGGTGGTTCTTGTCATCCATGACGATCTCGAAGCCCGACGGGCTCCGCACCATCTGACCTGGGATGGCCTGCCGCACCGCGTCGACGTCGACGGTCCCCGCCTGCTCTGCCGCCTGCGCCCACATCTTGATGCCGATATAGGTCGCCTCCATGGGGTCGTTGGTGACGCGCTTGTCGGCATCCGGCAGGTTCTTCTCCTTCACGTAGTCCCTCCACTGGGCGATGAAGGCTTCGTTCTGCGGGTTCTCGATGCTCATGAAGTAGTTCCAGGCAGCCAAGTGTCCGACGAGGGGCTTGGTGTCGATACCGCGGAGCTCCTCCTCTCCCACCGAAAAGGCGACGACGGGGATATCGGACGCCTTGAGGCCCTGGTTGGCGAGCTCCTTATAGAACGGCACATTGGAGTCTCCGTTGATCGTCGAGACGACGGCGGTGGGCTTGGCCGCCGCAAACTTCTTGATATCACCGACGATCGTCTGGTAGTCGCTGTGACCGAAGGGCGTGTACTTCTCCATGATATCGCCGTCTGCAACGCCCTTGCTCTCGAGGAAATGGCGAAGAATCTTGTTCGTGGTGCGCGGATAGACGTAGTCGGTGCCGAGCAGCACCCAGCGCTTGGCCCCGCCACCCGCGGGGCTCATCAGGTACTCGACGGCAGGGATGGCCTGCTGGTTCGGTGCAGCGCCCGTATAGAAGACATTATAGCTCGACTCCTCGCCTTCGTACTGAACGGGATAGAAGAGCAGACCATTGAGCTCCTCGAAGACGGGAAGCACGCTCTTGCGCGACACGCTGGTCCAGCACCCGAAGACCACAGCCACATCCTGCTGGATCAGCTCTCGCGCCTTCTCGGCGAAGAGCGGCCAGTTGGAGGCAGGGTCGACGACCACGGGCTCGAGCTGCCTCCCGAGAACCCCGCCCTTCTCGTTGATGGACTCGATGGTCATGAGCGCGACATCCTTCAGAGAGGTCTCGCTGATGGCCATCGTGCCCGAGAGGGAGTGGAGGACACCTACCTTGATGGGGCCCTTGTCGCTCTTCGCCTTTGCCGGCGCAGCACCCTCGGGGGCAGCTGCCGCTGCAGCTTGCGCGGAGGCGTTCGTGTTCTCGGTCGTACCGCTGGTTCCCGGACCACGACAGGCCGAGAACAGTCCCAGAAAACCCACAGCGCATGCAGTTGATAGTTTCTTCACGATCATTGCTCCTATTTCAGACTCAAGCCATTCGTCGTGGGTCAGAGTTGCAGCTGCCCTCCCAGAGTGACCGTCTGATCGCTCGGGATATCGTCGTGCCTCAGGAAGCGCTGGTAGTTCAGCGTGAAGCGAGCGTTGTGGCCGTCGAGGATGTAGTTCGCGGCGAGGTCGAGCGTCAAATGGTCATCGCCCGACTCCGGCATCATCGTCTGAAGACGCGCGACACCTTGCAGCGCGCCAGGCCCCAACCTGCCAGGCAGCAGGTAGCCGAGCAGCCCCCAGACGCTCATGCCCTGATCGGTATCCTCGAAATCGTAGTAGGCGGCTTCGACGCTGAGGGTTCCGGCACCGCTGAGCTCCTTCTCGAAGAGGATGTCAGCGCTCATGGCGGCGCCATCCAGCCCGGTCCCAGCCACAGTGTCCCCCCCCTCCTGGTACTGGCCGACAACGCCGATGGCCAGCACGTCCTTGGTGCCGTAGTAGGTGCTGCTGTTGTAGTAACCAGGCTCGGGGTCGAGTAGGTTCACGACGAGCCGCCCCGCAAAGAGCGGATTGTCGCCACCCGTGATGTCGAACATGCCGAGCTGCCACTTGAAGCGGCCGCCCATGACCTGCCCCCAATACGCCGCACCATCGTGGCGCCCGGCATAGATGGCCGGGTAGAGGTTCGATTGAACCGGGTAGTTCCAGGCGTTTTGATAGTATGGGCCGCTGAGGTTGGCGCGATCCGTGGGCGGGAGGAAACGCCCGAACCAGAAGTTCGCCAGGTCGTGGGGCTCGAGCTTGATCACCGCATCGAGCAACCGCACCGTCGCCACGGGCACGAGGTCGAGCGCTCCGTCGCCGTTCGCGTCCGATACCGCGCCGCCGTCGGGATCGACGGCCAGGTCGCCCGCCGCGGGGACGTAGGCGAAGGCCGAGTCGAGGTTGGCCTCGAACTTCACGGCAGGGAAGGCCTCACCGCTAATGTAAGGCCGGATGCTGGTGCCCATGGCATGGGCGAAGTTCGCCCCCTCCACCTCCGGATCGAGGACATACTGCGCCCTTAGCCCCACGCCGAAATTCACCGTGCGCTCGAAGGCGGGCTCCTCGGCTGCTCCTGTCGGCGCGCTCGGGTCCATGTCCGTGGCGGCATCAAAACCAAGCGCGGGTTTCCACTCCGTTTCGGCAACAGCACTGACCGACGCGTCCGGAGCGGTTTCGCTCTCGACCTCGGCAGACTCGGCGCGCGGAACCGGGGGACCCTGAGGCGGCGCCGGCGGACCTCCAGGCGCCTCGGGCTGATCCGGCGTGGCAGCGGTCTGACCCGCCGTGGCGTCAGCCTGGTCCGGCGTGGCAGCGGCCTGACCCGCCGCCGCGTCGGGCACACCCGCGGCCGCGGGCTGCTGAGCGAGAGCCAGGGAGGGCGCGAGGAGGGTGGCAAAGGCCCAGCCCAAGGCCGTTCGTCGGTGAGGCTGGGCGTCGATGGACTGCTGCATCTTCCGCATGGGTGTCTCCGGTGTTCACGGTTCCGCGACGCGCTGCGGCGGAGAGCACGGCTCCCAGCACGAGCGTTCACGGACATCGGCAAGGCGCTGCGCTCGATCACTCGCAGCGGATGCTCGGATACTTGCCGCGACGGACCTCACCTCACAACGGTCGCGTCGTTACCCGACCACGTTGCCGTAACGCGATACGCAGAGGTCGGAGGCGACGGGGAAACTCTCGGGAAACGCTCCTACAACGGCCCGCCGGTCCTGCTCCACCCCGGAAACAATCGCCGAACGCGTGCAACCAATGGCGCCTCACGCGGATATAAGTGAGCGTGAACGGAAATCACGCTGCTGCCCAGGAGCCAAACCGCGCGCCATGACCGCCGCGGACCACGAGCTCATCCGGCGCTGCCGCCGCGGCGAGGCGAGAGCCTGGGAGGCCCTGGTCCGCAGTTCGACGCCCCTGGTCTATCGATTGGCCCTGCGCATGCTCCGGGACGCGGGGCTAGCGGACGACGCCACGCAGGAGGTCTTCCTGCGGATGGTACGTTCATTCGACAGCTACGACGCCACGCGCGCCTTCGAGCCCTGGCTCTGCCGCATCGCCTACCACGTCTGTGTGCGGCGCCTGCAGGGCACGACGCGGCGGGAGCTGAATGGCGCGACGGACGAGCTTTCGGAAGAGTACCAGGGACAGCTCACGGACATCGTCGAGGGGGCTCCAGCAGACCCCGAGTCCGCCGCCGCGCACCGGGAAGCCGTGGCCATGCTGGAGCAAGGCTTCGCCCAGCTCACACCTCAGGACCGCGGTCTCTTGACCCTGCGCTACCGCGAGGGGCTCTCGGACGCCGAGGTCGCCGAAGCCACGCAGATGGCGGTGAACACCGTCAAGAGCCGCATTTTTCGAGCCCGTGCTCAGCTGGCTCGCCACGTCCGCAGCTCCCTCGGAGGCGATGAACCATGAAGAGAACGAACTCATCTCCAGGACCCGCTAGCAACCCATCGGCGCCAGCCGGCGCGGAGGACTCACCCGGCGGCAGCCACCTCGCGCCGAGAGACCCAGAAGCAGAGGAATTGTTCGTCGGCGCGTTCCTGTCGCAGATGGGGCCGGGAGAGGTTCCGGCAGCGCTGGTCCAGCGCATCACCGCGGCGGTTCAGCACGAGCTGGCTGCCAGCAGCGCCGCGGAGGCGCCTTGGAGCTGGGACCGAGGCGCGCTGATCGGCCTCGGGTGGGCCCTCGACGCGCCCCGGCTTGCCCTGGGTGGTGTCCTGAGTCCACCCGGGGCGCGGCAAACCCTCGCGGGACTGTCCACCGTGGGCTACGCCCTGAGCTTCCTGCAAGGCCCGGCGCCGCACGCCCCCAAGCGACGCAAGTACAAGGTAGCGCGCTTCCTCTTGCGTCTCGGAGCCAAGCGCTGATGCCCCTCACGTGGCCCCCTCTGCTCACGTGGCCCACCCTGCTCGCCTGGAGCCTCGCAGGGGCCATGCTGGCGCTCTTCGCAATGCTCCTCACCGCACCGCTGACCCTGCGCGGCGAGGGCTCCCTCGACGGCGAGCGGCTCTGGGGAGAGCTTCGTGCGAGCTGGGCCTTCGGACTCCTCTCCGCAACGCTCTCGCCGGAGCGCCGCGCTCTCTCCGTCTGTGGCTGGACGTTTCCCCTGCAACGCCGCGCCAGCGCCCGCCGCAAGAAGACGAAGACCGAGCAGCGCCCTCGAAGCCGTACCAGTCCGCGCAAGCGCCAACGCCAGCGCGCGAGAACCAGGCGCCGTAGTGGTCAGGCGCGCCTCCAGCAGCTGGTCGGGCAGCGGGAGACCCTGCTCGCCCTGCTGAGGCGCCTCTCCGCGACCGTGCACTGGCACCTCAGCGTCGAGGGCCACGCAGGGCTGGACGACCCTGGGTCGACTGCCCTTTCGCACGCCACCTTGGAAGCCGTCGCCGCTGCACTGCCGAGGAACGTGGCATTGGCGGTGCGCCCCGACTACCTGGGGGGGCATCTCCAGCTCCGCGCGCGGCTCCTCGTCAAGCTGTGGCTCGGGGAGGTGCTCCTGACCTTTGTAGGGCTTCTCACACGCCGCGACGTGTGGCGAGCCATTGCCGTTCTCCGCCGTTGAAGGCGGGGCTCACGAGAGACCCAGAGAAAGGAATCGAAATGGAAGCAATCGAAGCATTGGCCCAGAAGGTGACCCAGCGTTTGGGGGAGCTCGCCGCGCGCAGCGCCGTCGTCAGCGAGCCCATAGCCGTCGCGGGGCGCTACGTCATTCCCCTTTGCGAGCTCAGCCTCGCCGTCGGCAGCGGCGGCGGCTTGGGGCAAGGGGACGGCGAGGAGCCCGGCGGGGCCCCGAATCGCGGCCAGGGCGGCGGCGCTGGCGGCGCGGCCAAGACAACCCCCGTGGCCCTGCTCATCATCGACGAGAACGGCGCGCGGCTCGAAGCCCTGGGCGCCTGAAGCGAGAAAGGAATCGACTATGGAACACCTCAACGGAATCCTAGAAGCGGTAAGCATGGAGCTCGACAAGATCGCCCACAGCGACATCGTCGTGGGAAAGCCCGTCACGGCGGGAGACCACACGATCGTACCCATCTCGCGGGTGAGCGTCGGCTTCGGAGCAGGCGGCGGCAGCGGCGAGGGCGACACGGCGCCTGGCAAGAAGCGGCACCGCGGCAAGGGCACGGGCACGGGCGGCGCGGCGGGCGGCGGAGGCAAGGTCCGTCCCGTCGCCGTGCTCTTGTTCGGCCCAGCGGGGCTTCAAGTGATGCCCATCGCCGACAAGCCCGGCAAGCTGGACCGCGTGATCGACAAACTGCCGGGTTGGATCGACCAGCTGAAGGGCACCTTCAGCAAGGGGGAGGACTGAGCAGACTCGCAGTGCGCTGGTCGGCCGAGCAGCACTTCCGAGGCTTGGGGGTGCTGGTGCCATGTCCCGGGCTGAGTGTGTCGGCGACCCGGGGCCACGCACTTTCCCGGAAAGATGGCCCGCGGAAGCTTCCGACGGGCATGGAGCTCGTCCCGGTGCGAGGAGGGAGGCCTCGGAAGCGACGCGCAACGCCTCAGATGCGGCGAGAAATGCTTCCCGCGCGTGAAACGGCGCGTCCCAGTGTCGTGGAGGAGGGCTTCCGACGCGTTGCGCAGGCTTCCGACGCGTTGCGGAAGCTTCCGACGCGTGTCGGAAGCTTGTGCACGGCGAGCCGGAGGGTTTCGCTGGCCTCCCAGCCGGGCTCAAGCCGAGGCCGCAGGCTCCGAGGGTGGCGCGCCGGAGTTCGCCGTTGGCCCCGTGTGCCAATTCTGCTGAACTAATCCGTTCGGCGGGGCATACTCTGGGAGCGTAGGACGAGGCTGTGTGCTCGCGTGGCGAGTCCACACGAAAGGGGTCGACATATGCGAGAGTTGAGCAACGTGGCCGTCGCTATGTGCGCGGTGGCCCTGAGCCTGGAAGCAAGCACCGTCGCCGGCCACTGCCGCGAGACCGAACTCGAGGTGTTGGAGGAGCTCGTGAGCGGACAGGACATTCCGGAGTCCGTCGCGCTCGACGACGTGGGCAATGCCTACATCTCCGTCGGGGATAGCGTCTTGCAGCGGACGCCGCAGGGCAGCACGAGCGTGTTCGCGACGTTGCCGCTTCCGATATTCGCGTTGGGGGTCAAGGTGGGCCCAGACGGCTGCGTCTACAACGCGAGCACGAGCCTCTCGGAAGTCGAAGGGGCATTCGTCTGGAGAACCTGCGCCCCCGGAGAGGTCAAGGTTTTCGCTGAGTTGGACCCGGAGGGCGGCCCCAACGACTTGGCTTTCGACAGCGATGGCGATCTCTTCGTCACCGACCCGGTATTGGGCCGCGTCTGGAAGGTAGACGCCGACGGGGTGCCAGAAGTTTTCGCAGAGCACGACCTGCTCGCCGGCACTCCACAGGATCCAGCGCTAATTTTCCAGCCAATGGGCGTGAATGGAATCGCCTTCGACGAACGGGGGCGCTTCCTGTACCTGTCGAACACCGATCAGGGCAGCATTCTGAGAATCAAGGTCCGCTCGCGTTCCCATCGGCCGCGGCTGTTCGTGCAGGACGCGGCACTGCGCGGGGCGGATGGCATCGCTTTCGACAACGGTGGGAACCTGGTGGTCGCTGTCAACGCCCGTGATGCCCTCGTCTCTGTCAACCGGTGGGGCTATCTTAGGGAACTGGCCCAGGGGGGACTGCTCGACGCTCCATCCAGCATCGCCTTCGAAGCCGGACAGGGCGCGTGCGGCAGCTTCTTCCTGACGAGTTCCGCGTTCAGTCGAACCCTGGGGCTACAACCCGGAACGGCGAGACCAGCGTTGCTAGAAGGCCGGATCGGTCCCGCCCGGCACTGGTGGCGGTAGACGGGTTCGCGCCGCTCCCCCTCGCGACGGACGCCACGGGACCCACTATCTCATGGAGCCGCCCGAGTGCGATCCCGAGTCACTTGCCGCCATGGCGGTCACCGTCCGGGTTCGCTCGACTCGGGTCCACTCGAGTGGGTTCCCCGCCAGCGGGCTTTCGAACGACACCACCTAGCACTCCAGCCAGTTCCTCTCGAGCGAAGGGCTTGGCGATGAACCCGGCAAGCTCGCCGCTCGAGAACCGCACTCGAGATTCGTCTTCGGCGTAGGCGGTGAGGAGTACTATCGGAACCTGGGCTCGGAGCTTCTTCAGCTCACGCAGTACCTGCTCCCCGTTCATCTCGGGCATCGCCAAGTCCAGCAGCACGGCATCCACGTCTTCTCCTCTTTCACGGAACAGCGCGAGAGCTGCCACACCTCCATCAGCCTCCAAGACGTCGTATCCCATCGACCTCAGCAGCTCAGAGGTTGCTTGGCGAACGGGCGCCTCGTCATCCACGACGAGAACGCAACCACTCCCGTGGAGCACCTGACTGCCGACCGCGGTCGCCACGGACCCGCTCCGCAGTGGGTTGTCCACTTGCGGCAGCAGCACGCGGAAGCAGCTACCGCCTTGGGGCCTGCTGTCGAGAACGATGGCGCCGCCGTGGCTCTTCGTGATGCCAAGAACCGCCGCCAGTCCTAGCCCATGTCCGGCAAACTTCGTCGAGAAGAAGGGGTCGAATATCTTGTCGCGGTGCTCGTCGGCAATACCGCAACCGTCATCCTCGACTTCGAGATAGGCATAGTGCCCCACGGAGACACTGCTGGGGAGGCAGGTCGCCCGTAGGCTGCCGGGAGCGATCTGCGTCGTACCGGTGCGCACACGGATCACTCCGACTCGACTGCCTATTGCCTCGGCAGCGTTCGTCACGAGGTTGAGAACCACCTGCCGCAGCTGGGTGGCATCGCCCGCTACTGGGAGTTGGCCATCGGAGAGTTCGAAGCTCAGGCGGATGACCTTGCTGATGGACGCGCGCACCAGCTGTTCCATGCCTCGCACGACGCCGTTGAGCTCGATGTCTTCGAGCACGAACCTCCCCTTCCCGGCGTAGTTGAGCAGCTGCTTGGTGAGCATGCGTGCCTCCAGCGCGGCGTCTCGAATGATGGGAAGGTGAGCCACCGCTCCCGTACCATCGGGCAACTCCCGGAGACAGAGCTCGGCTCGTGCGAGAATGACTGCGAGCAGATTGTTGAAATCGTGCGCGATCCCCCCTGCCAACACGCCGAGGCTCTCCAGCTTCTGTGCACGGAGCAGCTGCGCGTGTGCCGACTCGAGCTCCCGCGTCCTCTGCTGCACGAGATCTTCCAAATGGTTGCGGTAGTCTTCGAGCTCCAGCTCGACGCGACGGTGCTCGGTGATGTCCGTCAAGTACACGGCCACGCCCGTGATTCTGCCCTCCGAGTCGCGCACGGGGCTGTAGACGTCTTCATAGAAGCGCCGCTCCATACGCGTGTCACCGTACTCTTCGATCAGGGTGAAGCTCTCGCCCGCCAGAACCCGATCGAAGTTCGCACGCGCCTTGGCGCGGTCGTCGCTACGCCCGATCAGGTCTAACATATTGGCCCCGACGCTGATGTCGACACCCCAGATCTGCCGCATCGTGCGGGCATGATTGTTGTTGAATGCGAGGTAGTGGTACTGGGCGTCTAGCGCGAAGATGACGATGCGCTGGGGGCTCTCGATGAGCGCTCTCAGTACGGCTTCCGATTGTTGAAAAGGCGCCGCCACAGCCGCCATGGAACCCTCGCCCGGGCTCAGTAGTGCCACGTGAATCTCTCGTAGCGGGGTGAACGCTTGATCCACCTCAATCCACCCGTTGCCCAACGTGCCGAATATGTTGCGTTGTGAGCGTTCAATCCGATACAACGCTACTGGACCCCTTCTCTGGGTGCCACACAAATGTCGACCGCCGCAGGGTTTCGGCCAGCGTGGCACTTGGTCCGCTTGAACCACTTTCAAACCGGGGCACTCGGCTACCCGTGGATCGCGCGGGCAGCCTTCCCCAAGCATGACGCACGCAGACATGAACGGCATGGTCGCACTTCGGTTGACCCAAAGCAGCTCGGCTCTGACGGGCGCGAGAAGCTATTCCTACGCGGGCTCGGTCAGTGTCATCGTCGAGAACTTGGATTATGTAATGCGCGTGGCGGTCTAGGGAAGTACTGGTTCGACCTGGCGCGGAAGCCTGCATCCGAACCCTCGCAGAGGGCGCGAGACGAGCGCTCGGCGGCAGTCCGCGCTTGGAGCCGTTGGGTCAGACAGACCTCGCCACCGAGCTCGCCCACGGCAAACAGCAGGACGGTGCCCGGAGCCGATGAATCCTCTAGCCAAAGATTTAGAGACTCGTCCTCTCTGCAGTGGAGCTGCTCGAGCTTCGCCCGGTCGTGGCCGCACACCTGCCTGGCGTAGATACTGAAGCGCTCCGTTTCCGCGACGAGTGAACGAGGGGTGACAGATTTGTCCAATGCCGGGCGCGACAGTCTGGTCGTCTGTTCGAACGCTCCCGGAGCAGTAGAACGGTATGCAGCTGACGCGCGGCCGAGCACGCTGCGCCATCGGAGTGAACGTAGACCCCCAACTCGAAAGCACGAAGGATGAATCCCAGTCACCGCTACCCGTTCATTGCTCCCTGGGCCCTCGGATTGGCCGCCATCGGCCTCGTCGCTTGTGGCTCGGAGGACGGCACCGGGGATCCCTCCGGCGCCGCGGCCAGCACGTCCCACGCAGGAACCGATTCCGGTACCGGGGGGGTGTCGGCGGGTGGCAGCTCGATGGGCGGGAACTCCATGGGAGGAACGAGCCTTGGCGGCACGAGTGCCGGGGGGACGCCCGCTGGAGGAACGACCTCCGGCGGTGCGGGCAGTGGCGGGACGCCTACCGGAGGCGGGGGCACCGGAGGCACCAGCGCGGGAGGCAGCTCCGGCGGCGGTACGAGCAGCGGAGGAGCCAACCTCGGAGGGAGCACGACCGGGGGAACGGCGACCGGAGGCGCCGCGAGTGGAGGCACCGGCGACGGCGGGGCCATCGTTTCCGGCGGCAGCGCGGGGATGGGCACTGACGGAGGGTCGGCTGGCATCATGGCCGCGGGCGGCGACGCGGGAACGGGCAATGCCAGCGCTGGAGGCGACGGCGGTCACACCGGGACCGGCGGCGCGACGGCTAGCGGGGGTGACACGGGAGCGGGCGGCAACGACGGCAGCGGCGGTTCGGGCGGTTTCGTGCCGACAACGGGAGACCCACGGACCCTCGGCTATCTCGGTTGCTCCATGTCGGTGAACGTTGCCGAGGGTTACCAGATGCTGAACGGTGAGAGGTTGTGGCCGCCCATCGGGCAGTACAACGGTATGGTCGTCCAGAACTGGGCCAGCATGAACGACGGCGTCTGGGACGCCTTCGAGAATGCCATGCAGCAGCACGGGCAGCCCGAGGACGTCTGGGTGATGCTCTGCATCTTCAACAACCAGGTCACTTTGGACGAGGCAAGACAGATCGTCGCAAACGTCCGCTCACGCGCCCCGAACGCCACGATTTATATCACTGGCCAGCCACTCTATGACAATCCCAATAGCTGCTTCCTCGCTGGCGATGGGGGCCCGGACCTGACCGACAGAATCGCACGGGAAGCGGCAGCCGATCCGAGCCTGGGCGTCATCTACCCCGGCGCTCTGGGCCCGCTCGGCCCGGACCAGAACAGTGACGGTTGCCACGCCAATGATAGCGGGCGCCTCGAGCTCGGCCAGCAGATGATCGACTGGTTCGGGATGTGAGTCGAGCCAACCGTCAGACGTGAACGTCAAGGCGCAGGCCCACGGGGTCTGCGCCACCGCATCATTCGAAGAGCCGCAGCCAAGCGGTAAGAGCGTGAGGAACTCGAGCGCCAACGCCCCAGGAAACCAGCGGCGGACAGGGGAACGTGCCATGACTGACCTCGTTCGTGAAGGGCGGCGCCGTGGGTCCATGGACCCCCGCGTTGCGCAAGACGACGGTACTCTGACCCCCTTCCTGGGCAACGGGAAGTGACGACCACGACGGCATGAAGGAGTGTCCGCGCGCATCGCTACCGGGGAGCGTCATCCCCTGCCACTCCCGGGCGCCGCGCTACGGCAGGGCGTGGTCTTTCAGGGCCTCCCAAGCCATCTCGGGGTCTGCCCAGTCCATGCCTCCCCCTTCCGTCGTGCAGAGCGTCACCGCTGCCCCCTCCGCGCAGTCCGAGTACGTTGCGCAGCCGTTGTCGTCGGGTGTGCTCGGAGCCCCCGCGCAACCGTTCAGCTCGGCCCACCTCTCGAAGGTGCCGACTGCCCCGAGGAAGCTCATCGTCACGTCCGGATCGCTCGGCGCCTGGTAGTCTCCACCTTCGTAGGGCACGATCTCATCCGCGGTTCCCCGGAACGCAATCACTGTCACCGGGCGCGAGGGCTCGCAGGGCTGCTGGGATTCGACGAGGAGGTCGAAACCGCTCGGGGCAATGCCGGCTAACACGTCCGCTGCGTTGCACGCGAGCTCGTAAGCCATGCCTCCACCGTTCGCCACGCCCGCCGCGTAGACGCGCCTCCGGTCGACGCAAGCCTCCGCCTGGATCCGGTCGACGACCACCCGCACGAACGCGACGTCATCGACGCTCCGATCCGACGTGCAACAGGGCCCGATGTTCCAGGCGTTGTCGACGCCCGACGGCCATGCCACAATGAAACCTTCTCGATCGGCAAGCTCGGCAAACCCCGACGACTCCGCTTGCTCCGCGGGACTACCCCCGAGGGTATGGAAGTCGAGGAGAAGGGGAACTGGACTCTTCTCGTCGACGTCTTCGGGGAGCCGAACGACGAAGCGACGCGTCAGCTCGCCGATGACCACAGCGCGGTCGTTGTCTCCCGGCTGCAAGGTCGTCGCCAGGCACGGGGTGTCCTCGCCACCAAGGACCGGCAGGCGACAGTACCCGCCATCACACTGGAAGGCCTCTCCCAGCGCACTGCAAGCACCGTCGCCGCTGCAGGGAAGATCACAGAAGTCGCCCTCCGCCTCTGAAACGCACGCCGCTCCGTCGCTGGCTGGGGTGACACATGCAGCGCCGGCAGCCAAGTCCGTACACTCGTCCTTCCCAGAGCAAGGACGAGTGCAGACGCCACATACGCAGCGGAGGCCGTCTTCACAGGCATCCTCACACCGCGTAAGAAAGTTCGTTTCACTCCCCACCCGCAGGCCCTGCGGTTCGCAGGCACTGTCCGCGAGCACGGCAAGGATGAAGAGACCGAGAAGGGTCGCAGTGACGGATCTACTCGTCATCGCTGCCACCGGCTTCCTGAGGAATCAAGCATTGTCCGACGTAGAGCACGACTTGGGTATGCTTCTCTGGGAGCGGGCGCCCCACATTGAAGGCCTCGATCTGTTCACGGAGTGCGACGAGCTCGGTGCGAAGGCGACTCAACGTCCCGTAAGCTCGCTTCTCGAGGGGGTGACCGGGCCACACGTCCATGGTGTACGTGCTCCCACCGATGCAGTCAGTCAGGCTTGGTGCCGCGCGTACCTCTCGCAACCGACACAGAATCGTCTTCACCATCGCCTGGTAGTGGTCGAATATCGCAGCCTCCCACCCGCTGGACGACCCCAGGGGCACGTAGAGGCTACCCGAGCGGAAGCAGGCGTCCGGCGCCTCACCGCTGCGCTCGATGCGCGCCGAGGCGACCAGACGCCCGAGGACGCCGTCGAGCTCGGCAGCTTCGATGTGGGTGCGCTGCAGGAGGGCGTCTCGCGTCAGCGGTCCCTCCCGATAGACGATGGCCCAAACGAGCTCATCGAGGCCCTCCCCTGCCCGGAACCCCCGCAGGGCGCCGAGCTCCTCATCGGACACGGCACGGTAGACTGCGTGCGCCCCGTCACCGGCCTGAAAAACCAAGCGGCTCTCACAGAGGTCGTGCAAGACGCCGCGGACGAGGACCTCGTCGTCGGCAGCGAACGCGCGGAGCACGTCGGCCCGCGCCGTCATCCCGCTGCTGCGGATGTAGTCGAGCACGGCCTCCCAGAGGGTTCGTCCTCTGTCGACCGAGCTCTCGGTGAGGCGACGCACCTTCCTTTGGTAGGTCCGAAGCCCCATCCCGAACATGTCGGCGCTTACCTTGCGGCTCACGCCTTGGCGTTCGAGCTCGGAGGCGAGTTCCTGGAAGACCTGGTCAGCGAGCTGGGCCAAGGGAGCACGCCACCCTCCGGAGGTGGCGAGTTGTGCGATCAGCACAGTTGTCTGGCGGACGATTGCCTGGATGAGCTCGAGTGTCATGCGGTTCGCAGCGGTCCTACGGCCCAGCAAGCCTACTCCTGAATGCCCGCGCCCGGGAGTGACAGCCGTGACGCCCCCCGCGGTGCCGACGGTAGGGAGTGGACCGGCTCCCTGGCGTAGCGGAGTGGACCCTGACAGCAGACACCCAGCGGGCTCGGGACTTCAGGCAGGCCCCTCGCCCTTCGCTGGCGTCCTCTCGCCTCCCCACAGCTCGATCCCCAGCGACGCGGAAACACCCCGGTGTCGCGCCCGCCGGGCGCTAGCGCGCAGTCGGGGTCGGCCCTCTCGGTCGAGGAAACAAGCGGGCCGCAGCGAGGTGGGACCCAGTCAGGAAGGAGCGCATTGCTAGCGTTGAGCCAGGTTGGCTAGGCTGTCCCCACGAGCCGCCGCGGCTCGTCGACGAAGGTGAAGACATGAGCATCCGACACGTAGCAAACTACCTGGTTGGCAGCATGGCGGTGTACGTCGCCATGGCGGCCTGCTCTGGCGATTCTCCCCGCAGCGCAGTCTCGACAGGCGACCAAGGGGGCGGGCTCGCCCAAGGGGGAACGCTCTCCGAGGGTGGGAGACCACAGAGCGTTGCCCAGCTTGGGGAGGGAGGCCTACCGAGTGCCGGCTCCTTCGGCACTGCCGGGTTGGAGCCAGCGGGCCCCGCGCAGTCTGGCTCGGGGAACGGGGCACCCGCTGGTTCTGGCTCAGGCGCGAGCGGCGCGTCGGGTAGCGGCATCCTCGACCCAGTCCCGGTGGCCGTCGCTCAGGAAGACCCTGCCAGCTGCGCCTCCTGCACGGGAACGGCGCTGCGCACCATCACGGCCGAGTTCGACACCTCCCAGGAGGCTCAGGGCACTGTCACGGTCCCCGCCGCTCCCATCGACACGACCAGCACTGTCAAGGTCGCAGACGGGCCGCTTTTCCTCACGCACACCAGCTCACCCGCGGAAGTGCGCTACTACACCGTTCCGTCGACCTCCTCTTGTGCCTTCGACCCGGCGGGTCCGGACACGACCGAGGCCGTCGAGTGGGAGGACCCGATGTTCGGTCCGTATGCGGCCCATCACCAAGTCATCGAAGGGTCCCTCGCACGCACCGTGGGGTACGGTATCAAGCTGCGCGTCATGGCGAGCGAGAAGCTCTGCGCCTCGCAGGTGGGGCCGTCGCGTGGTCAGGTGGAGCCCAGGCCACGCGACCTTCCCGCAGTAACGGTGCAGTGGGCAGGGTTTCGCCCGTATCAGTAGGGACGGAGCAACCTCATTGAAACCCTACTCACCCTCCATACGCGCGAGAGCTAGCTGAGCGGCTCCCTCATCGCTGCTGCGACGCGCGGTGCGCTGCAGCGAGGCGCTGGGCTAGAGCATCGAGGTGATCGATCAGCTCCTGCGGTTCGATCACCTCGAATTGGACATCGAGCAGGGCCAGATGTATGGCGAGCGCTCGGGGCGATTGAGCGCCCGTGAGGAGTAGACACGAACCGTCGTCGATGCTGGAGAGTTGTCCGACGACGGGGGGCACGCGGGGTTTCATCGCGTCCAATGGCGCGTGCAGAACGATGCGGGCCTGAATGGCGTAGGGGCTGTAAGCCAAGGAGCGCGACACGAACTGGGCGAGATCTCCCCCCGGCACCGTGCGCGTGACGAAGCGATCCCCGCCGCCTTTCGGTGTGCCGTCGACTCGGTCGACCCGAAACGTTCGCCAGTCTTCGCGGTCGCGGTCCCACGCCACCAGGTACCAGCGCGCTCCGGTATGCACCAAGCCATGCGGCTCGATCAAGCGCTCGCTCGCCGCTCCCGTCCCGTCCATGTAGCGAAAGCGCACTGTTTCATGGCGGCGACAGGCGGCAGCCAGCGCAGCGAGCACGTGGCCCGGCACGCTCGCCTCTACGTGGTAGAGGGGGGAGACGGCATCGTAGAGTTCCTTGACCTGGCGGCGTAAGCGTGTCGGGAGAACCTGTTCGAGCGTCGCGAGGGCACGTATGGCAGCGTCTTCGATGCCGCTCACGGCGAGCGCCGCGGCCATTCGGAGCCCGACGACGACGGCAAGAGCTTCATCGTCGTCGAGCATCAGCGGGGGCAGCGCAGCCCCAGAACCGAGCTGGTAGCCACCCGCCAAGCCAGTGCTGGAATTCACCGGGTAGCCGAGAGCGCGGAGCTTCTCGACGTCGCGCCGTACCGTGCGTTCAGTAACCCTGAGCCGCTCGGCCAGATCGGAACCCGACCAGGAGCTGCGCGCCCCGAGCAAGGTTAAGAGTCGCAGGAGACGAGCCGAGGTTTCGATCACAAAAAGGCACCCTAGCTCATGTCGAGGTCAAAAGCTGTCCGCAGTCCGCCCCAGGATCGTCTCGCAACCATGTGGCCTCGCTCCCCGCGAAAACCCGCGGGTCTGCTGGCCGCGAAGACCCGCGGGTTCGCTACCCGCGCCCCAAAGGAGACCCATCCATGTCCATGACCCTCTACGCAGCACCCATGTCTAGCGCGACCCCGGTAGTGAACTTCCTGAAGGAGCTGCAGGTCCCGTGCGAGATCATCATGCTGGATCTCGCAAAAGGCGACCAGAAGCAGCCCGAGTATCTAGCTCTCAACCCCAATGGAAAGGTGCCGACCCTCGTCGTGGAGGGCACCCCCCTCTTCGAAGCCTTGGCGATCATGCAATATCTGGGCGACCGCTTCGGGGTGGAGCGCGGCCTCTGGCCGGCGTTCGGCACGAGCGAACGCCTCGAGGCGCTCGCTTGGACGACTTGGGCGTATGTCACCGCTGGAGCGACCATTCAGCGACTGAACCATGCCCAAAGCAAGGAGGTGGCACCCGAGCTTCACCACCCTGGACAGGCCGAGGCGGCACAAGCGCAGCTTCAGGAGCTCCTGGCGATCCTCGATGCCCGCCTCGAACGTCATCCTTACTTGCTCGGCGAAGCGTTCTCGCTCGTCGACGTGGTCGTCGGCTCCATGATGACCTACGCGACCTACTGTGGCGTTCCCACCAATGCTCATCCACGAGTAGAGGCCTGGCTCGCCCGCTTCCATGCGCGTCCAGCCTTCCTTGCCACTTGGACCTGAAGCCACCGGGGCGAAGCCCCGCAGAGTTCGTTGAGGTCCTTTGGGTCAGCTCAATGGCGGCTCTTGTCGGGTACCGTGACCGCCAGCGAACCGCCGCTGGCGCCGTCGATCGGACGGGGGACGGACCCCAGTGCATCGGACCAGGTTCTATGACGCCGCGCTCAACGCTGGAGTCGACGAGCACGTGGCCCGGTGCTTCAGCGAGAACGCCAGTCCGCTCCGGCGATAGGCTCAGAGGCAACCAGCGTTCAACTTGTCGCTTCCGGTCCAAGCACACTCCCCGTCGATGCAGTCGATCAGGTTGTTGCCAAAGCTGTCCGAGGCATGGTCGAAGATCTTGAACCAGCCGCCGTCATCCCACACACTTGTGGGGATTCCCTTCACTGCAGCGTGCTGGCTGTGCATCCCCTGATACCAGGCGCGGATGTTATTGCAGTCCATGTCGCTGTAGCGGCTGCCCCAGCCAACCCCCCACTCGCCAATATAGACGGGCATCCCGTTGCCGATCGAGTTGGCCCAGGCCAACATCATGTCCATGGGCCGGGAGAGGTTCTCGTCGGTCCATGGGTCGTCATACGTACCCTGGTTGTCGCCACAGAAGGTCCACGGATCGTAGTGATGGAAGGTCGCCATCAAGTAGGGGTCTTGTCCACCACCAACGCCATCCAGACTCGGCCAAACCGTTGCCATCTCTCCCGCCGCAAACCACTGGTTGCCTCCAATGATGACGATCCGTTGAGGGTCTACTGCCCGAATCCGGGCATAGGCCAACGCCGTCATGTTTCGAAGGTCGGCGGGATCCATCGCCGTGGAATCGCTGCGATGTGGCTCGTTCAGGATCTCGTAGAGCAGCCGATGATCACTGTCGCCGAAGATGTCGGCGATGTCTTGCCAGAGCCGCTCGAGCACCCACGAGCGGTTCTCGGTCTTGAGACGCGCCTCGTGGTGAGCGTTGATGACGACATGGAGTCCCGGCTTGGAGAGCGCGTAGTCGACGACTTGCTGTATGACTGCAAGGCGCGCGTGGGACCGGTTTACGTCACCGACGTTGGCGTCGTTCACGAGAAGGTCGCCACCGACGTTCTCGGTCCAAGTGATGGGAATGCGGACATTGCGGAATCCGTGGTCGTAGTACGCATCGATTTTGGCGCTAGCCTTAGCCAGCGTGCGAGGATGCTGGGTCGACTCGAACATCTGCCCCAGATTGAAGCCCTTACCCATCGCTGCCACGGCTTCGCTGGCCGTAGCACCACTCCCACCGCGTCCGCTCACTCCACCTGTCTCGGAACTGCCGCCGGTGTTCACGACTCCGCCGGTGTTCACGACTCCGCCGGTGCTTGGCACACCACCAGTAGCAGGAACGCCACCAGTAGCAGGAACGCCACCCGTCTCGGCGCCGCCGGTGCTGGGCATGCCGCCTGTGACGATGGCGCCGCCGGTGCTGGGCATGCCGCCTGTGACAATGGCTCCACCAGCCGTGAAGCCACCGCTGCTCATCGTCCCACCCGTCTGAGTTACGCCGCCGTTTGACGCGCCTCCACCGCTCGTCGCGCCGCCCGTTATCGTGAATCCACCGCTTGGGGAGCCGCCACTCTCCCTCCAGCCACCCATGGTTCCGTCACTCACTCCACCGGTACCCGCCGACCCCGAGCTTCCCGTGCCCCCCACGGCGGCCGTGAAGCCTCCACTGGGCTGTCCCGCACCCGGCCGTAACCCCTCGTCATTTGCCGAGCAGCCCGGCATACCCACTAGCAGCGCCAGCCCGCCTACGGCGCGAAGAAGCGAGGATTTCATGAGTAAGCCTTCGTAACCAGCCATAGCATTCTACTCCGACCCTGATCCATTCTCCACGACCGCGCCAGCGACGAGACTCAAAACGTGGAGCACGCGTCAGCTCTAACGACGCAGTCTCACCACCACGCTGCGCTCGTTGTGAAATCCGTGCCCTTGACGGCTGCTAGGGAGTGCGCGTCGTGAAACCGGGCCATCGCGAGGGAGCATTCCCACAATTTCGGAGTATTGACGCGCGGATTGAGCCCAATACGCAGCGACTTCGGTGGCCGAGCGACAGCGCGCTGTCTGTCGCGACACGTCTGAGATGCGTCTCAGACGTCACAGCGGGGCAATTGCGTCTGCGAGGAAGCCGAACTCGGCGCCCGGAGTTCGACGCGCGCAAGATCGCCGCGGGACCTCTCGGAACGGACACCGAAGCCGAACGCTCCCGGGACAGACATCGAGGCCGCGGCCCCAGGACAACGGGCCTCGACGGATGGGTTCGCTACGGCGCCGGATACTCGCCGAGGTCCGTCTCAGTGACGTTGCCATCCCAGTCGCGGAGGACGTGCAGGATGGTGCCCTCGGCGGTGAGCGCCACGAAGTGGGCACTGCCGCTCAGGGACACGAAGACGCAGTCCGGCGCGGAGACGACCTCGACGTCGGAGAGGCGCTGCCAGGCTCCGAAGACGCCCGACTCGCTCACGGTGTACCAGAGCTGGTCGTCAGCGGTGACCACCATGTAGCTTCGCAGGAACTGCCCGGCATTGTAGTTACCGCAGGTCGCCGGGGAGTGCTGGAGCGTGGTATTCGCGGGCGGACCGAAGTACTGGGGCGTATTCCAGCCCTGGATGGCGCCAGCGTCATAGGTAATATATTGTAGCCGGTTGTCCGTCGTGATGGCGACGAGACGCGTGAGGAACGTGGAGCCCAAGGCATAGAGAGACGTGTCCACCCCGGAGGCGAGGGAGGTGGTGATGGTATCCGGCGTGGCGAGGTTCTGACGGTTCGAAGGGAAGGACGGATCGTTGAAGAGCCAAAGCAGGATGCCCCTGGGCGTCGTGCCGCTCGGCATCGAGCCCGCCACGTGGATGTTCGCATCGTTCCACGCCGAGACGCTGGGCGCGGTATCGAGGGCGGTCTCGGTGACGATGTGCTCGAACGCCGAGAAGAGAGTGCCACCTCCGAAGGCGCGCAGGATGCGTCCCTGAGGCATGCCTCCCAAGGCCGTCATGGCGGTCTTGTACGTCTGGTCCGTGCCGGACGGTAGGGGAGTCGTGGAGCAGTCCAGATCGGCGTTGGCGCCACGGTCCAGGATCGAGCCGTCGAGGCCGTCGACGAGCGTCCACGTGCCCGCTGTCGTCTCCGAGGCGGAGAGGGCATAGATGTTGAGGTCGCTGCCTTTGGCGTACACGTTCGCGATGCCCTGATCCGTTGGTTCCAAGGCGACGCAGGGAGCGCTCTCGAAGGGGTAGCTGGGCGGCTCGACGGCGCCTGCTGCGCCTGCTGCACCGGCCTGCCCAACCCCGCCAGCCGCCGTGCCGTTCCCCGCAGCGCCGCCCGCGGGTGCTCCCCCAGCACCGGCTCCCCCGGCGCCGGGCGACCCCGCAGAGCCGCCACCCGTACCGCCGTAGCCATCCCCAGCCGTGCCCTGTCCGTTGCCTGCCTCCGCACCCGCACCGCTGGCGCCACCAGAACCACCAGCGCCACCTGCAGCGCTGCCACCCGCGGAAATGCCGCCTGCAGCGCTGCCACCCGCGGAAATGCCGCCTGCAGCGCCGCCACCCGCGGAAATGCCGCCTGCAGCGCCGCCACCCGCGGAAACGCCGCCTGCGGAGCTGCCACCCGTCTGTTCCACGGAACCCGCGGCACCCGCGTCTCCGCTGGGTCCGGTGCCACCACGCCCGCTGATCGTCTCCCCCCCGGTGCCCGGGCGAGCGCCGCTTCCCGACCCGGCGTCATTCCCAGTGGTGCCGCCCAGGCTGCCACTCCCCGAGCCCCCACCGCCGGAAGGAGCGCCGGCGCGGCCGCCGAGCGCGGGTCCACCGCTGCTGCCGCCCGCGGCGATAGTCCCACCAGCACCGCTGCGCGCCCCTCCGCTACCGAAGGGCGCCTCTCCCGCGACGCCCGCCGCTCCCCCCATACCCGATGCGGAGTCGAACTCGTCGCCGCACCCGGTGAGCAACGCCAGAAACGAGAGAACACCCGAGGAGAGGAGACGCATGGAAGATGGGGGCATGAAGTTTTCCCTGTCGCTGGATCCCGAGCGGAGGTCAGTCTCGGAAGTTGACGAATTGTAGCTCTAGCTTGACGTCCTCGCTCGCCTTGACTGCCTGGATGGCTGCCTGCAGGTCGTCGCGCTTCTTCGCGCTGACGCGCACTGCATCCTCCTGGATGGCCGCTTGGACCTTCAGCTTCGCGTTCTTCAGAAGCTTGATGATGGCCTTGGCGTCCTCCTGGCCGATGCCTTCCTTCACGGTGGCGACGCGCTTCGCCTTCCCCATGCGCGCGGGCACGAGGTCGCCGACGTCCAAGAAGCGCAGGCTGACCTTGCGCCGCACGAGCTTCTCCTTGAGCACGTCCAGGGCCGCGTTCACGCGGTCGTCGGCGTTGGCGCTGAGGGTAATGGCACTATCCGTGCGCTCGAGGGTCGTGTCCGTGCCTTTGAAGTCGAAGCGTTGCGCGATCTCGCGTTGAGCCTGATCGATGGCATTGCGGATTTCGGACCAGTCGACCTTAGAGACGATGTCGAAAGAAGGCATGAGGCCGACCCTAGCACTGCCCCGAGCCTGGGCCCACGGACTCGCGCCGGCATGTCCTCACCTCACGCGGCGAAGCCCCGCCAAGAGTGGTCGAGAGTGCGGCGCCAAGGGACGAAACCCGGCTCGCGCCGGCCATCCTCAGCTAAAACTGGACGCCCGTATCGATGTAGTAAGTCTCCGTTTGCGCTGGATCCTCTGGTTCCCAGCTCTTGATGACGTCCTCGGCCACGATGGCCTGACCCGATGGAGAGGTGAGGCGGATCGAGACGGGGAGCTCGAAGGGCCCTACTCCTTGGGGCAGCACCCAGGCCCCATAGCGCTCCTGGGGTCGCGAGCTCGTGTAGTTCGTGTCGCGAGTCAGGGCCACCCACTCACCGGAGGGTAGCCGGGCCTCCACGGAGACGATCGAGCCGAGGCCGGCGCTGTTCACGACGCTCACGGAGAACCAGTAGGCGCCTCCCGCCGGGTGCAGCCAGATGTAGGTATTGCCGACGACAGGGCAGGAAACGCGGCGATACTTGATCGGGATGACGCCGGCGTCGATCTGTCCCAGCGGATCGCCGGACTGAAGCCTTGCCATCGCGATCGAAGAGAGGTCGAGGTGGATGCTCTCCCCCGGCAGGGGATCGTGGTCGGCGGGGGGAGCTGGCGGGCCCGGCGGCAAGGGACAGCCGTACTCGAATTCCGAGACCTCACCGCAGTGATCGCGCCCCGAGCCGCAGCACCACTTGGAGTTCGCCGAGCAGGGGCAGGAGTCCACCACCTGCAGGACGACGGGCGGCGCGTACCCCTCCTCGCCCGGCGCATATTCACTGCCGTCCGGGCGAGTGCGCACCACCTCGAAGCACTCCCCGCAGGCGAGATAGTTATCGAGATCCCCGGGCAAGCTCGGCCAGAACTGCGTGTAATAGTTCCCCTGGGGAGCTGCATAGTTGCCGCGCAGGGTGACGCCCTCGGGATCCGTGCAGAGATCGGGATACGCCGTGCAGAAGGCTTCACAGCGCTCCTGGAACTCGGAGCCGACGGCTATCTCGTTGGAGCAAAGGCTATAGAGGCCATAGGCACAGGCGCCTGCCGCGGTGAGCCCGAAGTGGGTGGAGCGCGAATGGTGCCAAGGCTCCTCCTCTCCGATGGCGTGGATCTCGGGCCATTTGCCGGACTTGCAGGCCTTTGCGTCGACGGCTACGCACATCTCGGAGTCGTTACCACCACACTCGGAGCAGGATTCGGAGCGGTCGTCGTCGCTGCAATACTGGGCGCAACAGACATTGTCGACAAGCCTCCAAGCACCGCAATCGCTGGGATCCGCAGGGGGATAGGACGCCTGTTCGCGGTCGACGCTGCCGCCCCCCGTCGAGCTCTGTGCTCCTTCGCCGGCCACCCCGCCTGCCGGGGCGCCCCCACCGCTCGAGCCCCCTGCTGCCGCGGCACCACCTGCCGCACCGCGGCCACCTGCAGGCAAACCTCCGGCAGCCGCGCTTCCGCCGCCGCTCGCCGTCCCCCCACCCTCGGGAGCGCCCCCGGTCGCGGCGGAGCCAGTGCCACCGAGGGCACCCAACCCACCAGCAGCCGTGCTGGTGCCTCCGCCGACAGGACCAGCGCTGCCGCCGGTCCCGCCGCCACTGATGGCGCCGCCCCCGCCCCCCAGGGCTGCACCGCCACCCTGGGCTCCCGGCGATGCAGCAACGCCCCCGGAACCCCTACCGCCGCCCTGGTCTTCGCCGTTGGCGCAGGCAGCAGCAAGGAGCAGAAGGAGCAGCAAGAAGTAGGGGGAGCGGACGAGACGACCTGAAGCGGAGAGGCGGTGCATCGGCGTGACCTCGAAGCAAAGGGCAACGTGAAAGGCCTACCATCGATGCGGGCCGGACCCAAGGCAAGCGGCTACCAAAAAAAGCGCGACGCATCCGCGGCCATGCTGCGTAGAGTACCGCGAGTGGAAATGTCCCGAGGGAAGAACCTCCCGAGGCGCCACCCAGGAGAGTCGACGATGCGCGGAAGAGTCTCTCACGCGAGCCACGCTGGAGCCGGCACGACACCATGGAGATGCCGAGATGGGATCGCGGGTTCGCTGGTTGCGCTCCTCCTGGGCGTGGGCTGCGCGGCATCGCCCGCACAGGCGCCGGGAGCCGCCCCGGAAGCCGCCGAGCCCTCGGCCGCGAGCACTTCGCCGGGCGCTTGCGCTCCCCTCGAGGGAACTGAGCGCCCGCTGATCGATGATTTCGAGCCTACCCAGGGAACCGGCGCCGGCGCACAGCGACGCCCTCTTTGGTTTCAGTACGACGACGGAACCTCGGGCACGCTCCGTCGCGAGGAAGTCGAGGTCCAGGGCCGCGAGGAGAACGGGCGCGTCCTTCACGCCAGCTCGAGCGGGTTCGTCCGGTGGGGCGCTGGTTTCGGCGCGACGCTGCACCCGCAGTCCTCCCCGAGCCGCGCTTGTGCCTACGATGCTTCCGCCTACACGGGAGTGCGTCTGCGGGTGCGCGGGCGGGGTCGTCTGCACCTCTCGTTCGCGGACCCCACGAGCACCCCGACGGACCAGGGGGGCACCTGCCAAGGCGAGGAGAGCCGCTGCTACGATCGACCGGGGGTCTGGCTCCACCTGACGGAGGAGTGGCGCACCGTCGAGTATCCCTTCTGCGCGTTCACTCCAGCGGGCTGGGGCGGCACGCGGGACCCCCTCGACCCTTCGCAGCTGATGGGGCTTCACTTCGTCGCTGGTCCCCGTGAAACCATGGAGGCATGGCTCGATGACGTGGCCTTCTACGAAGCCGATCCGGGCCAGCCTCCACCCGCCTGCGGCCCCGTGTGTCCCCTCGATGCGGTGCCGGCCTCGGCGGTCATCGATCCTGCCGCGACGACCGCACCCTTGAACGACGAGCTGCGACTCTACACCCTCGAGCAACCGACGAAGTCGTGCGGGAGCCTCATGCGCCGCTACTTGACCTTCGTCCCCGAACGCCTTCCTGCGAAATCCTCGGCACCCGTCCTCATCATGCTGCACGGGAGCAGCGCCAACGCCGAGTCGGCGCGCACCTTCATGGCACGAGACCGCTTCGACGCCTTGGCGAAGCGCGATGGCTTCATCGTCGTGTACGGCAATGCGGCTCCCGGCGCCCACACGAGCCCCGAGGCGGGCTTTCCCAACACTGGCGCATGGCGTCAAGGCTTCTTCGACGATGGGCTCGTGGACGAGGTCGACTATGTCGAGCGCGTGCTCGGCGACATGAAGTCACGCGGGACTATCTCAGGAGACAACCCGGTGCTGTTGACGGGGATCTCCAACGGGGGGGGCATGGTCCTGGAGCTCGCGCGCCGCCTCTCCCCACGTATCCACGGCGTCGCGGCCATCATGCCCTACGACGGGGAGCAGCCAAACCCGGTGCCGAACCTGGCAAACACGCCCCTGCGCCGCGTGCTCTTCATCTACACCCTCGACGACCCGGGGATGGCCCCTCGGTACCATGAGACGCTCGCGCCGCTGCCCGCGGAGTGGGCCCAGGCGATGGGGATCCCGGAGGAGCGGACTGCGAACCCCACGAAGACGGCGCTCCCGAACCGTGTCGTCGAAGGAGCTGACTATGAGGGCGCGAGTGAGGTGGCCCGAGCGACGCTCAACAGTCAGGTGACGCAGCTCGACAGGATGGCGTCCGAGACTGATGCTCACGTGCGGGTGCTCCTCATGGACAAGGCGGGACACTTCTGGCCGAACCCTACCCAAGACAGTTACGACTGGGTGCTCGAACGCTGGGGTTTCCGCAATCAGGACATTGATGCCGCGGACGTCGTATGGGAGTTCTTGCGGCCGCGCGCGAAGTGACGCCGTTGGACCTCGGAGCCGCTCTCAGTGAGGCAACCTGGGACGCGGCCCCGTCCAGCGAGGTTGCATGTATTGTCTGACCCTGTCCGCCGGAGCCCCACAGGGCAAACGGAGTCGACGTGCGGCGTGCCGATTCGGATGCCGCGCCCTACCTGGCATCGACGAAGTCCGCTGCGTTGCTCAATGCGTGACTGAAACGCGGGAGTCGCCGACGTGACCCCATGTCTCATCACTGACCTGTTCGTCATAGTGGCACCAACGCACTGCTTTCCGTGAAAGTGGTGAGGAGCTGGTTCCCATTCGGGGGCCACGTGATACTCTCGGGCTTCGAGGAGCGAGGAGCGACATGGCCGTGCAACTCACTGCCCCTGGGGTTTACGTCGAAGAGGTACCGAGCGGCGCGCGGGCGATAACGGGCGTGGCCACCTCGGTCACAGCCTTCATCGGGCCGTGCCCACGCGGCGAGACCGCGCTGACACAGCCACCGACGCGCATCGGGTCCTGGGCTGACTTCGAGCGCGAGTGCGGGGGGCTCTCGGACGGGAGCGAGCTCTCGCACGCGGTGCGTCACTTCTTCCTCAATGGAGGCAGTACGGCCCTTGTCGTACGGGTCGTGCCAGGGGACGCGGTGGCGGCGCGCTTTCAGTTGACGGGGGGTCTCGAGCTCGAGGCGCGCAGTCCCGGCGCCTGGGGCAGCGCCCTGCGCGTCACTGTCTCTCACGGCGGCGCACTCGACGACCCGGGGCCTGACGGATTCCACCTCACTGTCGTCGACACCGCGACGGAGGCGACGGAGACGTTTCGGTTCTTGTCGGTGGCGACGTCGTCGCACAGGCTCGTGACGAGCGTCTTGGGCTCTCAGTCGCGCCTCGTCCGGGTCGCGACGGGCAGTCCGTTGGTGCGGCCCGGGCTGGCGAGCGACCTGCTCCCGACGACTGCAGGCAGCAACGGTGGAGGGCTCACGGGGCCCAACGTCATCGCAGCGGCGCCCCGCCTCGAGCTGGCGGACACGGTGAACCTCGTGGTCGTGCCCCCCTTCGCCTCCGACGGTTCGAGCGTGCCCACGACGGTCTACGAGGACCTTCTCGTTCGCTGCGAGCGCCTGCGGGCCATGCTCCTCGTCGATCCTCCGGATTCCTGGGTCGACTACCAAGCGGCAGCGGCGATGACGGGCGTCACCTCCCTCCAGAGCCCCAATGTGATGATGATGCATCCGCGGGTGCAGGCGGTAGACCCCCTCATGGACGGCCTCGTGAGGGAGTTCTCGCCCTCGGGTTTCGTCGCGGGCGTCATGGCTCGAACGGACGCGACCCGTGGCGTCTGGAAGGCGCCGGCAGGGCTCGAAGCCACGCTGCGGGGCGTGAGCCATCCCAGTGAAGCGCTCACGGAGGACCGCATCGGCGTCCTCAACGAGCGCGGCGTGAACGCCCTCGCGGTCCGCCCCGTCGCAGGCCCCGTCGTGTGGGGCAGCCGCACGGCATACGGGGCGGACACCCGCGCCAGCGAGTGGAAGTACGTGCCAGTGCGGCGCACGGCGCTCTTCATCGAGGAGAGCCTGCGGCGCGGCCTGGCCTGGGCCGTCTTCGAACCGAACGACGAGCCCCTGTGGTCGCAGATCCGCGCGGCCGTCGGCACCTTCATGCAGCGCCTCTTCGAGGCCGGCGCGTTCCAAGGCGCCAGCCCTCGCGAGGCCTATCTCGTCAAGTGCGACGCGGAGACGACGACCCCTGGGGACGTCGACCGCGGCATCGTCAACATCCTGGTCGGGTTCGCTCCGCTGAAGCCGGCCGAGTTCGTCGTGCTCAAGTTCCAGCAGATAGCAGGCCAGTCCGGGACCTAAGCCCGGCGCATCACCCACGGAGCCACCATGAGTGTCGTCCTGACCGCCCCTGGCGTCTATGTCGAGGAAATCCCCAGCGGGAGCCGGAGCATTGCCGGGGTCGCCACCTCGGTCACCGCCTTCGTCGGGGGAGCGCCGCGGGGTCCCCTCAACGTACCGACCCTTTGCGAAAACAACTCGGATTTCGAGCGGCTCTTCGGTGGCCTGCACCGCGACAGCCCCATGTCCCAGGCGGTGCGCCACTTCTACCTCAACGGCGGCAGGCAGGCGCTCATCGTGCGGGTGACGAACTCGGGTGCGGGCGTTGCCCTCTTGGCGACCACGGGCCTGACGACGGATGCTACCCTCGTGGGTTTTCAGGCCGTCGTGAGCAACGTGTCGGGGACCTCCTTCACCCTCACGATCACGGGGATCCACGCTGACGGTAGTCTCTCGACGGACGCCACCGCCTCAGGGACCGTGGATCTGGGGGGCGCGGATCCGCAGGCGACGATCGAGGGGCTGAGCGGCGCCGATGGCGCGCTCGTCACCGTCGACGGCGCTCTCCCCACCGCTGCGCCCCCGGAAGGCACCTGGGTTTCTGGTCCCAACGGTTCCGGCGTGCAGACCCTCGTCGTCGGACCTGCTGCGCGTACAGCGAGCGCGATCCTCGGCACGGACCTGCAGCTGGTGGCGGCCAATCCCGGGGCGTGGGGCAACCGCCTTCGGGCCGCCGTGTCGACCACCGACGCGCCCCCGGGCACCTTCCACCTGACGCTCTCGGAGCTCGATGACGCCGGCAATCCCCGGTCCCAGGAGGTGCACTATGCCGTCAGCCATGACTCGGCGCATGCACGCTGGCTGCCGCGGGTGCTGAGCCGGCGCAGTCAGCTCTGCCGCGTCGGCTCCTCCAGCTTCGCGGCGCCCGCAGGCGGCGACGTTGCGCAGCTGAGCGGCGGCCACGACGGATCTCCAGCGACTCAAGCGGACGTGTTGGGCTCGGATCTGGAGCGTACAGGCATGTATGCCCTGCGCAACGCGGACATCTTCAACCTGCTCTGCCTCCCCCTCGAGAGCTGGTCCACGGCGGATGCCTCGCTGTGGACCGCGGCCATGACCTTCGTGGAGGAGGAGCGCGCCTTCCTCATCGTGGATCCGCCAGAGGAGTGGGCTACGGCCAGCGCCGCCACGAGCGCCGTCACCACCTTCGCGGTCCGCAGCGACAACGCGGCGCTCTACTTCCCGCGCATCGTCGCGGCCGATCCGCTGCAGGAGGGGCGCGCCGCCGAGTTCCCCCCCTGCGGCGTGGTGGCGGGCATCATGGCGCGCACCGACGCGCAACGCGGGATCTGGAAGGCCCCCGCTGGCATCGACACGACGGCCCGCGGAGTCGTGGAGCTCGCTGTGCGGCTGACGGATGGCCAACAGGGCGTCTTGAACGACTTCGGCGTGAACGCCTTCCGCACCTTCCCGACCTACGGCAACGTCCTATGGGGCGCACGCACCCTCTCGGGCGCCAACGTCCTGGCCAGCGAATGGAAGTACGTGCCCGTGCGGCGGCTCGCCCTGTACCTGCACGAAAGCCTCTATCGCGGCTCCCAATGGGCCGTCTTCGAGCCCAATGACGAACCCCTCTGGAGTGAGCTTCGCCTCGCCATCGGCAGCTTCCTCCACGGCCTCTTCCGCCAGGGCGCCTTTGCGGGAGCCTCGCCGCTCGAGGCCTACTTCGTCAAATGCGATCGGGAGACGACGACTCAAGCGGACATCGATCTCGGCATCGTCAACGTGCTCGTGGGTTTCGCGCCCCTGAAGCCCGCAGAGTTCGTGGTCCTCAGGATCCAACAACTCGTCTCACAGGCAGGGTAGCTCCCCTCGGAGGTTTTTCATGGCCCAGTTCAGCGTCAACGCTCAGCGAAGAGATCCGTACAAGAACTTCAAGTTCCGTGTGAAGTGGGATGGGCGCTACGTCGCCGGTGTGAGCAAGGTGAGCGCGTTGAAGCGAACCACGGAGGTCATCGAGCACCGCGACGGCGGCGACCCGAGCACCGTGATCAGGGCGCCCGGGCAGAGCAAGTTCGAGGCAATCACACTGGAGAGGGGCATTACCCACGACATCCAGTTCGAGCAATGGGCGAACAAGGTGTGGAACCAGGGCGCGGGTCTCGGCAAGCAGGTGTCCCTGGACGACTTCCGCAAGGACATCATCCTCGAGCTCTACAACGAAGCCGGCCAGCTCGTGCTCGCCTACAACATCTACCGCTGCTGGGTCAGCGAGTACCAGTCTCTGCCCGAGCTCGACGCCTCGGCGAACGCCGTAGCCATCCAGTCGTTGAAGCTCGAGAATGAAGGCTGGGAGCGGGACACGGCCGTCACGGAACCGACGGAGCCCAGCTTCGACATCCCCCAAGGGTAGGCCGTGCCGCTCGAGCCCCACCAGCTGCTCGCTCTCGTCGATGCCGCCGAGCCTCTCGATCCCTTCCGCCGCAGCCTGGCGCTGTGGCAGGCCGTCGAGGCAGAGCGTCCGCTCGATGAGCTGTGGCACGCTCCCGTCGGTTGCCGGGACCGCGCGCTCCTCGAGCTGCGCGCAGCGGAGGTGGGGCGCCTCCTCGAGCTCACGGATCGGTGTCCCCGCTGCGCCGAGGAGGCCGAGTTCTCCGTCGACGTCACGGCGCTCTACCTCTCCATCCCCGCCCTGGAGAACCCCCCGTTCCGGGTGGAGGCGGGCGGGCGCGCGCTCACTGTTCGCCACGTCTCCACGGCGGATCTGGCTGCGGTGGCAGCCAATCCCCAGGAAGACCTGCTCGCGCGCTGCCTCTTGGGAGACGGCTCCGAGGAGGGCGGCACCGAGCGCATCACGCTGCCCTTGACGGCCGAGGAGCGCGCCGCTGTCGATGCAGCCCTCGCAGCGGGGGATCCGCAGGCGGACCTGAGCTTCGAGCTCGCCTGCCCCGCGTGCCGCGAGCCCTGGTCGACCTGGTTCGACATCGGAGAGGTGCTGTGGACGGAGCTCCTGCGGGGCGCGCGCCGCCTGCTGACAGAGGTGGACGTGCTGGCGCGCACCTATCACTGGTCCGAGCGCGAGATCCTCCAGATGCCGGAAGGCCGACGACGACGCTACCTGGACCTGGTGGTGCAATGAGCTTCACCGACCGCCTCGCGGCGCGCGCGCGTGGCCTGTCGCCGCGGCTGCAGCCCGTCCCAAGCCATCCCTTCGCCGCCGGTGGTCCGAGTGAACTGGTGGAGCTGGTGGACACGCCGCTCACCAGTCCTGCTCCACGACATCCCGAGCTGGCAACCCCCAGCATCTCGCCGCCCCTCCGGCGCCCCTTCGCAGTACCGGCCTCTCGCGCAGCACCACGGCAGCCCGCGTGGCATTCGCCCAGTGAACCGGCATCCGCGGCGCCCGCAGCGAAGCGCACCCCCGGCAGCACCCTGCAGCCGCGCGCTATCCCGACTCGTGCCCCCTCGGGACCCGCGGTACCGCCGCCTCCGCCGCAAGCCACCGAGCGAATACCGGCAGCGTCGGCACCGCCAGTGACGCGCCTCGAGGTGCGCCACGAGCATCACCACGAGCACACGCGGGAGCGCATCGTGGAGGAGCGGCAACGGGTCATCGAGAGGCAGCGCCCGCCCGCGGCGCCTCCTCCGAGAGCTCGCCCAGTGCGCCGCGCCGAGCCCCCGCC
>JAEWRL010000107.1 GCA_023398955.1 Pseudomonadota bacterium
GCGCGAGTGCCCCCGCGCTGGTGAGCAGGGCAACCATTGCACCCATGCTATTCACCGCGACCCAGCCGAAACATAGTCCATACCTGCTGGCTCGTTGTACTCGGCGTTGTAAGCTCATTTAAGTAGCAAAAGTAACCTGCGTTCGTCGGACGGAACCATAAGCCAATATCGTTGACGCGTGAATCTACCTCAGCAGCATGCCACCCCAGCACCGCTCCAAGGGCCCGATGGCGCTGGTCGCAAGGCAGGTCGACCAGATTGCATCCGTCTTCGAAGTGCCTGTCGACGAAGTATCGGAAGTCCGAGATCGGCACACGTTCGAGCTCGGCCCAGCTGTACGACTCATCGTACTCGCACCGAGACCGATCACCCACGACGGCGGGAAGCCCGGTCCTAAGCCCGTTGAGCCGGTACCACGCATCGGTGATAGCTTCGAGGTACTCGCCATACTCTTCTTCAGACACGCCAATCGGTGGCTCATAAGGACTCCACTCCTGAATCGTAGCTACGTCATGCATGGCCGCAGTGACCGCGCGAACACTCCAGTAGTGGGGATCCCAGTTGAACGCAACAGCAGATCCGGAAGCGGAGATTCCGGCACCAAATATCGACAGAGCCGCAAGATGGTCGCTAATCGCGGTTCGCGTGATCGACACCCACGGGTCGAGGAGTCGTTACCGCGCAGGCGATATCACCCATTGCTTCGTCGACATCGCGATCTCGCGAGACCCGCCATCGTTCAGGTGGACCAACTCAGTCGCCTCTCGACCGCCATCGCTCAAGAAGCCGCGATCCGAAAGCTCCCGCTCGTTTCACGCGCGATGACTACTAACCCAGGTGCCCGCGGGGCCAGTACATGCAGATGTTTCCGGAGGCTCTGGATGAGATACGGCCAACGCACTTTTCGAAGGTCCGGAACGTTCCGTGCCTACCGGTGGGTCTCTCCAGGACAGCCGACTTGATTCCATCCTCACCGCGAAGGCTGGGGAGTTGAGGCACTGACCCAAGATCCTTACGGGTAAGGGTCCGGTCGACGAGCATCCTAGGCTCTTCCTTCCCGATAAGGGCGCGCTGTCCGCGGCCGATGAAAGACTCTAGTGCTTCATCGACGCGGGAACCGCACGCACCAAGGCGCTTCACGCTGGATGCGCGTGGGGCCTCTCCGGAGGGTGCTTGACGCCGTAGATCCCGTCAGCCACCGCTGGCGTGCCTGCCTCGACTGCTCCCCTTCGCTGAGGAGGTCGCCGACCTCCACCAGGGGAGTATTCACCATGAGATCCAGGCCGTGCGGGAGGGCCGGGGTAAGGTTGGCTGGCGCGGGTGCGAGACAATGGCACTAAGGGCGCATTGACCGTCCTCCTAAATCCGCGCTCGCGTCTCCGTCCCAGTAACCCCTGTCCGGCCAGCGAGTGCCGCGGCGCGGAGGCCCGATCGACGATCCTCCTTGACGTCCTGCCTGGACCGTTGGATACGGAGCTTGGGGCCGTCACCACTTCTGGTAGCGAACTCCCGAGAAGAAGAAGTGGAAGGGTTCATATGAAACGCAAGATAGTAGCGTGTCCCGTAGCGGCTTCGCTGGGTAGTGCCCTGGTAATGTTGGCTGCGTTGACGTTGACGGCTTGTGGTGCAGGCGAAGAGGAGCCTGGCGGCTACGGAGAGGATGATGGCTTCGCATGGGAGGTCGACGACCTTGCTACGGCGGAACAGGCACTCTTCGACACGAGTACCATCGACGCCACGGCGAAGCAGGCGCTCTTGGCTGCCGGTGTTGTCACAGTTGCCAGCCAGTGGGACCCCCTCGGCATAGGGGCTCAGGTCGAGTTCTGCGGACTCGTCGTCAAGAAAGCGAACGGATCTTATCGGGCAGGTGCGCCCACGACGCAGAACAGGGAGCTCTCCTGCAGCGCCTCGATAGCGCTCGCGGCTGGCGAGAAGATAGTGGGTTACTACCATACCCACACGCCAGCCTCCGTCACCGGCTTCAGCGCAGCCGACAAGACCGCGGCGAACACCTCTGGTAGGCAGTACTATGTGATCTCGACCGTGAACGCATGTGCCAAGCGCTACAATCCCTCGACAAAGGCAACCACCTCCCTGGGCTGCTTCCCAGGAAGCTTCTGATGAGCATGGCGCCAACCTCTCGACGAAGGCTCAAGGTCCGACTCGTCCAAGCGCGGGGAGCTTCGGGTCGTTGGCGCCATGGTTACCCGCCCGTTGCGCTGCTGTCGGCCTTGACGGGTTTCGTTGTGGCAGGCTGTGGAGCGGGAGCGGCCCCGACCTTGGCGGCTTCGGCCACACAGACGCCGTCCCAGCGCGCGTCCACGCCAGCGCCGCACGCGCCAGATCATGGGAGCGCTGGTGCGTCCTGGCCTCTCGTGGTAGAGTTGGATGCTCCGCCACCGCTCGTGGACTGCGGGGCCACGACGCGGGATCCCGCGTTGCGTTGGCAGCTGGGGGCAACCCCAGAACCCGTACTGGTCCGTCCCACGTATTGGAGCCAGGCCATTACGGAAGCGAGTCGTGTCACGCCGCCTGTCGCGCTCCCCGCGGACCTCGAGAAGCTATCGGAGGCCGCTACCCGTACGTCCGTTCAGACGGATACGGGTTGGCTCATAGCGATGGACCGCGGCGAAGCCGATGGGAGCGGGCTCTACTGGGTACCAGCGGGCACAGCCCATGCGCAGCGGCTCGATGCCCCGCTGGCCGCCCCGGTGCGCTGGATCGCTCGGACGCCGTTCGGGATTGTCGGCGTGGCTGGGCTCTGCGCGGGAGACCCCTGCGTCAGCCGCACAGCGATATACAAACTCCTGCCGAATGATGGCTCACCCGAGTGGCAGCTCGTACCCATTGCCGTTGTTCCGGGTTGTCCGGCTGCCATAGGCATGGAAGCGGACGGCGAGGCAGTGCTTGTCGCGGCGGGCTGCGGGGGACTCGACCGGCTCCACGCCGGTGGGGCAATGCGTGTGGCGAGCTGGCCGTCGCACCTTCTGCCGCGTGAGGTTGCACGCTGGCCGGGGGCCCGAGGGGCTGACAGCGCGTACCTAGTGAGCTTTGGTCACGTCCTGGGGCGCTTCACGAACGGTGCTGCCGAATGGTACGTCCCGCGCCGTTGCCCACGTCTCGAGCGTGGTCCTACGAACGAGTGTCGCTGCGCCTTGGGAGAGGAAGTGCCCGTCGGTGACAGCGTGACCGTCAGCCCTTGACGTGCCGCGCGCTCCGCGCCATTCCGAAGCCGGATGCCGGTCCTTGTCTGAATCGAAGCACAGTTAGGTCCACCTCGTTGCCCCCGCTCCAGGATATGCCGGGCGGGTGCGGGCAAGCGTCGAGCCTGTAGCCCGCCCCATCGCGCCATGTGATGGGGCGTCTGGTTGCGGATTCCGCTCCTGCTCCGGCCTCGAGGTGTTCGAACCCTATACTCAGACAAGGTGTACCGTAACCTACCTCGAAGACATCGGGGTATTGTCCATTCTTCGCGGCTCAGCTCGAGCTGTTGGACCAGCAGGAATGCCTCCCGGCGCGCCTCGCCGCGGACGCACGCGACGTAAATCATGTGGCTGCATGGGCCTGCGTCTTGGCACTCGTCGTACTTTCCGTAGTTCTTGCATCCATCGCAGGCCGCGTACTCAACGGACAGCCCAGACGCCGCAGTGGCGACGAGAATCGCGACATCGATTACCCCGGGTACGCCGCTCGGCCCAGCCGAAACATAGTCCATACCTGCTGGCTCGTTGTACTCGGCGTTGTAAGCTCATTTAAGTAGCCGAAGTAACCTGCGTTCGTTGGACGGAACCATAAGCCAATATCGTTGACGCGTAAATCTACCTCAGCAGCATGCCACCCCAGCACCGCTCCAAGGGCCCGGTGGCGCTGGTCGCAAGGCAGGTCGACCAGATTGCATCCGTCTTCGAAGTGCCTGTCGACGAAGTATCGGAAATCCGAGAGCGCCGCGATGTCCCCTTCGTGCTCGAGGGCGAACGCGCCGTGGTCGGGGTCGCGCACGTGCGCCTCGACGAGCGGTTGGTACCGGTGGAAACCCGTCTCCCTATCCGCCGCTGGCGACAGTGATGACCTGCTCACAAGCACTGGGGAGGGCCGTCGCATTGCAATCCACAGTACCGAGGATCGAGACGCACTCCTCGAAACGGTACGTCCACCCGATGGCCGTCGTGCAGTCGATGCCCGTGCCTCCCGCCACCAAA